>JAWXCB010000047.1:0-81444 GCA_034440455.1 Chitinophagales bacterium
AAGTGACAATCACTTTGATGTTATTCACCTTCACGAGGTTCATCTTGTTGATACCTGCAAGCGCGGCAATCACAAGAAACCCAAGACCAGCCTGTAAGAAACCGCCATACATGCCGATGAAAAAAAACGTGATGAGCGCAAGAATGAGTCTTGGCGTACTGTGAATTTCTTCGCTGTGTTGTTTCTTGAAAAATGGTTCTGCGATAATAAAGCCTGCAACAGCAATCATGATGCCTGCGAGTACTTTCGTAAAAACTTCATCATTCATCTTCATGGCGATAATGACACCGGGAATTGCGCCTGCCATAGCAGCCAGTCCCAGCCAGATGCCGTATTTCATTCCCCGAATGCCTTGCTTGCGAAAGGTATAAGTGGAAGTAAGACTTGAAAAGAAGATTGCCACGCGGTTTGTTCCGTTTGCCATGTCGGTGGGGAAACCAAGGAAGATGAACACTGGCAGCGTGAGCAGCGAACCTCCACCTGCTACTGTGTTGATGAAGCCTGTGATAAGCCCGGTGAAAAGGAGAATCGCGGTGGTGGTTAAATCCAGCAACTTAGTTTGATAAATTTGTTCCGGATGAAAAGTAGGGCAAGTCGCTAAAAATTTCACAACAACTAATTCCCATCGCGTGGAGAACAATAAGAAAATCGCCCTGCTCGTGGGCGCAACCGGATTGATAGGAAATCATTGTCTGCATTTTCTGTTGGAAGATGCGAACTATAGTTCGGTCGTTGCGCTTGTGCGAAAGAAAATTCCTGTGGAGCACCCGAAGTTGAAACAGCATGTTATCAATTTTGAGAAGTTGCAAGAATCCGCTTCATTGCTGAAAGCGGATGATGTGTTCTGCTGTCTTGGCACCACGATTAAACAAGCCGGCTCGCAGGCTGCATTTAAGAAGGTGGATTCTGAATATCCGGTTGCGGTTGCGCAACTCTCGCAACAACAAGGCGCAAAACAATTTCTGCTCGTGACTGCAATGGGTGCGAACAAATCCTCTCTCGTTTTTTACAACCGCGTGAAAGGAGAAGTGGAAGAAGCTGTGAAGCAAATTCCTTTCCTGACGATTCATATCTTTCAACCTTCTTTATTACTTGGTGACAGAGCAGAAAAACGTGCCGGTGAAAAAGCGAGTGCCTTTTTTTTCAACCTCACTGCACCGCTCTTTGTCGGACCATTTAAAAAATACAAGGCGATTGAAGGACGCGCTGTTGCGGGAGCGATGGTGAAGTGTGCGAATAAAAATTCAACGGGAATTTTTATCCATGAATCGAATGAGATTCAAAAGATTTACGACAAGAAGAATTAGAACCTGAAGCCGGTGGTAATCATCACGCTGTTGCGAATGGCTTCATCATAAGCGAGTTCATCATTCACCGCAAGGTTCACAGATTTTGATTTGCCATGCACGTACGCAAGATCGAAATAGACTTTCTTTAAGCGGATGCCGATGCCACCTGTGAAATAGTTTGCGGAACCATCATAGTCGCCCAATGCAGCAGTATTTTCATACGGACTTCCATAATGCGCATAGCCTGCGCGAAAGCGAAAATTATCTAATGCGGCTTCTGCGCCTGCTCGGAAAATATGCGCTGAACCGTAAAGCCCTGCGATGTCTTCATTCACATCCTTTTCAAAATCGCTGAACTCGGAAGCGGTGTGATATTGCGCACGGCTATAATCCACCCACTCATAGTCGAATGAAAGGAACGCATATTTCTTCAGAATCACTCCTACGCTTCCCACAAAGCGCATCGGGGTGGTGAGGTTATAATCAAACTCGCCTTCATACGTGATAGGAAAAACCAAATCAGGATTGGGCAGCGTATCAAATGAAACTGTTACCGAAGAAGAATATTCATCTCTGATGCCGAAATAAGTTGGCGTATGAAATGCCGCGCCTAAGCGCACCCAGTCGCTGGGACGATAAATTAATCCCATTTTAAAATTGACGCCTGCGCCAAACGTGTTGAGTTGATCATTCATAGTAAATGAATTGAACACTTCATCCCCCGCAGCGAGGCTTGTCTCGCGGTGATAACCACGCTCTTTGTAGAAAATAAACGGAATGCCGAGGTATCCGCCCACATACAATTTGTGTTTATAGTTGCCCGCAACGGCAAACGAAAGCTCGTCAGTTGCTCCGCGTGTTTCTACATTGATGCGCTGGTCAACATCCGCGTTGTCGGTTACTGTGGTGTATTGTGTGATGTCAGAAGGAAGCGGGTTGATGAGGTAAGCATCATACGCCAGCACAGATTCAAAACTCTGGTCGCCATACGAAAGTTGATCAGCAGGAGTGCCTGTAGCTTCATCAGCGTAGCTCTGCAAAATGGAATTGTCCGTAGGGTTGCCGCGGTAATAACGCTCTGCATGATAATTCGCGAGGCGATTGTAGCCTATGCCGAAGTTGATGTTCTTCCAGCCTCCGCGTTCTTTCTTTCCTGCAAAAGCTGCCCCGAGATTGCCGACATTGAAATTGAAGCGATTATCAGAAGTGAAACCGTTGTCGTATTGTGATTCCGTATTCATATTTTCAAAACGAAAGGTGAACATCAATTCCGTTTTTCGGAACAACCCCAAGCCTGCGGGGTTATTAATTACCGAAGAATAATCTGCGCCTATTGCGCCCATCGCGCCCGCCACTGCCATGCCGCGCGCTGAACCGCCAAAGCGCAGTTCAGAATAACGCAATGCTTCTTCTGTTGATTGGGAGTAAGCGGAACCAACAAGCAACAAGAAACAAGCGATAAGAAGAAGATTGCCTTTTCTGCGAATCGCCTCACCCCGTCCCTCTCCCAAGGGAGAGGGAGTCCAGGCTGTATCGTTTACTTCAAACTCTCTATTCGCGTTCATAAAATTCATTGATTAGAAATTACCTCGGCTGCATTCCACCTCTGCTTCCACCCTGCGGGGCGCGTTGCAGAGAGCCGCCTCTTCCCTTGTTTGATGGCGCAGAATAGTTGTTATTATTTCTCTGCATGTTGCCGGGCTTTGATTGGTTGCCGCGGTCATAGGTCTTTGGGGAATTGTTCTGCTGGGGAGCATGATTTTGCTTCGGATCATAGCGCTCCGGCTGTTGACGGCTGGGAGCATTGCCTCTATTATTCTGCGGGCGCGTGGTGGAATGATCCTTTCCTCTGGGAGCCGTTTGCGGCTTATCGTAACCCGGCTTTGATTGCGTTTCCCTTTCTACATTCGGGTTGCCTGTGTTGCCCGGTTTCGGAGCAATCTGGTCTTTATCAACCGGAGCCTTTTCAACTTCGTTGCGCGGAGAAACTCCCGTTCCCGGATTGGGCGCAGGCTTCGCTTCCGTGTCGCGCGAAGGTTGATTAGCCGGTTTTACATCCCCTTTCTCAATCGTGTTGTAATTTGTATTCGGCTTCACTTCATTTCCACGGGAAGGCTGCACATTGCCCTTTTCAATTTGATTCGCATTCGTGTTTGGCTTCACTTCATTGCCGCGTGCCGGTTGCACATTTCCTTTTTCAATTTGAGTAGCATTCGTGTTGGGCTTCACTTCGGTGCCGCGAGCAGGCTGTATCGCATTTCCATTTACGGCATTATTGCCCGGCTGCACTTCGTTGCCCGTTCTCACGGGTTGAATCAAGTCTTTATTTTCACCCACAGGAAATTGATTCACTGTTCTGTCAGGGGCAACTCCCAGTTGCTCGGTTTTCTTTTCAGCATACTCATTTCTATAAGAAGAATAGCCTCCTCTTTCTTTTCTCGGTCCGTAATAGTAGCCGCCACCATAGTAAGGATTGTCATTATATCCTCCTCCATAATAGCCGTCATTATATCCATTCCAATAGCCATCATTGTAGCCATGTGCATACCCGCCACCATAGCCATGCCCATGATAGGGATAGCCGTAAGAGGGATAACCCCATCCGCCATATCCATAGTAAGGATAACCTCCGCCCCAATATCCGCCACCGAATCCATAATTAGGAAAGCCCCATCCAAACCCTATTGAAATGGGAACACCGCCATATCCATACCACGGGTCATAGAAGCCGCCATAGCACGGGCTGTAATAGCCGAAGCCTGAGTAAGGAGTGTAAAATCTGTCAAGGCGAGTTGCATAATCGTTTTCATAATAATCACCATTGTAGTTGTTGGTGATGTAAGTATTGCCTTGCCCGTCAGTTTGCGTTTGGCTGTTGGCAGATTGGCCTTCCTCATAATAGCCGTCTGAATAATCATAATCAGGCTCATCATAGTTTTCCGCTGGCTGCTGCTGCGCCTGTGGCGCTTCTTCTTCGGCAACTGCCACTTCATCTTTGGCAGAGAAGTACACATCATCATCCCATGCTTGCGCAAAGAGGATGGGGGCAGAGAGGAGGGAAATGATTAGGAATGAAAAAGCTTTCATGGTGAATTGTTTAGCGTTTGGACTGTAAATGTTTCTCATCGTTTAAAAGATAGGAGTTTTTTCTTTCTATTTTTGCTCACTACAAATTTCAAATACTATACCACAAATTTAATGAGCAAAGAAATCACACCGCGTGCACAAGATTATAGCCAATGGTATAATGATTTGGTGAAGAAAGGCAATCTGGCGGAACACTCTGCCGTGCGCGGGTGCATGGTCATCAAACCCTACGGCTACGCCATTTGGGAAAAGATGCGCGAGCAGTTGGACAAGATGTTTAAAGAGACCGGACACGTGAATGCTTATTTCCCTCTTTTTATCCCGAAAAGTTTTTTGAGCAAAGAAGCAGCGCATGTTGAGGGCTTCGCAAAGGAATGTGCCGTTGTGACGCACTATCGCCTGAAGAACGACCCCAACGGCAAAGGCATCATCGTTGACCCCGAGGCAAAGCTTGAGGAAGAACTGATTATCCGCCCCACTTCTGAAACTATTATCTGGAACACCTACAAAGGCTGGGTGCAATCGTACCGCGACCTGCCGCTGTTGATTAACCAATGGGCGAACGTGGTGCGTTGGGAAATGCGCACGCGCCTCTTTTTGCGCACGGCTGAATTTCTCTGGCAGGAGGGACACACCGCCCACGCCACCAAAGCGGAAGCAATCGTTGAAGCGGAAAAGATGATGGATGTGTATGCGGAATTCGCAGAAAAATATATGGCGATGCCCGTGCTGAAAGGCGTGAAGAGCGCAAGCGAGCGGTTTGCAGGCGCAGTGGAAACTTATTGCATCGAGGCGTTGATGCAAGATGGAAAGGCTTTGCAGGCGGGCACTTCACACTTCCTCGGGCAGAATTTTGCCAAAGCGTTTGATGTCGTTTTTACCACAAAGGAAGGAAAGCAGGAACATGTGTGGGCTACCTCATGGGGCGTTTCTACGCGCTTGATTGGCGCATTGCTCATGGCGCATTCCGATGATGAGGGATTGGTGCTGCCCCCCAAGCTGGCTCCGCTGCATGTGGTGATTATTCCTATTTATAAAACACCCGAACAACTCGCGCAGATTGCAGAGCGGGCGAACCAACTGAAGCAGGAATTGAAAGCGCTGGGACTCGAAGTGAAATTTGATGATGACGAAACGAACAAGCCCGGATGGAAGTTTGCCGAATATGAAATGAAGGGCGTGCCCGTGCGCATCGCTATCGGTCCGCGCGATATGGAAAACGGAACGGCTGAAGTGGCAAGGCGCGACACGCGCACCAAGCAAATCATGCAGCTCGCTACGCTGAAAACCGACATCCCGAAACTGCTCGATGAAATTCAGCAAAACATCTACGACAGGGCGCTGAAATTCCGCGCGGAAAACACAACGGAGGTGAACACGTTTGATGAATTCAAAAAAGTGCTGGCAGAGAAAAGCGGCTTCATCTCCGCGCATTGGGACGGCAGTGCCGAAACGGAAGAGAAAATAAAAAACGAAACGAAGGCTACCATCCGCTGCATTCCGCTGGATGCAAAAACCGAAGCAGGCGCTTGCGTTTACTCCGGGAAACCTTCGGAAAGAAGAGTGATATTTGCAGTAGCGTATTAGAATTATTAATTTAGAATTAGGAATCAGGAATTAAATAAAAGACATTTCGCCCGGTCTCCCTCTCCTTTGGAGAGGGGCGGGGTGAGGCAATCAAAATAAAAAACGATTAAACCAACAACAATGGAAATCACAGGAAAAGTAGTCGCCTTATTAGCCGAACAAACAGGCACCGGCAAGAACGGAATATGGAGAAAAAAAGAATTCGTTCTGGAAACGGATGGCAAGTATCCAAAGAAGGTGTGCATCAGCGTGTGGGGCGACAAGATTGACCAGTTCGCATTGGGCGAAGGGCAAATCGTGACCGCCTCCATCGAATTGGAAAGCCGCGAATACAACGGCAAGTGGTACACCGAAGCCCGCGCATGGAAAGTAGCGGGTCAGGGCGCAGAAGGCAACAGAGCATCTGCATCTAACGCGCCACCCTCTATCCCTGCCGCTGCCTACACGAAAGCAGAAGCGGAAAACGTGCGCGAAGAAGATTTGCCGTTTTAAGCAACTCCTTCCCTTTCCCACCCTTCTGGTATTTTCCCGTCTTTTGAGCCGGCTACAATTGCATGTGGCAGCATGGTATTTGCATTGCTGAGCGCCACTTTTGCATTGGAAGCCACGGATTTTCCACTTGCCGCCTCGGTTTTTGGGTTGGAAGCTGCGACTTTTCCACTTGCCGAGTTGGTTTTTCCACTTGCCGCATCGGTTTTTGCATTGGAAGCCGCGACTTTTCGGTTTGCCGGGTTGGCAAATGGAAAAGTGGTGGGTGAAAATGGCGGGAAATCTAACTCGTACACATCTTCACCCAGGAAGCATACACTTGCAGCGAAGCGGAATTGCTGTTTTTCAGGGCTTTGAAGAATTGATATACTTTCCCTTTTGTTCTTACTGTTTCTCCTTTAAAATACTTACCAAATTCTTTCCAATCTCCGGGGATACCATACTCTGAAAGTTGTATTCCCGCTTCCGGAACTACTTTATGATAGAGCCAATACTCAAACTCTTTATCTATCTCAATGAGAAAATACTTTTCGTTTTCATGGCGGTATAATTTCAAAAAGCCTTCCTCATTGTCATGGTCATGCACTTTAAATTCCTCTTGTGCTAAATCCTTCTGAAATTTTGCATGAGAGTCTTTGTCAATGATGCCGAGGGCTTTGGGCACATCAATTTTCGCAAGCGTTTTCAGCACTTCGCTTTTACTATGCTAATGGTTGGGCGAGCGCGGTTGTAATCCGCTCATTATTTCCACAAAGAATGTATCTGCGTCACATTCAGGGATGATACACTTGGGATGAATCATTTCTCAAAAGAAGATACATTATAGATAATGTCGTAGTTGTACTTCTTAATATCGCTCAACTCTTCAGAAGTAAGTTCACGCACGGTGGTTTGATGCTGCTCATAATTGCAAACAAACACCGCCACATCATCAGCCGGAGCATTCTCGATAATCTTCTCCACTAAGTAAGGGCTGAGTGAAGCGATGAAAAACTGGTTGGTTTCCGAATCAATAATTTCCTGCGCAATTTGCGTGACATACGTGGGAAAGGTGTGCGCTTCCGGCTCTTCAAACAGCAACACCGAATCTTTATTTGAGGGGATGGCAACGAAGTGGAAAATAATACGTTGCAGCGTATCGGCTATGGAATCATAGGGAGGCTGGTTGGCAACACTGCCAAGCTTACGCTGAATTACATATTCGGCAGTATTTTGGATAAAAACCAGTTCGCGATCATATTTCTTAAACAAACCTGTTACCAGTTCGCCTAATTGAGGATTGCCCTGCAAAATGGTGAAAAGATTAGAGCCGTAAGAGGGGAGCAGGGAAGTGGAAAATCTACTGTGATGCTTTTCTGATTTAAACAAAGTAGAATTAAATAAATATTTTTTTACAAATCCTGCATAGCTGAAAACTGTTCTATCTGCTGCATGGTAGGACACATCCCCATCTTTGTGCATGTTCAAGTAATAATTAGGGAGAAATTCAGTTATTGAATTTTCTCTTACTTTTTTTAACTTGTTCTGAAAATCAGAATTACCTAAAGATGCTTTTAGAGTATTTAATTGTTCTTCAGTCGCAGTTATGTAGAATTCATACTCCTCACGCTCCGGAATTCTCAACTCAAAATGAGCAATCCCTTTATCTGTCTTAACAACAATTGGCTTTCCTGTGTTTTGGAAAAAGAAAATATCGGCAAGGTCTTTATACCTGATTTGATCCCACCCGAAATAATTACTCTCCTTTGAAGATGGCTTAATATTATGTGAACTATAAGGTGCGCTAAACAGCCCCAGCGCTTCAAGGATGTTTGACTTGCCTACATTCGGTTCACCGATAAACAGGTTGATTCTGCGGCAATCAAACTTCATCTCCCTGATGGATTTGAAGTTTTCAATTTTCACCGTGGTAAAATGATTGCTCATGCTGCTGGCGTTTATGCTCCCGAAACCTGTTTGAAAATTTGGTTTTTAATGCTCTGATATACGACCGTTTTTTTTCCTTTTCATCTCACGCTTTCCATTTTTAGGAATGCTCCTGTTTTTCACTTGCTTTTTACAAGCGAACCTCTTTGTTATTAAATCATCCCTTCTGAAAACCGCCATCTATTTGCTACATTGGTAATTCCTTTCGTAAGAACCTCACTTCCCCTTTTTACATACGCTAAAACACGTACGTAATTATACGTAGTCTATCTTGCACTTATTACTTAGTCTATAAACATAGCATTGGCAGATTAAGAAGCTAAATAAAATTTTAGTACAACTTTAATTATTCACGCAACAAACAAAAGCAGCACACGTATAAACTCAGCGATACGCCCGGCAAGCGGGTTTAAAAAAACAACAAACGCCTGCAAGCCGGTATTTTTTAACCCATTAAATTCCAGAACGATGATTGTTTATTTTAAGAGTTTATCCGATGCGTTGTTTTTCAGTTTTCAGCAGTACCTCTGTCAGGTGGTGACCACCAATGCTGTTGTGTGGCTCATCCCGAGTGACCGCGTTACTGAACTCACGCAGTTTAAAAACCAGTATGAGATGATGTATGGCTTTATTACTAACAAGCTCACGCGCACGCCTATCCAGGTGCAGGCTTATCGCACTGTGCGCGATGAGTATGAGCAGTTTATTGAAGGCTTAGCCAATGCGTACATCATTTTTAATCCGCTCATCAACAAAGAGCAGATTAATGCGATGGGCTTCAACGTGCGCAACAGCGGGCACAGCCCGCGCCCGCAGATTACTTCAGTGGTGTTTGGTGGTTTGGATGCGCTTCCCGGCTCGCAGGTGCAGTTTACCTGCCGCACTGCTACGGAAACGAAGCGCGCTTCTATTCTCGACACTGCCGACTGCGTGGAAGTGCGCTATGCCATTGGCACGCAACCCGCCACGGTAGATAATTGCCCGCTGGTGGCGATGAGCACCAAAGCAAAATTTACGCTTGACATCAGCCCCGTTGATGCAGGCAAGCGGATCTATGCTTACCTCCGCTGGCGCAACAATTCGGATGTAGAAAAAAGCGGTCCGTGGAGCGACAGCCTGAATACAGTAGTGCGTAGCTAAATAAAACCCGCAACTTTGAATTGCAGCAAAGCCCCGCAACATGCGGGGCTTTGTTTTTTTATCAAATCGAATTTATTCTACTAATGGTGCATGGGTTGTGCGACTCAATCCTGCTCAATCTTCCTGCGCTTCAGCGGGTTGGCAGAAAATTCTTCATAATCCCTGCGCTTGCGGAATGCGTCAACGGCTGTGAACACCGCCTCGCGGAATGATTCATGATTGGCGAGGTTTTTCCCGGTGATGTCATAGCCCGTGCCGTGGTCGGGCGAAGTGCGGATGATAGGCAAGCCGCCTGTGTAGTTCACGCCCGTATCAAAGGAAATCGCTTTGAACGCGATAAGTCCCTGGTCATGATACATCGCGAGCACGGCATCAAACTTTTTGTAATGTCCCGCGCCAAAAAATCCATCAGCAGGATAAGGACCAAAAGCGAGGATGCCGTTTTCCTGCGCCTTCGCAATGGTGGGCGCAATCACTTCTTTTTCTTCCTTACCGATTAAGCCGCCATCGCCTGCGTGTGGATTTAATCCGAGCACGGCAATCTTCGGACCGGGAATGCCGAAATCTTTTTTCAGCGTGTTGTTGAGGATTTCCAGCTTGGTATAAATCTTTTTAGCATTCGCCTGCTCCGCCACTTCTCTCATTGGAATATGCTCGGTGACAAGCGCCACGCGCAACCTGTCGCTCACGAGCAGCATCAGCGAATCCGTCATGCCGCAGCGCTGCGTGATGTAGCCGGTGTGTCCCGTAAATTCTTTTCCCTTGGGCTTCACCTGGCTTTTGTTGAGCGGGGCGGTAACGAGCACGTCAATCTTTTTCGCGAAAATATCTTTCAATGCTTCATCAAGGCAAAGCAGCGCGAGGTCACCCGCTTTCGTGGAAGCCTGCCCAAGGTTGTAAATCACATCCTCCTCCCAGCAGTTAATCACGTTGAGTGTTTTCGGGTGCAGGGTATCTGTGTCTTTTACCACCTGGATGTTCACCTTGTCAAGGTCAAGATGTTGCCTGTGGTAAGCCAGCACTTTGTTTGAGCCATACACCACCGGAATGCAGAAATCATACATCAATGGCTCATTGAATGTTTTCAGAATCACTTCTGCGCTCACGCCATTGAAATCACCGAGGGTGATTCCCACCTTTACCCGCTTATCAGACATTTAGTTTGTTTTGTTTTTAAAGAAATCAAAGAGCAGACGCACCCCCACACCGCTGCCATTCTTCGGGCGATAGGCATCCGGCTTATCCAAAAAGGCAGGAGCGGCAATATCCAGATGTATCCACGGATAGTCCGTGAATTTTTTCAGAAACATGCCCGCAGTGATTGCACCCGCATTCACCCCACCGATATTTTTCACATCGGCAATATCCGACTTGATGTAGTTGTCATATTCCTCCCACAGCGGAAACTCCACGAGGCGTTCATACACGCGGTTGCCACTCTCCTCCAAATCATTATTCACTTTTTCCTTCGCAGTGCTCATATACACAATCCCTTCGGGACCAATCGCGCGCGCTGCCGCACCCGTGAGCGTAGCAAGGTCAATCACCAATTCCGGTTTGTAGCTTTTCGCATAGCTCAATGCATCGGCAAGAATCAATCTGCCTTCTGCGTCTGTGTTTAATACTTCAACCGTGCTGCCATCATGCATCTTCAGCACATCGCCCGGCACGTATGCATTTCCACCGGGGCGATTTTCCGTTGCGGGAATCAACCCGATAACATGCAGCGGTAGTTTCGCTTTTGCAATCGCATAGATGGAACATGCCACAGCAGCAGCGCCCGCCATATCGCACTTCATCGCATCCATCGAGCCGGGAGTTGGTTTCAAACTCAAGCCGCCCGTGTCATACACTACACCCTTACCCACCAGTACGTAGGGATTCTTATTCTTCGCGCCACGCGGCTTCCATTCCAAAATATTAAACGTAGGCGGATTGGGGCTGCCGAGATTCACACCCAGCAAGCCGCCCATCTTCAGCGATTGAATCTTTGCTTTGTTAAACACCTCCACGCTGAAGCCCGCCTCTTTGCCAAGCTTCTGAATTTCTTTGCTGAGTTGTTCTGCGGTGAGATAAGAAAGCGGCTCGTTCACAAGGTCGCGCGCAATCAATGTCGCCTCTGCAACAATCTCTGCGCTTTTCAATTTTTCAATATCTGCTTCCCCCTCGTTGATGAAAATTGTTTTCAGCGAGTTGACTCCGTTCTTCTCTCCGGTTTTGTATTTTAAAAACTGATAGTTGCCGAGCAGAATGCCTTCTGCAACATAAGCAGTTACTTTTTTCTTCCCCGTAAGATTCAGCAGCGACAACTCCTCCAGCTTGTTTTGGTTGCACAATGCCACTACGCTGCACGCATCCTTGCGCCACTGCTCGTTTGTTTTGTAGCCCTTATCGCTATCTTCGTTGAAAACCACGAACAGGAATTTTCCGGCTTCATTCAGCGTGATGGGTTTCTGCTTATTCTTAATGGCTTTCTTGATGAACTTGAGTTGCTCGGCATTCAACCCGGCTCTTGCAAACTGTGTTTCTTTGTCGGCAAGGATAAGGAGGTTGGAAGCAGGATTAATTTTCTTAACAAGCTGAATGGAAGCGGTGGACATGGTCAAGATTTTAGATGAAAGATTTTAGATGGAAGATGACAGAGTTTAAATCAAAATCCGAACTTCAACAGCAAACGTCTTGTATCTAACGTCTAAAATCTGAACGAAAAAGTGAAGCGTCAAAATTACCGATTAAAACAAAACGGAAACGAGGGTTTCGTCAGGGCGAAGAAGCGTTTCGGTCAGCATTTCCTGAATGACGACCAAATCGCGGAAACTATCGTCAACAGCCTTCGCGCAGATGCGGATTATGTGGTGGAAATCGGTCCGGGCAAAGGCGTACTCACAAAGTTTCTATTGAAGAAATTCGGAGAGCGCTATCACGCCATCGAGATTGACAGAGATTTAAACGCTTACCTGCTGCAACATTTTCCAGCGCTGAAAGGAAGATTACATCATGAAGATTTCCTGCGCAGCGATTTATCCAAACTCTTTCCCGCGCCAGTCAACGCTACATCCTTCGACTCCGCTCAGGATAACGCGCGGGCTGGTCATGGTGAGCGAAGTCGAACCACCGGAACAATCGCGCTCATTGGAAATTTTCCTTACAACATCTCCACACAAATTATTTTCCGCGCGCTTGAACATCGCGAGCAGGTGAAAGAAGTCGTGGGCATGTTTCAACGCGAAGTAGCGAAGCGCGTTGTCGCAAAACACGGCAGCAAAGATTACGGCATCATCAGCGTGTTGCTGCCCTGCTGGTATGAAAGGGAATATCTGCTGGAACTTCCTCCCGCTGCATTCAGCCCACCGCCTAAAGTACATTCAGCCGTAGTGCGCCTCACGCGCAATAGCGCTACTTCCATTGCTTGCGATGAAGCCACATTTAAAACAGTAGTGAAAGCTGCATTCAATCAACGGAGAAAAATGCTGCGGAATAGTTTATCGCAATTGCTTGCAGCAGAAACTTTGCAAGACAAGTTGTTTGAAAAGCGCCCCGAGCAGTTGAGCATGGAGGATTTTATTGCGATTGCGAAAATGGTTTCAGAGTTCCCTTCAAACGAAAAGACTTTTTAAAGCCCTGATGCTTTTTTCATTTTCTTACTTTTGAGCATCGTGAAATATCAAACGCCTGATAGTCAGAATGAAGTCCTCCCCAACCTCCTTGGTTTTACAATACCCGGGGATATTGCTTTGTCTGAGTTTGAAGGTTTCTTAAGAGCGGAAATCGTTTTAACTGAACAGTTGTCTGCTAAGACAAAGTTTGACACAAAGTATATTCTTAAGATGCACAAGTTAGCATTAGGACATCTCTATGCTTTTGCCGGAAAATACCGTGATGTTAATCTTTCAAAAGGCGGATTTCCATTTGCTGCCGCCAAGTTTCTTCCTCAAACAATGGAAACATTTAACACGGAAGTTTTAAAAAAACTTCCACATTCATAAGGGAATAAAGATGCGCTGATTGCTGATGTTGCTAAAGTTCACGGAGAGTTGCTTTTCATTCATCCTTTTCGTGAAGGAAATGGAAGAACCGCGCGTATGCTTGCGAATCTGATGGTGCGCAAACATGGCTTCCCGAGTTTACGTTTTGAAAATGTCGGTAAAAAGGAATTTGTTTTTTATGTTGCTGCGATTCAAAAAGCAGCAGAAAAGGATTACAGCCTGATTACCGATTTTATCCGTTCTGTTTTCCCAAGTTAAGTTCAACTTTTTTCAATGCAGCGATTGCAAGGTCTTCGGGAACATAAATCCCTTCTATCTTGAAGGACGCAACCATAGATTGGAGGATTTGTTCCCGCAACGATTTATCTTTTTGTTCAGGTTTTACTTTTTTCGCTTTCACTCAGTAAAGATAAAGTTTTCGCTTGAGGAGCATGATGTGGTTTTCAATTTTCTGTTTACAGTTTTCAGCTTATGACAAAGAGCATCACAACAGAAAACCGTAAACTGCAAACCGTAAACTGACAACTGTAAACTTTCCGCATGACCATCCTCGTCACCGACAACATCCACCTTTCTTTCTTCCGCGAAATGGAAGGAAGCGCGTTTGAAATTGATTACCGCCCCGAAATTGATCAGCAGGGAATTCTTGAAATCATTCAGGAGTTTGAAGGCATCATCATCAACAGCAAAACCACTGCCGACAAAACGCTGATTGATAAAGGCAAGAAGCTGAAGTTCATTGCGCGCATGGGTTCGGGAATGGAGATTGTTGACATGGAATATGCGCAGCAGAATAACATCGCGTGCATCAACACGCCCGAAGGCAACTGCGATGCAGTTGCTGACTTTGCAATCGGCATCTTGATTTCATTGTTAAGAAACATTCATCTCTCAGAACAAGAAGTAAGAAACTCTAAATGGGAACGCGAGAAAAACCGCGGCACTGAAATCGGAGGAAAGACAGTTGGCATTTACGGCTATGGAAACACGGGCAGCGCTTTTGCAAAACGCCTGAGCGGGTTTGATGTTAAAGTATTGGCGTATGACAAATATAAAACAGGATTCAGCAGCGGGCATGTGAAAGAAAGCACGCCCGAAGAAATCTTTGAACACGCAGACATTCTTAGTCTGCATCTTCCGCTCACAACGGAAACAATACATTTAGTGGATTATGATTTTCTCACGCGCTTCAAAAAAAGAATCTGGCTTATCAACACCGCGCGCGGACAAAACATTAAAACCATTGACTTGCTCAAAGCCGTTCGTGAGAGCAAAGTGCTGAGCGCTGCACTTGATGTGTTGGAAAATGAAAAGCTCAATCGCCTTTCTCCCAATGAAAAAGAATGGTTTGACGCGCTCGTGAAAGAGCGGAGGGTGCTGCTTACTCCCCACCTTGCAGGGCTTACAAAAGAATCAAAAGAAAAAATTGCAATGCTGCTGGCAACCAAAATCAAAAAGTTGCAGTCCTAATTCACAGAGTGTTACCAAAATGTGTTTTGAAAGAACAACTGCAAGCGCGATGAAATCCTCGAAATTTTTTGAAATGACAACCGGTGTCGGGTTCCCCACTGCATCGGAAAGAGGCTTGACTGAAGTGGCGTTCTGGAATACTTTCCTTCTTCTTATTCAATGACGAAATCATCGTTCCGCGAGGGAAGATGATTTAAAAAAAAAACGGCAGAACGTCTGTCGGATGAAATATACTTTATAAGTCGTCATGCTGAGCAGAGCGAAGCATCTCTTAGCTCCAAAGCGGGAGATTCTTCGCTGCGCTCAGAATGACGGAAGACATTTGTCGGGTGAATGTAATTTTTTTGCAACTGCTTTAGGCGGGTGGCGAATTTTGTTATATTTACCCGCTTTTTAAAAATAGATTAACAACTGGTTATGCGGATATTACTCTCAATCGCAGTTCTACTGCTTTTCCGTTTGTCAAGCCTCTACGCGCAAACGGGAGAAATCACCGGGCAGGTGGTGGATGATAAGAAGTCAGGCGTGTTCAACGCAACGGTAGGCGCTTATCAAAACGGCAGGCTGATTACTGGCGCTGTAACTGATTTTGATGGCTACTATGTGATTAAACCGCTGAACCCCGGCAAGTATGACTTGACGGTAACTTACATCGGCATGGACACAACCAGAATCAGCGGTGTAGTTGTAAACGCAGATAAAATCACCACGCTTGATTTCACGGTGGCTCCAAAAGATGTCATGATTAAAGCCATTGAAATTGTGTGGAAAGCGCCTATCGTAAAGAAAGGGAATGAAAGCGAAACAACAGTGCGTAGCGAAGATATTGCCAACCTGGCAACAAGAGATGTCAACTCCATCAGCTCGCTGTCGGCAAATGTTTACCAGGCTGATGAAAAAAGCGGATTGAATATTAAAGGAGCAAGAGAAGACGGAACAGAGTATGTGATTGACGGGGTGCGCGTGCGCGGAAGCACAAAGGTTCCTGCGCAGGGTATTGAAGAGTTAACAGTAATCACCGGAGGCATTCCTGCAAAATACGGGGATGCAACGGGCGGTATCATCTCCATTACTACGAAAGGTCCATCAAGCGATTGGGGTGGAAGCGTTGAAGGCGCTACTTCCAAAGGAATGGATGCTTATGGATACACGCTCGGTAGTTTTGATTTAACCGGTCCGCTTGTGAAAAGAAAAAAGGGAACAGATGAAGAAGAATCTGTTGTGGGATTTTATGTGGCGGGTGAATATCTGCGCCAGGAAGACCCGACTCCCTCTGCGGTGGGCGTGTGGGTAGCAAAAGACGATACGCTGAAATATCTGGAAGCAAACCCTTTGGTGCCTGCTCAGACATCCGATGCGTTTATCGTAACCACGGAAACCGTTACGCAGGAAGGAATCGAGAATGTAAAGACCAAACCGAATGTAGTCAGCAACGGCTATTCCTTGTCGGGCAAGTTTGATATCAAGCCGTCAAAAACTATCAACCTCACCTTTGGCGGAAACTACAACTACGTGCGCTATCACGATTGGGTTGACCGCTACACGATGTTCAACTACGTGAACAATCCGTTATATAATGATAACACCTGGCGCGTGTTCGGAAGATTTCGTCAGCGCTTCGCTTCCAACAAGCCGGATGATGCGGCTGATGGCGAAGGCTCAAGAAAGACTGCTTTTCAAAATGCCAACTACTCGGTGCAATTCGATTACACGAAAGTGTATGACAAGTATGAAGATGATTCACACGGTTTCGACCCGTTCAACTACGGCTATCTTGGAAACTATGACGTTCTGAAGCAGCCTATCTATGATTATGCAAACGACCCTGTTTCCGGCAAAGAGGGCTGGACATTGTTAGGCTATCAGGATACGTTGGTGCGCTTTGCTCCTTCCACAATCAATCCCACCGGCACCGCTTTCCCAAACAAGTATTATGAATTGGCAGGAGCGACATTTGAAAATGGCTGGTGGACAACACCGCAGGGTGGCGCACAGGATGGTTTTTACCAATCGCTTGATCAGGTGCTGGTAAATGGCGGAATGCGCAATGGCGACCGTCCGCGCGTGCCGCATGATATTTGGTATAACACCGGTCGCCAGTTCAACGGCTATGGTATTAATAATGACGATGATCAGTTCCGCCTGAGCGTGTTGGGTTCTGTTGATGTGCTGCCCGGTGGTTCTGCGCGCAACAAGCATGGCATTGAATTCGGTTTTGAGTTTGAGCAGCGTGTTGATCGCGGCTATTCTGTTACCCCCATTGGTTTATGGGAATTGATGCGCCAGCTTGCCAACAAACACATTGACCAGTTGAATCTCGACAATCCGAAACTGTTGATTGATGGAGAAATCTATGACTACAACGACCCGAATGCGCCCGCTTTCGGACAGAACGATACGATTCTGTATGACCGGCAATATGTTGCCGACCAGCAGTCCTACTTCGACAAGTCATTGCGGAATAAATTAGGATTGCCCGTTGACAATACCGACTTCATCAATATAGATGCGTTAAGCCCTGATTTTTATTCTTTGGATATGTTCAGCGCGGATGAATTGCTGAATAATGGAAATCCCTATGCCGCCTGGTTTGGCTATGACCACCTCGGCAACAAGCTGAACAGCGACCCGTCTTTTGATGATTTCTTTAAAAAGAAAGATGCAAACGGAAATTTCACAAGAGAAATTGGCGCCTTCCGCCCGATTTATTCCTCTGCATACATTCAGGATAAGTTCAACTTCAAAGACTTGCTGTTCAATGTCGGTGTGCGCGTTGACCGCTATGATGCAAACCAAAAAATATTGAACGACCGCTACTTGCTCTATCAGGCATATACGGTGGAAGAAGCAAGCAGCCGGTTAGACGGAGATGTGCCGACCAACATCGGCAATGACTATGTGGTGTATGTGGATGATTTCAATAAATCAAATCCCGTTCCTGTCGGCTACCGTGATGGAGACACGTGGTACACCGCTGACGGCACGGAAACAAACAGTGCGCAGATAATTGCGAAGGCATCTTCTACGGGAAGAATTACTCCTTTTTTAGTAAACCCCAATGACAACATCAAGTCGGAAGACTTCGAGCCTTCCAATTCGTTTAAAGATTACGAGCCGCAGATTACGGTGATGCCGCGTTTGGCTTTCTCCTTCAACCTCACGGAGCAATCTTCTTTCTTTGCCCACTATGATATTTTGACGCAACGTCCGCAATCGCGCTTGCAGACAACGCCTGATGTGTGGTATTTCTTTGATGAAAACATCACAAGCGTAATCAACAATCCTAATCTGAAGCCGGAAAAAACCATTGATTATGAGTTGGGCTTCCAGCAAAAAATTTCGGATGATTCCTATGTAACCTTCACTGCATTTTATCGCGAAATGAAAGACATGATTCAGGTGGTGAATGTCGCCTATGCTTATCCGAGAGATTACCAGACATTCGGCAACGTGGATTTCGGTACGGTGAAAGGCTTCTCAATGACCTTCGGCATGCGCAGCAGCGACAAGAGCAACCTGAACCTGCGCTTCAACTACACCATTCAGTTTGCCGAAGGAACAGGCTCCAACTCCACTTCACAGTTAAATTTGATTGGCTCCGGGCAGCCAAACCTGCGCACCATCGCCCCGCTTGATTTTGATTCGCGCCATCTGATTAACCTCACCATTGATTATGATTTCGGGAATGATACCTACGGTAATTATAAAGGACCGAGAACCAAAAAGGGGAAAGCTATTTTATCTGACCTCGGCTTCAACATCACCGCAAGAACCCGTTCAGGCGAGCCTTACACCAAGCAGAACAACGCTACTGCCGAAGCATTGCTCTCACAGGCAACAAGAAAGATTTTAACGGGTTCGCTCAACGGCTCGCGCCTGCCCTGGAATTTCCGCCTTGACCTGCGCGTGTGGAAAGACTTCAACCTGACACCGAAGAAGAAAGATGCAGAAGGAAAAGTGATTCCGGCAAAAAGGGATTTAAGGCTGAATGTGTATGTGCTGATTCAGAATGTGCTGAACACGCAGAACATCATCAATATTTATCCCTACACCGGCAACCCGGGTGATGACGGCTACCTGACATCAGAAATCGGGCAGCAAGACATCACAGGAAAAGTGAATGCTACTTCTTATCAGGATTTATACAGAGCGTTTATCAACCAACCGGGCAACTTCAGCCTTCCGAGGCATGTTCGTATTGGGGGGATATTTAGCTTTTAATGAATTGATTAATTATGAAAATGTTCACCTCAACAATTTTGCCTCACCCTGAAGCGCTTCGCTTTCTGTTCCTCTCCAAAGGAGAGGGAGGCGCAGTTTCGGGGCAGTGTCGCGAAAATGTTTGGACTCCCTCTCCTTTAGAGAGGGGCGGGGTGAGGCTTAACTTTTTTTATGAAAAACCGCTGAATTATGAATAAACAAGCCTTCAGCATCGCAGCAACCATCGTTGTTGCCCTGTCCGTTGCCGCTACGGAAAATATCGGCTTTTCCGGCAAAGTTGCCATTGGCTATAAAGACATTGCCGCCACCTGCAACCCCGCAAGCGCGCAGGTTGACCTCGACATCAACAACGTGCGCACTACGCTGCTCAACGGGGGCGACAAGTGGTGGGATTTGAATGATGCCCGCTATGAAGTCCCAAAGGTTGAACCGCCCGGTTCCGCTCCTTCCATCCATGCGCTGTTTGCAGGCGCCATTTGGATGGGCGGCATTGACGCGGGCAACCAGTTGAAAATTGCCGCGCAAACCTATCGCCAGAGCGGAAACGACTTCTGGCCCGGTCCATTAGATAACAGTGCTTCCATTGATATTGCCGATTGCAACGAATACAATCGCTTTTGGAAAGTGAACGGATCGGATATTGACGATGTGATTGCTTGTTTTATAGCAAATAATGGCAATGGTTGTCCTGAAGGACAAATCCCTGCTTCCATTCTTGAATGGCCCGCAAAAGGCAATTTCAGGGCAAAGGGCGCTTTGGGAAATTTCCTCACTATCAATGACGACCTCGCCCCGTTTTTTGATTATGATGGCGATGGATTATATGACCCCACGCTGGGCGACTACCCGATTCTGAACTCTGATTGTGATAATACCTATGCCGACCAAATGATTTTCTGGGTGTATAATGACAAGGGGAATATCCATACAGAAACAGGAGGGCAGCCTATTGGCATCCAGGTGAATGCGCTTGCCTTTGCCTTTTCTACCAGCGATGAAGTAAATGACATGACCTTCTACCGCTACAAACTGATTAACAAAGGCAATATCAACATCAACAATTTCTACATGGCACAGTGGGTTGACGCTGACTTGGGTTGTTTTCTAAATGATTATGTGGGCTGCGACACCACGCGTGATTTAGGCATTTGCTACAACGGAACTTCCGTTGATGCCGACTGCGCTACGCGCGGCTATGGCGTTGACCCTCCGCTGGTAGGTATTGACTTCTTTGAAGGTCCCTTGAGCGACCCCGATACCGGCACCGGTTTGCGGAAGCAATTGGGAATGGCCGCATTTACTTACTACAACAATGACCAGTCTGTAACCGGAAATCCGCAAACTGCCGTGCATTTTTATAATTACATGACCAGCTTCTGGACGGATAATACTCCTTTCACCAGCGATGAGTGTACCGGTTATGGAGGCACTGTTCCTGCGAAGTTTATGTTTCCAAGTCCACCCCCACTATCTCCTTTCCCTGAATTTTGGTCAGAATGCGCCTGCAACAACACGCCTGCTGACCGCAGATTTTTGCAATCATCCGGTCCATTCACATTACAACCGGGTGCTGTGAATAATATTACCGTTGGCGCGATATGGGTGCGTCCTTCTGGCGTTTATCCCTGTCCTGATTTTGAAACCAGCATTGGTCCGGCATCTGACAAGGCGCAGGCATTGTTTGATAATTGCTTCAAATTGGTGGATGGTCCTGATGCGCCTGATTTGGTAATCCGCGAGTTGGATAAGCAGGTGATCATTTCTTTCTTTAACGGACCTGCCTCAAATAATGTCGGTGAATCTTACAATGAAACCGACCCCGTTGCCCGCGCCAATTGGGAAACAGACCCTACCGCTACCGACACTACTTACAGGTTTCAGGGTTACATTCTCTACCAGTTGAAAAATGCGCAGGTAAGCGTGCAGGATTTGAATGATGTAAACAACGCCCGCATCGTGGCGCAGGTGGATGTGCAGGATGATATTGATAAGCTTGTAAACTTCACGTTCAACGCTTCCTTGGGTGGCGATGTGCCTGAACTGAAAGTGGATGGCAATAATGAAGGCATCCGCAGAACATTCAGCATCACCGAAGATTTGTTTGCCACCGGCTCAAAAACTTTGGTAAACCACAAGAACTACTACTTCGCAGTAGTTGCCTATGCCTACAACAACTATGAGGATTACGACCCGCTGCGCGCTTTTGAAGGCGGGCAGAAAACGTCTTATTTGCAAGGCAGGCGCAACTACCAAGTATATTCAGCCATTCCCCACATGTGGGAATCAGCAAGGGGCGGCACGGATATGGTTGCCCGTTATGGCGATGGCGTTGAAATCACCCGCCTTGAAGGAAAAGGCAATGGCGGCTTGAATTTGGAATTAACGCAGGAATCCATTGACAACATCATGAATAATCCAACTCACTTCTATGGTCCGATTGTCTATAAAGAAAACAGTGGACCAATTGATGTGAAGGTGTATGACCCGATGAAGTTGAGAGATGCCTACTTTGAATTTACCATGATTGATTCAGGTGTAAACCCCGTAGTGATTCGCGGAGTGTTGGATAACACTTCATTAATCGGCACCGAAGCGACATGGCAGTTGGATATTTACCCGGATGACACGGATATTCCGTTTTCTCAGGTTTTTTCCGACAGAAATATCGAAGAAGCCAACGAACAATTAATTGCTGATTACGGCATTTCTATCAGGCTGAATCAGGTGGGCTTGCCGGGAAAGGCACCTGATGACTACCCTGTTCCCCAGGATATTAACACCGGGTTTATCCCGGCAAACGGTTTCATTGAGTCAACCATTAATTTTTAGAATTCAGAAATTCGTTGGTTCACAGGCGTGAATGATCAGGGAACATTCAGCTCCCAAAACTGGATTCGCGCAGGGCAATATACCGGTGGCGATAATGACCAGTTCCTGGAGTTTTTTGATGACCATAACTATTCCGGGTCAGATACAAGCGGGCGTCCTGGCGCTAAAGTGTTTTATGACCCCGGCAATGTTTTTGGAACTATGCTGGGTGGCACATGGACTCCTTACGGTTTAGCTGCAAACTGGGTGAATACAGATGCGGAATTTCTAACACTGATTCGCCAAAGCGGCATCAATGGGGGCAGACCGTTTTCCTATGGTCCTGCTTTCCCGTGGAAACACAGGCAAACCTTCACGCCCTCCATCAACTTTTCAATAACAGAAAATTGCCTGCACAACCTGCAAGGCGTTGACCTCGTGCTCACTGCTGATAAAAGCAAATGGACGCGCTGCGTAGTGGTTGAGTTGGGCGAAGACAACACGCTCACGGAAGGTGTCGCCAACAAAGGTCAAATCCGGCAGCATATCTCGTGGGATAAGAGTGGCAATTATATTGCTTCCGACACTGGTCGCTCTTGGTTTCCCGGCTATGCAATCAATGTGGAATCAGGCGAGCGGCTGAATCTGATGTTTGGCGAAGACTCCTGGCTGATTGGCGAAAACGGACGCGACATGATCTGGAACCCGACCTCCACCATCTACAACCCTGTGCCGGGCAGCGAGCCGCTGTTTGGCGGAAAGCATTACATCTATGTGATGAATACGAAGTATGATGAAGGCGCAGAGTTTCAGCGCGTGATGTTAGATAGCTTTAACGTGTATAAGCGGTTAGCAGGAGCGGTAACCAGCACGAATAAATTTGTAATTACTCCGCTGAATGACTCTGTTTATCAGCATATCATGTGGACTTCAATGTCCACGATTGCGCCCGGCTATAAATTCAAATCGTTGGAGGATGGGTTTATTCCCACTGAAACAAAAGTGCGGCTGCGCGTGAATGTTCCTTATGGAAGATTTACGGTGGATGGCTCAAACGGTGGCGTGCCGAAATACGCATTCTCCACTGAGGGCATCGGCACGGAATTGAACGTGGTTGAAGTAGCAAAGGATGCCTGCGACCAGATACGCGCAGTGCCGAATCCCTATTACGCTTATTCCGCTTATGAGAACAGCCAGTTGGACAACCGCGTGAAGATTACCAATCTGCCGGATAACTGCACGGTTACTATCTACACGATTAACGGAACGCTTATCCGCCAGTTTACCCGCGCAGTGGCTGGCGATATTTCAGAAGGAAAAACAACCGAGGTTATCAATTTGGATAATTCGCTTGATTGGGATTTAAAAAACAATAAAGACATTCCCGTAGCCAGCGGACTCTACCTGATTCATATTAAAGCGGATGGCGTGTGTGAAAAAGTAGTGAAGTGGTTTGGAGTGTTAAGACCGATTGATTTGGATACGTTCTGATGATTCGATGATTTGCTGATTCGATCATTTGTAAATGACTATTCAATAACGAATAACTGATTAATGATAACTGAAAACTTAAAAGGCGTGAAAAGAACAATCTTACTGTTTGCTTTAGTTACTGTGGTGCTAAAGTGTGCCCAGGCAGGCAATCCCGACCGTGCCGGTGAAGCGGGAGCTTCTGAATTGCTTATCAACCCGTGGGCGCGCAGCGGAGGCTTGTTTGGGATGAACAGCTCGCGTGTAATGGGATTGGAAGCCGAGCGCGTAAATATCGCAGGGCTTGCTTTCATGCATAATAAAACCGAAGCGGTGTTCACGCGCAGCCACTGGCTGCAAGGCACCGACATCTTTATTAACGCAGCAGGAGTAGGTCAGAAGTTCGGAAAGGACAAAGAAAATGCAATGAGTTTCACCTTCATGTCTATGAACTTCGGAGAAATCGAGCGCACCACCACCACCAACCCCGAAGGCGGATTGGGAACTTTCGAACCGCAATTCTTCAATATGGGTTTGGGATTTGCCCGCACATTCTCCAAGCGCATCTATGCCGGGATGGCAGTGCGCATCATCTCCGAGCGTATTGACGATTTGAAAGCATTCGGCTTTTGCATTGACCTGGGCATTCAATACGTAACAGGAAAATTGGATAACGCGCGATTCGGAGTTTCGCTGCGCAACATCGGCACCCCGATGAAGTTCAGCGGTGACGGGTTAGTATTCAGAGGAGCCGCGCCCGGGGGCGATTACCAACAGTCGCAAAGCCAGCGCACGGAAAAATTTGAGTTGCCTTCACAGTTGAACATTGGCGCATCGTATGACATTTACGTGGACAACCTGAAAAACGACAAAGAGAAAAAGCATGACCATCGCTTGTCTGTCATTTTCAACTATGCTTCCAACTCATTTGGCAAAGACAATGTAGGCGGAGGATTGGAATATTCGTGGAAAGAGATTTTCATGCTCAGAGGCGGCTATCGCTGGGAGAAAGGCATCAATGATGATGTGGAAAGAACATCCGCGCACAGAGGCATCAGTGCCGGCTTCTCCGCGCAGGTTCCGCTCAAGAAGGACAAAGAAAACAGTCCCTCCATCGGCATTGATTATGCTTACTTAGTGTCAAGCCCATTCAGAGGAACACACCAATATGGTGTGCGCTTTATCCTGTAATCCTTATTTTTGCCAACATACAAACGAAACGTTTCCCCTTGGAGACGTTTCGTTTTTTAGTCTAAACCAGACACGAGATATTAGACATGAGATGTGAGATAATAGACAGGAGAACTGAACGGGATATGCGTGGATGGAAGTCCCCCTTGCGGGATGGCTTTGAGCATTTGCGAAGGGGGGATGCGTTTGCCCCACGCGCTAACCGGGGGATGATTCAAAACTCAAAACTTTAAACTTCAAACTAACTATGAGCCAGATACAATACATGACCCAGGAAGGGTTAGACAAACTGAAAGAAGAATTAAACTTTCTGAAAACGAAAGGCAGAAAAGAGATGGCTGACCAAATTGCTGAAGCGCGCGCAAAAGGAGATTTGAAGGAAAACGCGGAATATGACGCTGCAAAGGAAGCGCAGGGACACATGGAGGCGCGTATCGCTCTCCTCTCGGATGCTGTTTCCACCGCGCGTATCTTGGAAGCAAGCAGCGGAGCGCTCACATCGGTGGTAATTCTCTCTACCGTTGAACTCAAAAATCTAAAAGCAGATAAAGTTGTAAAATACACGCTCGTGTCTGAGCATGAAGCAGATTTGAAAAGCGGCAAGATTTCCATTGGTTCTCCTATTGGAAAAGGCTTGCTCGGCAAAGCAAAAGGCGAGAAAGTGGACATCACAACTCCCGGTGGAGTTATCAAGTTTCAAATTCTTTCCATCAAGCGATAAACCGGATGGCGAGCATTTTTACCAAAATCATCAATGGAGAAATCCCCTGCTACAAAATAGCAGAGACCGATGAGTGCCTTGCCTTTCTCGACATCAATCCGCTTGCAAAAGGACATACTTTAGTAATTCCAAAGAAAGAAGTGGATTACATTTTTGATGTGGAAGACGAGTTGTATGTAAAGATGTTTTCGTTTGCAAAAAAGGTAGCGAAGGCAATCAAAGCAACCGTTCCCTGTGAAAGAATCGGTATTGCAGTGATTGGCTTGGAAGTGCCTCATGCGCATATCCATCTCTGCCCGATTAACAGTGTGCATGATTTGAGTTTCTCCAATCCAAGAGTGAAACTGACGAAAGAAGAATTTCAGGAATTGGCAAAAGCAATACAGGCGAATTATCAATAAGCTGTCATGCCGGATTTATTCCGGCATCTCCCCGCGGGTGTTTGGGCTGTGATTGTTGAATAAGTCCGCAATGACACGTTCTCAAAACCGCACCGTCACCCCGCCCATCACGTTAAACTTCGCTTGCGGATAATAATAGGTGTAATCTGCTCTTGTGCGGCTACTAAATTCATCCGTATAGATTTCACTGTACACGTAGCCATTTGACTCATAAGAGGTGTTGAAGATGTTATTCAATAGCACGGTGAAAAGAATTTCTTCAAAGAATTTTTTCTTTAAAGAATAGTTGATGCGAAAGTTGCCGAGAAAATAACCATCAATATTGCGGGTGTCGTTGCCCGTGTTATCCAAGAATTGGTTGCTCACATATTTGTTGATGAATGCAAATTGCAAATCTTCAACAGGTGAATAAGCAATCGTGGAGCCTGCAATAAGGAAAGGCGAAAAAGAAATATCGGTGTTGGAATAATGCTGTTCAGCAGCTTCGATGAAATTGTAATCAGCGTCATACACATAAACCACCTCGGTGAACTCTTTAATCTTGTTCATGCTGTAAGTAAGATTCACATCCCACTGCAATTGTTTTACGGGCTTAAAACTATTCATCACTTCGATGCCGGTGCGAGAGCTTTTGTCCACGTTGGTTTTCACGGGGGAGCCAACGTCATTTAATTCTCCGGTGAGCACAAGTTGATTTTTATAGTGCATAAAATAGTAATTCACGCTCAGTAGATTTTTCGCTTTGATAAAGCGATACCCGGCTTCTAAATCGCGCAGTCTTTCCGGTTCAGGAATCACATTGGTTGGGGCATCCAAATAATCTGCTCTTGCCGGTTCGCGGTTGCCGATGGCAAATGAAGCATACAATTCATGATTTGTATTCGGGGTGAACGACACGCCCAGCTTAGGATTAAAGAAGTGATGTTTTTCATCAATGCTGATGATTCTTCTGTCATTATCGGTGCCTGCAATTTCATGGCTCACAAAGCGATATTGCAAATCAAGAAACACGTTCATACGCTTCAACGGCTGGTAATTCATTTTCCCATACACGTTCACATCATTCTTGATGCCATCGGAATCATAATAGAGATAGCCCTGCGGAATGTTGCCCGCATATTCTGCCCAAATCACTTCTCCAGAATGATTGCCGTTGTAGCGGTTGGCAGCGCCACCAAATGTGAGCGTTGTTTTTTTCTTTTGATACAATGTAGAAAACGTGCATCCGTAAAAATAGCTGCTCAACCAACGCCTGCGCGCGAGTGATGTTTCAGTGATGGTGGTGTCTTCTAATACTAAATCAGGCAAGCCATAATCTGCGAAAGATTCCTTTCCATTAAATCCAAAATCGTTGTTGTATTCAGGTCCGCGATATTGCTCATAGTAGCCTTTGCCGCGTGTGAAGTGCAACGCGCTGTTGATTGTCCAGTAATCATTTGCCTCGCGCGAGAAGATGATTTGATAATGGTCTTGCTTGTAATGGTCAACCTCGTTTGGATAGTTATAATAGTTATACGTCCTGATGGTATCAAGATAACTTTCAGGAACGCCATACCACGCCTGAAAGGTTTCTTCCAAGCCGCTGAATACGTTGATACGCAAAATTGTTTTTGCGCCATAATATCCGCCCGAAACGAAATAGGATTTCAAATCAGAACTCGCCCTGTCAACATAGCCATCACTTTTTATTTGCGAGAGGCGGCCATCAAACGTGAATTTATTCTTTATCAATCCCGTGCCGAAGCGCGCGGTTGCTTTCCATGTGTTGAACGAACCATACGAGCCGCTGATTTCGCCAAATGGCTCACGTTGCAATCCTGTTGTTTGGATGTTGATGCTGCCGCCAAACGCGCTCGCGCCATTGGTAGAAGTACCCACACCGCGCTGAATCTGGATATTATCAACGGAGGATGCGAAGTCAGGCAAGTCAACCCAATAGACTTCCTGTGACTCGGCTTCATTGTAAGGAATGCCGTTCACCGTTACGTTGATGCGCGACTGGTTGCTGCCGCGAATGCGCAGATACGTGTAGCCCACACCCGCGCCCGCATCGCTGGTGGTAACGACAGAGGGAGTTTGGTCAATCAAATAAGGAATATCCTGCGCGAGATTTTGTTTTTTGATTTCATCTTTTGTCACTTCGGTGAAAGAAGGCGCGGTAGTTTTGTTAGCCCGTGTGGCGGAAACAATCACCTCATCTGCGAGGAAAGATTTTTCTTTCAGTGCAATTCTTAATTCAGTTGCAGTTGCGTCAACTTCCTGCGTTTCAAAACTCAGGTGGCTGATGATGAGCGTTGCGTTTTCTTTTTTTGAATGAATGGAAAATTTTCCTTCCACATCAGTGGTAGTGCCGCTAAAAGTTTCTTTGAGTTGAATGGTTGCGCCCGTGACAGGCTCTTGTGTTTTTTCATTTACAACAACGCCTTGCAACACATGTTGCGCAAACGCATGGTGGGCAATAACAATAAGCACGGTGAGAATGTAATTTTTCATTCCGGAGAATTTTTAAATGAATAAAACAGGGGATGACTACCGGAATGAAATCGCTTCCTCCCTACGCCAGCATTACCTGGATCAGGTTCATCGGGTATAATCTCAGTCCGCTTGGCAGACACCCCTGAAGACATTCCAAAAGTAGTAAATTTTAAATTGAAAGAGATTAAATCAGCTTTCCTATTTCTTCAATGGCTGTTTCAACGCGCTTTTTTTCCGAAATGATTTTATAAGGCAGTTTCAATTCAAGCAGCAACTGTTCATACTTTTCAAAGAAATATTCCCCGCGCTCGGGATTCTCGCGCAGCGGGTCATCTGCATAAGGAATATCGGGCGCGGTAAGCAGATGCAGATGATATTTCCTGCGCATGATTTCTTCTTCAATCCACTTAAGTGTATTGCCGTATTTATCTTCCATCCAAATTTTAATTACGAGAAGATTTGTATCACAAATAAGCATCCTTCGACTCCGCTCAGGATGACTCGCGCTTTGCGCTGCCGCACTATCTTCAGTTTTTATTTGTCCCTTTGCAATTATTTCTACATCAGCCTGCGTATAAGGCTGGGTGAATTTCTCTAAATATCCCCTTGCATATTCAGGCACCCAAAGGCAGTTGTAATGCGCTGCAAGGTTTTCGGCAAGAAAAGTTTTTCCGGATGATTCAGGACCAACGATGGCGATTTTAATTAAAGTCCCTGTTTTCATTGTGTTACTGTTCGGACTCCCTCTCCAAATGGAGAGAGGCGGGGTGAGGCTTTCCAGAGATGCTACCCAAAAGCCTTTTGCTGCACGTTCATCTCCTTCCTCCATTTGAAATATCCAAAAATTGCGATGAGTGTGTAAATGAAAAACAGAAATGCGATGAGGTAGCGTCCGCGCTCGGCAAAAAACCAAATACTGAACGGGTCAATTACCATCCAGAAAAACCAGTTCTGTATAATCTTCTTCGCCATCATCCAGGTGCCGATAAGAGAATAAATAGTAATGGCGCTGTCAAGAAAAGGCATATCAGCGTTATAGTGCTGATTGAGCAATCCACCGGCAACTGTGAAGGGAATACCGATAAGCAAGACAAGTAATAGCTTGTTAAGAGGAAACGATGTGATGTGCAGTGGCTCTGCATCCTTTTTGCCATACGTCCATTCATACCATCCGTAAGCTGCCATCAGCAGATAAAACAGTTGCAGCGAGCCTTGCAGTTTCACGTTGTCGGCAAAAAACATATAGGTGAAAATACCAGTGCTGATAATTGCGAAGGGCCAACACCACACTTTCTCATAGCTCGCAAGCAATGAATAAACCAAAGCGCAGCCAAACCCGATGGCTTCAAGCGGAGTGATAGCTTGCCAGATAGAGCCGATGAAATATTGCAGTGTTTCCATATTATTCAGACTTACACCGCAAAGACGCTAAGGCGCAAAGGTTTTATTTTCTTAGCGGCTCTGCGCCCTTGCGGTGAGCTATTGAGCATACAAGGATAGAAATTTATTACAGAAACTTCAATACAACTCCGGCAGAATCTACATCAAGATGCACAGTTCTGCCGATGATGAGTGCGCGATTATCTTCAATATGCCCTGCGGGAAAATCAAACGCCACCGGAAAATTATAGTCTTTCACATGCGATGAAATAATTTCCAGCGCGTTTTGTCCGTAAGGAATTTCGTTGTCTTTCATCTTCGTAAAGCCTCCCACAACCATTCCTGCAAGATAGCGGAAATTGCCGGAGCGCTTGAGTTGCATCATCATGCGGTCAATGTGGTAAAGATATTCATCCAAATCTTCTAAGAAAAGAACTTTGCCGCGCGTGTCAATATCAGAGCGCGAGCCGCAGATGCTGTAAAGCACTGAAAGATTACCTCCCACAAGCTGCCCCGTGCCTTCGCCAATTATGTTCAATTCATGCGGAAGCAAGTCATACTTTAGTTTCGTGCCAAAAAGCGCATCGCGCAAAGTTTCCAATGCCGCAACGGTGTTGGTTTTAAAATTCAGCGGCATCGTGGAATGAATTGTTTCGATGTTGTACATCGTATGGATGTGCGCATGAAACACCGTGATGTCGCTATATCCGATAATCCACTTGGGATTTTTTTTAAAATGCGCTAAATCCAGCTTGTCAATAATCCGCACCGAGCCATATCCGCCCCGCGCACAAAGAATCGCTTTAATAGAATCATCCTCCATCATGCGCTGCATATCTTTCGCGCGTTCCCAATCATCGCCTGCGAATTGATGCAGCGATAGTCCGATAGTAGCGCCAAGCACAGGCTCCAATCCCCATGCTTTTAATGTTGTGATGGCAAAATCCAGTTCCTCCGCGCTGATTTTACGCGCGGTGCAAACCAAGCCGATTTTATCACCGGCTTTTAGAGAAGGCGGGGCAATGCTTTGAGATAGTTGTTTCATTTTCATTCGTTCATTGTGTCATGTCGGATTTATTCCGGCATCCCCTTGAATTTATTTCTTTATCCTCCGAAAACAAACTTTTGCAGGGGATTGCGGAACGAGTCCGCAATGACACGTCATTCTTTATCTTTGCAACGAATTCAAAAATAAACTGCAATTGGATAAGCCAAAACGCTATTTAATCACAGCCGCTCTTCCTTATGCCAATGGTCCGTTGCACATCGGGCATATTGCAGGCGCATATTTGCCAGCGGACATTTATGTGCGGTATTTGCGACTGAAAGGCGAAGATGTGGTTTTCGTTTGTGGCTCTGATGAGCATGGCGCTGCCATCACATTACGCGCTAAAAAAGAAGGAACTACGCCAAAAGCGATTGTAGATAAGTATCATGTTCAAATCAAAGAAACATTCGAGCGCTTTGGAATAAATTTCAATATCTATCACCGCACCTCTTCCGAACTGCATCATACAACCGCCAGTGATTTTTTTAAGGTATTGAATGAAAATGGCAAATTCACGAAGGAAACATCAGAGCAGTTTTATGATGAAGAGAACAAGCAATTCCTTGCTGACCGCTACATAACCGGCACTTGTCCTAAATGCGGATACGAAAGCGCTTATGGCGACCAATGTGAAAAATGCGGCTCCTCGTTAAACCCCAAAGATTTAATTAATCCGATTTCAACTTTGAGCGGGAAACCTCCGGTGCTAAAGGAAACTTTTCACTGGTATCTTCCGATGAATGAATATGAAGGATGGCTGAAAGAGTGGTTGATAGATGGGCACAAAGAATGGAAAGCAAATGTTTACGGGCAATGCAAAAGCTGGATAGATGGCGGATTACAGCCACGCGCAATGACGCGCGACCTCGATTGGGGCGTGAAAGTGCCTGTGAAAGATGCAGAAGGGAAAGTGCTTTACGTGTGGCTTGATGCCCCGATTGGCTACATCTCGGCAACCAAGCAATGGGCGCTTGATAACAACCGCGACTGGAAACCTTATTGGATGAAGAAGGACACCAAGCTGGTTCACTTCATCGGGAAAGACAACATCGTTTTCCATTGCATCATCTTTCCGATTATTTTAAAAGCGCATGGCGATTACATCCTGCCGGAAAATGTGCCAGCGAATGAATTCCTGAATCTCGAAGGGAATAAACTCTCCACTTCGCGTAACTGGGCAATTTGGCTGCATGAATATCTCGATGAATTTCCGGGGAAAGAAGATGTGCTGCGTTACACGCTGTGTTCGATTATGCCCGAAACGAAAGACAGCGAGTTTACCTGGAAAGATTTTCAAGCGAGGAATAATAATGAGTTGGCTTCTATTCTCGGAAATTTTGTGAATCGCGTAATGGTGCTGACACAAAACTTTTTTGAAGGGAAAGTACCCGATGCAGACGAGTGTTCTGATTTGAAACAATTTATTGAGCAACAAAAAGCAGCTATTGAAACTTCATTGGAAGGCTACCGTTTTCGGGAAGCAGTTCAGGAACTGATGAATGTGGCGCGACACGGCAACAAACTGCTCACGGAAAAAGAACCCTGGAAGCTGATTAAAACCGATAAGAAAGCAGCAGGAATTGTGCTGTATGATTGCCTGCAAATCATCGTGAACCTTGCGGTGCTCTGCGAGCCGTTCTTGCCATTCACTTCTCAAAAAATCAGGACGATGCTCAATCTGGATGCATCCATCCTGAAATGGGAGAATATCGGAAAAATGAATTTGTTAAAACCCGACCACCAACTTGGAGCTTCGAGTTTGTTATTTGAAAAAGTAGAAGACGATGTGATTCGAAAACAAATTGACAAACTCCACGCGAGCGCACAAGTGACCGCTACTGCAACTCCGGTGACAACACAACAACCAGCCAAACCCTCCATCAGCTATGATGATTTCTCCAAGCTTGATTTGCGCGTAGGAAAAATTCTTTCTGCTGAAAAAGTAGAGAAAGCCGACAAGTTGCTAAAGCTGCAAGTGGACTTAGGTTATGAGAGAAGAACTGTTGTTTCCGGTATTGCGCAATTCTTCAAACCGGAAGAAATCATTGGTAAGAAAGTGAGCCTTGTTGCCAATCTTGCATCCAAGAAAATCAAAGGCATCGAATCGCACGGCATGATACTGATGGCAGAAGATGCGGAGGGGAAGCTGGCGTTTGTAAGTTCGACTGATGAAATGCCTGATGGGAGTTCTATTCGTTAAATAACTAACAATGAAAAAGGTTATTAAAATCACTACGTTCAAAAAACAGCTTCAGGACGATGCTGAGTTTTGGGCGAAGAAATCATATAAAGAGCGATTTCTCACAGTAGAAATTCTAAGAGAGCAATTTCATGGAGCAGCAACTAAACAAAGACTTCAAAGAGTTCTTAGGGTTACTCGAAAAGCATGAAGTCCGGTACATGGTGATTGGCGGATGGGCTGTGGCATTCCACGGACATCCGCGCTACACGGGCGATATTGATATTTGGGTAAATAATGATTCTGAAACTGCGCGAAAACTTGTTGCCGTTTTAGAAGAATTCGGTTTTGCTTCCACCAAGTTGAATGAAAAAGATTTTTTGAAAAACGGAGCCATTATACAATTAGGATACGAACCGCTGCGAATTGACCTGATCGTTGAAAGCAACTTATTTGAACAGGCGTTTCCGAAGCACAAGAAAATAAGAGTTAACGGCTTCACAATAAAAGTTGTGAGCCTGACGCATCTTCTCCTCCTCAAGAAAGAAGCAAACCGCGACATTGATAAAGCGGATATTGGAAAACTGGAAAGAGTAAAAAGGAAGAGCCAAAAAAAGAAAAAGAAATAGTATGAGAAATTATTTTTCCCTCAACTCTATCGGGTTGATTGCCATTTTCTTTTTTTCTTTCAGTGCAAATGCAGTTCCGCTCACCGGAACAAAAACTATTGGTGGTACATCGCCTGATTATGCAACATTTGCCGATGCTGTTACTGACCTGAATACAAATGGCGTAGGAACCGGAGGAGTTACATTTAACCTCCGCAGCGGGAGTTATGCAGGCAACGTCACCATCACCGCCACAGGAACACTTGCAAGCCCGATTGTTTTTCAATCGGAAAACCTTGATGCAACAACAGTAATAATCAGTAACGGTGGTTCGGCTGATGTCATCACGCTGCAAGGTGCAAGCTATCTCATCTTCCGCGCGCTCACGATTGATTACACAGCAAACCTCGGCTACAGCGCAATCGAGATTACCGAAAACTGCGATTTTCTAACGCTCACCGATTGTATTCTTGATGGCAGCAGCAGCGCCTCTCAAACATTTGCCACATCAACTGTTTATGCCAGCGAAACGCAGGCGATAAACGACTGCGAAAGTTTTGTGGTAAGCAACTGCACATTGCGCAACGGCTCTTACGGAATCTATTTTGCCATGAGCACGGTGCAGCCTTCGGGCATTGTGATTGAAAACAATTTTTTTGAAAATAGTTATGCCGGAGCCTTACAACTGCAAAACCTCACCGCTCCTGTGGTTACACAAAACACCATCACCACTACGCAAACAGGCAACGGGAGCTACCGTGGCATTTATCTCAACAACTGTGACGGCAAGAGCATCACCACGCGCAACTACATTTACAGCAGCGGCTCAGGCTATGTGGGCTACGGTATTTATCTGCAAGGCTCCAACTCCACGCAGGGCAACAACGCGCTCATTGCAAACAATTCTGTCCAGATAACCAACGGAGGCAGCATCTGCATCGGCATTGACCAGAGCAACAACAGCACGTTTCAGGATATTTTTTCCAACACCATTTTTGTATCGGGCGGAACAAGCGCCAGCACCTACGCGTACCGTTCGTTCACATTTTCAGATGACACGAAAATCAAAAACAACATCTTCGCAAATTTTGCCGCAGGCACCGGCAACTCTGCAAACCAGATTGTTTATATCGGGAATCTAACGGGTGTGAGCGAGGCGAGCAACAACTGTTACTGGACAGCAAACACAGGCTACCCGTTCAGGGTGCGGTATGGTATTTCTGACTACACTTCACTTACTGACTACGCAACGGCTATCGGTGAAACCAACGCGGTGAATTTCGACCCGCTGATGCAGTTTATTTCCGGCACGGGCTGGAAAGCGACAAGCGACTCGCTCACGGGCGCAGGTTTGAATCTTGCAGAAACGCCCAATGATATTGACGGCAGCACGCGCTTCAATCCCACCACAATTGGCGCGCATGAAAACACGATTTCACCTCCGGCAAACGATAACCGCTGCGATGCAACGACATTGTCTTTTGGAACAACGCCCTATACAACGCTTGCTGCAACCACTGAAGTGAACGAGCCTGTGACATCAATTGCTGATTGCGCAACCGGATGGTGCGCTGCTGATGTTGCTGTGCAAAAATCCGTGTGGTTCACCTTTACGCTTGCGCAAACAAAGAAAGTGCGTATCACTACAACAGGATTTGATACTCAAATTGCATTATACAGCGCGGCTTCCTGCTCAACTGCTTTTTCGCTGATTGCCGCAAATGACAATGCAGGCAGCGCGGCAGAAATCACTTCCGCTTGCTTGTCTGCCGGAACTTATTTTTTGCAAGTTGACGGATTTCAGGGTGCGAGCGGTTCTGGAAATATTGTATTCACTGAACTTACAATTGCCGCTCCTGCAGCACAAGCTGCCACCAGCGTGGGGTGTTCTGAATTTGCCGCAAATTGGAGCGCGGTAGCGGGCGCAGTGAATTATTTCATTGACATCGCAACAGACAACGCATTTGCAAATTTTGTTGCGGGTTACAATAATTACAATGCGGGCAACTTCATTTCACTGAACGTAACTTCCGGCTTGCAGCAGGGAACAAATTACTATTACCGTGTGCGGACAAGCGATGGCTGCATTTCCAGCGCAAACTCTGCTGTCATTTCTCTGCTCACGCTTTCTTTGCCCGAAGCGAATTTCTCATTTGCCATAAATGGTTTTGCAGTTTCGTTTTCTAATTCTTCTTCCGCTGCTGTTTCTTATCAATGGAATTTCGGTGACGGCAACACTTCTATAAACGCAAATCTGGCACACACCTATTCCACGCTTGGGAATTATACTGTGCAATTAATTGCAACGAATAGCTGCGGTTCTGATACGGTTTCTCAAAATGTAAACCTGAATTGCAATCCCATAAGCGTAAGCATTATTGCGAATAGCCGTACCACATTTTGCACAGGAGATTCCGTTGAGTTGACGACTACGCCTGTTTCAGGATATTCTTATCAATGGCTCAATGACGCTCAACTCATCAACGGGGCAGAGAGTTTTGAGTACACTGTTTTACAGTCAGGAAATTATTCGTTGAGCACAACTGACTCAAATAGTTGTTTCGGAAATTCTAATACGATTACAGTAATCGTAAATGACTTACCAGTGGTACTGCTTGCGGCATTTGACACTGTTTGCACAACAGATCAAATCTTTAATTTAAGTGGGGGTTCTCCATTCGGAGGAACTTATTTTGTAGATGGATTTGTAATGTTTCCATTTGATCCGGGTTCAGGATCTGGCGTTTATCAGGTCGAATATTTTTACGTTGATACGAATGGTTGCGCTGCTTCAGCAAGTGAGAATTTAATTGTGGAAGTGTGCATTGGAGTGGAAAACATTCCTAACGAATTCATTCACATTGCCCCTAACCCCGCTTCCGATTTCCTTACGATAACATTTCTCGAAGGCTCATTGAAAGAGCCTGTTGAAATCATTCTGTATGATGCGCAGGGAAAAATTGCCCTGCACATCCTGCTTGAAAATGGAGAAGAGACTCTTCGTGTAAATCAATTGGACGCAGGAGTGTATCTCGTGAAAATACTTTCAGAAAGTAAAGTTCTTTTCCAAGGAAAGGTTTCGGTGCTGCGGTAAGCGAGCGATTAAACTTTCACTGAAATTTTTCCTGCCGCCTCATTCGCTCTCTTCCTTACTTCCTGCACGTCCGCTCCAACTTCATCATTCACTAATGTAACCGCCATCCTGCGATAAGGGCGCGTAGTGGGTTTTCCAAACACACGCACTTCGGTAAATGGTTGTGTCAAGGCTTCTTCAATTCCTGTGAATTGCGGATTTTCTCCAATGCGGTCGGCAAGCACCACTGCGCTTGCTCCCGCTCGAATCAAATCAATATTCGGAATCGGCAAGCCGAGTACTGCGCGGAGATGCAATTCAAACTCGTTGAGGTTTTGTGTCCCGGCTAATGTTACCATGCCCGTATCATGCGGGCGGGGTGAAAGCTCTGAGAAATAAACTCCTTTGTCTGTAAGAAAAAATTCTACGCCCCAGATGCCTGCGCCTGTAAGTGAGCGCGTCACTTTATCCGCCATTACCTGCGCTTCTTTCAAATCGGAATCTTTGATCGAATGCGGCTGCCAGCTTTCCATGTAATCACCGCGCTCCTGACGATGACCAATAGGCGGACAAAATAACGTCTTGCCGTTTTTCTGCGTCACGGTAAGCAGGGTGATTTCTGATTCGAAGCGGATAAATTCTTCCACAATCACTTCCATTAAATCACCGCGCGACCCTGAAAGTGCATAGTTCCAGGATTTCTCAATAGCTGTTTCCGTTTTCACCACACTCTGTCCCTTGCCGCTGCTTGACATCAATGGCTTTACTACGCAGGGAATTCCAACTTCGCTTACAGCTTTCTTAAATTCTTCGAGTGTTTTTGCATAAGCATATTTTGCTGTTCTCAAAGCAAGTCCTTTTGCAGCCAAATCGCGAATCGCTTTTCTGTTCATCGTAAAATTTGCCGCCCTTGCGCTCGGCACAACTTGTATTCCCTGCTTTTCATACTCGTAAAATCTTTCTGTGCGAATCGCTTCAATTTCCGGCACGATGATGTCAGGGCTGTGTTTTGCTACGATTCTATCCAATTCATTTCCATCAAGCATATTAATTACTTCACGCTCATGCGCCACTTGCTGCGCGGGCGCATGAGCGTAAGAATCAACTGCAACAACGTGTTGCCCCAACCGCTGCGCGGCAATTACAAATTCTTTTCCGAGTTCACCGGAGCCGAGCAGGAGGATTTTCTTCTGCATTGTAAATCAGTTCGGATGAGATATTTTCTCCGCGCTTTTATACACGACATCTTTTTTCAACGATACTTTTCGCATTTGCTCTTTTGAAAACATTTCCATCTGGTCGTTGTAGTGCGGGCTTTTGGGGTCGCTTGACGCGCCATAAGGACTGATGGCATAAATTTCCGGTCCCGCTTTGGTGAAGCGCGTCAGTTGCACATAACCATCACCCACAAACATGCGCAGCCTACCATCATCCATAAACCTGCAATAGACGGCTCGCAAGGCATCGGGTGCTCCATTCAAGCCAAACGCTTTTCCTCCGCGCTCCAACACCTGCGTCTGCCCGGTTGAAATATCAAGCGTACCAAAATGTTTCAGCATGTGTTCCTTTGCTTTGCGCACACAACTCACATAAAAAGCAATGCGCTTCACGCTGTCAGTTTTAATGCCCTTGCCTTCCTCGCTGTGTTCAGCGTCAAGCATTTTGTAAATGGAAAACATCATGATTGGATAATTGCGGTCAGCGGTGTCGGCTTGCAGGTCGAAATTTTTGATGCGCGTTATTGCATCGGCAATGTCGGGATAGTCGTCCGCATTCAACTTAAAAAAATCATCAAACCAGAATTTTCCTTTGAAGGTGATGCGTTTTGGGAATTGAGAATCGAATTTTATTTTCTTCAATTCTTCAAACGTAATTAGCTTGTTCGCATACACTTCATTCATCAACTCATAAAATCGCAAGCTTCGATTGTTAAATTCATTTTCATAGCCGATGTGTGGATGATATTGCGGCAGTTTTCCGTTTTCTGTTTCGCACGTAGCTTCAAAGCCTGCATTGTTTGTATTGAACACGAAACCACACTCAGGATTTAGAAAATTTGCAAGACTGTCAATGGGCAGGAATTTTGTCCAAAGCGTTGCGGAAGTATCACCCGGCAGCACTTTGCTCCAATTGTAATTTTTGTTCCGGTCAGGAATTAAACCGTTGGAAAGAAAATAAATCGTGTCGCGCCTGTCGGCATAAGTAATGTTTTGCCGCGACAAGCCTTGTATCTCTAATGCTTTTTTGAACTCACTGAAATTGGTCGCCTTGTTCATGCGATACCATTGCAACGAAGGCTTCACATCCATCAGCGCGGGCATCCGGATGGAATAAACGCCATGCTTTGTTTTTAATGTAGGTCCGTAAATGCTCACCCAATATTTTTTCGGAACAGGAATCGTGATGCGCTTTTTCTTACCCACCGCCACACGCAGTTTTGCATTGTACTTTTCCAATTTCAACCACTTGCCATCAAATTTGTACTGTAAGTTTTTTCGCGGGTGCATTTCCAATTTATACACGTCTGTTTCATCAAGTTGCCCGGTAGTATGCGCCCAGCCAAGGTATTCATTTGAGCCGAGATAAATCGTGGGCGAGCCGTGAAATAATGCGCCTGTAATGTTCCAGCCTTCTTCGCTGCATAAGTGCGCTTCATACCAAGAAAGCAAACCTTCAATCGGTTGATGCGCATTTACAGCGAGATACGCGCTGCCGTCAAGTGTTTTTGCCGAATTAAATGCAAACGCATTCGAGCCGCTGCCTTCAGGGCGTTCACCGATTACTTTGTTTTTTATGCTGCCGTTAATAATAGAATTAATCGTGCCGTCAACGCCACCCATCAACGCCATCGCGAGCATGTGCCCCGCGACAATATCCTGAGGGCGCACAGGAAATATTTTTTTGAACCAGCCCTTTTCAGGATACTTTAAGAAATAAGAGTTCGCGCCATCACAATAGCCTTTCAGCAAGTGCTTGTAATCTTCCGGAAGTTCTTTATAATGCTCCTCTACATATTTTGTCACACCTAACATTTTCACGGCATAATCTACCTTCACTCCATCAAGGCCCTGCTTTCTGCCGAGATAACCACGCAGCGCGCAGATGATAAACTGAGAATTTTCGACATCGTCTTCACTTGTCGCCCACGCCAAACCGTAAGCGACTTCTGCATCCGTCTTTGCGAAAATGTGCGGTACGCCAAATGAGTCGCGCACGATGTCAATATTTTCCGGATTGATATTCGTGAGGGGTTTATAGTTCTTAAAATTCTTTTGGCTGTAAACGGTAATTGAAATACAAAGGCAAACGAGGAAGGAAAGTTTTTTCATAGAGATGAATGGTTCAGAAAATAGGACTGTAAAATAAACATCTCAGGTGAAATTCGGGAGGATGCGCATAACACTTTCTCACTCAGTTTTTCGATAGCAATGCATCTTGCTTGTTGCAATTGACTTGAGAAATAAATTAGCGTTGAAACTTTATTGCTGCGAAAGCAGAATTTGATTGGCTGATTGGAGCCACACATCAGCACCTCCGGCAACGTAACCCGTGCTGCCCAACTTTTCAAAGCCGACCTGTGAGCCGTTCTTCGATGCGTTTACAAACCACACCGAAGGATAACCCCGCACCTCAAACATCTGTGCGATTTCCATGTTTTGCTGCTGAATCTTCGGGTCAAGCTGCTTGCCTCGCGGAAAATCCAATTCCACAAGGATTACTTTTTCTTTAGCCCACTTTTCAAACTGCGGTTTTAAAAAAACTTCGCTTTGCAATCTCTTGCACCATCCGCACCAGTCGCTGCCGGTGAAAAAAAGAAACAGCGGTTTGTTTTCTTTAATGGAAAGGTCAACCGCTTGCACCATATCGGTGTACCATTTCACTGTTTCCTGCGCTTGTGTGTGGATGCTCAAAAAGGCAATAATCGGGATGAGAAGATGTTTCATGTTCTTGGAATTGTCTTTAATGTAGGCTTACAAACTCAAAGTTACAAGAATTGGTTTCGCAACGCATAAAACTTACCATTGAAAACCTATTTTTACGCCTCCAAAAAAAACAAGCATGAATTTCCAACTCACCGAAGAACACCTGATGATTCGCAAGGCAGCGCGTGATTTTACGCAAAACGATTTATTGCCCGGAGTGATTGAGCGCGATGAAAAAATGAAATACCCTACTGAGCAGGTAAAGAAGTTGGGCGAACTCGGCTTTCTCGGCATGATGGTTGACCCGAAATATGGCGGTGGCGGTATGGACACAATTTCCTATGTGTTGGCAATGGAAGAAATCTCAAAGGTGGATAGCTCCGTGTCGGTAATCATGTCGGTGAATAATTCACTCGTGTGCTGGGGCTTGGAAACATTCGGCAACGAAGCGCAAAAACAAAAATATCTCGTGCCGCTTGCAAAAGGGGAAAAGATAGGAGCCTTCTGCCTGTCAGAGCCGGAAGCAGGTTCAGATGCCACTTCGCAACGCACTACTGCAATTGATAAAGGCGACCATTATTTATTGAATGGCACAAAAAACTGGATTACAAATGGCAACACTGCGAAAGTCTATCTCGTGATTGCGCAATCAAACACAGAACTGGGACATCGCGGCATCAACGCATTTATCGTAGAGCGCGATTGGGAAGGTATGAGCGTGGGCGCAAAAGAAAATAAGCTCGGCATCCGCGCTTCTGATACGCACTCCATTATGTTTCATGATGTGAAAGTGCCGAAAGAAAATCGTATCGGTGAAGAAGGCTTCGGTTTCAAGTTCGCCATGAAAACACTTTCGGGCGGCAGAATCGGCATTGCAGCACAGGCGCTCGGTATCGCATCGGGCGCTTATGAACTTGCAGTGAATTATTCCAAACAACGCAAGGCATTCGGAAAAGAAATTTCACAACACCAGGCAATTCAATTCAAACTTGCCGACATGGCAACGGAAATTGAAGCAGCGCGACTACTCTGCTTCAAGGCGGCATGGCTCAAAGACCAGCATAAAGATTATACGGTAGCGGGCGCGATGGCAAAAGTGTTTGCATCAGAAACAGCGATGCGCACCACCATAGAAGCGGTGCAGGTGCATGGCGGTTACGGCTACGTAAAAGAATATCACGTTGAACGCCTGATGCGCGATGCGAAAATCACTCAGATTTATGAAGGCACTTCCGAAGTACAGCGCATCGTGATTGGAAGGAGTGCGTTGAGCGCATAAAGCACCCCCGGCAATTAAATCTTCCTTTTCAATTTTCCTGGACAGTCGTCAATCAATAGCAAAAAGAAACCTTAGTAGAAAACAAAGTGTTGTGCGCCAGCAACCTTATTCCTTTATTGATAAGGTAATAAGGTTTTGAAAATTGATGTTTCGGTTTTCTACAAAGGTTTAAAAAAGCGTAACATTCAAGTTGCGTTTGAAACTTGAATGTTAGCCTTAAAAAGAGACTGATTATATTAAGATGCTTAAAGAGAGAGGCGAACTTTAAATCCTCCTGACGAGCTACGCCACCAATGCGAAAGATAGAGAAAAGAGATACGTACGCGCCACCTTCCCTTGCGTAACTTTCATTAACTTTACACTTCCCAAATTATTAACCTAATGAGTAAAGAGAAAGGCTACAAATGCTCATTCTGCGGAAGGAGCAAGGAAGAGACAAACATCCTGATTGCGGGCATCGAAGGACACATCTGCGAAAACTGCATCGCGCAGGCGCAGCAGATTATGGATGAGGAGTTGTATCAGCAGAACAAGAAATTCTTTTTCAATCTTCCCAAAACGATTAAGCCCAAGGAGATTTTTAAATTCCTCAATGATTATGTCATCGGGCAGGAGGAAGCCAAGAAAGTGTTGTCGGTTGCCGTTTACAATCACTACAAGCGGCTGAACCAACGCATTGAAGATGACGTGGAGATTGAAAAATCAAACATCATCATTGTAGGCGAAACAGGCACTGGAAAAACATTGCTCGCCCGCACGATTGCCCGCTTTCTTAATGTGCCGTTTGCGATTGTTGACGCAACCGTTTTTACCGAAGCAGGTTATGTAGGTGAAGATGTGGAGAGCATCCTCACGCGCCTGCTGCAAATCTGCAACTATGATGCGAAGCTGGCGGAAAAGGGCATCGTGTATATTGATGAAATAGATAAGATTGCGCGCAAAGGAGATAATCCTTCCATCACGCGCGATGTGTCGGGAGAAGGCGTGCAACAGGCATTGCTGAAGTTGCTTGAAGGCAGTGAAGTGTTCGTGCCTCCGCAGGGCGGCAGGAAGCATCCTGAACAAAAGCTCATTAAAGTGAACACGCGCAACATCCTGTTCATTTGCGGGGGCGCGTTTGATGGCATTGATAAAATCATCCAGCATCGTTTGCAGACACGCGCAATCGGTTTCAGAACGGATAGAAAAGATAAAGTGGAGTTGAATAACTTGCTGCAATACATCAGCCCGAAAGATTTAAAAGCATTCGGCTTGATACCTGAGTTAATAGGCAGGTTGCCCGTGCTTGCGCATCTGAACCCGCTTGACAAAAAAGCATTACGCGCGATCCTTACCGACCCGAAGAATGCGTTGGTGCGCCAGTATCAAAAGCTTATGCAGTTGGAAGGAATCGAGTTGAGCTTTGAAGAAGACGCGCTTGATTACATTGTTGACATGGCGTATGAATTCAAACTCGGAGCGCGCGGCTTGCGCTCCATCTGCGAAAACATTATGACGGATGCGATGTTTGAATTGCCTTCGCAAAAAGATGTGCGCACGTTTGTCGTTACCGCAGAATTCTGCTTGGAGAAAATGAACCGCGAGAAGGTGAACAGGCTGAAGGTGGCGTGATAAATTACGAATTGGGAATTATGAATTAGTACAGGAGAGATTTATCTGGAAAGGTTCGGGAAGAATTTATTGAGCAGCAGCGATAATGGGACTGCCGCATACATCAAATAGAGCGCTTCAATTCCATAAGCGCGGAAGCGTGAGGAAAAAACAAAAAGCGCCATCAGCACAAAAATGGTGATTAAATATCCGACAAACCACAGATGGTTTCGCCAATCCTTTTTAAAGGCAATTGCGATTCCGATATAAGCCAGCATATAAAATGGCAGCGATACAAGAAAGCTCATCAGCCATTTCATGAACGGATGATGTCGTTTCATTAAGCCGGGCACAAAGTAGAGCACGGCAAGTTTGGTTTTGATTTCGAGAAATTTTGCAGGATTTTCTTTCACCCATTTTTTGCCATAAGCGGAAAAGGCGGCTTGCCGCTCTTTCGCGCTTTTGCTCCAAATGGCGGGGTCGCCCATTTCACGCGCGAGTGAGGGTTCGAGGCTTAATGCGTCTTTATATTTTTTGCTGTTGATGTCCACCTGTTCTATAAACTGCGTGTAGCCGGTGTTTGAGTTGCCTGCGATGAACACCCAACTTCCTCCGTTGGAACTTGTGATAAACAAGTCGTGCAGTTTTAAATTGGCTAATCCCCAGGGAAGCGTTGCGGCAATCGGGATAAGCGCGAAAACAGCAATGTTCCTGATCCTCTTACTCCAGGTGAATTGAGTATTCAGCAAATAACCTAAAGCCATGAATGGCGCAAACAAACCAATCTGCGAGCGATTGAGGTAGGCGAGTGAAAATAAAACTCCTGTGATAAATACATACTTGATTTGCTCCCGTTTCAGCGAGAGCATAAAAAAGTAAAGCAGCCAGATATAGTTCGCCTGGAAAATTGTTTCGGAAGAAATTGCTTTGATGTAATAAAAGCAGGGAATGAAAATGGAAAATAGCAATGCGCTGATAACAGCGGTTTGTTTGTTAAATAATTCTTTTGAAAGAAAATAAATGCCCGCACAAGCCAACGCCTGAAATAAAATGTGAATGCCGATAACTGCTTTCAGCCACAGGCTGCCAAACAAAAATTTAGTTGCAGCAAGAAAAAGAGGGTAGAGGGGCGAGCGGATAAACCTGCCGATGTCAAAGTTGAAATCGCCTTGCAGGGCTTTGTCGGCAAGCAGCACATACTCCTTTTCATCGGGAAAGAAGGAGAGCGGTTGGCTGTTTATCAGCAGTGTAAATGCTGAAGTGATAAAAATGTTGAGTAAAATGAGATAAAATAGTTTTACCTCGGAGAGCGGCAACCGTATTGCGCGATGCATTACTGTCGAATCAATCGGATTTCTACTCTTCTGTTTGCTTGGCGACCACTTTCATTATCGTTGGATACTTTTGGTCTTTCTGCGCCATAGCCTGTCGCTGCGATACGCGAGGAAGCAATGCCTTTGCTAATGAGATATTTTTTCACAGCTTCAGCGCGTTTTTGTGACAGCGTTTTATTTGCGGCAGCATTACCAACATTATCCGTATGTCCTTCGATGATGACGTCATAGTTGGTGTTCTTATTCAAAATTTCGGCAGCCTTGTCCATGTCATCAAATGAGACTGACCGGATAACATCTTTATTTGTATCAAACTCAATATTCTTAAACAACTGCTGCAAATTTTCTTCTACTTCTTTTTTTATTTCTTCCGGTTTCACTTCAGGGCAACCTTCATTGGAGGCTACGCCCGCTTCATAGGGACATCTGTCCTTTGAATCCTCGATGCCATCCTGGTCTGTATCGGGGCAGCCTTTGAATTTTGAACTTCCTGCCACTTTGGGGCAATCATCCTGACTGTCGAGAATTCCATCGCCATCACTATCAATAGGGTCGTCAGCCGGGCTGAGCGGATTTGTTTTGTAATTATTTACTTCTTCACCGTCACCGATGCCGCCATTGTCGGTATCAAATACGGTGGGATTTGATTTTATTACATTCACTTCTTTGCCATCATCCAATCCATCACCATCTGTATCTGTGAGCGTGGGGTCGGTTTCCGTTTCGCGCACTTCTTTTCCGTCATCCAATCCATCGCCATCGGTATCTTTTTTCAGCGGGTCGGATTTGAATTGATTCACTTCTTCGCCATCAGACAAAAGGTCGCCATCGGTATCATAATTTTTGGGATTTGTTCCTGCAATTTTTTCATCTGCGTCAGACAGCCCATCTTTATCGTTGTCTTTTACATTTGTTTTGTCAACAAATGCGTCTTTCTTTTTTGCCTTTTTGTATTTCTTCCTTTCTTTTCCGTTTGGAATCACCTTGCTCACTTTCACACCGATGAAAGCAAAATGATCTTTTGATTTTGGATTTGCGCGTTTTGCATTGTTGAATGTAAAAGCATCATTCGTGGGGCGAGTATAGTCAGGGTCGGCTACTCTTTCATCAATATCCACAAGCGATGGATTTGCGAGCAGAGCCGCAGTGTAATATTCTGTTGTAATGCCGTTATTCGGGTCCGTAAATTGCAAAGAGGAAGGCAACAGAATTTTCTCGCCATCTACTTTCGCCCATATTTCAGGATTAGCATCAATAATTGACTGATGCGCATCAATGGGTATGCCGGTGTTTGGGTCACTCAGTAAACCGCGCCCTCCATCCAATCCGAAAACCCAGTTAGACCCCCTGTCCCAATAATAACCTCCGATATCATCAAGATATTTCGTTGTTGAAATACGAACGCCTATCTCAGCGCTGATAACCCATTTATTGTAAATGATATAGTCTAAAGAAAAGCCGATAGGAAAGGCTACCTGCACTTTCTTGTATTGCTTGGGTTGCTGGTGGTCGGTGAAAAGGCTTGCGTGTGGCGAGTTGCGCAGCGGGTCGGCTTCGGGGTCAGTTCCGAATTCTTGTGTTTGTCCTTCAGTGCCGATTTCGCGGAGAGAAACCCACACCTCTTTACCTGAGCCATCATAAAGAAATTGTCCATCCTTATATGTCAGATAGACAGGCTCGCCATAGTTTTCGCCAAAACCCGGGTCGAAATCTCTTTCATATAAAAAGATGCGCCCCATTGGTTTGTTTCTGAAAATGGATACGCCTGCAAAAATGGTTGGGGTGAATTTTTCACCGCGGCTTACTCCATACTTTAAGAGATGCCAGTGAAACGTCAAACTTCCTTCTACTAAATCATTTCTGAAATTAAAATGCCGCATGTGGCGGTCAGGATCCGGATCATCGGAATCACTTCCTGAAATTCTTCCATACCAAAGCATCGCGCGAAGTGAAATCCATTTGTTCACGTTGTATTGCCCGAATAGTCCGGCAGCGAAGTGGAAGTCATTTTTGTCAACCAACTTATAGGTCAGGGTACCCATATAGTTGGATACTCCGAGTATTACACCCACTTCCCATGTTTTTGTAAGTGAACGGTAAGGACCCAGAGCTGAAAGACCTCCAAAATCTGTCAGCGCTTCAATCGTCTTCACTGATTTTTCATCAGGCAGAAAGGAGGCTCCTCCATCAGCATTAACATTGATGATACCTTGCCGCTGATTCATCAAGTCTCCTGTGTTTACCTTTCCCAAACCAGTGCTGATAATCTTGTATCTGTTAATCGCTTTGCGCTGTCCGATTTGAAAATTCGGGGCAACAAATCCTTCCTGGTCTTTGAAGTGACTGAGTATTAAAAAGGTGAACGGGTCGCGTAAAAAACTGGCGTTGCTTACTACAAACGAAAACTGCTTTCTGTCGCCCGACCATTGAATTTGTGAAAGCGTTACAGGATTTTTCAGAATGCTGCCTGCAATACTGTCGTATGAAATGGCTTCAAGTTGTGTTTTGTCGAATGCGGAAACCGGCTTGTTAAAGTAAACATCAAATCGGGCATCTCTTATTTCGAGATTTTCCGGCAGGTCGTCATAATCCTGAATTTCATTGCCATTGATTTTTACTTTCCAAATATGGGGTGGAGTTTCTTCTTTTGGCTCGGTAAGAAATGGCTCTGCTTTTAAAAGCGGTAAATCACTATTTTGATAAAAATGGTCGAAGGTGGAGTAGATGTAATCAGCGTTTTTTGATCTGAAAAAATTATTCGGGATACTGAATTCCCGCCCATCACCCTGAATGCCCACGCTGATTTCACGGATAACGGTATCGGTTGCAGAGTTAATCTGGTAATTGCCAAAAATGGAATTGCCCTGCATCTCAACTTTGTGTTCGCTACCTAAATCATCAAATAACCCAAATACAGGTGTGTTGGAAGGGATGCCAATATCAATACCATACACAACATTGCTCGCTACAAGGTTATTATTAAACTTGAGCTTCATGATGTTGTCTTCAAAATTCTCAATGAAGATTGAACCCCAGTTTTTATAGAAGGCGTTGTAAGAGAATGAGAAATTAATCGTGTTGTCAACTCCCGGCTTGTAATCAACCATTGGAGTCGTAATCAAAACGGCAGATTCCCCTGAGTATAATTCAGTGAAGACGTTCTTCTCAATTGTAACATTTTTCCGATACCATTCTGGCTCAAAACGTAAAGGCAGTATTAGTCCCTTGAAATAAGCATACTTGATGTTGATGTCAGCGCCATCGTCTCCTCTGATATTGATACCGTTGCCCGGAGCATTGGCATCTCTGCTTGAAAACTCAATGAAATTATTCGGAGATCCATTTAAATTGAGTCCGCCTTCAAGCACGATCGCTGTATTGGGGTCAAAAAGAACCGTTGTGCCTGCATTCACATTGAGTGTGGCGGATTTGCCCACCTTCACATTATACCTTACGAGATAAATTTTATCGGACGTGAGTGTTTTTTCTGCGCTGATAAATCCTTCCAATACAACAGTATCTTTTGCCGGAAGAGTTTGCTGGGAGAAAGTTGAAAAAGAAAGAGCGATTAATCCCTGAAAAAGGAGGAAAGAAAGATATTTTATTTTGTATGCGTGCGTCACAAAGAAAGAATGTTGCTCTAAGTTAATTATTTATTATTGAGGACAACCGCCTGTAGTTTTAAGCCCCGGTATAGTCGGGCATTTATCTTTTCCGTCAACAACGCTGTCGTTGTCAGAATCTTTCTTGGTTGGATTTGTTCCTGATTCCTGTTCTTTTTTATCGGAAAGCCCGTCACCGTCAGAGTCTGCATTTTTAATATTAGTACCCAATTTTTTTTCCTCACTGTCAGAAATTCCATCTCCATCCGTGTCTTTTTCATAAGCGTCATTGCGCTTTTCTTCATTCTTTTTCTTGTCTTTTTCGGGGTCGCGTTTCAAGATTTTTGTAACTCTGACTCCGGCAAAGAAATAGATATCGTAATTGCTGTCATCCGATGCAGACCTTCTTGCATCATGATTGTCGTAAGGTTCATTGATGGAATAGGCATAATTACCCTGATCGCTAAATGCGTAAGTGGGGTTGGCGAGCAATGCAGCAGTATGGCGGGTTTGGAGTGTTCCCTGATCGTTGGTATAAGTGATTTCGTTGGGGAGGAGGAGTCCTTTATCACTTCTCGTTCTTGCTTTAATCGTGCTCATGCTCGGATCATTTGGGTCAGTGTTGGCATCTATAATTGCCTGATGTCCGTTCATCCTGTCAAAATAGTAGCCGCCAAGGTCATCAAGATAGCGCCCTGTAGTGAGCCGAATACCTAAGATTGCGCCTATATTCCAACTATTGCGGATAATCCAACTCATCTCAAACCCAACCGGGATGCTCAATTGTACTTTTTTATACTTATTAGGCGCTGTCCGGTTTTGGAAAAATGCAGCGTCTTCCGAGCCTGAGTTTGCTTCCGGGTCATTCTTATCTTCCACGGTTTGTCCTTCTGTTCCAACTGCTTGCAACGGAACCCAGATATCTTTTCCGTCATGGTAGCCGTCTGTATTATTTTCCCAATCGGTAGCGATATTTCCATCATGCCATCTCAGGTAAACGGGGTCACCCGCCTGGTCAAGCGTGAGAAAAATGCGTGAGCGGGGATTTTGGGAGAATAGAGCAAGTCCGGCAAAAATAGTGGGTACAAAGCGCTCGCCTCTATTGGTTCCATAAGGGAGCAGATGCCAGTGAAAGGTGAGGCTGCCTTCAATAATATAGTTTTTAAAATTGTGTGATCTGTTTCTGGTAGCTAATGAAGAGAGGGTAAGGTCATTCCCGGAAATTTGCCCGTACCAAAGCATGGCGCGAAGCGAAAACCATTTGTGTGCGTTGTATTGTCCATAGATTCCCCCGGAAAGATGATATTCATCAGCCTTTGTTAAGCGGTCAGTCATTGTTCCGCTATAATTGCTGGCTCCGAATTGAAAGCCGACTTCCCATGATTTTTTCAGGGTTTCAAAAGGTCCTAAATAAGATAAATCTCCCAAATCTGTAAGCGCTTTTAGTGTTTTTACATCCTCTTTGCTCTTTAAAAAGGCTCCTTTGTTTATATCAAAATCTAACCCACCAAATTCATCAGGGCGGCTAATCATATCCCCTGATGCCACTCCGCCTGTTTCAATTCTCCGGTAGCTGTTTACCGCATTTTGCTGCCCGATGGTAAATTCAGGCACCTTTTGAGAATTTTCATCTTTGAAATTAGAAACGATGATATAACCCACCTGGCTATTTAAAAAACTCGCATTATCAATTTTGAAAGAATAGAGCTTGCGGTCAGGCGACCATTGCCCTTCTTTTATTTCAATCGGATTAATTAAGAGTTGATTTGTTGCAGTGTCATACACGATTGACTCTAATTGACGGTCTCCGACAGCTTCAACAGGCTTGTTGAAAAAAACTTCAACAGGCAAATCACGGTTGGCAAGCGGGGGCAGCGATGAATAATTACTCAGGTCTTTGTTATTGATTCTCATCTTCCAAATGTGAGGAGGCAACGACTCACCGGGGCTGGGAGCGACAGGCTCTACTTGCAGCAAAGGCAGGTTGCTATTTTGATAAAAATGGTCGAATGTGGAGGAGATATATGCCGGGTCTGTGGAGCGGAAAAAGTTGCTTGGGATATTAAAGGATTCTCCTGACCCCTGAATGCCGATGCCTACTTCGCGGATAATCGTGTCAACAGCAGAATTGATTTGATAATTTCCGAAAATGGAGTTGCCGGAAAATTTTGTCTCATACTTGCTCTTCAAGTCATCAAACATTCCATAGATGAGCGCATTGGAAGGGTCGCCTTGCTTCACTGCGTAAACCACGTTATTGGTAAGAAGGTTATCTGTGAATTGCAAATCCATTCCATCGCTCTGGAAATTCTCGATATAAATCGAACCCCAGTTGCTGACGTAGCTGTTATTTGAAAAAATAAAGGTTGCCCTTTTCCCGCCCGTTGCGCTGGCGAGTTGTGAGGAGTTGATGATGTAAATTGTCGGCTCGCCTGTGAAAATATTTGTAAAGATGTTATTCTGAATCAAAATGTTTTCCCTGAACCAATCCGCGTCCAATTTCAGCGGTATTTTTATCTGGCTGAATTTTGTGAATTTTATTTCAATGTCTTTTCCCTGAGCGCCTCGTATTAAAATGCCGTTACCGGGAGTCTCAGGATTGCTGCTGGTTACTTCAATCATCGCACCGGGACCTCCGTTCATTTTCAATCCGCCTTCCACTACAATTGAAGTATTGTGCTTCATGTAGAGTTTTGTGTTTCCCGAAATCGTTAATGTCGCGTCTTTCGCAATTTTTACGTTGTGCTTCACCACATAAACTTTTCCGGCAGTAAGCGTACGATCGGAGGCAATGATGCCTTCTAAAAAAGTAGTGTCGCGCTGTGTGTCCTGTGCGGAAACAGCAGTTAACCCGCAAAAAAAGGCGGGTAGAAAAAATAAAATGAGGAAATAGAAATGCCGGTAAACAGGAACCATAAGGCTTGGTTTCAACAATTAGAGTATGGTAAAAGCCAACGGGTCAACATCTATATTTTTTCCGTCAGGTCCTTTGATTTTAATACTCTCAAAAATAAAGATGTCACCGGACTCAGCTAAGTTAATTAATTCCAAAGACTTGTCGGTGAAGTAAGAGCCGGTAATCCGCTCTTTAAAAATGCCAAGTCCCTGCCGGTTTACATAGGTAAGCGTAAACTCCATCACCCTGAATTTCGCATCTATCGGCAAGCCCTGAATATCGGCTGTCAACTCCCGTTGTTTTTTGAAAATCGTTGCAGGCATTTGTCCTCCATAAGAATTGTAAAGCTTGGCGCGGGGTTTTGGAAGTTCCTCAACCTTAAACTGCTGCTCGGCAACTTTTTTGAATCCTCCCCCTTGCTCCGGCACGTTGAGCGTCATTGTTACATATCCCGGACGATACACTTTTGCGAAAAAGTTTTTACCATCATACGATACTTTTCCCTGACTGATGGAAACATTATAATTCTCAGGAGTGAATTCAGGATGATAGATATTCACAGGATTGTTCGCTCCTACAAACAACACATCATAATCTCTGTGGCTGATGTAGGGTCTTGGATTGATCACTGAATATTTCATTTCAAATTCCTGCTCTTCGATGCGCTCCTTCTTCTCGTCTTTCGTTTCTTCTTTCTGCGCATCATTATCCTTATCTTTTTCCTTACTCTTTTCCTTCTCCATCAGGTTTTCCGGCTGCTCTTTCACTTCGCCCGGACCTTCATCCATATAGCGGAACTTCACCACACCTTTAATTTTAAATTCTCCGATTTGCTCCGTTGGGATTTCAATTTCTCCCACGCCATCTTTAAAAAGGAAGCTGTCAAGGATTGCGCCTTTCTGGTCGTATGTGTAAATGATTGCCTGTTTCATCGCTTCTTCAGGCACTCCGGGCGCGGTTACGTTCACCGTTACTTCTTCGCCCATATTGAATACATCCAATCGTTTTTCAGCGCGTTCGAGCATCACTTTATCAAAAGCGAATTTTTCACTTTCAGCATTCGACTCATCTGAAATAGTAAAACTGATGCCGCGTTGCGCTTCCTCCTCATGCTTTGACACTACGATGTTTTCCGCCAGCCGCACATCGTTTTGAAATTTTGTGAGCAGCGCCACCGCGGCTGCAAGCGGCACATTATTGAAATAATATTTTTCCCACTCTGCCTCATTGCCAGTCGCTTTCACTAGATAGTCTTTCGTGATAAGCACCGTATCTAATGCTGTTTGCTCGTCCGCATCAAGATACTTCATCAGTTCACGCTTGGTATAAATGAGCAAATCGTGCGTCTCTTTTGCAATTCCCTTGCTTATCATGTATTTCGTGGGCACAGAAGGATCTATCGCTGACTTCAGGTGAGGGATTTCAGGGTCCCAACCACCCCCCTGCATCACGAGGAGGTTCTTGATGGAATCAAGATAATTTACAGCGCTGTCGCTGATTTCTTTCACATCAAGAATATTCTCGTAAAACTTATAAAACCGCGCAGAATCTCTTTGCGCGTATTCAGCAACGTTCCTTAAGGTGCTGCGGTTTTTCTGGTCGAGTTTTCTGTTGGCGTTATCAAGCGAGCGGTCTAGGTCGGTGAAGGCTTCGATAAAATCGAGCGGAAGACTTAATACAATCATGCAGATAAGCACGATGTACAAAAGGTTAATCAGTTTTTGCCGTAAGGGATTGCTGCTCTTCATTCGCTGTGCGCGCTGGTGCGATTAGTGTTTATCGTTGTTGCTGAACACATTGAGCATCTTCTCATAGTAGGCGTTCATTTCAGACATGCTCTTGTTCAGGCGGATTACTTCATCTTCAAAAGTTTCAGAAGCCTGTTTCATTCTTTCGATATGTTCTGCAAACTGCGCAGTGTTTGACACCTCGCTCATCTTCGTGATGTTCTGTTCAAGCAACTCCACGCTGCGTGTGAGTTTCTCAATGATGACGGGGTCGAGGTTTGCTTTTTCAACCAATTGTTCTAATCGCTCAATCGGTGATTCTTCGTCTCTGATTAATTGCGGAAAAAGTTTTTCCCATTTATATTCCTTCTCTACCTTCACGGCTTCAAATCCTGAAATAAGAAACACGAAGATTTCCATCACCAAGCCCGCTCCCAAAATCAAGTTAGAGTAGGGTAAGTACAATATCTTAAAGAGCAGCCCCGTAATTACAATTGCCGCGCCCACTCCATAGAACACATTGTAAGGGTCGCGTTTCGCTGTTGGTTGCTTTACCGGTTTGGGTTGTTTAACTGCCATGTAAAAAAGATTCTATGAAAGATGCACTATGAAATTTCCGTGTTTTGCGAAGATAGAAAAATTAGGGGAAGAAAAGACTTCCTCTTTGTCAATTCAATGTTAGGTGAAAGATTTTGCGGGTTCTTCACACTTGCTCCACATAATTCAAATCCTCATCAAAAGTTTCTTTCATACCTTTTAAAAACAAGAAAGAAATAGCGATACAGAATGCTCCCACAAGCATTGCCCCCTGCAATGTGCCGAAATAACCTTCTGCCCAGCGAAACAACATCGTAATAAAAACCAGCGCACCCCGCGCAAAGTTGGGAACAGTAGTAGTTACAGTTGCGCGAAGGTTTGTTCCAAACTGTTCTGCTGCAATGGTTACAAAGATTACCCAGAAGCCTACCGAGAAACCTAGCGTGCCACACAGCACATAAATTGTGTCGGGAGAAACCGCGCCTGCATTCAGAAATGTAAACACGCACACCGCGCTCAATGCAAGAAAAATGTACATCACCTTGATGCGGCTGCGCAGCAATTGACTCAGCAAGCCGCTCACCAAATCGCCCGCCACCAAGCCTCCGTAGGCAAACATCACCGCAGTGCCCGCGTTAATCGTTCCTTCCACACCCATCGCTTTTGCAAACTCAGGCGAAAACGTGACAAGAATACCAATGACAAACCACGTTGGAAAGCCAATGAACACACAGCGCATGTAGCGAATGAATCTGCTTCTGTTAGTAAACAAGGCGAAAAAATTTCCGCGCGAAATTTCCTGCTGCTGCGTTTGTTTGAACATGCCCGACTCTGCCACCCCGACACGCAAGGCGAGCAACGCCAGCCCTAACCCCCCGCCAATGAAATAGCACGTTCTCCAATCAAATATCTTCGCAAGCAGCCCCGCAAAAATCGCCCCTGTAAGCCCCACCACGGCAACCACCATCGTGCCGAGGCCGCGTTTTTCTTTCGGCAATATTTCTGCTACGAGTGTGATGCCCGCGCCCAATTCGCCCGCAAGCCCGATGCCTGCAATAAACCGCCATGCCGCATAAGCCTCCACCGATTGCACCATGCCGTTGGCAATGTTTGCAATCGAATACAAAAAAATCGAACCGAACAACACCGACAGTCTGCCGCGCTTATCGCCCAATACCCCCCACAAAATGCCACCGAGCAACATGCCGAACATCTGCATATCAATCAGGTGCAACCCAACTTCTTTCAGCGCATCGCCCTCCACCCCCAATGATTGCAGGCTCGGCACACGCACAATGCTGAACAGCAGCAAATCATAAATATCCACGAAGTAGCCCAATGCAGCCACGATGACAACCGCATTCAAAATTCTGTTCGATTGCTGATTCATAAAAAACGCGCTGCAAGATAATCAAAGTGAGTGTTGAGTGTGGGTTGTTGAGGGAATTGACAATTAGGAATTACGAATGGACAATCGAGCATTCGTAATTCCAGATTCTGAATTTGTTTTGGGGGATTTGGTTATTTTTAATGTGAGGAAGGGGAGCATTATTTTAATCGTCAATATTATGTGCAGTTGCAAACAATAAACCTGAAAAAATGACAAAACAAATCAGCGATATATTGATATGCAATGAAAGAGAATACTATCTCAACCGATCACCGTTGGAGCCATTTTTTAAAAAATTCGCTGATAAAAAGCTTGAGACCAAAACTGTATGCACTGCTTTATGGCGTGGGTATTTTGCTACATATGAAATCAAGGATAACCAGCTTTATGTAAGGGATTTGGAAATTCTTAGTGGAGTAAGTTTAGAGATGGAGTCTATTCTTGGTAAAATATTTCCAAACAATGGGAAGTATGAGTGGTATTCAGGCTTGATTCGAATTGATGATTTCCGAGGGGAATTTGATGAGGAAGAACCGAGTTCAATGTTTGAGTTTTTGGAAATACTTAAAGGTGATTTTATAAAGAAACGAACAATGAGTTATGAGGAATTGCAGATTTTTAAAAAACTTCAATTTGATTATTTTAAGCGAACCGAGGAGTATCAAGAAGTATTTTCAATGTGGAAGAACAACAATAAAGGAATGGAAGACTCCAAGATTGACGAAACAATTGCCGAATATATTTTAAATTATACCAGGGAAGTATTTGCGGATTGATTCAAACTTGTTGAATCCACAAAGTTTTCCTCGAATTTCCCTTTCTATCAACTACCCACTATCAACTATTATATTTGCCGCGATGCAAAAAACCGAAACACTCAACGGCACGCTCGAAGCAAAAATCAAATCGCTCATCCGCGACATTCCCGATTTTCCGAAAAAAGGAATTCTGTTTCGTGACATCACACCGCTGCTGCTCGACAGTGAACTCTGCACCGAAATCGTAGATGAATTTGTGCGCAGGCTTTCCGGGCTTTCGCTTGATGTGGTATGCGCGGTGGAGAGCAGAGGCTTTTTCTTCGGAACATTGCTTGCAAACAGGCTGCAACTGCCATTTGTGCCTATCCGCAAGGCGGGTAAACTTCCCGGTAACACCATTTCTTATTCCTATGATTTAGAGTACGGCACCTCCACCATCGAGATACATGACGGAGTAATCAAGCCCGGAAGCAAGATATTATTGCATGATGATTTGCTTGCAACGGGCGGCACCATCCTCGCGTCAATGGAACTGATTAAAAAACAAAAAGCAGAAGTTGCTGCCGTCACCTTTCTCGTGTCGCTTGAATTTTTAGAAGGACCGATGAAGCTGAAAAGAAAAGAAGCAAACGTAATTTCGCTCGCGAAGTATTAATGTGCTGATGTGCCGATATGCTAATGAAAAAGAAGAACAACTGAAAACTATAAACTGAAAACTATAAACTGAGTTATGAATTTCGAAACGACAGAAAACCAGAGAATGATTGCGCAGTCGGTAAAAGATTTTGCCGAAAAAGAAATCCGTCCCTATGTAATGGAGTGGGATGAAAAGCAGGAAGCGCCTATAGAATTGTTCCGCAAATTGGGCGAGCAGGGATTTCTTGGTGTGCTGGTTCCTGAGCAATATGGCGGTGCTGGCTTGGGCTACTTTGAATACGTAACTGTTGTTTCAGAAATCGCGCGCGTGTGTGGCTCTATCGGGTTGTCGGTTGCAGCGCATAATTCATTGTGCACAGGGCATATCAAAGATTTCGGCAACGATGCGCAGAAAAAGGAATGGCTTCCGAAACTCGCCACGGGTAAATGGATAGGCGCATGGGCATTAACCGAACCCAACACCGGCTCCGATGCGATGAACATGAAATGTGTAGCTGAAAAAGATGGCGATGGCTGGATTATCAATGGCGCAAAGTGCTGGATTACCAATGGAAAGATGAGCGACATCATCGTGGCGATTGTGCGTACAGGCGAAAAAGGCGACAGTCATGGTATGACGGCATTTGCAATCGAGCGCGGCACACCCGGTCTTTCCGCAGGACGAAAAGAAAACAAACTCGGCATGAGAGCTTCGGAAACGACAGAAGTAATTTTTAATAATTGTCGTGTAACGAAAGATAATTTGCTTGGCGAAGTGGGCGATGGATTTATTCAGGCGATGAAGATTCTCGATGGGGGCAGAATTTCTATTGCCGCTTTGTCGCTTGGCATTGCGAAAGGAGCGTATGATGCTTCGGTGAAATATTCCAATGAGCGTTACCAGTTTGATGTGCCGATTTCAAGTTTCCAGGGCATTTCATTCAAAATTGCTGATATGGCAACCGAGATTGAAGCAGCCGAATTGCTCACGTTGCAGGCGGCTGATTTTAAGAACAGGGGGCAGAAGGTGACGAAGATTTCAGCAATGGCAAAGTATTATGCTTCTGAAGTTTGCGTGAGAGTTTCCAATGATGCCGTGCAGATTCACGGAGGCTATGGCTACACGAAAGATTTTCCTGTAGAAAAATTTTATCGCGACTCAAAACTCTGCACGATAGGGGAGGGCACTTCTGAGATTCAAAAACTGGTTATTTCACGCGAAGTGCTGAAAGGAAATTGATGCAAAGAAGTGTTTTATTCCACAGTAACTTTTCTAACAACCCGTTCACCATTAGTTAGGATGATTTCACAGAAATAAATACCTGCTGGCAAGTGTTCTGAGTTGAGAATGGAATAACGCGAGTTTTTAGAAGATCGGATTAATAGCAACTCTTGACCAGTAATACTGAACAAACGAATGAACTGAAGGAAAAAAGTTGTTTCAGTAAGGTTCACATGAAGGAGTGAATTAGTTGGGTTGGGAAAAATCTTCACCTTTGGCTTACTACCACCGAAATTATTCATTCCAACAGTTGAATTAATCCTTACATGTACCGTATCCTCGCACCCTACCGAATCTCTTACCGCAACGACATAATCACCCGCAGCCAGCCCGTAAAAAATACTGCTGTCTTGAAAGCTGATTCCATCAAGGCTGTAAATGAATGGTTCAACACCGCCTGATAAAACTTTTATCCTGATGGAACCGCTGCTGCTGTCGGTTACTGGCGTAGTAATGGTTTCGGTTATAAATGGAGATGGACTTGATAAAGTAATTGGTGAAGTAGTGCAGATGAAATCAAGACTATCCTTTACATAGCCCGAGTAAGTATTTGCTGATAATCCTGAATAAATATTACCGCTTTGATAATTGCTTCCGTCAATGCTGTAATTCAAAACCCAAAATCCACCTTGCGCTGAGATTTCAATTATTCCATTGCTTGAATCATAACAAGTGATTTCATTTGCAATTGAAACCGATACTTCCAGCACATCTACCACAATTGGAGCAGAGTAAATCGTATCCAGGGCATCATGCACCATGCACCAATACACTCCATTATCATTAAAACCTACATTCGGAATAAACAGGCTGTCGTTTTCTTCTCCGAATAAAACTGTTGAATCTTTATACCATTGATAAGAAATGTTCGCCCGGCCGTTGGCAGCTACCCAAAGTGTGTCGCTGGTTTGTGGATTGCAAAAAGTTTGTGATAGCGATTGGCTGTCTATTACAAGCGGTTCAAGCGGATAGCAAAGACTATCTGTTTTTACAAGGTACAGGTCGGATCTGACAGGCATATAAAATGTTAGAAATCCAAAAACTATATAACCTCTATCTCTTGCCTGATGTACTTCTATAATACTACTACTGTTCCTCAGTCTTTTCGTGCATAGTGTGTCACCATTTTCGTTCGTTTTAATAAGATACCCGTTAATTGACCCTATAGCATTTACGCCTATTATATATCCACGTTCAATTGTTTCAACCGATTCTCCAATGTCATAATAATTAGTCACTCCATAAGCTTTAGACCAAATGATATCTCCATTTACGTTCACCCGAATTAAATATACATTGGAAATTTGCGGATTATCTGATGAGTTAGTGGTTCCGGTAATAATGTATCCGCTATCACTAAGTTGCTCAATCCAACTGCCCCACGCAATAGTACCTTCATTGTATGTTTTGGACCAAAGTGTATCACCATGCTTATCGGTCTTTATAACCCATAAATCTCCTTTGGGAGTTAATCCCATCGAATAACTTTTGTAACCTACAAAAACGAATCCTGAATCTGCTGTCTGCCTGACTTGTATGTCGCGCCTATCCAGTATATCACTGCCTCCTATTTTGAAAATTTTTGTCCAAAGACTGTCTCCCTGACCGTTTGTTCTTATCAGGAAATAGTATTGCGTAGTATCAGCGAATGCCTGAGTAGTTCCGGCTGCAATAAATCCGCCATCGAATGTTTGCCTGACGGAAGTGGCAATATACCTGAAATTTGAACCTAAGTTCGGGTAATAAGTTTTCGTCCACAGTGAATCACCGTTTCTGTCAGTTTTTACTAAAGATATTTCCGTACGCGCAGGCAGGGGAAAGGATTTAGAACCAGCCATTACAAACCCGCTATCGCTTGTTTCCTGAATAGAGAAGAAGTTGTGCGTATATGTTTTTCGCCAGAGCGAATCACCGAGGCTGTCGGTTTTGAAAATATACGAGCCACTCACCATGGCATAGCCATTATCATAAGCCTGCACACCTGACCTTGCAATTTCATTACCGCCCCAGTTGTAAATCTTTTCAAATGTTGTAACTTGGGCGTTTAGCTTCAGGCAAAAAAAGATGGAAATAACGAATAGCCGTATCATGTCTTATCGTATTATCAGCAATTTCCCCTGATGCAGAACCTCTCCCGCTTTATTATTGCTTCTTATTTGAAATAAATACGCGCCATCAGCGAATTTTCTTACTGAAACTTCCTCATTATCCTGAATGATTTGCATGAGTTTCTCTGCTCCAACTAAATCATACAAGAATAGTGTCACGTTCCCGGGAAAGTCTGTTTTGAGGGTAACTGTATTTTCAGCGGGATTGGGATACAGATTAAATCCATACTTGTTCTCCCCGGATGGTTTTCTGTTTTCATCTTCGTTGTTTTCAGCAGACCACGACAATTTTTGAAATTCAACAGATGAGCCATAATCACGGATACGCGCGGCAAAAAAATCCGCATTACCAAAAAGAGTAGTATTAAACAAGATAGAATCATTGAACGAACCGGATACGTAGATGTAACCGATGCCGGGTACGGAAATAATGTCCAAAGGCTTATCACTGTCCGCGCCCCCTGCAGAAATCAGCCATTTCTTGTCGCCTGATGCGGAATATTTTGCTACGAAAATATCTTCATCGCCTGCTGATGAAAAGTTTTCATCAAAAAGCATCGTTCCTGCAAACGCTCCTGTGATAAAGACTGCATTGGAATCTCCGGATGCTATGGCAAGCGGAATGGGCGAACCGTTTCCGCCAAAATTGTCAGCCCACAGCAAGATGCCACTGCTGCTGAATTTAGCTGCAAACGCATCGGGGTTGCTGCCTGCTGCACCCAGTTCCTCCGCTGTTCCTACAAACAAATTTTGCCCAAACTGCCCGGTAATTATAAAATTACCGTCATTATCAACCGTAAGGTCTTGCGCGCTACCCTCTGCATATACGGTATCAAAAACTGAAGTGCCGCTCGGTTCTAATTTTTCAATATAAACGTCATTATCCAACTCGCCTGCAATAAAAACCGTATCGTTGAACGTGCCTACCCCCCGTGCAAAGCCGAAATGCGTTCCCGCTCCTGTTACTTTTAGTTCATCTGCCCATTGCCCGGAGCCGCTGTTGCTGTATTTGGCGACAAAACCGTTTGTTCCATCCTGCCCCGCTCCCGTCAAGGATATACCTACCAGTACAGTAGAATCAGCATAAAATCCTGCTATCAGGATGGCACCCTGCCCATCCACCGTCACATTCACCAATTCTTCACTGTTTGTTCCGCCATCGCGCACCGCCCAAAGCAGGCTACCCGATGAATCATATTTAGCAATAAAAATATCAGAACTTCCTGAAACGCTCGTCAGGGTATCTTTAAATGTCCCCGTCCCCGCCAACTCTATAGTGCCGCTAAAATCTCCGGCAACTATCAGGTTTCCACTGGCATCGGTTATTATTTTCGGATGATATGCTTGTGCGCCTCCTGAAAGCGTTTTAACTCCCGCTACCCAATCGGGAGTAGAACAGTTTCCATATTTGGCAAGAAAAACATCTACCATTCCTACCGGAGCAGGTTTGTTAAAAGGCAGAGGAAAATAAACCGCTCCAGTATATGCGCCCGCAAGGTAAAATACCCCCGTGCTATCCGTGGCGATGCCATGCGCCTGCTCAAGCAGATTTCCGGGAGAATGTTTAGGCCAGCGGGCAACCGTATCTGAAATATTCAGATTAACACAGTCACTGATATAGGTACAGCTACCTTCTCCTTCGTTAATAACTGCACAATTAGGTAGCCAGCCGCAGTTAGATGTAACTATTACTGCGTAATAAAAGGTATCGCACGTGCTTACGGGCAAATCAAACGATATAGATGAAACTATTCCGTTTGATTCGGAAAAATCAGAGGAAAAGCTATTAATAAAATCTAATCCTACCGGAAGCGTGTCGCGGACAGTTACATTATTTGCTCCAACTGTCGAACTTAGGTTACATACTACTACACTAAAAACAATTGTGTCTGATAAATCAAATATTGAATCATTGTCAGCAATGGAAATATCAACCGACAATTCACCACCTGGTACAATTTGTACAGTGCTGATTGAATTTGTATCAAGCACACATGCCCCGCTCGTAGCAATTAAACGGATGTTATATTGCACACCCGTAAAACCGTTGACAATAACATTTGCGGTCAGATTATAATTACAAGAGTCTGTCAGTGCATTTGCAGCGATTGTAAAATCTCCATTCTGATTAAAGTCTCCACCAGAAATAACAAAGTCGGGAGGCAGGGTTAAATTCAGATTCACCGGATTTACATTGGTTGTGTCTCCATTGATGCTATCAATACAAAGCGTGTAATTCAATACAATAGTATCTCCCATGCACGGGCTTTCATCAGAAACTTGCGGAGTGGTTTTTATTGGTAGATAATTTACCTCAGATATTGCAATGCTGTCCACATAAGTAAAGCCACCAATATTTCCGGCTGGATACCCGGTATGAAACATAAAATAATTCAAATCAAGTGTGCCCGCAGGCACTGTCCATGTGGTGCTGTAAACTGTCCAGATTGTATCAGTTACGTAAAAGGGATTGATGGTACCGCCTGTAGTGTCCGGTTTAATCACATCAAAATCATAACTGTTACAAGAAGCGGTGCAACTATCGGTGATACAAATAGGCGTTGGACGATTGCAAGGTTTATTTACACTGAAGAAATAATCCATATTATGCCGAAGGCTTTGAGAACAATAGGATGCTTCGTTAACACGATGCGGTCTGATGCCCAAAAATGAAATCTTGTAAGTGCCTCCTGCAATTAAGGGAGAGTTCAACTGAAAAAAAACTCCTTCTCCCCATGATGGACCACCTCCCGCGCCAATATATTTGTCTCCGTTAGCTGGGTAAGGAACCGAACTTGAATCCTGGCAGGGAGGCCAATAGTTATAAAAAGAACTTCTTCTGGCAGGGGTATAGAGATCAACATTAGATGACGATGTGGGATATTGTATATCCCCCATCGGATATGCGTTCACATGTGTTACTACCTCAAAATCCCCATGACAAATTTTATTACAATCATTCGGGTCGCAGGGCGGTAGCGGGGGAACAGTAACATTTAAAAAGATGTAGGTGACGTTCCCATATACATCATTGGTTGCATTGTATGGTCGGTATTTTAAAACTGCGGGACCACCATAATCGCTTGGCGGTTGGTAACCAAAACTTGAAGCGGTTGGGTTAATTATATCTCCTCCGGTGGGATATACAATTTTCGGATTTGCGATTTCTTCCGCGTTCTGATCATTAATTAGAATGTTATTCGCTCCAGTGGCAGTGAAAACGATAATTTGCCCAGCTTGAACAGTAAAAAGTGATCCAGTATTAAAAGGAGAATGTGACCTGAAATCATTCACTCCAGCTACATTCATAGGATTATTCGCGGAACACGTTGTTCCGCTGTAAATGTGTTGCGTTACGCCAGTGCCAAAAGTATCACGCACAAGATAGCCAAGGTCGCATAAGGTTTGCGTTTCTGCAATATGCGGAAAACGCTGAATAGAGTTAGCCGCAATACCGGAACAGTAATTCATAACATATCCGTTGCCTGCGGGACAACCGGAACTATCACAATTGAAATGACTCAGACTGGAGCCTCTTTGCCATGAGGCAGGCGAATAAATTTCTTGATTGGAATTATTCGTTCCGTTTCCCAGAAAGAAAACGGAATCGCAACCTGAAGCCAAGTTGGAAGTTGGAACATTCAGAAAAACATCATAACCGAAATTACTGCTCGAAGAAATTAAAGGAGTGCTTCCGTTTAAATTCAGGTAAGTATCGAACAACGAATAAGCTGCATATCCTCCCAACCCCGTCCCATTTTGGTTGATTAATGATGCAAAACCTAAAGCATGGAGCGATTCATGGAGAACAACCGAATATAAGTCCGTCTCATTAGAAACAATTGCAGTATCAAGATAATCCGAGTACCAGTGTAGATTCGGATTATCGAACCTTATCGAGATAAAGCCAAGGAAAAACGAGGAGGGAAAGGATGTAGTTGAAAAATTGTAAAACGGATCCCATCCGGTAGTAATCATTTGCCAAAGCACTCCATGAAAAATCCCTGTTCCTGAATACAAATAATATTGAGAAGCCACTCCGCCTGCTCCCGGTGGAATGGAATCCCCATTCGGTAAAAAATCCGAACGTACATCAATATGTATCACAGGTGTAACTCCAACGGACGGATAAGGTTTTGGCAATTTGGTCGGGTCTCCGTTTTGTACCAGCACATGCGACAAATCCTCAAACACCTTTGCACCAAGCCAGCGTCTTTCTTCTCCCAAGCTACTACATGGCGGAATACAGTTGGATGGATTGACTGATGCGCTTGTGTCATTAAAACCTGTTACCAAGCTATTGTCTTCATCATAAAAATGAAGTGTGAAAATTCCTCCAACCATTGAATTGCCCGGAACCTCAATATCATCTAAAAGGTAAGTATTCCCGAAACGGTCATAAACGTGTGTCTGCGGAATGGCAGTTCCGGTGTCAACTTGCTGCTGAACAAGCGAGTGTTCTGTTTGTGGTAGTTCATGTCCGGTTTTTCTTTTTACATTGAAAACCTTATTACTTATACTCTTGCAGCTATCATCTCCCATCGCAATCAGCGTAACAACATATTTCTCCGTTGCCCTGAAATAATAAGCATAATTCGTGTCTTCCGAAACAATACCGTTATTTATTCTCCACTGATAACTTTCAGCATTAACACTCGTGTTTGTAAAACTCACGTCATCGCCTAAATAAGCCGTGTCCACACTTGAAGTAAAATTTGCAATAGTCGCACAACTCGTATCAACATCCCTAATAATCAGCAAGGCAGGAGAGCCGATTGAATCCAACTCATAAGTATTGGCAGTTGTATCAACCGTTCCCGCAAGCGTATCCCAGCCAGTTCCATTCCATTGCAACGCAAATAACTGTTCCTCCTGAATCGTATTTTCATTTCCAATATCCTCATTACTATAAGTCAAAGAAAGGTTGCTTACCGGATTGGAATTGTAGTTGCTCGCTGAAACTTTCCAGTATCTATCGGCAGTATGCAGCGAATTATCAAACCAATCAGAAGTATCAGCGTAAGTGTTCAACTCATTTGGATAAGTGCGGTTATTCGGAATTGAATTAGGATTTGACGAAAATGTTCTCACCTCAAAATTTCCTTCACCGTTACCCGCATTCAGCACACTCAATATCACTTTTACATCTTGCAAATTCTTAGTGAAGAACGGCAAAACGTATCTGCCTGTACTTTCCCCAATATGCCATTTTATTTTCGCTGCCGAATTCTCAGCGACAATCTGACCATTTGTTACCTGAAGCGCGAGTGTATCGCCTCTCAAAATAATAAGCGTACCGTTTAAGGTCAGTTTCCCTTTTTCCAACAGCAACATGCTATCAATAATAAGCGTGGAGTTTGTGTCCTTCATTACGAGAGCGCCACTATTCTGCATCTCCGTAACCTTAATCTTTCCGTGATTCTCTATCACGGTATTACTGTCACTAATGATAGTTGTATTCGTTCCGGTGATTACACTTTTCCCACCGATGTGAATTTTAGCTCCTTGGTTGTTCCAGTATGTTTGAGCGAAAACGGGAGAGTTTTGGGTAATTAATAGAATAGCCGTAATGCACGGAAGAAAAAAACTTCCGGTTAAACTGATTGTCTTTTTCATGACGTAGGATTTTTTTATTAACCGGTTACTACTAAAATAAAAAACGGTTTCACTTTTTTTAGCATAATCACATAAAAAAGTTTGTCACTCAGTATTTTTGCGTAATCCTTTTGTTCTGAAATTGGCACAGGCAAATCAAAAGCGCACTCCGCTGAAAAGGGTCGGGAAATTAGTTTTTGAAAATCGGAAGCTAAATTTTACCTTTGCACACACAAAAATTATTACATGCTCATCATTAACGTAAAAGATAGCGACTCGTTAGACAAGGCTTTAAAGAAATACAAGAAGAAATTTGAGAAAGCCGGCACAATTAAAGAACTGCGCAGAAGACAGGCTTTCACAAAGCCTTCCGTGAAGAGAAGGGGTGAAGTCCTAAAAGCTGTTTACAAGCAACAGTTACTATTAGGCTTAGGCGCTGAATAATTTTTTTGTTTCGCGATTTCGTATGGTGCTATCTTTAATAGCGGATGCACCTCGAAAAGTTTATCAGCTACCTTCAGCACGAAAAAAGATATTCTCCGCACACCATTTTATCTTACCGGATCGACTTGGTGCAGTTTCATTCTTATTTAAAGAAGGAATATTCCACAGAAGACCCAAATGCGATTAATCATTTTCACATCCGCTCCTGGATGGTGAGCCTTATGGAGGTAAAAATTACAGCACGCTCTATTAACCGTAAGTTATCCACTCTCAAATCGTATATCAAATTCCTGATGCGAAATGAGTTGATGAAAAATGACCCTACATTAAAAATTGAACCTCCCAAAACATCAAAACGCCTTCCCGTTTATGTGGACAAAATAGGAATGGATAAAATGTTAAACAATCTGGAGTTGGATGAAGGATTCCCCGGAGTGAGAAATAAATTGATTCTGGAAATATTCTATTCCACAGGATTTCGTCTTTCTGAACTTATCAATCTTAAAGAGACGGATGTGGACTGGAGCAGAAAAGAAATCAAAGTATTGGGAAAGGGGAACAAACAACGGATTGTCCCCGTTGACCAAAAGCTGCTTGACAGTATTTCAGTTTATATAGAGATGAAAGAGAAGGAATTCAACAATGAATTCTTAATTGTGACGGATGCCGGGCAACAATGCTATCCTAAATTTGTTTACAACATTGTGAAACGCTACTTGGGAGAAGTGACAACGGTTGATAAAAAAAGTCCGCATACCTTGCGGCATACATTTGCCACGCATCTGGTGGACAATGGCGCAGACTTAAATGCAGTGAAGGAATTGCTCGGTCATTCCAGCCTTGCCGCCACACAGGTTTACACGCACAACAGCATTGAGAAATTAAAAGAAACTTATAAAAAAGCACATCCAAAAGCCTGAACTATGGAAATACGGATTCAATCTATTCATTTCGATGCAGACCAAAAGCTGCTTGATTATGTAGAAAAAAGAGTGAGCAAGGTTTCAACTTTTTTCAACCACATCACGGGAGTTGATGTTTACCTGAAGTTTGACAGCGCTCACAGCCACATCAAGGAAAAGGCGGTTGAACTGAAGGTAATCGTGCCCGGAGCAACCATTTTTGCCAGCGAAACCAGCCTCCATTTCGAAGAGGCTGTTGATAACGCGGTAGAGTCCCTTAAGCGCCAGCTAAAAAAGCATAAAGAGAAAGTTCAAAATTAATTTGCCTTCCGCTTTGTGATTTGAAGGAAAAATTGATAAATTTGCAATCCTTTTCTGTGGAAGTGTGCATTTTAGTGAATTTTTTTGAAAGGGAAATCGCCAGTGTAGCTCAGTTGGCCAGAGCAGCTGATTTGTAATCAGCTGGTCGGGGGTTCGAATCCCTCCACTGGCTCAGTGTTCTTTTAAATGCTGAGTGACATTGGGGAGATACTCAAGTGGCCAACGAGGACAGACTGTAAATCTGTTGACTTCGGTCTTCACAGGTTCGAATCCTGTTCTCCCCACTTAGGGTGTGAAGTGTGAGATGGATTTTAAATGAGAAAAGGAAAAGTGAAACCCGGGAGTTCTTTAGTTTACGTTAGAAGTAACAAGCGGGAGTAGCTCAGTGGTAGAGTACTCCGATTTCAATCGGAGGGGCAGTGGGTTCGAGAGTAAAACCGAAAGTTCTTTAAAAAATAACAAGCGGGAGTAGCTCAGTGGTAGAGCATCAGCCTTCCAAGCTGAGGGTCGCGGGTTCGAGCCTCGTCTCCCGCTCAATGGGTCGCATAGCAGTCTATGTTTTACTCTGCGGGAATGAGCGGTATTATGTTGGAAGTACGAATGACTTGGAGAGAAGATTGAGCCAACATCGGGAAGGAAAGGTAAAGGCAACAGGATATATTCAACCGATAGTTTTGAAAGCGTTCATTGATTTTGAAATTTTGACGGAAGCGAGAAGATTTGAATTTGAGGTGAAAAGGAAAAAAAGCAGGACTTATGTGGAACAATTGATTTCACTTTATCCCGCTCAGAGGTAGCGCGCTCCGATTTCCAATCGGAGGGGTCGCGGGTTCGAGCCTCGTCTCCCGCTTGAGTGGTAAGGAATTAGAGGGAGTTGAAATTGATTTTTGTTCTTTTGAGTGTGATTAGCAGAGTTGAGCGAAGTGCGGACTATGCCGATGTAGCTCAGGGGTAGAGGGTTTCCTTGGTAAGGAAGAGGTCTCGGGTTCAATTCCCGACATCGGCTCTTGTTTCCTGAATAAGCAGAGGCATTTAAAGACGGATTCTATTTTTAATTATAAAATAACCATTTCAAAAAAATAAGCCATGGCAAAAGAAAAATTCATTAAAAACAAACCCCACGTTAACATCGGAACGATTGGTCACGTTGATCACGGAAAGACAACGCTTACGGCAGCAATCACTTCACATCTTGCCAAAAAAGGTTTTGCGGAAGTAAGAAGCTATGATTCAATTGACTCGGCTCCTGAAGAAAAAGAGCGCGGTATTACTATCAATACAGCGCACGTTGAATACCAAACCGAAAAACGTCACTATGCGCACGTAGATTGCCCTGGTCACGCTGACTATATTAAGAACATGGTTACAGGTGCTGCACAGATGGATGGCGCTATCCTCGTTGTTGCCGCTACGGATGGTCCAATGCCTCAGACTCGTGAACACATTCTGCTTGCACGTCAGGTAGGCGTGCCTCAGGTTGTAGTGTACATGAACAAAGTTGACCTCGTTGATGACCCTGAGTTGCTTGACCTCGTGGAAATGGAAGTAAGAGAACTGCTTACCTTCTATCAATTTGATGGTGCAAACATTCCGATTATCCGTGGTTCAGCGTTGAAGGCATTGCAGGGCGAAGAGAGTGGCGTGAAGTCTATTGATGAATTGATGAATGCGGTTGACACGACTATTCCGATTCCTCCCAGACCGATTGACAAGCCGTTCCTTATGCCGGTGGAAGACGTGTTCTCCATCACGGGTCGCGGAACAGTTGCTACTGGAAGAATTGAAAGAGGAGTTGTGAAAACGGGTGACGGTGTTGAAATCATCGGACTTACGAATGAAAAGATGACTTCGACTTGTACAGGTGTGGAAATGTTCAGAAAAATCCTTGACTTGGGTGAAGCTGGTGAAAACGTAGGTATCCTGTTAAGAGGCATTGAAAAAGAACAGATTAAGAGAGGAATGGTGATTTGCGCTCCTGGAAGCATTACTCCGCACACGGAATTCAAGTGTGAAGTGTATGTTCTCAGCAAAGAAGAAGGCGGAAGACACACTCCTTTCTTCAACAATTACAGACCTCAGTTTTACCTCAGAACCACAGATTGTACCGGTGAAATCAAATTACCGGATGGTGTTGAAATGGTAATGCCTGGCGATAACGTAACCTTAACGGTGAAGTTGATTTATCCGGTTGCTATTGACAAAGGTTTAAGGTTTGCAATCCGTGAAGGCGGGAGAACAGTAGGCGCAGGACAGGTTACTGAAATTTTGAAGTAATCCGCTCAAACGAGTGTAGCTCAATTGGTAGAGCAGCGGTCTCCAAAACCGCAGGCTGGGAGTTCGAGCCTCTCCACTCGTGCGCAAATAAATAAACGATGAAAGGAATACAGTTATATCTGCAAGAAGCATACAACGAGTTGGTAAACAAAGTGACTTGGCCCACTTGGGAAGAGTTGCAGGAAAGCGCGTTGGTGGTGCTGGTGGCATCTTTGATATTTGCATTGGTGGTGTTAGCGATGGATCAGGCTGCCAGCAATGTGATGAAGCTCATTTATAAAGCGATAATCGGATAATCATGAGCGAAACAGTAGTAGCAACAGCAACAGATACGCAGTGGTTTGCGCTCAAGGTCATCAGTGGCAAGGAGCGGAAAGTGCGCGAATATGTTGAGAATGAAGTGAAGCGTTCCGGTTGGGGGCATCTCATCAAACAAGTGCTGGTTCCTACTGAAAAGGTGTATAAGATTATCAAGGGAAAAAAGGTAATTAAAGAGAAGAATTTTTTCCCGGGTTATGTACTCGTTGAAACGAGGAAGGATGGATTAACGGGTGAAATAATTCAGGCAATTCAGGGGATTACAGGTGTGTTGCATTTCATCGAAAGAAATAAGCCGGTGCCGCTCAGAAAAACAGAGGTGTACAGGATTCTCGGTAAAGTGGATGAGATGCAGGAAACGGGAGAAAGTATCCATGAGCCGTTCATCATTGACGAAACAGTGAAGATTATTGATGGTCCTTTTAATGACTTCCTTGGCACAATTGAGGAAATCAACGAAGACAAGAAAAAGTTGAAAGTGGTGGTGAAAATTTTCGGTAGAAGGACTCCGGTTGAATTGAATTTTATGCAAGTAGAAAAAATAGCTTAAGACAATGGCAAAGGTTGCAGATGGTTTTATCAAATTACAGATTAAAGGCGGACAGGCAAATCCTGCTCCTCCGGTTGGTCCGGCTCTTGGCTCCAAGGGTGTAAACATCATGGAGTTTTGCAAGCAGTTCAATGCGCGCACACAGGACAGAATAGGAAAAGTGCTTCCTGTGGTAATCACAATTTACAATGACAAGTCATTTGATTTTGTTGTAAAAACTCCACCGGCTGCTATCCTGCTGATTGAAGTTGCAAAGATTAAAAAAGGATCTGACCAATCGAACAGAAACAAAGTAGGCAGCGTGACTTGGGATCAGGTGAAAGCGATTGCAACGGAAAAGATGCCTGACCTCAATGCCTTCACGGTTGAATCAGCAATGAAGATGATTGCAGGTTCTGCAAGAAGTTTGGGAATCACCGTGAGCGGAAAAGCTCCTTGGGATAATAATTGAACGGATTAAACACAACAAAAGTGGCTATTACAAAATACAAAAAAAGAGTTGAGGGTAAAGTGGACAATGCAAAGCATTATTCTTTAGAAGATGCTTCTGCGTTGCTGAAACAACTCATTCATACCAAGTTCGACCCGTCAGTTGACGTGCATATCAGACTTGGCGTTGACCCTACAAAGGCAGACCAATCCATTCGTGGAACAGTTTCATTGCCGCACGGAACCGGTAAAACGAAAAAGGTGCTTGTACTCTGCAACCCTGACCAGGATGAGGCTGCAAAAGCAGCAGGCGCTGATTATGTTGGATTAACTGAATATTCAGATAAAATCACTGCGGGCTGGTTGGATGTGGATGTGATTATTGCTACGCCTGATGTGATGCCGAAAATCGCAAAGCTGGGTAGAATTCTTGGACCAAGAAACCTGATGCCGAATCCTAAATCAGGAACAGTTACGCCAAACATTGGCGAAACAGTAAAGGAAGTGAAGAAGGGAAAAATCGCGTTCAAAGTGGACAAGCAGGGAATCATTCATGCTTCCGTTGGTAAAGGCTCATTCTCTGCGCAGCAAATCAGCGACAATGCAAGGGAATTAGTGCAGACTGTGGCAAGAATGAGACCATCAAGCGCAAAAGGTCATTACTTCAAGAGTGTGACGCTTGCAAGCACGATGAGTCCGGGAATTAAAATTGATACAAGAGCATTCGGAATATAAAAAGTAAGGTAATGACAAAGGTAGAAAAACAGCAAGAGATTGAAGCGCTGAAACAAATGTTTTCATCGGCTACGAATTTTTATGTTACGGATACTTCCTCGCTCACAGTGCATGAAGTAAACGGACTAAGAAGGCTTTGCTTCGAGCAGGGCGTGAAAATGAGAGTTGCAAAAAATACGCTCATTTACAAGGCGCTGGAAGTAACGAACAAGCAAGATGAATTGGAAGTTGCCTTGAAAGGTCAAACTGCGTTGCTCTTTTGTGATGTGGCGAATGTTCCTGCAAAAATCATTAAGAAATTCAGGAAAGATAAAGAGAGGCCCAAGTTGAAGGGCGCTTACATTGACACTGCAATTTACATCGGTGATGACCAGTTGGAGACGCTTGCAACGCTGAAGTCGAAGAACGAGTTGATTGGAGATGTCATTGGATTGTTGCAGTCGCCTGCGAAAAATGTGTTGGGAGCTTTGTTAAGTGGAAAGTCAAAGCTGGCGGGTATCGTGAAAACACTTTCCGAAAGAGAAGAGAAATAATTTCTAACAATAAAAATTCTAAAACCTTAGTAAAATGGCTGATTTAAAAGTATTCGCAGAGCAGTTAGTTAGCTTGTCAGTGAAAGAAGTAAATGACCTGGCTAAAATTTTAAAAGATGAGTATGGCATCGAACCCGCAGCGGCTGGCGCAGTGATGGTTGCCGGTGGCGCAGCAGGTGGCGGAGCTCCCGCAGCAGAAGTCAAGACTGCCTTTGACGTTATCTTGAAGAGCGCAGGTGGTCAAAAGCTCAATGTTGTGAAGCTCGTAAAAGAACTTAGCGGTCTCGGACTGAAAGAAGCGAAGGATCTCGTTGATGGCGCTCCCAAGCCGGTGAAAGAAGGCGTGTCAAAAGAAGAAGCAGAGTCTATCAAGACGAAGTTGACTGAGGCAGGAGCCGAAGTTGAAGTGAAGTAATACTTCACCCCCCGTTTGTCGAAAAAATTCGGACAGGCGTAGAGACGCAAAACCTTGCGTCTCTACGTGCATGTCCATAACTATTTAAATGTTCATTGCATTATGACAAGAACTCCATCCGTATTGGAACGCATCAATTTTGCTAAAATCGCCAAAGACATTGATTATCCCGATCTTCTTGACATACAAATAAAAGCTTTCAAAGACTTTTTCCAGCTTGACACCACGCCTGAAAACCGTCATGATGAAGGCTTGTTCAAGGTGTTCATGGAAAATTTCCCTATCACGGATGCGCGGAATATTTTCATTCTGGAGTTTCTTGACTATTTCGTTGACCCTCCCCGCTATTCCATTGAAGAATGTATTGACAGAGGTCTGACTTACAGCGTACCGCTGAAGGCAAAACTCAGACTTGCATGCAACGACCCGGAGCATGAAGATTTTGAAACGATTGTGCAGGATGTGTTCTTGGGCAATATTCCCTACATGACGCCAAAGGGTACGTTCGTAATCAATGGAGCCGAGCGTATCGTTGTTTCTCAATTACACCGTTCACCGGGCGTATTCTTCGGACAGAGTTTCCACCCGAACGGCACGAAAATTTATTCTGCAAGAGTAATTCCGTTCAAGGGCGCTTGGATGGAATTTGCTACCGACATCAACAATGTGATGTATTCTTACATTGACAGAAAGAAGAAATTCCCTGTTACCACGTTGCTGAGAGCAATCGGCTATGATAATGACCGCGATATTCTTGAGTTGTTCGGCTTGTCAGATGAAGTAGAGGTGAATGAAAAGAATCTCAAGAAGATTGAAGGCAGAAAACTTGCCGCGAGAGTGTTGAAAAGCTGGATTGAAGATTTCGTGGATGAAGATACCGGTGAAGTTGTTTCTATCGAGCGTAATGAAATCATTCTTGAGCGCGACACGGTGTTGGACGAGAAGAACATCAAGAAGATTCTTGAAACAGGAGTACCGTCTATTATTCTTCAGCGTGAAGATGTTGCCGGAGACTATTCAATTATTTACAACACGCTTCAAAAAGATACTTCCAACTCTGAGTTGGAAGCAGTTCAGCATATCTACCGCCAGTTGAGAGGCACGGATCCACCCGATGATGAAACTGCGCGTGGTATCATTGACAAGCTCTTCTTCTCCGACAAGCGTTATGACTTAGGAGAAGTGGGCAGATACAAGATTAATAAGAAGCTCAACCTCAACATTCCGATTGATGACCGCGTGTTGAGCAAAGAGGATATTATCGAAATCGTAAAATATCTCGTTCAGCTTTGCAATGGCAAGGCGTTGATTGATGATATTGACCACTTAAGCAACAGGCGTGTAAGAACAGTAGGGGAGCAGCTTTATTCTCAGTTTGGCGTGGGTCTTTCAAGAATGGCAAGAACCATTCGCGAAAGAATGAACGTGCGCGACAACGAAGTGTTTACTCCGATTGATTTGATTAATGCGCGTACACTTTCATCTGTTATCAATTCATTTTTCGGAACGAGCCAACTTTCACAATTCCTTGACCAAACAAATCCGCTTGCGGAAATCACGCACAAGAGAAGAATCTCTGCGCTTGGTCCCGGTGGTCTTTCGCGCGAAAGAGCAGGCTTCGAAGTAAGAGACGTACACTATTCACACTACGGTCGTCTTTGCACGATTGAAACTCCTGAAGGTCCGAACATCGGTCTTATCTCCACGCTTTGCGTTCACGCAAAGATTAACAGGATGGGATTCATTGAAACTCCCTACAAGAAAGTAGAGAAAGGAAAAGTTTTGATAGATGAGAAGGTTTCCTACTTGTCTGCAGAAGAAGAAGATGATAAAATCATTGCACAGTCAAACGCTCCGATTGATGACAAGGGAAAATTCAAAGGCGATAAAGTAAAGTGCCGCGAAGAAGGCGACTTCCCGATTCTGCCTCCGAATGATGTGCAGTATATGGACGTTGCGCCAAACCAAATTGTAGGTATTTCGGCATCGCTCATTCCGTTCCTCGAACATGATGATGCGAACCGTGCGCTCATGGGTTCAAACATGCAACGCCAGGCAGTGCCGCTATTGAAGCCGCAAGCGCCTGTGGTTGGAACTGGTTTTGAAAAACTCGTTGCGCAGGATTCAAGAATCCTCATCAACGCAGAAGGAACCGGTGTGGTTGAATATGTGGATGCAAATGAAATCATCATTAACTATGACCTCAATGAAGAAGAGGAAACAATCAGTTTTGATGGTTCAAAAAAGCATTATTACCTCACCAAATTCAGAAAGACAAACCAAAGCACTTGCATCAACATTCGCCCGATTGTAAAGAAAGGCGACAAGGTGAAGAAAGGACAAATCCTCTGCGAAGGTTTTGCTACGGAGGGTGGTGAGTTGGCATTGGGAAGAAATCTCCAGGTGGCATTCATGCCGTGGAAGGGTTACAACTTCGAGGATGCTATCGTGATTTCTGAAAAGACAGTGAAGGAAGATTTGTTTACTTCCATCATTGTTGAATCGTATGAATTGGAAGTGCGTGATACGAAACTCGGAGAAGAAGAATTGACTGCTGATATTCCAAACGTAAGTGAAGAAGCAACAAAAGACCTCGACCAAAACGGAATTATCCGCGTGGGCGCTACGGTGAAGGAAGGCGATATTCTTATTGGAAAAATCACTCCAAAGGGCGAATCAGATCCTACGCCTGAAGAAAAACTCCTCAGAGCAATCTTTGGTGATAAGGCAGGTGATGTGAAGGATGCTTCGTTGAAAGTACCGCCATCAGTTGAAGGTGTTGTAATCAGCACGCAGCTTTTCGCCCGCGCGAAGAAAGACAAGACAATCAAGACGAAAGAAAAGACGCAGCTTGATAAGTTGGATAAAGATCATTCCAAGAATTTGGAAGCGCTGAAAGAGAAACTGGTGAAGAAGTTGATGGAATTGTTGCAAGGTAAATCTTCCAACGAAATTTTCAATACTTACAAAGAAGAGTTGATTGGCAAGGGCACAAAGTTCTCTGCTAAAATTTTGTCCGGTATTGAATTCGACAACATTGACCCGAACAACTGGACTGCTGACGCCAAAACCAACAAGTTTGTAAGAACGCTGCTGCACAACTTCAAGTTGAAGGTGAATGAAGAAATCGGCAGACACAAGCGTGAAAAATTCAACATCAGCATTGGTGATGAATTGCCTTCAGGCGTGTTGAAGCTGGCGAAAGTATATCTCGCGAAAAAGCGTAAGCTCAAAGTGGGAGATAAGCTCGCAGGTCGTCACGGAAACAAGGGTATAGTTGCGAAGATTGTTCGCGCGGAAGATATGCCGTTCCTCGAAGACGGCACACCGGTTGACATTGTACTCAATCCGCTTGGCGTACCCTCGCGTATGAACCTCGGTCAGATTTACGAAACCGTATTGGGCTGGGCAGGAATCAAGATGGGAACGAAATACGCCACACCGATTTTTGACGGAGCTACCATTGACGAAATCGAAAAGGAAATCGAAAAAGCAGGCTTGCCGAAACTCGGACAGACTTATCTCTATGACGGTGAAACTGGCGAGCGCTTCCACCAGAAAGCAACAGTTGGAGTCATCTATATGATTAAACTGTCGCACATGGTGGACGACAAGATGCACGCTCGTTCTATCGGACCTTACTCGCTCATTACGCAGCAGCCGCTGGGTGGTAAGGCGCAGTTCGGAGGTCAGCGTCTCGGGGAAATGGAAGTGTGGGCGCTTGAAGCTTATGGAGCATCTAACATTCTGCAAGAGTTGCTCACTGTGAAATCAGATGATATTGTCGGAAGAGCGAAAGCATATGAAGCAATCGTGAAAGGCGACAACTTGCCGAAGCCCGGAATTCCCGAGTCGTTCAACGTGCTTGTGCATGAGTTGCGCGGCTTAGGTCTGGAACTTGACTTTGTATAGTTTTCAGTCTTCTGTTTGCAGTTTTCAGTTCGATATTTCGAACAGTTGCTGTAAACACCGACTGAAAACTGAAAACTTAAAACTTAAAACTGCTTAGATAGATGCCATTCGCAAAACAAAACAAATTCAATCCCAACTTTACCAAGATTATTATTAGGCTCGCATCGCCCGATGATATTTTGGAGAAGTCGTATGGTGAAATAAAAAAGCCGGAAACGATTAACTACCGCACGTATAAGCCTGAAATGGACGGCTTGTTCTGCGAGCGCATTTTCGGTCCTACCAAGGATTACGAATGTTACTGCGGAAAATATAAGCGCATCCGCTATAAAGGAATCGTGTGCGACCGTTGTGGTGTGGAAGTAACGGAAAAGAAAGTGCGCAGAGAGCGCATCGGGCACATTCGTCTTGTTGTTCCTGTGGTGCATATTTGGTATTTCAAGTCGCTGCCGAATAAGATTGGTTACATGCTCGGCATGTCGTCAAAGAAACTGGAGTCCATCATTTACTACGAAAGATTTGTAGTAATTCAGGTGGGCGCTGCGTCTGAATTTACCGATGCAAAAGGAAACAAGATTGAAAATTTAGCGCTGCTCACCGAAGAAGAATATCTGGAAATTCTGGAAAAGCTTCCAAAGGAAAATCAGCATCTTGATGATAATGACCCGAAGAAGTTTATCGCGCGCATGGGTGCGGAAGCCGTGCGTGATATGCTCGGACGCATTAACCTCGATGACCTTTCTTACGCATTGAGAAATGCCGCTGCAACGGAAACTTCACAGCAGAGAAAAGCGGAAGCGCTCAAGCGTTTGGGCGTTGTGGAATCATTCCGCGAAGCAAACATGCACACGGAAAACAAACCCGAGTGGATGATTGTGCAGTATCTGCCTGTTGTTCCGCCTGAATTGCGTCCGCTTGTGCCGCTTGATGGCGGAAGGTTCGCAAGTTCTGATTTGAATGATTTGTACAGAAGAGTAATTATCCGGAACAACCGTCTCAAGAGACTGATTGAAATCAAAGCGCCTGAAGTGATTTTGCGTAACGAAAAGCGCATGTTGCAGGAAGCGGTTGATTCCTTGTTTGACAATTCAAGAAAATCAAACGCAGTAAAAGCAGAAGGCGGTCGCGCATTGAAATCGCTCAGCGATGTGTTGAAAGGAAAGCAGGGACGTTTCCGTCAAAACCTGCTCGGTAAGCGCGTGGATTATTCCGGTCGTTCGGTGATTGTGGTAGGTCCCGAATTGAAATTGCATGAGTGCGGCTTGCCGAAAGATATGGCGGCTGAATTGTTCAAGCCGTTTGTTATCCGCAAGTTGATTGAAAGAGGTATCGTGAAGACAGTGAAATCAGCCAAGAAATTGGTTGACCGCAAGGAGCCAGTTATTTGGGATATTCTTGAAAATATTTTGAAAGGACATCCTGTGATGCTGAACCGTGCGCCAACGCTGCACAGGCTCAGTATGCAGGCATTCCAGCCGAAGCTTATCGAAGGAAAAGCTATCCAATTGCATCCACTCGTATGTACAGCGTTCAACGCTGACTTTGACGGTGACCAAATGGCGGTGCATGTGCCGTTGAGCTATGCTTCTATCCTCGAAGCGCAGTTGCTGATGTTATCTTCGCACAACATTCTTAATCCGCAAAATGGCGCGCCTGTTACACTTCCGTCACAGGACATGGTGTTGGGACTCTACTATCTCACAAAAGGGAAAAAGAGTATTGGCAAAGAGAAGATGCGCGGTGAAGGAAAAGCATTTTATTCAAATGAGGAAGTAATCATCGCTTTCAATGAAGGCGTTGTTGATTTGCATGCTTTCATCAGGGTGAAGGCGAAAGTGAAGAATAGTGAAACTGGAAAGTTCGAAGTGAAGTTGATTGAAACAACTGTTGGTCGTGTGCTTTTCAATGAAACGGTTCCTGAGGAAGCGGGCTTCCTTGACAGGCTGATGACGAAAAAAGTACTCGGACAGGTAATCAGTTATATCATCACGCAAACGAATGTTCCGAGAGCAGCGCAGTTTCTTGACGATATTAAAAATCTCGGATTCCGCTGGGCATTCAGAGGCGGCTTGTCGTTTAAGATTTCCGATGTGATTATTCCTAAGGAAAAAACAGCCCTCTTGCTGAAAGCGCAGGATGAAGTTGACTCGGTGATGGACAGCTACGATCAGGGTTTTATCACGAACAACGAGCGTTACAACCAAACGATTGATATCTGGACGCGCGCAAACACGAAGCTCACTGAAACTGTGCTTGACCATTTGAAGAACGACCAGAACGGGTTCAACTCCGTTTATATGATGCTTGATTCAGGTGCGCGTGGTTCTAAAGAACAGATTCGTCAGCTTGGCGGAATGCGCGGACTGATGCAGAAGCCGAGAAAGTCAGGCTCGACAGGCGCTGAAATTATTGAGAACCCGATTCTTGCAAACCTTAAAGAAGGCTTGTCAGTATTGGAATACTTTATCTCCACGCACGGTGCGCGTAAAGGTCTTGCCGATACAGCGTTGAAAACCGCTGATGCCGGTTACCTCACCAGAAGGTTGGTTGACGTGGCGCAGGATGTGGTGATTACCGAAGAAGATTGCGGAACAGTGAGAGGTATTTCAACTTCTGCATTGAAAGACAATGAAGAAGTTGTTGAACCATTATATGACAGAATCATCGGTCGCGTATCCCTGTATGATGTGACCGACCCGGTGAGCGGTGAATTGCTGGTGAAGGCAGGACAGGAAATCAATGAAAGCATCGCTACGAAGATTGACGCATCTGCTGTTGAAACGATTGAAATCCGCTCGGTGCTTACGTGCGAAACCCGCCAGGGTGTTTGCGTGAAGTGCTACGGAAGAAATCTTGCTACCAACCGCATGGCGCAACAAGGCGATGCAGTGGGTATCATTGCGGCACAATCCATCGGGGAACCAGGAACACAGCTTACGCTGCGTACCTTCCACGTGGGTGGTGTGGCTGGCAACGTGGCAACTGATTCGCAGATGCCTTCGAAGTTTGATGGTGTTGTTGAATTTGATGGAATCAAAACCGTGAAGAGCGAATCTGAAAAGGGCGAGAAGGTGGTGAAAGTAATCGGTCGCGGTGGTGAATTGAAAATCAACGATGCGAAAACGGGCAAGAACCTTACAACGAACAACGTGCCTTACGGTTCTGTGATGACAGTGAAGGACGGAGCGAAAGTGAGCAAGGGCGATGTATTGTGTAAATGGGATCCGTTTAATGCGGTGATTCTTTCTGAAATGGAAGGGAAGATTAAGTTCGATAATGTGCTTGAAGGCATCACGTTCCGTGAAGAATCTGATGAGCAGACAGGACACAGAGAGAAGGTGATTATCGAATCGCGCGATAAGCGTAAAATTCCATCTATCAACGTAGTTGGAAAGAAAGAAGAAATCAAGAACTACAATGTGCCTGTTGGAGCGCACGTAGTAGTGAATGATGGCGATGCGGTGAAAGCGGGCGATGTAATGGTGAAGATTCCACGTATTATCGGCAAGGTGCGCGACATCACGGGCGGTCTGCCGCGCGTAACGGAATTGTTTGAAGCAAGAAGCCCTGCAAATCCGGCTGTGGTTTCTGAAATTGACGGTGTGGCAAGTTTTGGCGGCATCAAGAGAGGAAACAGGGAAGTGATGATTGAGTCGAAAGACGGGCAGCAGAAGAAGTATCTCGTTCCGCTCACGAAGCATATCCTCGTGCAGGAAAATGACTTCATCCGCGCAGGCTCACCGCTTTCTGACGGTTCGATTACCCCAAATGATATTCTCTCCATCAAAGGACCAGCAGCAGTGCAGGGATATTTGGTGAATGAAATTCAGGAAGTATATCGCTTGCAGGGCGTGAAAATCAATGACAAGCACATTGAAACCATTGTGCGCAGAATGATGCGCAAGGTGGTGATTATTGACGCAGGCGACACGCTCTTCCTTGAAGGCGATGCAACGGATAAATTCGACTTCATCGAAGAGAATGATAACCTCTATGACAAGAAAGTTATTACCGAAACGGGCGATTCACAGAACCTGAAGAAAGGACAAATTGTGACCACGCGCCAGTTCAGGGAAGAGAATTCAATTTTGAGAAGAAGCGATAAGAAGCTCGTGGAAGTGCGTGATGCAGTTTCTGCAACTTCGTATCCGTTGTTGCAGGGTATCACACGCGCTTCGTTAGGCACGAAGAGTTGGATTTCTGCGGCATCGTTCCAGGAAACTACGAAGGTGCTCAGCACCAACTCGATTGCGGCTTCGGCAGATTACCTCATCGGCTTGAAGGAAAATGTGATTATCGGTCACAAGATTCCGGCAGGCACGGGCTTGAGGGAATTTGACAAGCTCATCGTTGGCTCAAAGGAAGACCTCAGCAGAATGGAAGAAGCTGCAAAGGCGCGGAAGGAGAAAGACAAGAAAGTGGAAGTGGAATAATGGTTCTTTCCGTTTAAAAATAAAAACCTCCGGAGATATATTTCTTCGGAGGTTTTTTTTACCCGCATGTTTCCGGTTTATAACACGCGGGCTTCTTGTGATTTGCAGAACGCTATTTACAACAGTAAGTTTGAAGAGCAGCGTGGAATAAGTCAGTAATACAAAATCTTCGCAAGCCCGATTTTTATTTCATCGAGATGCCCGTCAGTGATTTCGCCCCAGCGTTTCATCAGCCGCTCCTGCGCAATCATACCACCTGATGCGTGAGCAGTTCTGAATCTTGCTGCAAGCCGTTGGCTTTATTGTTTTCGATCACAATGCCGCCCATAAAATTTTTCACTTTGCTGGTGATTGGGCAGATGATGGATTTGCCCGAATGCTTATTCATCGCGTTGCCGCTGATAATCACCACCGGGCAGATGCCGCGCTGCTCTTTCCCTATTGTAGGGTTGAGGTTGGCAAGCCGGATTTCTTTCTGCTTCATGCGGGTTTCAAGTGCTTGAGGTAATCTTCAAGCCCCATTTCCGCAAGTTCTTTCATCTCTTTGTCCTTTGCGATGCGCTTGAATGATTTCACATACTCCGCGCGTTCTAAATCTTCGAGCAGCTTGCTGATCGCTTTTTCGATGAGTGATTTTTTTGTCACCTTCAGCTTGCCCGAAACTTTATCCAACCGCTCCATGAGCTGGCGCGGCAGCTTGCTGGTATAAACTACTTCTTTTGCCATATTGCTGATTCGTATTTACAAATAAAAAATAAGCAGATTTTGTGAAGATTGACTCCGCAAATCTTTTTTCTGAAATGTGCCGTGCCTTGTTTTTTCAATTATTGCAAATAAATTTTACTTTAACGGCTTTCGTTGTGATTTGCTTTCATTAGACCTCTTCGGAAAATGTAATTCTCATTTAGAGAAAGCCTCTTTTGTTTATGATGCAGTTTGGACTCCCCTCTCCAAATGGAGAGGGGGCGGGGG
>JAWXCB010000048.1:0-22782 GCA_034440455.1 Chitinophagales bacterium
TCAAGAAAAGTTTAGAAAAAGCGCCCCTCCACCCCAATCAGGTCAAAAATATTCCGGAAATGAAATTGACAGGAAAAGATTTTAGTTTTTCAAAGGACTAAAATAATTCCATCCCTTCGGGATTGATTGCATTTTAACTCTGAAGGAGGGACATTATTATAAAAATAAATTGACTGAATTCACCTTGAAATCCCGAAGGAGATGACATAAAAGTTGATTCTTAGGTTGACGCCAATGCGCTTTGCGGGACTGACGGCAAAAAAGATTAGTAGTATATTTAAGTTTCCTGCCTGCGCTGGAAGATGCAATCTTGCGGGAGAGGGGAGTTTGCTGCCCACCGCATTCAGACAGATCTCTATATCGTGCAAACTTTCCCGATAAGTCAACTGCGCGAAACTCATCACCAGAAATTGCTGCCAGCAAGTGAACTACTGCACCTTGTGATTTCCAGCATATCGCTTGACGCATTGGTCAAACTCATATCTGGATAGCAATGAAAAAATTTGCGCGAATACGATTGTGCCCTGATTCATCTGATGGCGGTTTTTTCCATTAAATGAGCCTTTTCATTTCAAATCGAAAAATCAAAGAACATCCGCTTAACCCGCTAATATCAATGCTTTCGTTGTTTTACCCTTTACAACAACCGGACAGTAGTGATGAAATTTATACCTTAACTTACTGTCTACTCAAATTTAGCAAGTCCACTTCAAGATTCTGATGCACTTCTGGCAACTACGCTACAAGACAATGCGATAAAGATTGAAGTCAGTACGCGCCAACTTTAATTCGCAACAAATTAGACACATCCACAAATTGATGCGCATAACTAACAGCATTCTGTGAATAAGTAATCGTGTATTTCTAAAGGTTGTTTCGCATTGTTTGTATTTTAGACGCCTCAATTTTTTATCCAAAAAACAGCATGGGAAAAGTAATCACAATCGCCAACCAGAAGGGCGGCACAGGGAAAACCACTACCGCCATTAACCTCGCGGCAAGCCTTGCCGTGCTTGAATATAAAACGCTGCTGATTGATGCCGACCCGCAGGCAAACTCGACATCGGGCTGCGGCTTCGACCCGAAAAATATTAAGAACAGCACTTACGAATGCCTGATTGGAGCGGCAAAAACAAAAGACGCTATCGTTGAAACGGATACACCCAACTTGTATCTGCTTCCTTCGCGCACCGACCTCGTAGGCGCGGAAATCGAACTGATAAATCATCCTGAGCGCGAGAAGGTGCTGAAGAAAGTAGTGGAGCAGGTGAAGGGCGATTACAAATACATCATCATTGACTTGCTGCCTTCGCTGGGCTTGATTACGGTGAACGCGCTCACAGCGGCTGATTCGGTTATTATTCCTGTGCAGTGCGAATATTTTGCGCTGGAAGGATTGGGCAAGCTGCTGAACACAATTAAGATTGTGCAGAAGCGCCTGAACATAGATTTGCAGATTGAAGGAATCCTGCTTACGATGTTTGATGTGCGCCTGCGGCTTTCAAACCAAGTGGCAAACGAGGTAAAACGCCATTTTGGTGAGTTGGTGTTTGACACGATTATTCACCGCAACACACGCCTCGCAGAAGCGCCCAGCACGGGCAAGCCTTCCATTATGTATGATGCGGAAAGCACGGGTACTATTAATTACATGAACATGGCGCGCGAATTTTTACAGAAGAATAACGACACGAAAATTAAAGGAACCGCTAAACTTGCAAGAGTAGAAGAAGCATGAAAACCAAGAAAGAAGAATTCGGAAAAGGCATCCGCGCATTGCTCGATAATATCGAAGATGAATATCAGCAAACTGCTGTGGCGCAAGCGCAGCAGATTGCCCCGATAGACAGCTCCACTAAAATTGCGCTTTCAGCGATTGAAGTAAATCCGTTTCAGCCCCGCGCTGATTTTGATGCGGAAGCGTTGAAAGACCTCGCGGAATCCATTCAAGTGCATGGTGTGATTCAGCCTATCACGTTGCGCTCATTGGGCGGTGGTCGCTATCAATTGATTTCAGGCGAAAGAAGATTACGCGCATCGAAGCTCGTTGGACTGACAGACATTCCCGCATTTGTACGCGAAGCAGGCGATCAGGAAATGCTGGAGCTTGCGCTCATTGAAAACATTCAGCGTGAAGACCTCAACGCGATTGAAATCGCCATCAACTACAAGCGCCTGATTGACGAATGTAACCTGACGCAAGAGGAAATGGCAGGACGCATCGGCAAAAACCGCACGACAGTTACCAACTATCTGCGCCTGTTGAAACTTCCGCCCGATATGCAAAAGAGCATTAAGGAAAAGAAGATTGACATGGGTCATGCGCGCGCAATCATCAGCGTGGAAGACCCCGTTGTGCAACTGATGATTTACAAAGACCTGATGGAGAAGCAACTTTCCGTGCGCCAGGTGGAAGCATTGGTAAGAAAATACAACGCGCCAAAGACAACGCAGACTTCGCTTACCCGCGCTGCAACTTCTGAAAACCTTCCGCTCGCATATCGCAAAATACAAGACGAACTTTCATCTGTTTTCTCCACGAAAGTGCGGATTAAGAGATACAAAGGCGAGCATGGCGAAATCGTCATTTCGTTTTATTCTGATGATGATTTGGATAGGATATTGAGCGTGGTGGAGTAATCCCCTTACCCTTTCGTCCTGAATTTCGATTGACCTTGAGAATATAACCAGAGTTCAATTCGTTATTTCCCCTCATTCGGTAACTTTGTGGCTCCACTGCATGAAATCTTTCTGTAGCTTTTTCTTCCTGCTCTTCGCTTTTTCCTCCTTCGCACAACAGCTAACTATTGAGGATAGCATTGCTCCTCCTAAAACTCAAGAAGTAAAAAGACACTTCGTAAAAAAAGCAGTGCTTTACTCCGCGCTTGTTCCCGGCTTGGGACAGGTGTATAATAAGAAGTGGTGGAAAGTGCCGATTATTTATGCCGGCTTTGGCGGCTTGGGCGTAGCCATCGGCATCAATACGAAACAATGGCGCACCTACAGTGATGCCTATCGCGCAAGGATAGATGGCGACCCGAACACGGTTGACGATTATGTGGATGAATATTCGGAGGCAAACCTCGTGACGCTCAAAAACTATTACAGGCGCAACATGGATTTATCCATTATTTTCACCAGCGTTTTGTATTCCCTGAATATCATTGACGCTGCGGTTGACGCGCACCTGTTTGAATATGACATTAGCGATGACCTGTCGTTGCATTTGCAGCCGCAGTTACAGTTTGGTGGCGCGGGAAATACATTTACTGGAGCGACAATGACGATGCGATTCAAATAACACAATATACCCAACACTCAACACCCACACTATGAAAATTGCACTAATCGGCTACGGAAAAATGGGCAAAGCCATTGAAGAAGAAATTCAACGCCTTGCGGAAACATCACCGAAAAAAAATGCGCCCACCGTGGTCACCATTTTTGATGAACACAACGCAAAGGATTTAACTCCGAAATATCTGCAACGCGCAGATGTCGCGATTGAATTCACCACTCCGCATACGGCTTACAACAATATTCTAAAATGCTTTGAAGCGGGCATCCCCGTAGTGTGCGGCACCACAGGCTGGACGGATAAACTTCCTGAACTGCAAAAAATCTGCAAGAAGCAAAAGCAAGCGCTCTTTTATGCTTCTAACTTCAGCATTGGTGTGAATTTGTTTTTTGAAGTCAATCGCAAGCTGGCGAAGTTGATGAACAAACATCCGCAATATGAAGTGAGCCTGCACGAAATTCACCACACAGAAAAAAAAGATGCGCCCAGCGGCACCGCAATCGTACTGGCAAACGATATCGTTAAAAAAATCAAACGGAAAGAAAAGTGGGTGAACAAGAAAACTAAAGTTGCCGCACAACTTGAGGTACTCTCCTATCGCGAGAAGGATGTGCCGGGCATTCACATCGTGAATTATGATTCGGAGTTTGACAGCATTCAGATACAGCACTCTGCCCATTCAAGGCGCGGCTTTGCGCTTGGCGCGATACAGGCAGCCCTTTGGCTAAAAGGCAAAACCGGATACTTTGACATGAAAGACATGCTGGAATTATAGGCGTTAATAGGTGAAAAAAAGCGCTTTGTCTGAATTCGCGCTTCCAATTGCAATATCCCGAACATTCAAAAGTTATTCTTCGTAAATGCTGTTTTCGTTATTGATTTTCAAATGCGCATTTTTGCAACCGCTAAAAGCAATAAGTAAATGTGTTACACTTCGGACTCTCCTCTCCTGTGGAGGAGCGGGCTTATCTGCCGAAGTTTCAACGCAGGCAGAGGTGAGGCTAAACATCTATAATCTAACATCTAACAAATGATTTATCTCCTGATTTTCGGACCCATCGTTTCTTTCGCGCTCATCGTCATCCTCCTCGGCAACTTCTTTGAAAAAGCTGGCGAGAAAGGCAAAGAAAAAATTCCGTTTCAAAACCTGCTCACGCTTTTCAAAATTGTAGAGCGCACTCCTCTTTGGGGTTTGCTTTATTTCATCCCGTATATAAATATTATCCTCATTATCTGGCTCATCACCGAGTTCTTGAAAGTATTTGACAAGCGCGAAATTCTTCCGCAGGTTCTCGGCATCTTCTTCGGATACATCTATTTGCCGGTGCTGAATTTCACGTCAAAAATCAATTACACCGGTGCAAAACAACAGGAACGTCATTCTTCCACGCGCGAATGGGCGGATGCGCTGATATTCGCGGTGGTGGCGGCAACAATTATCCGCACGTTTATTATTGAAGCCTACACCATTCCTACCGGCTCAATGGAAAAAACTTTACTTGTAGGTGATTTTCTTTTCGTGAGCAAATTCCATTATGGTCCGCGTATTCCAAACACGCCAATTGCGTTTCCTTTCGCACATAATACAATGCCCGTTATCGGAACAAAATCCTATTCAGAGCTAATCAAGTTCCCTTATTACCGCCTTCCAAAGTTGCAGGACATCAAGCGAAATGATATCGTGGTATTCAATTGGCCCCAACAGGAAGAACGTCCTGTTGACAAGCGCGATAATTACATTAAAAGATGTGTAGGCGTTCCGGGCGATACGCTTGATGTATTAAATGGCGTGCTGTTCGTGAATGGCGACAAAGCATTCACACCGCCATATATGCAATACATGTATTTCATTCAAACGGATGGCTCCACCATCAATCCGCGCATTTTGGAGGAATATGACATCAACGATTGGGAAATGGCGAACAAAGGAATTTACCGCATGTTCCTGACGGATGAAAACTACGAGCGCATTAAAGCCCTGCCGATGGTGAAGCGCATTGAGCGAAAAATTTCACCTAAAGGCGAAGTGGAAATGCAACGCTATTATTATCCGCCCGACATGGAACACTTCAAATGGAACGTGGACAATTATGGTTCGCTCATCGTGCCGGAGAAAGGAATTACTGTGCAATTGAACGCGGAAAATATCAAGGTGTATGAGCGTATCATCACGCTCTATGAAGGAAACGCGCTCGACTACAAGGGCAGCAAAATCCTGATTAACGGTGAGGAAGCAAGTGCTTATACTTTCAAGATGAATTACTACTGGATGATGGGCGACAACCGCCACAATTCAGAAGACTCACGCTTTTGGGGCTTTGTGCCCGAAGACCACATTGTGGGAAAAGCATGGATAATCTGGCTCTCGCTTGACCATGCAAAAGGCATTGCAAACAAAGTGCGCTGGAACAGGTTGTTCAGCTTGATTAAAAATGGAAGTGACGAGCAATAACTTTCTTTTTATTTTTCTATTTTTGCCGCATCAAAATAATATGCAAAACAGACACCATCATCACCATGCGATTCACGGGATTTCCCGGTGAACGGTGATGCTGTTGTTTTAACATAAACAAAGGGCTTACCACACCGGTAAGCCCTTTTGATTTTTAAAAAATTCATTTTCTGTTCCCCTCTCCTTTGGAGAAGGGCCCGGGGTGAGGAAAATTGAAAAATAATGAGTGAAATTTTAAGAATTGCAATCCAGAAAAACGGCAGGTTAAGCGAGCAATCGGTGCAACTGCTAAAAGATTGCGGTGTGAAAATCGTGAATGGCTCCAGCACACTGAAAGCACGCGCTACCAATTTTCCTTTAGAAGCGCTGTTTCTGCGTGACGATGACATTCCACAGTATGTAGAAGATGCCGTTGCCGATGCCGGAATTCTTGGAGAGAATGTCGTTGCTGAAAAAGAAAAGAAAGTAAAAACAATTGAGCAATTGGGTTTCGCGCGATGCAGGTTGTCACTCGCCATCGGTAAGGAGGAAAATTATTCAGGCGTAAAATTTTTTGAAGGGAAAAAAATCGCAACAAGCTACTCTACCATTCTCCGGAATTTTTTGAAGAAGAATAAAGTAAAGGCTGAAATTGAAGAAATCAGCGGCAGCGTAGAAATAGCCCCGGGCATAGGTTTGGCAGATGGCATCTTCGATATTGTAAGCACGGGAAGCACGTTGTTTACGAATGGATTAAAAGAAGTGGAAACGGTGATGCAGTCGCAAGCGGTATTAATTGCAAATTCAAAACTCAGCAAGCAGAAATCTGAAATCTTAGAAAAACTGCTATTCAGGATGCGTGCGGTGAACAATGCGCGCAGTAATAAATATATCCTTCTGAATGCTCCCGACAAATCCATTGACAAGATTTGCAGCATTCTTCCCGGAATCAAAAGCCCAACGATTTTACCACTCGCAAAAAAAGGCTGGAGCAGCCTCCATAGCGTAGTGAAAGAAGATGATTTCTGGGAAGTGATTACAGAGTTGAAAAAAGCCGGTGCAGAAGGAATTTTAGTTGTACCGATTGAGAAGATGATTGTTTGATGTGGTAATTCGATGATTCGTTAATTCGGTGATTAGATAATGCACTCATTTTTTGATTAAATAAAAAAGTACAAATCTTCGGCCTCCTCTCTTCATAGGAGAGGGGGCGGGGGTGAGGCTAACATGAAACTCTACAAATATCCCAAACCTGAAACGTGGAAGTCGCTCTGCCAGCGACCAGCGCTTAATGCGACAAATCTGGAAGACGCTGTGCGCAGTATGTTGAACGCTGTGCGGGAAAATGGAGATAAGGCAGTATCAGAATTCACAAGCAAGTTTGACGGTGTCACACCGAAATCAATTTTGGTTTCAATGGCTGAATTTAACGCAGCAGAGAAAAAATTAAACAAACCATTAAAAGCTGCGATTCAATTAGCAAAAGCAAACATTGAACGCTTTCACAGCGCACAACAAGAAAAAGAAAAACGGATTGAAACTACGCCCGGTGTGGTGTGTTGGCGCAAAAGCGTTCCGATTGAAAAAGTAGGACTGTATATTCCGGGAGGAACCGCTCCTTTATTCTCTACGCTGCTGATGCTTGGTGTTCCCGCAAAAATTGCGGGTTGCAAGGAAATCATTGTTTGTACGCCTCCTGGTAAAAAAGGAACCATCGCTCCTGAAATTCTTTACACCGCCAAACTCATCGGCATTGATAAGATATACAAAGTGGGCGGAGCGCAGGCAATCGCTGCGCTATGCTTTGGGACGAAAACAATTCCCATAGTGGACAAAATATTTGGTCCGGGAAATCAATATGTTACGATGGCGAAGATGCTTGCGCAACAACACGGCATCGCGATTGACATGCCTGCCGGACCAAGCGAAGTTTTGGTAATTGCCGATGCAAGTTGCAATCCCGAGTTTGTCGCTGCCGATTTGCTTTCACAAGCAGAACACGGAGTTGATAGCCAAGTGATATTGGTTTCGGAAAATGAAAGAGTTTTGAATTCCGTAATGAAAGAAGTAGAAAGGCAATTGAAAAAACTGCCGCGAAAAAAAATTGCGAAACGAGCCTTACAAAACAGCAAAACAATTCTGTTTAAAAATCTTGAACAGGCTATCACCTTCAGCAACAGCTATGCGCCTGAACATTTGATTCTTGCAACTACTAATCCTGAAACGCTTGCAGCATCTGTTTCAAATGCTGGTTCAGTTTTTCTTGGAAATTACAGTTGCGAAAGCGCTGGCGATTATGCGAGCGGTACAAATCACACATTGCCAACCAACGGCTTTGCCAAAAACTACAGCGGAGTTTCGCTGGATAGCTTCGTGAAAAAAATCACCTTTCAGGAATTAACCGTTGAAGGAATTCAAAATATCGGCAGCGCAATAGAACAGATGGCGGAAGCCGAGCAATTACATGCGCATAAAAATGCTGTAACCGTTAGGTTAAATGCAGTGAAAAAACTGCCAAAAATTGAAAGCAAGTTCAACCCGGAAAAACTGTTCCGCACGAATGTAAAAAATGCAAAACCCTATTCCAGCGCACGCGATGAATTTTCAGGAAAGGATAAAATCTTTTTGGACGCAAATGAAAATCCGTTCGACACGGGCTACAACCGTTATCCCGACCCGCATCAACATTTGCTGAAAGAAAAAATCGGCAAGCTGAAAAAGATTTCAGCTCAACATATTTTCCTCGGCAACGGCAGCGATGAAGCGATCGACTTGGTAATCCGCGCGTTTTGCACTCCGGGTGAAGACAAAATCATTATCTGCCCTCCTACTCACGGAATGTATGAAGTAGCCGCACAAATCAATGACATTGAGGTAAAGTGCGTTCCGCTCGACAAGAATTTTCAGTTGGATGTAGATCCCGTGCTTAATGCTGCCACGCCCGATGTGAAATTGATTTTCCTTTGCTCACCAAATAATCCGACAGGCAACTTGCTGAAAAAGGAAACAGTCAAAACTGTCTTAAATAAATTCAAGGGGATTATTGTGCTTGATGAAGCATACACTGATTTCTCCAATGGCTCTCTCCTACCCGATTTATCGAACTATCCCAATTTAATTGTGTTGCAAACATTCAGCAAAGCATGGGGACTTGCAGGAATTCGCTTGGGGATGGCATTTGCCAGTGAAGCAATTATTTCTGTGCTTGACAAAATAAAACCGCCTTACAACATCAGCGAACTGACTCAACAATTAGCACTAAAACAAATAGACGATGAGGAGAAAAAAAATGAGGCGGTCAAAACATTAGTTGCAGAGCGCAAACTTCTTACGGACTACTTTTCAAAATCAAAACGCACACTAAAAGTTTATCCTTCTGACAGTAATTTCCTTCTCGTGAAATTCAAAGAACCAAAAAAAATCTACAACTACCTTTTAGGAAACGGCATCGTAGTGCGCGACAGAAGTTCAGTTGCCGAAGGCTGTTTGCGCATTACAATCGGAACACCCGAAGAAAATCAAAAAATGATTGACTTACTCAACCGCAAATCATAAAATAAACAATGAAAAAAGTTCTCTTTATTGACCAGGACGGCACAATCATCGTTGAACCTGAAGATGAAAAACTCGACAGCATTGAGAAGCTCGAATTTCTTCCGGGAGCGATTTCCTATCTCAGCCGCATCGCAAATGAGCTGGATTATGAGTTGGTGATTGTTACCAATCAGGATGGACTTGGAACTGCATCACTGCCTGATGAAAATTTTTTTCCAGCACATAATAAGATGCTTTCGATATTAAAAAGCGAAGGTGTAGTATTTCGTGAAGTGTGTATTGACCGCACTTATCCAGAAGAGAAAGCTCCCACACGCAAACCCTTTATTGGTATGGTGAAACACTATCTAAACGGAGAATTCGACATCAAGAATTCATTCATGGTTGGCGACCGCTTCACTGATGCGCTGCTTGCGAAAAATCTTGGCTGCAAAGCAATTCACATCCAATGCGAGTTGTCAAAAAATCACGCGCACACATGGAATGAACATGAAGTGGTTGTTCTTCATGCAAGCGACTGGAAAGAGATTTATCATTTCCTGAAACAGCACGGGCGCAGAACAGTGGTGGAACGAAAAACCAGCGAAACTGCAATTCACATCGAATTAAATCTTGACGGCATTGGCAATACTTCGATTGATACCGGCATTAATTTTTTCAATCACATGCTCGAACAATTGTCAAAACACGGAGGAGTTGACCTTCTTGTGCAGGTGAAAGGCGATTTGCAAATTGACGAGCATCACACCATTGAAGACACTGCGCTCGCGCTTGGGGAAGGATTCAGCAAAGCGCTGGGCAGCAAAAAAGGAATCGCGCGTTATGGATTCTTGTTACCAATGGATGATTGTGTTGCGCAAGTGGCGATTGATTTCGGTGGTCGTCCGTGGTTAGAATGGAATGCGGAATTCAAACGTGAAAAAATTGGCGATATGCCCACGGAGATGTTTAAACATTTTTTCAAATCATTCTCTGATACAGCAAAGTGCAACCTGAATATCAAAGCCGAAGGTGAAAATGAACACCACAAGATTGAAGCGATTTTCAAAGCGTTTGCAAAATCAATCAAGATGGCGGTGAAACAGGAAGACAACGCAACAATCCCAAGCACAAAAGGAGTATTATAAATCTCAACACCCAATACACAACACTCAACACAGAAATGGTCGCAATCATCCAATACAATGCAGGCAACATCCGCTCAGTGCTCAACGCGCTGAACAGGCTGGGCGTTGAAAGCATTTTGACGGATGATGCCGCTATGATTCAAAAAGCAGAGCGGGTGATTTTTCCCGGTGTGGGTGAAGCGAGCAGTGCAATGAAATATTTGCGCGAAAGAAAATTGGACACGCTGATTCAATCACTCACGCAGCCGTTTCTTGGTATCTGCCTCGGTCTGCAATTGATGTGCAGCTATTCTGAAGAAGGCGACACGCAGGGCATTGGCATTTTCAAAGAGAAGGTGAAACGCTTTCCACCACTCCAAAAAGTGCCACATATTGGGTGGAATAACCTCACGGAATTGAAAAGCAATTTGTTTAATAACATTCCAGTGAATACAGACATGTATTTCGTGCATAGCTACTATGCGGAATGCGGCACGGAAACAATCGCCATAACCGAATACATTCTTCCATTCAGCGCAGCACTGCGGCAAAACAATTTTTATGCAGTGCAATTTCACCCGGAGAAATCTGCTGATGCGGGACAAACGCTTCTCAAAAATTTTCTTGAGCTATGAGAATCATTCCTGCAATTGACATTATCGAAGGAAAATGCGTGCGACTCACGCAGGGCGATTATGCTAAAAAGAAAATTTACAATGAAGACCCGCTTGAAGTTGCAAAGTCATTTGAAGATGCGGGGTTGAAATACCTGCACCTTGTTGATTTGGATGGAGCAAAGGCAAAACAAGTTTTGAATTTTAAAACACTGGAGATAATTGCAACGAAAACAACTTTGAAAATTGATTTTGGCGGTGGAATAAAAGCTCATGATGATTTGCGCATCGTGTTTGAATCTGGCGCGCAGCAAGTGACTGTCGGGAGTTCGGCTGTAACGAATAAAAAAGATTTTCTGGATTGGCTGAAAGAGTATGGTTCTGAAAAAATTATTCTTGGAGCAGATGCGAAAGGTGAAAAAATCTCCATCAGCGGCTGGCAGGAAACTACTGAACTTGAAATCACTCAATTCATCAGCGACTATCAAAAAGAGGGAATCAAGTATACTATTTGTACTGACATTTCAAAAGATGGAATGCTGGAAGGACCCGCGTTGAAACTCTATGAAAAGATTCTTGAAAAGTGTCCTGACATTCGCCTCATCGCCAGTGGTGGAGTTTCATCCATCAGCGATATTGAACAGCTAAAAAAACTGAATTTAGATGGCGTGATTATCGGGAAAGCGATTTACGAGGGGAAAATCAAATTAAGCGAACTTCAATTCCTAATTCTTAATTCGTAATACCTCATTAACAAAATGCTCAAAAAGCGCATCATCCCTTGTCTTGACGTGAAAGAAGGACGCACCGTAAAAGGCGTGAAATTCATCAATCTGCGCGATGCGGGCGATGCGGTGGAGTTGGCTAAAACGTATGTGCAGCAAGGAGCCGATGAACTTGTGTTTCTTGATATTACTGCCTCTGTTGAGAAACGTAAAACGCTGGCAAGCCTTGTAGAAAAGATTGCCCGCGAAATCAATATTCCATTTACTGTTGGCGGAGGAATTAACACGATTGAAGATGTTGCAGCATTGTTGCAAGCGGGCGCAGATAAAATCAGTATCAACACTGCTGCGGTAAAAAATCCGCAACTCATCACAGAACTTGCAGCCCGATTTGGCAGTCAGTGTATTGTTGTTGCGATTGACACCAACTTCGTGAATGATGAATGGAAAGTGTTTACTCATGGAGGAAGAACAGCTACTGACATCAACACTTTCGCATGGGCAAAAGAAGTAGAGCGATTAGGCGCAGGCGAAATTTTGCTTACTTCTATGCAGCATGACGGAACCAAAGGCGGCTTTGCAATTGACCTCACAAGACAAGTGAGCGAAGCAGTGAATATTCCTGTGATCGCATCCGGTGGCGCAGGAACGATGGAACACTTCACAGAAATTTTCAACGCAGGCAAAGCGGACGCTGCGCTTGCAGCAAGCATTTTTCATTACGGTGAAATTCAGATTCCGCAACTCAAAGCATTTTTATCACAACAAAACATCCCCGTACGATGCAAGTAGATTTCAGCAAAGGATTAGTTCCAGCAATCATTCAGCATCATTTGACAAGCCGCGTGCTAATGCTTGGCTTTATGAATGAAGAAGCATTGCAAAAAACACAAGCAGACGGAAAGGTGACGTTCTTCAGTCGCAGCAAAAACCGCCTGTGGACAAAGGGCGAAACGTCAGACAACTTTCTTTTTGTAAAAGAAATTATCAGCGATTGCGACAATGACACATTGCTGATTAAAGCCGAACCAACAGGCACTGTATGCCACACGGGAAACCAAACGTGTTTCAATGAAACTGATGCAAAAGGCTTTCTCTATCAACTTGAAAACACCATTCAGGACAGAAAGAAAAATCCGAAGGAAGGCTCGTACACAACCAAAATATTTTCCGCAGGCATCAATAAGATTGCACAAAAGGTAGGCGAAGAAGCAACTGAGTTAATTATAGAAGCGAAAGATGAAAACAAAGAATTATTCCTGAACGAAGCTGCGGATTTGATGTATCACTACCTGCTGCTGCTTTCTGCAAAAGGTTTCTCACTTGAGGATGTTGAAGGAGTTTTGAAAGCGAGGGCGAAGTAACTTTATTAAAGGCTATGCTAAAAATCTTACGACAGGATTTATTTAACGACTATAAAAAGCGACTAAAAGTTGATGCGGAAAGCGCGTTTTCAACTTTGAAAAAGAAGCTGAATACCGTTGAGGATTTCAGATTCTATCTTGCACATTCCGCAGTTCATTCTTCAAACATTGAAGGAAACACAGTCAGCTTTGACACCTATCTGAAAGCAAGCGAATTCAATCTGCATCTGAAGACCAAAGAGATGAAGGAAATTGAAGACCTCATCGCAGCTTATCAGTTTGCAAAGGAGAGTGAGTTGACGCTCGCAAACATTTTAAAGGCACATGAAATTTTAACGCAAACCCTGCTTGTAAAAAAAGAACGGGGTAAAATCAGAAAAGTGAAAGTTGGAGTAAGGAGCGAAGGACGATTGATTTATCTGGCCGTGGAACCGGAGTTGGTGAAACAAGAGTTGGAAAAATTGTTTACCGACATTTCACTGCTGCTCAAAACCAAATTGACAACAACAGAAATATTTTTCTATGCTGCTCTTATCCATCTCGTTTTTGTAAACATTCATCCGGTTGTTGACGGCAATGGAAGAGCAACGCGGTTGATTGAAAAATGGTTTTTAGCGAAGAAACTTGGCGACAGCGCGTGGCTTATCACTTCTGAAAAAAATTACTGGGATAACAGATCCGCCTATTATAAGAATCTGCAACTCGGAGCGAATTATTATGAAGTGAACTACAAAAAGAGCATTCCGTTTTTGCTGATGCTTCCCAATTCTTTGTTGAACAAGAAGTGAAAGCAATCTGCTTCATCATTTTTTTGTTTATAGAAACCGTTTCCCTTCTGGCATCAGCGCTACCAAACAATGCGATAAGGAAATGAGATAAGTACGCGCCAAATAACTCGATTGCACCAAGCGCTTTACATTTTCAGCATTCTTACATCTTTTTTCTCACCCGTATGGAATTCTAACCACACCTGCATCTCATAGGCAAAACAAATTAACCTATGAGAATCCTTCTACCATTTTCCATTTGCATCATGCTTGCTTATGCCGGCTTTGCGCAAAACAATGTTGCCACCAAGATTGACGCTGTTACCGTTTACCGACAAATGGCGCGTATCAGTCATTCGGGAACTGCCACGCTGCCTGCGGGCACCAGCGAGCTTGTGATTAATGATTTAAGCGCGAGCATCATTTTGCCAAGCGTGCAGGTTTCGCTGGAGGGCAGCGCAACAATTCTCTCCGTTACTGCGCGTGTGAATTACAACAAGCCAAAGCCAAACCTTGACAAAATTGGTGTGATGAATGATACCGTCAAAAATCTGAGCCATAAATTGGATTGGATAAATCAGGAGAAATCCATTTACGAAGCGGAGGAAGGCGTCTTGAACGAAAAACAAAAAATGGTAGGCACTGAAACGGGGCTCCCGGTAGCGGAGTTGGAGAAACTTGTTATCCTCTACCGCAGTCGCGTAACGGACATCCGGAAAAAAATATTCAAACTCAACGAGGATGCGCAAAAACTGAATGAGCAGAAAGCTGCTGTGCAAAACAGGATTAACCTGATAAACAACCAAACAGTAAGTCCTACGGGTGAAATCGTAGTGACGCTGCTGGCGGCTTCTGCGGGTGCAACAAAAGTGAAGTGCAACTATATGACAAACAATGCAGGTTGGTCAGCGATTTATGATTTGCGGAGCGATGGTATTGAAAAGCCTGTGACGCTCAACTATTATGCGCAGGTGCAGCAAAACACGGGCTTTAACTGGAAAGATGTGAAGATAATCGTGAGCACCGGCAATCCTTCGCTCAATAACAGCCGCCCGATTCTAGCGCCATTGTATATTGATTTCTATTCGCCTTACATTGACAATTATCTGGATAAAGCTTCATACACAAACAGCGCTTTATATAAAAGCTTAGATGATGAGAAGAACAGCGGACCTGTTTATACTGTTGTGGTGAATGAAACACAACTAAGCGCACAATACGATATTTCATTGCCGCAAAGCATTCCATCTGACGGGAAGACACGACAAGTGCCATTGAAAGAATATGAATTGCCCGCACGGTATGTGTATCATACGGTGCCGCGCATGGATAACGGTGCATTCTTATTAGCCAAAGTAACCAACTGGGGACAGTACAACTTGCTGGCAGGTATGGCGAATATCTTTTTTGAAGAAGAATATATCGGGCAGTCAAACATCAATCCGCAGGTTACATCGGATACGCTCTTGCTGTCAATGGGACGCGATGAAAAAATCAATGTGCAACGCACCTCTATTATTGACAAAGAATCACACAGCTTCTTTGGCGGCACGCGCAAAGAAAAGCGCACGTATGAAATCAGCGTGTTGAATACGAAGAATAAGCCCATTACCATTGAGATACTCGACCAGTTGCCTGTGAGCAAACAGCAGGATATTAAAGTAGAACTCTTAGACAAGGGCGGAGCAGAATACACCGAAGAAATCGGCAAACTCCTTTGGACATTGGACTTAGCTCCGGGCGAAGCGAAAAAGGTGCGCTTCAGCTTTGAGGTGAGCTATCCGAAAGAGAAAACGGTGTCGCCATTTTAAAACGCAGAGGGGAGCAGTTGTGTAGTGTGGATTTGTGTTGCTTCGGCAGCATGAATTCACAGTACGCAATTTGCATTAAAGCATCGTGGGAAATAATTCATTTGGCGTTGCTCCAATTCCCGGCAAATCATTCAGTGCAATTTTTCCATCAACAACTTGCATTCCGGTAAACGGGTCGTTTGTGATTAAGGATGGACCATCGAGGTCAGCCCAATCAACAAGCGGAGATAAATGAGCAGCCGCAGTAACAGCGCATGACGATTCCGACATGCAGCCTAAAAGGATTTTCAGATTCAACGCACGCGCTCTTTCTATCATTTTTCGCGCTTCGCGCAGTCCCGAGCATTTCATCAGTTTGATATTGATGCCGTGATACACACCTGTGATTTGTTCTAAATCAGAGAGCCGCTGAATCGCTTCGTCTGCAATGATGGGCAGCGGACTTCGCTCACTCAACCATGCAGTTTCTTCTTTCCATTCTTTGGGAAAAGGTTGTTCTATAAGCACAACACCTTGCTCCTTCAACCAAACAATCATTTCAAGCGCAGCATGTTTATCTCTCCACCCTTGATTAGCGTCTGCCATCAGCGGTTTATCCGAAATCACACGGATGGTTTCAATACTCTGTCGGTCGTTATCTCCACCTAATTTCACTTTGAAAATTTTGAAGGCAGCAGCCTCGCTTACTTTCTTTTTCACTGCCTCCGTTGTATCCATTCCGATAGTGATGCAGGTAAAAGGCGTTTTTTCTTTTTCGATATTCAATAATTGATAGAGCGGCTTGCCCAGTATTTTTCCGACAAGGTCGTGCAACGCAATATCTATCGCTGCTTTTGCGGCATGATTGCCGGGAGCAACAGTATCGCAATAATCAAGAATGGCATCGGTATCAAGGGGGGTGTTGAATTGCGCAAGATTGAGCGTTGAAAAAAAACGCATCACGCTCTCCTGATTTTCACCTACGTAAGGCGGCATGGCGGCTTCACCATAGCCTATTAGTCCGTGATGCTTTAATTCGACATACGCCACTTCAGTTGTGGCGCGTGTTCCAGTTGCAATAGTAAAAGGATATCTGAATCGTAAAGAAAAAAGATAAAAACGGAGTTTCAATTTTTTGGGGAGAAAATTTAGCAGCGAAAGATAGAATCAAAACACGACATCCATTCGATGCAGTAGTTATCACACAGCCAATGCGCAAGCTAAAGTGCTCCAATTCCTGCACATAGATGTTCGTCCCTTATCTCCGTCAAGCTGCGCCTTGTCTAACAGGATGCGGCACTTCAGTCGCTCATGTAGCCTGCTATTTTCTTACGAATAACCGATGTTCGTTTCCTAAGTGCAACCGGATAATGCGGGCGAGTGTGTTATATTCTACTGTGCAGTTGTAAGCAAGTTCAACCTGACTCTTGATAGTATTAAGCGTTTTCTTCTCTTTGAACAATTCAATCACCTTGGCATTAATTTGATTTTCGCTGTTTGCATTCATGGGGGTAGGGTTTGAAACTCGCCTGTTTATCAGGATAAGTGGCATTAGTTACCACAATTAAGCAATGAATGCAAATAAAATAAACGACTACCTCGCATTTTCAAAACCCTACTGTAAATGACCGTTATTCTCCGCTTATTCCATCCGAATCAGAATTTGTACATTGCATCTTTAATTCTCCATCTTCATTTTTAAAAACAGATGTCCCCTTTCCTCGGTGAATTACTCGGCACGATGTTGCTCATCATTTTGGGCGAAGGCGTAGTAGCCGGAGTGGTGCTCAATAAAACCAAATCGCAAAACTCCGGGTGGATAGTAATCACCATCGCGTGGGGGCTTGCCGTCACCATGGGGATTTATGCCGTTGGTAAAATCAGCGGGGCGCACCTCAATCCCGCAGTTACGCTTGCGCTTGCTTCGACAGGAGCTTTCCCTTGGAATGATGTTCCCGCATACATTGCCGCGCAAATGATTGGAGCATTTCTTGGCGCAACGCTCGTTTTCTTTCACTATCTGCCTCATTGGAGAGTAACAGAAGATGCGGCTTTGAAACGCGCTGTCTTCTGCACCGAACCTGCGATACGCCACAACACTTCTAATTTATTAAGTGAAATCATCGGCACCTTCATTTTGGTGATGGGCATTCTTGCGATTGGCGCAAATGAATTTACGCAGGGATTGAATCCGCTTGTTGTCGGCTTGCTCGTGGTGAGTGTCGGCATGTCGCTGGGTGGCACTACGGGCTACGCTATCAATCCCGCGCGTGATTTAGGTCCGCGCATCGCGCATTTCCTGTTGCCGATTCCGGGCAAGACAGATTCCAACTGGAATTACGCATGGATACCCGTTGTCGGTCCCGTGATTGGCGGAGTGTATGGCGCATTGTTTTACAACGCGCTCTTTCACGGAAAGATTGGAAAGCGTTTCTTAGCGGCAACAGTTGTTATTCTTCTTGTGATGCTGCTCGCTTTTATAGGCGACAGAAAAGCGGGAAGAAAAATCTTCAATTCAGATTCCAAAACATCTTAGTTTTATTTGGACAAACAAGCAGACATGGACATCCAGGTAGAAAAACTGAACTTGATTGCATGGCTTACAGGAATTAATGACAGCGATGTAATCAGGCAACTGAAAATTCTTCAGAGATATAAACCAAAGAAATCCGTCATAAAGTTTACCAAAGCAGAAAAAGCAGCAATTGATAAAGGGTTGCGTTCCCTTAAAGAAGGAAGAGTGCAATCGCACGAACAAGTGATGAAGGCGACAGCGAAAAAATTTCCCGGCTTGATAAAATAGCCCAATGGAAGTTATCTGGACGGAGGAAGCCGTCAATGATTATCATCAGAATATAGAATATCTTTTAGCAGAATGGTCTGAAACCGTTGCTATTGATTTTATAGAAGATGTTGATGCAACTTTGGAATTGATTAAACTCCTACCGGAAATGTTTCCGTTGAGTGATTATCAATCTGTAAGAAAAGAAGTCATACTAAAACAAATCTCTCTTTTTTATCGCGTTGATGGCGAGAAAATATTCCTGTTACGGTTTTGGAACAATTACAAGAATCCGGATGCTCTGAAATTGTAAATCTCTGCCTGCGGAACATTTCGTAACATGAAAATAAGATGAAGATGTTTTAACTTTCAATCTAACAAGTAACTGCTATGGATCTTCAAACCGAAAAACTAAATCTTATCGAACTACTCATCAACACTGATGATGAGAGCCTGCTTAAAGAAATCAAGTCAAAGCTTTCAAAGAAAAAAACTGCTTCTCTAAAGCCCATGACACTTGAAACATTCTATGCAAAGATTGAAGCTGCGGAAAAAGCCATCAGCAAAGGTGAGGTGATTTCGCAAAAAGCGCTCAGAAAAGAAGTGGCAACGTGGCGAAAAAAATAAAAGAGGTTATTTGGACGATTCCCGCCAAACAAGACCTGAAAGACATCTATGCTTATCTCTCCGAAATTTCAGAAACAATTGCTTACCGCCAGGTGATAAAGATTCTCGACAAAACTGCGCTTCTTGAAATGGGGTTTGATGAACTTGGACAAGCAGACCCCTTATTGAAGCACACGCGAAAAAACTTCCGCTATTTGGTGTCCGGCAATTACAAGATAATTCACCGTGTTGATGATAACGCCATTCACCTCATAGCTGTTTTCGACACAAGACAAAATCCGAGCAAGCTGAAAAAGAAAATTCGATAACTCCAACCCCATGAAAACAAAAACCATTTTCCTCTCCGCATTTTTGATTTTCGCATCTGCTCTCTGCCTGCGCGCGCAAGGGACGTATGAATATGCTACGGTGACTTATTCATGGAAGGGAGCGAATATTTATTACATTGGAATTTCAACAGGTGACAATTACACCGAAACCAAAGTACAATCTAAATTCGAGTCGAAGGGACCTTTTACTGATTTAACCCCTTAATAGAAAAAGTGAATGAATTAGCTAAGGATAGATGGGAAGTATATAACACATCTTCAATAGTGCAAGGTGGTCCTAATACTTTCTTAACCTACCACCTCCGCAGAAAAACCCCCTAATCCCCTTTAACTTCAAACCTCAAACTTCAAACTATAACCCATGACCAAAAAATACATCCTCGCCATTGACCAGGGCACCACATCTTCAAGAGCAATCCTTTTCAACGAACACGCCAACATCGTTGACATCACCCAGCAGGAGTTCAAGCAGCATTTCCCAAAACCCGGCTGGGTGGAGCATGATGCCGAAGAAATCTGGGAGTCTGTAAAGGCGGTAGTCAACAACCTCTTCGCCAAAACCTCCGCTTACCCCGCAGAGATTGCCGCCATCGGCATCACCAACCAGCGCGAAACCACAGTCGTGTGGGATAAGAAAACCGGCAAGCCCGTTTACAATGCCATCGTGTGGCAGTCGCGGCAAACGTCAGGCATCTGCGACAAGCTAAAAAAAGAAGGCCACGATAAAATCGTCCGCAAGAAAACAGGACTGCTCATTGACGCCTACTTCTCCGGCACCAAAGTGAAATGGATTTTAGACAACGTGAAAGGCGCGCGCGAAAAAGCAAAGCGGGGCGACCTCCTCTTCGGCACCATTGACACATGGCTCGTCTGGAAACTCACAGGCGGCAAGGCACACGTCACCGACCCCACCAACGCATCGCGCACCATGCTCTACAACATCCACACGCTAAAATGGGATGATGAATTATTAAAAATGCTCACCGTTCCCGCGTCTATGCTGCCGCAAGTGAAGAGCAGCAGCGAAGTGTATGGCGCCACCGAAAAGAATCTTTTCGGTGAAGAAATTCCCATCAGCGGCATGGCGGGCGACCAGCAAGCCGCCCTCTTCGGACAGGCGTGCTTCCAACCCGGCATGGCAAAAAATACGTATGGCACCGGCTGCTTCATGCTCATGAACACCGGCAAAAAAGCAGTCGCCAGCAAAAACGGATTGCTCACCACCATCGCCTGGCAGGTAGGTGGCAAAACCGAATACGCCCTCGAAGGCAGCATCTTCGTTGCCGGCTCAGCCGTGCAGTGGCTGCGCGATGGCTTGAAATTTTTTCCCGATGCCGCCATGTCTGAAACCAGCGCCACCAGCATCAACGGCAGCGATGGCGTGTATGTAGTGCCCGCGTTTGTCGGGCTGGGCGCGCCCTATTGGGATAGCGACACGCGGGGCGCCATCTTCGGTCTCACGCGCGGCACCGGCAAAGACCACATCGTGCGCGCCACCCTCGAATCCGTTGCCTACCAAACCAAAGACGTCCTCACCGCCATGGAAAAAGACAGCGGCATCCGCCTCAAAGACCTCCACGTTGATGGTGGCGCCACGCGCAACAATTTCCTTATGCAGTTCCAGAGCGACATGCTCGCAGTGCCCGTAGTGCGCCCCGTAGTCACCGAAACCACCGCCCTCGGTGCCGCCTACCTCGCAGGGCTATCCGTAGGATTTTGGAAAGACCTCAAAGACGTAAGCAAGAACTGGAAAGCCGAGCAAACCTTCAAACCCACCATGAAAAAACCCGCCCGCGAAAAACTCTACGAAGGCTGGAAAAAAGCAGTGAAGGCAGCGAGAGGATTTAAGTGAAAGTGGTGTGTGTCATGCCGGACTCGTTCCGGCATCCCCCGATAAATGAATATGCGCAAGTCATGAGCGTTTGCCAGGGGGATGATGTGTGTTTGGCGCTTCGTATCTCGTTTCTTCATCGTGTCGCATTAGTAGCGTTGCTCGTCAGGAGAGTATCATTATCTGTCAGCAAAATCAATTAAACGCTATATATTTGAACAACTCTCAAACTTAGAAAAATGAAAAAATTCAGATTTACTATTCTAATATCTTCGTTGTATTTCGTTTTCATAGTTAAGGCTCTGGGACAATCTGAACTGCCTTACCAAACTCCTTTGCCATTTGATTCAACTTCCGGAAAAGTAGTTTACAAACAAGTTGAAGCAGTTGATTCAGTGAAAAAAGATGAATTATACTTTCGAGCCAAATTCTGGATTGCTGAAAATTACAAATCAGCTAATGATGTGATTCAATTAGACGATAAAGAAAACGGGGCAATTATTGCCAAAAGGAAATATTCCAACTTATGAATATGATGGTTATGTGGAGCACACACTTAGGATTAGCCTAAAAGATGGAAGATACAAAGTTGAATATGAACCCAATAACTTTAAATGGTATGTGCGTCCAAGTCAATATACAAAAGGAGGTTGGTCTGAATACACAATCGAAAAATGTTACCCTGCATCTGAAAAGATACAAGGAATGAAAGCGCATAAAAAATTTGTTATCAACGCAACAAACACAGTGGATGGAAAGATAAAGGCTCTTCTTAAAAGTCTTAGCGATACGATGAAAAAACCAGTAGTAAGTGAGGGCGATTGGTGAATTCTTCCTCAGATTTTTTCAAACAAGTTGCAGGAATGACACAAATCATTGTTGCCCTTGATGAAAATAAACCTCCGATTTCCTAAGCCTTAACTTATGAGGTTTATTAAAACCAATGAGATAGATACTCCTTCCTTTTTTGAAAAATTTTTGGTAGATGAAACTCTTATAGCCGCATTACATGAGAGATTGAGAAAAAACAAGAGCATTACAGTGTGCGATATTGGATGTGGCTACCCTCGCTTTATGATTAGCTTAAATGAAAAATATTACTCCTTTATCTCACTCGTTAAAGTTGCATTTGAAATTTGAATTTTAGCCTGTGGGACTTTATTAGACATCTTCGGAAAATGTAATTCTGTTTTAGAGAAAGCCTATTTTGTTTGTGATGTAGTTTGGACTCCCCTCTCCAAATGGAGAAAGGGCGGGGGTGAGGCGGTGCAAAAGCGCGCGTTACGCTTTCTTTGAAGTTTAGTCAAAAGATATTTTCCGAAGAAGTCTATTGAGTTGTGCAACAAGCGCTGAAGCCCACCGGCATATTGCCTTGCTGAAAAGATACCGCTACCCTTCCCGAAAAATCGGGACAGGTCTTCTGTCTTCGCTGCCAATCAGAATCCCTAAAAAAAAAGAGGTAAGTAGTCGTTCCTCAAAAAGTCCTTTTATACTTTTATAAAAATGAATTTTGGTTGAAAATCGAAATAGGAAAGCAGGAATTGCATTCTGAAACGCAGCCAA
>JAWXCB010000049.1:0-19874 GCA_034440455.1 Chitinophagales bacterium
CTTTGGCGGTGGCGGTGCGGGCGGCAAGTGGTGAGCACATTCACCTCGTCATGCCGGACTCGTTCCGGCATCCCCTCAAGATTCAATCATCAATCTTAAAATTATTTTGCGCGTACTTACCTCCTTTCTTTAGTGGCTCTGTTTGGCAGCGTTGACAACAGGAGGGCAGTGGTATCTTTCAGCAAAGCAACAGTTCCGTCATTCTGAGCGGAGTTATAGGCAGCGAAGAATCTCTCATCTAAAAAGTGTGAGATGCTTCACTTTGCTCAGCATGACGCAAGCAGTAAATAAATCCCCTCATTTAATAGCCGTTGGCTAAAGCCGATGAAGAGTTGCTCTTCATTACCCGTCCCGCTCAGAGCGGGACGGCAATTAAATCATTTACCGGTTTGCAAGACATCCCGCATTTACGGGACTTACGCAGATGGCTTGGCTACACGCTCGCGGCAAGCGAGGATATTTCCCCGTAGGGGATTCATCTTAGTAGAAAATCATCAGTCAGATAACAGTAGCTCCGTAGGAGCGCTATAAAAGGTAAGCTCTGTTTAATGTCGCTCCTAAGGTGCTAAAACATTTTCGATTTCGTTTACTATTACTATTGAACTCCTACGGAGTTAGAAACCCACGTCATTCTGAGCGGAGTTATACGAAGCGAAGAATCCCCAACTTTCATTTACCGATTTGCAAGGCACGAGGCAAGCGGATGCTGAAACTCTCATTTACGCTATCCGTCTGCCGAAGTGCTTTGACGCAGGCAGATTCATCCCCGCTTTTATTTGCCTGTGTGTTAGCGAAAGTTTATTCAATCCAGCATTCTTTGAACTTCTGCGATAATGACGTCTCCAAAGAACTAATGTCAATATTGAAACTTTTGCTTGTAATTCTAAGAGCGACTATCTTTTTTCCGCTTTGAAAGGCTTTTTTTACAGAATCATTTAATCCATAAGGTAGTTTGCAAATTATTGATGGTCCTTTTCCTGAGAGCCCGGGTGTTTTATTAATTGCTATTGATTCTGTTGTACCCTCTTCAAATTTCATGATTAGTGAATCTTTATCAACCACATATAGAATAAACTTCCCGTAAGAATTTCTGACAGGAAACTTGATAAGAAGTGAAGACCGAACACCGTCATTTTCAAATTGAGCAGTGATTTCTTTAACAATGTAAGTCTGGTTTTTACTTTCTCCATTTGACAAGATGAATTCTTTAGTTTTAAATGTGGTCTTTCCTGTTCTCCCGTCCTTCTCCTGATAGTCATACTTGCATTGCGCTTTTAAACCAAAATGGATTCCTATAAAGAGTAGTACTAAGACTGTTATGTTTTTTCCCCTAATGCTATGTTTTTAATGTTACCCCACCACCGCCCATAAATAAACCTCTTGTTTACTTTACAGCCGCAGCAGGGATGAATAGTAAACAAAAGGTTTACTTTATTTAAAATCACAAATCCTCAAAACACCCCTTCCCTACACCACCTTCACGCTCACCTTGTAATGTCCCGCCAGGGGGCTTGGGTTTTTCACGTTCAGCAGTTGCTCAATGCTCACGCCCGCGCAAGCACATAAACATCCCAAGCCTCGGAAAAAAATGTGGAAGAAATATGCGCGGAAAAATGTTCTACGTTTGGGACTTCTGAGGCATCAGCTGTTCTGGATGTTACCGATGAACCGAAACAAAAAAGGTTGCCCAAACAATGTGCAACCTTCTTGCAACATCCGTCACAGTCCCCGGCTATTCCTTCGGCAGAAAAGTCCCAACAAATCTGCCTTCCGCTTCATCGGGATAACTCAAAAAAATTAAAACAGCATTATTCAAATAAATAATTTTGTAAACAACCCCACCGATTAGCACCAAAAATCAGTCAACCTTTTTCAGGAAGGGACACTGAATTAAAAACAAATTAATAATGACGGATAACGGAAGCGCGGCTTTATTTAGATTAAATTTATACCCGATAAATCTCAATAAAATTTATGTGCGGCATCTTTGGCGCTACGATAATTAAAGAATCACCGCTAAAAAATAGTTTCAAAACTATTCTTGAAAATCTTTTTCTTCTTTCAGAATCACGCGGCAAAGAGGCTTCCGGTTTCGCAATCAATAATGGCAAAGAACTTCGCTACCTGCGCTCACCTTTTCCTGCAAGTACGCTTGCAAAATCTGCTGTCTTTAACCTTGAAATCAATCAACTCCTCAAGCATGATAGCGAGTGCCACGCTGTTATTGGGCATTCTCGCTTGGTTACAGACGGGTATGAACAATTCAATGAAAACAATCAGCCGGTATTAAAAAACAATCTGGCAGTCGTGCATAACGGCATCATTGTGAATAGCGAGGAATTGTGGAAAAAATACGCTGACGAGCAAAAACTCTCTGACTTGGACAGCGAACTGATTCCAACGCTGATACACCGTTTTTACAAAGCGAATAACGATTTGTATAAATCGCTTGGAGAGTTTTATCATGAAATCTACGGCATGACTTCCATTGCCATGCTGCCCCTTGAATTAAACAACCTAATACTTGCGACTAATAACGGATCGCTTTATTTTCTTTCATCATCAAAACAGGGCGCGTTTATTTTCGCTTCCGAGCGACATATTCTGGAAAAGTTAATTGAAGTCGCTCAATTAAGAAATCACTTCTCTGCGCAAAATATTCAGCACCTCAAAGCAAATCAAGCCTGTTCCGTTAACCTCAATATGGCTTCTTTTGAAACAAAAGAGTTGAATAAAATCGCCTCAAATTTTCTAAATATTTCAAACGGAGTTTACTTCTCTCCCTATGAGATTTCAGAAAAAGTAAGCAACAAGCCTGTGCCGGTCAACACCAGCATGGAGTATCGTTTTGAAAGTATTCCAAAAGAAATATCTCATGAAGTAGAGAGAAGAATTTCGCGCATCTCTCACCTCAAGCGATGCAGCAACTGTATTCTTCCCGATACATTTCCTTTCATTGAGTTTGATGAAAAAGGCATTTGCAATTACTGCAATAACTATCGGAGGCTTGAATGTAAAGGTCTTGATAAACTCAGGAGTCTCCTTGATTGTTACCGTTCTAAAGACGGCTCGCCCGACTGCCTGATTCCTTTCAGCGGGGGACGCGACAGCAGTTATACGTTGCATCTTGTAAAGAAAGAGTTAGGAATGAATCCAATCGCATTCTCTTATGATTGGGGAATGTTGACCGACTTAGCGCGCAGAAATCAATCGCGCCTGTGTGGCAAACTCGGAGTTGAGCATATTCTTGTTTCAGCCGATATCCGCACAAAAAGAGAGAACATCAAAAAGAATGTGCTCGCTTGGCTGAAGCGCCCGAATTTGGGAACCATCCCTTTATTTATGGCGGGCGACAAACAATATTTTTATTTCGCTAACCTGCTGATGCAGCAAAACAAACTTCCGCTTTCCATCATGGGTGAAAACATGCTGGAGGTGACTCGGTTTAAGTCGGGCTTCTGCGGCATCAAGCCACGATTTGATATTAAAAATACGTACACGCTATCTGCTTTTGATAAGTTGAAAATGGTGCTTTTTTACGGCAAGGAATATTTATTGAATCCCGCTTATATCAATAGCTCTCTACTTGATACCGTGGACGCTTTTAAATCCTATTATGTGATTAAGCACAATAACATCAACCTTTACGATTATATCCCTTGGGAAGAAGAGAAGGTAAATAAAACGCTACGCGAGGAATATGATTGGGAAACTGATTCCGGCACAAAAGCCACCTGGCGTATCGGTGATGGCACTGCCGCTTTTTACAACTACATTTATTTAATCGTAGCCGGCTTCAGCGAAAATGATACCTTCCGCAGCAACCAGATAAGGGAGGGATTAATTACGCGCGAACAAGGGCTTGATAAAATTCTTTCAGAAAACTTACCACGGTTTGACTCCATTCAGTGGTATTGCAACACCATTGGAATTGATTGGAAAGATGTCCTCAAAAAAATAAATCACATCCCTGCCTTATTTCAGTAGTTGTACTCTGATACTGCGCAACGCGGTTTGAAATTTAAATTAACCCCGCAAAAAACGGTCAGTTCATCTTAACTCCCTCAACTGATCCTGCAACATCAGCCGCGCTTTGTGGATGCGCGTTTTGATGGTGCCGAGCGGCAACTGCATTTCTTCGGCTATCTCTTCGTATTTATAGCCTTCAAAGTGCATCATAAACGGCTTCGAAAATTTTTTGTCAACAGAAGCAAGGGCTTTCTGAATTTCTTCCATCTTGATATTTGCTACGCCTTGGTTGTGTTCCACACGATTCTCAGTTCCCACGAATGCATCGGTGAATGTATCGCGCAGATACGTTGGATGTTTTGCATTCCGATTATAGTCATTAATAAACGAGTTCTTCAGAATGGTGTAAAGCCAGCCGCGCAGGTTGGTGCCTTCCGAAAACTTGTCTTTATATGTCAAAGCTTTCAGCATGGTATCTTGAACAAGATCCTGTGCTTTCTCGGTGTCGCGAAACAGCGCTAATGCCTTGCTGTAAAGCATTTGTCTTGATTCGATGACCTCTGATTCAAATGTTTGTGTTTTCATTTTGTTTATGTTTTGTTGAACAAATGTAGAACATTTAACGATACAAACCAAGTTTTGTTTAACTTTTTTAAATAAAACCTAAACAAAGTTGACTGAAGCTCTCTTGCTTTTGAAAACAAGCAGCGCTGTTTCTTGTTTAGCAGGTGCTTAGAGAATCAATAAAATCCTTTGCAATGGCATTTTACCAACTGCGACAAAAACAGATACTTCCTATCACTTTAGAAAAAGCTTGGGAATTTTTCTCTAACCCGGCTAACCTCAACGCGATAACGCCTGACGATATGGAGTTCGTTATTACATCCCCTGTTCCAAAAGGCGAAATCTATCCGGGGCAGATTATCACCTACAAAGTAAGTCCCGTGCTCAACATTCCGCTTGCGTGGGCAACGGAAATCACCCACGTTCGGTCGCCCTACTACTTCACAGACAGTCAACTACACGGACCTTACCGCTTCTGGCATCATGAGCATCATTTCAAGGAAACGCCTACAGGCGTTGAGATGACGGACATTCTTTATTATGAATTGCCTTTTGGAATACTTGGCGATTTGGTTCACCGGTTATTTGTCAGACAAAGAATCGAATCTATTTTCGAATACCGTCAGCGGAAGCTGGAAAAATTATTTCAGAAGCCGGCATGATTCTGCTCCTCACATTCACGCTCACCGCTGTGATGACGGGCATCATCTGGTTTGTGCAAATCAACCACTATCCGCTGTTTCTCAAAATCGGTAAAGCAGAATTTATTTCCTATGAAAAGGAGCACACCCGATTAGCCGGACTGTTGATTGCTCCGTTGATGCTCATCGAATTGGCGCTTTCGGTCCTGCTTGTTTTTAATGAAACAAAACAGCATACGCTGGCAGTCAGCGCGCTTGCTTTACTAATCGTCATTTGGGCTTCCACGTTTGCGGGGCAGGTGCCGCTGCATCAAAAGTTGATTGCAGAATACAACAAGAAATTTATTCAACAACTTATCCGAACCAACTGGCTGCGGACTGTGTTTTGGACGGTGCGCTTGTTAATTTTAGGCAGCATGTTGGGCAGCGTCATGCTGAGTGCAGCGAAGCATCTCTGAGTAAAGAAAATAGGAGATTCTTCCCTGCCTGCTCACAGGCGAGGCTTCGTATAACTTCGCTCAGAATGACGATTATTTAACCTAAACACCGCGCGATGGATAGAAAAGATTTTCTCCGCAACGGATTATTGGGCACGGGGATATTCGTTTCGACAGGTGCGCTGGGCGCAGTCGTGAAAAACGATATTTACGAACTGCGCGAACTCGAAATCATCGGATTCAATCATCTTCCAAACACAAAATCTGCAATCATGGCAAATACTGTTTTACACAAAGCAGACACGCGCGGTCACGCAAACCACGGCTGGCTTGACTCGCATCACACCTTCAGCTTTGCTTCCTACTACAATCCCGAGCGGATGCACTTTGGCGTGCTGCGCGTACTCAACGATGACAGCGTGGAGGCGGGCATGGGATTCAGCACGCATCCGCATGACAACATGGAAATTATTTCCATTCCGTTCGAAGGCGATTTGGAACACAAAGACAGCATGGGCAACATGACGATAATTAAAAATGGAGATGTGCAGGTGATGAGCGCGGGCACAGGCATTCGCCACAGCGAATACAATAAGAATAAAGACAGCACAGTGAAGTTTCTGCAAATCTGGGTGTTTCCCAACAAGCGTAGTGTGGAGCCGCGCTACGATCAAATCACGCTCAACCTTGCCGACCGCAAGAACAAACTACAGCAGATTCTCTCACCCAGCGCAGATGATGCGGGCGTGTGGGTGCATCAGGATGCGTGGTTTCACCTCGGCACTTTTGACAAAGATTTTTCCTCGGAATACAAACTGCGCAAAAGCGGCAATGGCGTGTATGCGTTTATCATCAAAGGCAGTTTCACTATTGAAGGTAATGCTCTCAGTCAGCGTGACGGGCTTGGCATTTGGGACGCGGAAAAAATTTCCATCAAAGCTGATTCGCCTGATGCGGAAATTCTGCTGATGGATGTGCCGATGACTGCTTAAGCAAGCATCTGAGCTTTAAAGCATCTATTGTGGTTACGAACTCCTTTTCTCTTTCGGACTTTTTTCAATGCTGGATTTAATTCCCGACAGAATAGCTTTGAAGCAGTAGTTAAACAGAAATTTTTCAGGGTCTCTTTCATATTCTATTACGCCCTCTCTCACTTCTTCGCCCGGGAGCGGGTTTGCATCCATCACTTTTCTATTAGCGATGAATGAAATGAATCGCTCTTTGATGGCGGTGGTATCATCCGTTTTTTTGCTCTTTATAGCGAGGTCTAATCCATGATAGCGCATGTGCATGTTCCCTGTTGCTCTTGCATTGTTTGCTGTAATGCTGAAATCCATCGCATCTATTGTACCTGATGTGGCATATACGTAAGCATTTTTCTCCAGCATGGGATTTAATGCTTTTGCCTCCATGCCTGCAAGTGTTCCTGATAAAGAGAATTTATTCCGCGTATCGAATAGTTGAGCTTTCAATGCGGTCGTCATTTTGCCTTTTCCCATCAGCAGGGCTTCACCCTTTAATTCTAAAAAAGCATTTTCCGTTTTGTAAATCGTATCGTTGGTTATTTTGTAAACCTTCGCATGGATTTCATCAAAGTGAATGCTACCCGGCTCGTTTGCATCCTCAGCATGTTCGGTGTATGTGACATTTCCGTTCACAACACCGACTGAATCAATGCGAATGGTAGCGGGATAGCTGTAAATCATCTCCTGGAAGGCGGGCTTGTTCACGTGTTTAAATTCTTTCCGTTTGTCACGAAAAACATGCACTTCCATTTTCCCGATTTCAATAAAGGAGCTTGCGATGTTTTTGAATTTCAAATAATCTGCGGCAGAAATATTTTGTGCGTGAATGTCGCTGAGGAACACTTCAATCCTGTCGGTTTGAAATTTATAGCGGGAGGTGAAATCATAGTTTGTATAATTCGGCTGAACAGATAAATTGGCAAGCGTTAAAGTATTTAAAGCTGCGGAGTAAACAATCCCGCTGGCTTTAACCATGTACATGCTGTCAGAAGAAATCGAAAAAAACTCCTCTGCATCAAAATCAAATTGCTGAAGTATGACGGCAGTTAGCGTGTCATTTTTTTTAACTTGTAAATCGTAAACCTTCAAATCGCTCTCTTTCAGTGAATAAACTTGCGCGGTGGAAGAGTCTTGAATTGCCAGGTTTATTTTATCAAAGAAGATGGAAGCAATACGAATGGTCAAAGGCGAAACGATGGATGGCACTGCCTTTTGCGAGAATGGAATTTTCCCTCTGATACTGCTATTGGAAATGATTACTGCACGGATTTCCACTTCCTTTTTAAAGAAGGCTTTCACAAGCTTTATCCCTTTAAACTTCAGGGACGCTATTTCCCCGGTTAAACTTCCTCCGCTTTCCTGCTTTGGGCGCAGAGTGATGCGTTCCAATTCAATGCCTCTTGAAAGCATCAAAAGATGAACCTTGTCTATTTCAACTGTAAAATCTTGATTCTTTTCATTCAGCGAAGCCTGTATTTTTTTTCCGATCCAAGGCTCGACAAAGACAATTGATGAAATTTTAACCAATGCGATAAATGCAACTACACCAAGTAAAATCTTCAAATAAATTTTCCTGCTCATGACTGAAATCCATCGCAACGCTATTTCACAAGCTCCATTACATGCACTTCAAAGTAATCGTCATCGCGCACAATCACCCATTCATGGGGAACAGTTTTGGAGTAGTCAACCCAAATAAGATACTGTCCACTTGGGGTAAAATACGAATCCAACGACCTGATAACCTCGTCCATCTCCGGACAATTTAAGTAGCTCTGGCATTGATTCTTAGAAATATACTTGATGCAAATTTCTTCCTCGCTTTTCTTCCCCGTTGCTGAAGTTATCATAACAGGTCTGAAATGATAGAAAACGGATCTTCTTCCATTTTTGGAAGTGTATAAAATGAAATTGTCATTTACAGCTTTCACGATGAGCGGACCCTTCATGTCCTTGCGCTGGCTTTTCAGCGCTTTCAGAATATAACTCTTGCTATACCCAAGATAATTTTGAGAAAAGCCGATTGTAAAAAAGAAACAAAGCGTTGCAATGAAAAAAAGTATGCGCATATTCAAATTCAGTTCTCTAACCTCAGAAAAAGTTTAGCGCGTCCTAACTGAGTGAGGGGAATCTCCTTCAATTTCAGAATAGGCACAACCAAAACAGTATCCGTATCGGGAATAATAAGAACAAGATCAACAAACCGAAGACATTTGGGTGAAGTGTGATTTGTTGAGCAATCAATGACTTCAGCCAATGGCTGATTGACTGCAGCTATTTGCAGAATGATAGGCAGTTCAACAAACTGGGCGTAGGAAACATCCTCCGTGATATACCCGTGCTTTTGCGCTTCTAAAAAAAATGTCCGGCTTGAGATGGGTTTATAATAAGAGCCGTTGCTCTCGTCATACACCATTCCTGTTTCCTTGAGGTCGCTCAGGTGTTCGTATTTGCCCTCTTCTGTAATGCGGTATTCCACTTGTTGTGCTTTTACACAAACACCAAAAAAGATAAAAGTAATGATGAAGGAATATCTTTTGATCTGAGAAATTAGAAAGATTTTCATAGAGCATTTTTTAACTAACATGGAGATTATTGATTTTAAAAGACCCTCCTATATTAAAACTTACAGACTGCTTTTTAACGGGATTCCTGCCATACCTTCTGCGCTTTTCTGCTGTACCGTTAGCCCAACACGAACTTTTTCATCCAGCATATTCAAAAAGAAAGCGGCAGCTCCTGACAGTTTGATAACAATGCCATAGTTTGTCTCATTATCCGGCAACTTCCCGATTACCTTCACATAAGCGGTTCGGTTGTTCATCGGGTTCCTCACCAGAATAGTAGTGCCAATAGACGCATACTTATGCAAAGCGTAAAAATTATTCATGTTTTCTTCACGATTGTTATCAAGCCAGGTAGAAACACCGAATACTTGCTGGGCATTGGCGCAAACACTAAAGAGGAAAAAGCCAATCACAAAAAAAATAAAAATTGGTTTGAAAAGAGGGAAGTATGACATAGAATAATTTTTAACAACATAAATCAAAAGACACAAAGCAAGCAGTATTAAAAATCACCAATTCAAGCGAGTGATTTTTAGCTTTCTCAACTCTTAATAGAAAATAAACCAGCCTGACCAGAAGAAAATTGCAAGAGCGCCCAACACGATTCCCGCGATTGCCATGCCCCGTCTTGATGTCCCTTTCCTGAGGGCAATTGCTCCGGTAATAATTGCTGCAAGTCCAAATAGGAACGATGCGTAAAAAGCAGCGAATGCAACAACGCCCGTTGATAGCGACACGATTGCCAGTATATCAGCAGTGGACATCCCGCCCCCTCTTCCATATTTCGCCTGTAGCTTCCCGAATATTTTTGTTTTCAGCTTATCGAAAAAAGTGAGTTTCTCTTTCGTGCGAAAATCTTTTGTCTCGATTTTTTTTGCTGTTCTGTTTAAAATTCTCCCGGCAAACCTGTTCTCTGTGGAACTTGCAACCATGCGCAACTCTGCCGCCATTCTTGTTTTCAACTCTTCGGCTGTTATCGCAGTCCCTTCATTTTGAACAGACGCCATTGTAAGAAACACCGGTTCTTCTTGCTGCGCGGACTCTGACTGTTGTATTTCATCGCTCAGAAGGAGTGGAGTGTTTGCCTCATCGCCACTCGCTTGTAGCTCGCTGGATATTGGCGCTGCTTCTCTTGAACTTATCTTAGGCATTGACGAAGCCACTTCCAGCTTCGACTTGTTTCCATAATTGGCATTACCGGTATAACAACCTTCCTTGCCGGTGTTGCAGGATGTTACAAGGAACACAGCAAAGAAGAGAGCGAAGAATGAATTTTTCATTGTTGTTTTTTAAAATTGTTTGAAGTAAAAGAACTGAATTATTGTTTTTTCGTGCCGTAGAGATAAATTCCTCCGCCTACAATCATCACCACGACACCTACTATTGGCGACCATTCTACGCTGTGTTTTTTATCACGCGAGATTTCTAAATTGCCTATGTCCACTACTTTTTTCTTAGTGAAAAAATTGAACCCGGTGAACACTGTAATCAATATTCCGATGACCAAAAGTGCGATGCCTGTTGTTTTCATAAATTTTGTTTTAAGTGATAGAAAAACTCCGGAATCCCAAAGGACTCCGGTGTTTTAAAAAATCGTTTAGAGATTATTTGCACTCATAGCCTACGAGTTCAAGGGCGTCTATTGCCAACCCATATCCGGTGTTGCTATCGTAGTCATCTTCACAAACTTCAACTTCAGGCTCAGATTGTTTGGTGCAGGTTTCGCAATCCTTTTTGCAAGAAGAAAATCCAATCGTGATGATGACTGCCAATGCAGAGGTAAAAAATGCTTTTTTCATGTTTTTGTTTTATTGTGAATTTGAAATTATTAAATGAATGAGGTTGTTACACCACATTTCTTCCGCTGATTACCCGCAGGATTACTGCAATCAGAGCAATCACCAGCAATACGTGAATGATTCCCCCGGTATTAAAAGCGAAGAATCCAACCGCCCATCCGATAATCAGAATGACGGCAACGAGGTAAAGTAGATTTCCCATGACTTTATTTTTTAAATGGTTTAAAAATATTTAACACTAACAATTATACTACCTGACGTGATCAAAATCAATTACATAAATCAGTTAAATCCTGAATTTGCCAATCCTCTCTGCCGCACAAAAAAGGACTGTTAATTATTATCTACACTCGTAACCCGAAGTTTCAAGTGCGTCTAATGCTAACCCGTACTCCGTGTTACTTCCGTAATCTCCTTCGCAAATTCTTATTTCAGGCTCTGACTCTTTGGTACATACCTCGCATTTCCTGCAAGATGTAAACCCCATTGAGATAAGAACGGCAAATGCAGAAGCAAAAAATATTTTTTTCATGGTTTTTGTTTTATTGTAATTGAAGATATTGTCACACCACTTTTCTTCCGCTGATTATCCGCAGGATTACTGCAATTAAAGCAATCACCAGCAATACGTGAATGATTCCCCCGGTATTAAAAGCGAAGAATCCAACCGCCCATCCGATTATCAGAATGACAGCAACGAGGTAAAGAAGATTTCCCATGATTTTGATTTTTAAATGTTTAAAAAATAATAACAAGGCAAAGATGCAGCCGCTTACTTTCAAAACCATTACACAATTCCTTAAAAGAATTACATAATTCACACTTATCGGAAATTGCTTATAAAAACAATAAAAGTTGTCACGTCAGCTTTTTATAGTGACCGATACACAATAGGTTAAGTCAATAATGCGTGTTGGCTTTGTTTAGTATAACCCTCTGGAATTATGACTTACATGAAAAAGCCGCCATGCAATATTGCAAGACGGCTTTCATAAATACTGAATAATCTTTTACAGCTTATCCGTATTTGTTTTTAACCCCCAAACTTCCACATGCGCTTTTTTATCTTTATGATTAGCAAGTGTTTTATAAACGAAAACAATTTTCTTTAAGTTACGCTCGCCACCATTTAAATCAATAACCCGGCTTTCACCTGACGCCTTAATGGGCATGTTGACTTTGATGACTTGCGCATCACCGCTTTCGTAATACACCTCCAGATCCATCAGATCAATGGGCGAACCAACAACTTTAAATTTGATTGATGCAAACCTGTCGGCTCCTAAAACAAGAATTTCATCTCGGTCTTTTTGAAAGTCAACAGTGGTTTCCCCGATTTTGTGCCAACCTGTGCTGTCGCTTAAAATTATTGCGGGTTTCTGTGCGTTTGAAATGCCATAACTTCCTGCTATAGCAAGTAAAATGAGCATTAGTACTTTTTTCATTTTATTTGAATTTAGTTTGTAACTGAATTATTACGCTGCAAAAATGAATCCTTCAATTCCAGAAACTGTTACACAATTCCATAAAATAATTACATAATTCGCACATGCCCCAGTTCAAATTTGCCTATCATTTTTTCTTATTCTGCACACTCATCATTGCTGTAGTTTAAAAAACAAAAAAGACCTTTCGGGTTTCAGAAGATTACAGTTCTTTAAATAAGATGAAGCCCTACATCAAATACAGGGTTTCGCTTCGCTGCAAAATGGTAGTGAAAGCAGAGTTGGATAAACTATGGTTCCATTATAAAACAGTAGAATTAGGTGAGGTGGAGGTCAATGAGAATATTACTTTCGATCAGCGCGCTCAATTAAAACCGCATTATTGAAATCAGGGCTTGAGTTGATGGACGACAAAAAAGCCATGCTTGTTGAAAAATTAAAAACGTCATCGTTGAGATGGTGCATTATGAAGAGGAAATACCCAAAGTAAAACATTCGGTTTACATCAGCGAAAAACTCCATCACGACTATACTTACCTTACCAACCTGTTTTCAGAAGTAACGGATACCACGATTAAGCATTACATTATCGCGCACAAAATTGAAAAGGTAAAAGAATTGCTCCTCTATGATGAACTTAATCTAACCGAAATATCCTACAAGCTAAACTATAGCAGTGTGGTACACCTTTCCAACCAGTTCAAGAAAGTCACCGGGTTAACGCCTACCTTTTTCAAGCAGCTCAAGCACAAAAGACGCATCACAATCGAGAATGTATGAATGAGTTAAAGATATCACTGCAATCCTTCTGACTTGAATTCTATCTCCTGTAATTCATCGGCTTTCATAGCGGAGTCAAAAATCACAGGTAGCGCACAGAGATATGTGAATTACATAACTCTATTCTGTAATTGTGTAATGGTTTCAGCGGATAAAGGACTCAGCTTTGTAGTGTTCTTAATTTAATTAATAATACAAATCAAACAAAAAAATAAAATCATGAAAACTCTAACCATTATCACCATCGCAGCATTTATTTTTCCAACTTTAGTTTTCTCAAAATCAAATGATAAGTTCTATCAGATAACTGATAATGGTAAATTCCAATACTCTTACTGGATGGAAACAGGAAATGATAATGCCAAAGCCGGTGGAAAGCCCGTTACCTTAAGAACCTTTTTTCTGGAGACTGCAAAGAACGGCTTGCTTCCTTTAGCAATGACTTACGGTGAGTTTACAAAATTATCAATCGAAGAAAAACAGTCCATCCTCTCAAACTCACAGTTTGCCATCATCGCTGCTATCGAACGTACAGAAGAAATTGTTCCTGATACCAGAACAGCAACCGAAGCAATGATGAGCCCGGTTAAAGAAGTGAATGTAACGGAACAGACTCTTGAAGAAGGTCCTGCTACAAACAGAGTAACCATTGATTTGAATACACCTTGGATCGTTAAAGCTGTCACTATTCCGGGAACAGAGGATAACCTGCCTGCCCGTAATATTTTTGAAATGAAAATTGAAGACAATGAACTTTCCTGGGCCACTGACATGATAATAAATGACGGCAGTTTAATAGACGCCAAGTATGCAAAAGCAGTAAAGACTTCAAAGAACCTGAACGCAAACAAATAATTTGATCATTTCAAATAGCAACCTCCCGCGATTCAATTAAATGGATAACTTATCCTAAAGAAAATTTATAGTTGCATTTCGTGTAGATGGGCGAAATGCCCCTCAACGCTGCGCTTGCAACAACGTGAGAAGGTTGCAAACAGCAAGCGACCACCTGGCATCAGCAAATGTGTGAATTATGTAACTCCTTTGTGCAATTGTGTAACGGTTCCCGGAGAAAAGAGGCTCAACTTTATCCAAAGTTATCTTTAGCTAAGGGTGTTATAATTATTTGTAAGTAAATGAAGCTCTTTATTAAATACATGGTTTCTCAACGCTGCAAAATGATGGTGAAGGAGGAATTAAAAAATATGGGATTGCATTTTGTGGTTGTTGATTTAGGTGAAGTGGAGATTATGGAAGACCTTTCTGCCAGTCAACGGGAAGAACTGAAAACTGCTTTACAGAATTCAGGGCTGGAGTTGATGGAAGACAGGAAAGCCATTCTGATTGAAAAAATAAAAAACGTGATTGTGGAAATGGTACATTATGCAGACAACCTTCCCAAAACAAATTTTTCCGATTATCTCAGCAAAAAGCTGAACCATGATTATACTTATCTCGCAAACATTTTCTCCGAAGTAAAGGGCATCACCATTGAACATTACATTATCAATCATAAAATTGAACGGGTAAAAGAATTGCTTTTATACGAGGAACTCAATCTTACTGAAATATCCTACAAGATGAATTACAGCAGCGTAGCGCATTTATCCAACCAGTTTAAAAAAGTTACCGGACTTACGCCCTCGCATTTTAAACAATTAAAAGATAAAAAAAGATGCCCTATTGAAGAAATCGGAAGTTCAAATGACAGCAAAAATTAAAATGAAAACAGCAAAACCATTGGAATCTCAATATGCACGTAGTATTATAGAAGCCAGTTTGGACCCAGTATTTGCAATAAGCCCTATCGGTAAAATTATAGACGTAAATGAGGCTACCCTTAAGGCTACTGAAAGTACAAGAAAAAATATTATCGGCACAGACTTCTCTGCTTATTTTACTAAACCTGAAAATGCGCGAAAATCTTATGAGCAAATATTTGCCAAAGGGTTTATCACAAATTATCCGCTTACCATAAAAGATGGCAGGGAAACTCCTGTATTATGTAACGGATCGGTTTATAAGGATGATAAAGGAAAGGCGCTGGGAGTTGTGATTGGCATCAGAGACGTGACCGCCCAAAAAGCAGATGAGTTAGTCATTGCCAACAAAGAACTTGCCTTTCAAAATAAAGAGAAAGGAAAACGGGCAGATGAGTTAATCATTGCCAACAAAGAACTTGACTTTCAAAACAAAGAGAAGGAAAATCGGGCAGATGAGTTATTCATTGCCAATAAAGAACTTGTCTTTCAAAATAAGGAGAAAGAAAAACGGGCTAATGAGTTAATCATTGCCAACAAAAAACTTGCCTTCCAAGACAAGGAGAAAGGAAAACGGGCTGATGAGTTATTCCTTGCTAATATGGAACTTGCCTTTCAAAACGAGGAGAAAGGAAAAAGGGCAGATGAATTAGTCATTGCCAATAAAGAACTTGCCTTTCAAAACGAGGAGAAAGGAAAAAGGGCAGATGAATTAGTCATTGCCAATAAAGAACTTGAATTTCAAAACGAAGAGAAAGAAAAGCGGGCACAGGAATTAATCATCGCCAACCTGGAACTGGTTTTTCAAAATGCAGAAAAAGAAAAACGGGCTGCGGAATTAGTCATTGCTGACTTAGAACTGGTCTATCAAAACAAAGAGAAAGAAAAACGGGAAATTGCCGCAAGAGAACTTGAAGCTTTCAATCTTTCCATTAAACGAGCATCACTGTATGCGCGAAGCTTAATTGAAGCCTCCACCGACCCGCTTGTTACGATATCTCCGGAAGGAAAAATTACGGATGTTAACGAAGCCTCTGTAAAAATAACGGGAGTGCCAAGAGATACGTTAATCGGAACTGATTTCTCTGATTATTTTACCGAGCCTGAAAAAGCCCGTGAAGGATATAAAACGGTTTTTGAAAAATCATTTGTTGCCGACTACCCGCTTACCATACGACACAAGACTGGAAACCTAACGGATGTATTATACAATGCTTCCGTTTATAAAGATGAAAAAGGAAATGTGCTGGGCGTATTTGCCGCTGCACGGGATGTGACTGCCCAAAAATCTTTGTCTAATTATTCTCTTAGTCTGATTGAAGCAAGCCGCGACCCTTTGGTTACCATCAGCCCGCAAGGAAAGATTACGGATATGAATGAGGCATGGTCAAACATTACAGAAATGCCGCGCGAAAAGCTCAAAGGCACTGACTTCTTCGATTATTTCACCGAACCGGAAAAAGCGCGTGAAGTTTATAAGGAAGTATATGAAAAGGGGTTTGTGACTGATTATCCGCTAACCATAAGCGGTGGCAAGTTGACCGATGTATTATTCAATGGCTCGGTTTATAAAGATGACAGGGGAAATGTATTGGGGGTAGTGATTGTTGCCCGCGATGTTACCGAACAAAAAAGAATTGCAAAAGAATTAACTGAGGCAAAAGTGTTTGCAGAGTTGGCGACTGCAGTTGCGGAAGAAGCAAAAAGCAAAGCGGAAAGTGCGACACTGATAGCAGAAGATGCTGTAAAAGCAAAGCAACAATTTTTGTCGAACATGAGTCACGAAATCCGTACGCCTATGAATGCGATTATCGGATTTACTAAAGTGGTATTGAAAACAGATTTATCGGCAAAACAAAAGGAATATTTAACTGCCATAAAAATCAGTGGCGATGCATTAATTGTACTCATTAACGATATTCTCGACCTGGCAAAAGTAGATGCAGGAAAAATGGTCTTTGAGAAGGTGCCATTCAAAATGGAGTTGTCCATTTCCGCCATGCTCCATTTGTTTGAGACGAAAATCCAGGAAAAGAACCTGGAGTTGGTTAAAGAATACGACACCAATATTCCCAGGGTTTTGGTTGGCGACCCGGTACGCTTGCACCAGATTATTCTAAATCTTGTGAGTAATGCGGTAAAGTTTACCAACAAAGGAAAAATTATTGTAATTGTTCGTTTGATTGATGAAGACGAAGAAAAAGCAACCATTGAATTTTCGGTTGCAGATACCGGTATTGGAATTCCGGAAAATAAAATAGAAAATATTTTTGAAAATTTTCAGCAGGCATCCAGCGGTACTTCAAGATTATACGGGGGAACAGGATTAGGACTTGCCATTGTTAAACAATTAGTAAAACCGCAGGGGGGAAGCATTCGTGTGAAAAGTAAAATTGACGAGGGGTCAACTTTCACTTTTACATTAAGTTTTCTAAAGACAAAAGCTGAAGCTGAATCAGACACGGAAGTGGCGGAATTGGATACGGAAATTAAAAACATTAAGGTATTGGTGGTTGAGGACATCGCGCTCAATCAATTGCTCATGAAAACACTATTGGATGATTTCGGGTTTGAACGCGACATTGCAGCCAATGGAAAAATCGCCATCGAAAAACTGCAAACAAAATCCTACGATATTATTTTGATGGACTTGCAGATGCCCGAAATGAATGGGTTTGAAGCTACGGATTACATCCGCAACAAACTGAATTCTAAAATCCCCATCATTGCTTTGACTGCCGATGTAACTACGGTTGATTTGGCAAAATGCAAAGCCGTGGGAATGAATGATTACATTGCGAAGCCCGTTGACGAAAGATTGCTGTACACCAAAATAGTGACATTAGTAAAAAAACCTGTACTTACTATTGTGGCCACAGAAACCGAAAAAAATGAAAGTAAAAAGTTGAAATGCATTGATCTGGATTATTTAAATCATCGCACTAAATCGAATCCGGCACTAATGATGGAAATGATTTCTCTTTATCTGGAACAAACACCGCCATTAATTAACTCAATGAAGCAAAGCCTTCAAAATAAAGATTGGAAGTCATTGCATGCGGCAGTGCATAAAATGATTCCCTCCTTTTCCATCATGGGCATGAGTGAGCATTTTGAAATGATGGCGAAAAAAGTGCAGGAATACGCCAGCACACAGTTAGAGATGGATGGAATGCCCGATCTTGTTTTACAGCTTGAGAAAGCCTGTACGCAGGCATGTCAAGAATTGGAAGAAGAATTTAATGCCATTAAAAACAAAAAAGGATGAACACTTTAACCAAAATAAAACTTTTTTTAGTTGATGACGATGCCGTGTTTTTAAAATCATTGGAAATTGATTTTCTTCAGTTTCCTGAATTTACCGTTGAAACCTACTCCACAGGCGAACTTTGCCTTAAAAATTTAGCGTCACAACCCGATGTAATCATTTTAGATTACCAACTTGATGGCATTGATAAAACAGCCATGAACGGAATAGAAACATTGGATAGAATAAAAGCCTTAAATCCAGAAATTCCTGTGATTATGCTCTCATCGCAGGACAAAATTGAAGTGGCGGTAAATTGCATGCACCACAAAGCATCCGACTATGTTGTTAAAAGCGAAACAGCCTTTACCCGCTTGCAAGTAATTATCCCTGCTATTTTTCGCTACCAGAAAATGGAAAAGGAATTGAGATGGTATATGGAGAGGATGTAAATGAAAATTTAATCACACCAAAAATATAAATCACCATGCGCTGCTTAGGAAACGATATCCGGTTACAAGTAAATAACATTACCATCAGTTACAGCGATGAAGGACCGGAGGAAGCGCCCGTTGTAATTTTCATTCATGGGTTTCCATTTAATAAATCCATGTGGCGCACGCAGGCGGAAGCATTAAAAGAAAACTACCGCGTGATTGCATACGATGTGCGCGGACACGGCAACTCTGATGCGGGGCATGAAGACTTCTCCATTGACCTTTTTACCAACGACCTGATTAGCTTCATGGATAAACTGCAATTAAATAAGGTTATCCTCTGCGGTCTTTCCATGGGCGGCTACATCGCTTTGAATGCAGTTGAAAAACACCCGCATAGTATTGATGCGCTGATATTGTGCGATACCCAATGCGCAGCCGATACGCCAGAAGGAAAAGAAAAACGGAGGAAGGTGATTGAAAGCATCAGGAAAAACGGAGTGGAGCAATATGCCGGTGAGAGCATTAAACATCTTTTCGCGCCTGAATCTCTTACCACCAAAGAAAAAGAAGTAGCAGTTATAAGAGAGATGATTCTGAACACCTCCTCACAAACTCTGTGCAACACCTTGCTTGCTTTATCCGAGCGGAAAGAAACTTGTAAAAAACTATTCGCGATAGAAATACCGGTACTTCTCCTTGTTGGAAAGGAAGATAAAATCACGCCTCCTGCCGCAGCTCAGTTTATGCATGAAAACATTCCGGGTTCAGCGCTCAGCATCATTGAACATGCAGGACATGTATCCAACTTAGAGAACCCGGCAGAATTCAATCTTCAATTAGAAAACTTCCTGTCGCGGATTGAAAAAACAATCGGTACGCCTGAGCGCAGTTTCTTACGGTTTTGATTTACGCGCTTCACTATTTGTTCTGCTGTTATTTTGTTTTTCTTCATTTTAGCTTGTATCTGTCAGGCGCGTTTCAATAATTCGCCACGCTCATTCACTTACACGACTGTCTTTGTTAAATTTGTGATGTTTGAAATAAAGAAGCGCACACTACTGCCGAACAACTCCAAGATGCCCTGCTGCCCATTAAACAATATGTCCATACGCTTACCTCTGATAATGGAAAAGAATTTGCCCTGCACCAACAGATTGCAAAAGTGCTGGAAGCTGATTATTATTTCGCCACACCTTACCA
>JAWXCB010000050.1:0-4528 GCA_034440455.1 Chitinophagales bacterium
AATGTTTCTTATTCCGGTGCGGCCTCGGGCGGCATTTGGAAAACAGATGATGCGGGCATCACCTGGAAGGCTGTTTTTGATAGCACAGAAGATTCTTCATAATTCGTTGTTTGGGATAAAATTAGAATAATTTAATCAACCTATTAATCAGTCAGGCACTAAAAAACCTGATTCAACAAGGGCATCCGCTGTCGGCCATCATGAAATACTGAGGGGATGTTAATTTATTTTACAGATAGGTGTATCTTTTTGATGATCTGGCATTTTGGTAACGAGAAGCAAGCTCATGATAGAAAAGAAAACGAATGTAACTTTCAATTGGCAGCTCGAAGAAGATGAGTGGGTAAGGAAAGCAATTGCTAATCCGGACTCCTTTCGTCCTCTTTATGAAACCTACTTCAAGAAGGTGTATCTCTTTGTGTTGCATCGGGTGGGCGATAAAGATCTGGCGGGTGACCTGACCCAACAAGTTTTTTTGAGTGCTTTGACCCATATTAATCGTTACCAATTTCGGGGGTTGCCTTTTTCAGCATGGTTGTTTCGCATTGCGATTAACCAGTGCAACGAATGTTTCAGAAAGACTAAACGAAATCGCACTGTGGTTTTGGAAGAATCATCGGTTGAGAATTTATATGCAGAGTTAACCGCTGATCAAACACTGGAAGAATGGGAGAGCCGACTGCCTGCTATTCTTGAGCAGCTTGAACAGGATGAACTCTACGTAATTGAACTCCGCTTCTTTGAAGCAAGGCCCTTCAAAGAGATAGCAGACATACTGGGCATCACCGAGAACTATGCCAAGGTTCGCACCTATCGGATACTCGAAAAAATGAAAAAGCTTTTTCTCCAAAAGAGATGAAAAAAAAATTACAGATTATGAAAAACCGACCCTCGGTAACGGATGAAGAAATCCGAAGCTATATGAATTTTGATTCGGTCTTAAGCCAGCATAAAGCCCGGAAGAAAACAGAGCTAACCTGGAAACGCAATATTTCACTCTTGCTGGGCATTGCAGGCATTGCCATATTGACCTACGTGTATTGGCCGGATGCACCCGCAGTAGCAACTTCTAATGCGCCAACGCTGGTAAGTGATAGTGTGCAAACGCAGACAGAACCTGTACTTGCTGAAACGGATGAACTGAAAAAAGAAACTGTGGTCAGCGTAAATGAATCTGTCCAATCGAAAACAAGGGAGCAGCCACAAGAAGAAATGCAGCCTGTTCAGGAAGAATCTGCGGCACCTGCTTTTCAATATCTGGAAGCAGAGCCAGCGGATGGCTATCCAAATTTATATGATTACTTCGCCAGGGAATTGCGCTACCCGGTGGAGGGTTTAAAGGATTCCATTCAGGGAATTGTATCGGTGTCCTTTTTAATTGATCAGGTTGGGAAACCAGTTCAGATAAAGATAGTGAATTCACTAGGTGCGGCTTTTGATAAAGAGGCGCAACGCATGATTGAAAATATGCCCTCATGGAAAACAGCTACCCTGAATGGGAAGCCTGTAGCAGCAAAAGTTTCATTGCCCTTCACGTTTCAAATTGTAAAATCAAATCCTGAAAAGAAATGAAAAGAGCAATAGGGATGGTGGTGGGATTGTTAACGATTGCAGTAACAGCAAGCGGTCAGCAATTCAATAAGAAATTCCAATTAAGTATCGATGAGCCGCTCACGGGTATTCAAACAGAATGGATGGCCCTTGATCGCGATACCCTGTTGGATTTGGTAGTGACCGGCATCGCAGCCGATGGCCAGATGAAAATCATCACCTATCAAAATAACCTGGGCACTTCGCTGGTGAAGAAATTCACTCAACTCACCGGATTTAAAAGCGGAACGCTTCAATTATCTGATTGGAATGGTGACAACCGCGTAGATTTGATGATTGCAGGCAAAACCCTGATCAATACGGATGCTCTTTTCGTTTTTGAAAATAAAGGAGACTTCAGCTTTCAGAAAAGCACATCGAAATTAGTAGACCATGGTTCGTTTTTTAGGATAGCAGATCTTAATCAGGATGGAAGATTGGATTTGATATCGGCAGGCAAGCAAAACACAACTTCATTTCTTAACATTTATCAGAACACACCTGCCGGATTCACTTTGGTGTTTGATACGGTAGGGATAACGATCAATGACCTTGTTGTATTCGATTTTAATAAAGACAGTAAAAATGATTTTGTATTAACCGGAAAAGATGCAGCACAACAATCGGCTACTATTCTTTTTTTAAATAAAGACAATTTCACATTCAAAGCGCAGGTCTTGCCAGGCTCGGTTTCAGGAAAGCTATCCTCCATCGATTATAATGATGATGGTTTGCTTGATTTGTTTGTAGCCGGAGAAGATCGCTCTGTTCAGTTCATTAACCGCATCTGGATAAATAAAGTGGATAGTTTTTCAATCGAACAAACGTATCCCTCTCTTCGAAAGGCAGAATTATTTACAGGGGACGTGAACTCAGACGGCCGTGCGGACCAATTGATCAATGGAAATGATGCACAAAATAAAAAAGAGAATTTCATTCTCGATCCTAACACGCTTTTAACGGATCTCGATACTGCGGGTTTGCTGGTACAACGTATGGGTGATTTTGATCGTGACGGAGATCTTGATCTTTTGCAAGTGATTGACTCAGCAAGTCAGCAATGGATAAAGTTCTATGATAATTCAATTTCAGTTGAAAACCAACGACCAGGAACTCCAACGCAAGCATTTGCAATTTCAGTTTTTAATAAAACATTTCTTTACTGGGCTGCCCCTCAAGATGACCATACTGAGAGCGCATCGATTACCTACGATGTTTGGTTAGGAACGAATCAATCAACATTGATCACATCCTCTTTTGATCTTGTCACCAAACGAAGGATGACCGTTTCGCATGGCAATGCAGGTACAAACACCTCGCAGATTATCCAGGGTCTTACAGACAATAGATACAATTATCGGATTCAATCGGTAGACAATGCTTATAATGGTGGTTATACTATCTGTTCAGGAGAATGTGTGCCTTGTTTTGACCTGGTAAATAAAGATATTCAGTCTTGTAAAAACGAAGAGGTAACGTTAATCTCCCCAACCCAGGCATACTGGTTCTCGGTCACTACAGGATTCTTGGGAATATTTAACCAGTTGAAATTTACCGCAGTTGCCAATGATACCATCTTCTCCTTGGTGCCTCAAGGGGTTGACTGCTCAAAGAATAATGTGTGGGTAATTCATGTAAACGAAGGACCAAAAGCCGAGAAAGAAATCATATATGCTTGTGAAGGCAAGCCGGTTCGTTTGGGCATAGCCCCTGGCTGGAAAAACGTAGAATGGAAAACAGCGCCCATTATTACCGAGCAGGACTCAATCAATTTTATGCTTAAGAAGGCCGATACGATTTTGGTTACAGCAAAAACTCAAAACACATGCACGTATCAAAAAGAGTTTATCCTGCGGGTGAGTAAACCTGAATTAAAATTGAATGGAGAAATATATAAAATCTTGAAAGGCAACTCCGTGCAACTGGAAGCGGTGAGTACGGCATCGCAATTTAAATGGATACCATCTTCAGGGCTCAGCAATGACGCAATACCTAACCCTATCGCCACACCCGTGCAAACTATCGATTATACACTGGTTGCCACCGACTCAGTAGGATGTGCCATCGAAGGACGTGTGCAGATACAGGTAGAGGAAACGGCTTTTATTCCCAACCTTTTTACTCCTAATGGCGATGGAAAAAACGATATGCTTTTGGTGTACGGTCTAACACAAGCATCTTCCTTCACCTTCAAGATTTACAATCGTGAAGGAAATGTGATGTATGAAACCAGCGATATCCAGCAGGCAACCAGTAACGGATGGAACGGAACGGTGCGCGGCACGCTTCAATCCAGTGGCATCTATTATTGGAAGGTAGATGGAAAAACAAGTAATGGAGAGCAGCTTCTGCTAAACGGAAAGAAAACAGGATCCATTCTATTAGTTCACTAGGCTGATGATTATCCTAAAGCGAATTTTGTTTCTTGTGTTTTTCCTTTCCATGGGAAATAGTTTGCACGCGCAATATTTTCAATACTCGCAATATAATTTTACTGAGCAGCGTATCAATCCGGCTATGATCGGCCTCAGTCGATACGCCAGCATGAGCTTGAATTACCGCCATCAAAAAACAGGTGGTGATTTTCCGATCAACAGCAGTTTTGTTTCTTTTGATTATCCGCTGCTGAATTCCAGCACAGGCAAACCGTGGTCGGGGTTGGGAGTAACGCTCCATAATGATAAAGCAACTGGAGTTTTCAAAACTCAGGAGGCATCGGTTAGCTATGCAGTTCACATTCGTTTGAGCAGATGGCAAACGCTGTCGTTAGGTGCAAAGGCGCTGCTTCAAACACGTTCCATCAGTTTAGATGGTTTTTATACCGGCTCGCAATATGTTCCTGATCGCGGATTTGATCCTTCCTATTCAAGTGGCGAAAGTTTTGCTGAACTACGAACCACCTTTCAAACATTCAGCACCGGAGTATATTGGCAGGAGA
>JAWXCB010000051.1:0-116717 GCA_034440455.1 Chitinophagales bacterium
ACTTTCTGTGTGTTGTTATCCGTGTTTGAAAATTTCTCGCCATACTTTGCAGTCACTTTTGCGCTTACGCCAATCGGACCAAACGTGCCGCCTGCGCCCAGCGAAGCGCTTACGCCCCAGTCGCGGCTGATGTTAGTTTCAACGCGCACTTGCTGGTCGTTTTGATAAATATACGTGGAGCGATGCTGGCAACTATTGTTATTGTAACATTCGCACACATCATAAGTTGTTCCGTTAAGCACATCAAAATGCACGGGTGGCGCATTGAGAATCACAAGCGGCTGCACGATTTCTGTTTTCACATACTTGTTTCCCTTGCCCACGCGCACACGGTCGCCATCAAAGTCGCCCGCAATCATTGCGTAATGCCTGCGCGCCAGAGAAGTATTACCTCCGCTGATGGTATCCAAATCCTGATATTGGTAATTGGTTTGCCCCGCCTGCGTTGGTTGTAATTGCGCATTGAGTGTAAACACCGACACTTCAAAATATTGCTCCCTATTATTGTCGTAGTCGAAATAATTTTTCATCAGGAGGATGTCAGCACTCCCGTCTTTGTTGATATCGGCAATGTCAAAGAAGTCATCAGAGTAAAAGAACTCATCAGAGAAAGAAGAAACGGATCCTTTGGAAATAAGTGCAAGGCTGTTGTTGCTTTCATAATAATCAACAGAACCTCTTCTGCCGAGCAGCAATTCATCGCGCGCATCGCCATTGAGGTCGCCTGCCTTGAGGCGTAATGTTTCTTGATTGCTTGAAGAATAGCGATTGACAACTTTATTTGCAGGGTTAAAAACGATGGTGTCGAGTACGCTACCCTGTGTCGTGGAATCATCCATCACTTGCAATGTTTGGATGTAAGAATCCTCCTGTGCTCCTGAGTTTCCGTCAATCTTACCCCAAGCAATTGCAATCTCAGCAATCACATCTTTATTGAAATCACCTGTACACAGGCTGATAACAAACCCTGACGCATCCAACTGGCTGCTCACCGTAGTTTGGGTTTGCGAAACAAGGCTTCCGCTTTCCATTGCATAGAGCCGCACAAACAGTGAGTTGGCGTTGCGGTAAGCAAGCGCAATTTCAGCCGTGCCGTCCAAATCAAAATCACGCACAGTAATATCAAACGATTCGTAACCACCATAAATAGAAAGGCTCACATCAGTGACGCTCGCAAGCAACTGCAACGAGCCATCCACATTATATACTTCGATGTGCAAGAGGTTATCCGTCATGGTGCGGTAAGCGAGCGCAATCTCATCTTGCTTGTCACTATCAAAGTTTCCTGCTGCAAGTCTGATTCTTCCGCGATAGCTGCCCACCGATGACTCCATCAGCAGCGAACCCGGCACCAGCGTTTGATTCGCGCTGCTCCAGCCAAGCGTTTGTTTATCAATATCGGGAACGCTGATAAGAATTCCTGCTGCAGTTTTCCATGCCGAAACCGCGTCATCAAACCCATCGCCATCAAAGTCGCCTTTTGCAATGGCAAGAAAGCGGCTGCCCGTGTTTGTGTTAATCGCCTGTTCCACCTGCACCGTGTTATATTGAAACTGCCCGGGCGGATAGAGAATATCCACAATCTGCGATTTCACCTGGATGGCGTTATTCGCCAATGTCTGGTCCCACAAGAAAAACATCTCCGAATTTTGGTACAAATCCGTAGTGCCTTGTAGTGGGTCGCTTGCCGAAACAGGGTTAAGGTTAACGAGCTGGGCGTTCAGTGTATTGAACGCAAAGAGCAAGGAGAAGAATAAAAAGCTTGTGGGAATTTGAACAGGTTTCATGCGTAGAGATTTGCCTCTAAGATAATGAATGACTGTTTGAAATCGAAGCATCAAAAAACAGTTTTGTTTAAAAAGGTAACTTGCAGCAAACTTAAAATTTCATGATAACAGTAAAAGGATATGCAGCGCAGAACGCAAAAACACCATTAACGCCTTTCAATTTTCAACGCAGGGAGCCGGGCGCTCACGATGTGCAGTTCGACATTCTCTATTGTGGCGTGTGCCACTCGGATATTCACCAGGTGCGTGATGAATGGGGCGGCTCTATTTTTCCGATGGTGCCGGGGCATGAGTTGGTCGGAAAAGTGACGAAAGTGGGCGCGCAGGTGAAAAAATTCAAAACGGGCGATACGGTTGGCGTTGGCTGCTTGGTGGATTCATGCCGCACGTGTGAAAACTGCAAAGACGGCTTGGAGCAATACTGTTTCAATGGAGGCTCTTATACTTACAACGGCTTGGAGCAAGATAAAAAAACACCAACGTATGGCGGCTACTCCGATGTGGTGGTGGTGCATGAAGATTTTGTGCTGCGTGTGTCTGATAAATTACCGCTTGCCGGAGTTGCTCCGCTGCTCTGCGCTGGCATTACAACCTATTCGCCTTTGCGCCATTGGAAAGTTGGGAAGGGACATAAAGTAGCAGTACTCGGACTTGGCGGCTTGGGACACATGGCGGTGAAGTTTGCAGTTTCGTTTGGAGCGGAAGTAACAGTATTGAGCACTTCTCCTTCCAAAGAAGCGGACGCGAAAAAATTAGGGGCGCATAAATTCGTAGTGACGACTAATGAGGTCAGCGTGAAAGGCGTGAAAAATTATTTTGATTTCATTGTTGACACTGTTTCTGCGCAGCATGATTACAATTTTTATCTCGCGATGCTGAAAACAAATGGCGTACACATTTGCCTTGGTGTGCCGCCAGCGCCTGAAAAAATACAAGCTATTTCGCTCATCGGAAACAGACGAAGCCTTGGAGGTTCTCTTATTGGCGGCTTGCCTGAAACACAGGAGATGCTTGACTACTGTGCTGCGCACAATATCGTTTCTGAAATTGAACTGATTGACATCAGCTACATTAACACCGCTTACGAGCGCATGTTGAAGAGTGATGTGCGCTATCGGTTTGTGATTGATTGCGGAACGCTGAAGAAGTAGATGGGTGCGAAACTTGCTTTGAGGGTTGGCTTCTCCCCATATAGGGGAGACACAGAGGGGTAATTTACTGAGTAGGATTATCGATAATTTTGAGATACCCCTTTGTATTTGCCCTACAAGGGGAAATGCCAAACGCACAATGCAACGGGTTTAATTTGATTGGAAGTGTCATACTCTCAAAGGATGTTATAATCCCTGCCTTCGCTCGCGTCCCGCGAGTGAACTTATTTTCTCTGCCTCCGGCATCATCTCTAATGCAGGCAAGATGCCGGTTAAAATGCTCACTCGCCAGAGGCGAGCGAGTGCAGGACGGATAGCGTACTTATTCCTCCAACCCCAGCTGCTTGCTGCGTTTGTGCATCTGGTTTTCAAACCAGTAAACAGTAATATCAAACAGCAGATACATCACCGGCACAATCACCAGCGTGAGGAAGGTGGCGAAGGTGAGTCCGAAAATAATCGTCCATGACATCGGTCCCCAGAACACCACGTTGTCGCCACCGACATAAACTTTTGGATCCCATGTTTGCAGCAGGCTGATGAAATCAATGTTCAACCCCACTGCAAGCGGAATAAGACCAAGCACCGTGGTAATGGCGGTGAGCAGCACGGGGCGCAGACGCATCACGCCACCTTGCACAATCGAGTCAATGATTTCAGGAAATGGCAGCCGCTCCACATTCAGTTCTTTTCTTTTGCGCGCACGGAGCAGGTCAATGCAATCCATGAGCACGATGGCGTTGTTCACCACCACGCCCGCAAGCGCGATGATGCCGATGCCGGTCATCATGATTACGATGTCCATTTTAAAAATGGCAATGCCGAGAAATACGCCAATGGTGCTGAACAACACGGAAAACATGATGATGATGGGCGAATGCACCGCGTTAAACTGCGCTACGATAATCAGAAACACCAGAAAAATCGCAATCATAAATGCGTTGCCGAGGAACGCCTGTGTTTCCGCCTGCTTCTCTTGCTCGCCCGTAAATTTCACGAGATAGCCGGGCGGCACTTCATAACCTTCCATGATTTTTTTGATTTTCTCATTGATGGCGGTGGCGTTATAGCCGCCAATCACGTTTGAATAAATCGTAATCACGCGGTCGAGGTCTTTGCGCTTGATGGAGCCAAGCGTGGAGGTGTATTCGATGGTTGCCACCGATGCAATGGGCACGGAAACAATTTTTCCGTTGCTCGGGTCGCGGAAGGTGATGCGCTGGTTGAGGATGGATTCCAAATCGTGGCGTTGCGTTTCGCTGAAGCGCACCATAATCGGATAGTCATCTTCGCCTTCTTTATATTTTGAAACTTCTTTTCCAAACAATGCCGTGCGGATTGCCATGCCGATTTGCCCGGTGGAAACGCCAAAGCGTCTTGCCGCGCCACGGTCAACATGCACAATGAGTTCGGGTTTTCCTTTTTCCAAATCCAATTTCAGTTCTTCAATGCCGGGAATATTGTAGCTCTCGATGTAAGTGCGTATTTCTTCGGAGAGTGCGGTGATTCCGGGATAATCTTCACCGCTCACTTCGATGCTGATGTCTTTTCCTACGGGCGGACCCTGGCGGTTTTTCGCCACCGTGATGCGCGCGCCCGGAAACACCTGCACCTTCTCGCGGATTTTTTCTGTTACAATGCTGCTCTTCACATCGCGCAATTCATTGTCAATAAAGCTGACGGTGATTTTCGCCTTGTGCGGAGTCACGCTCATGTTTGGTCCTTCAATCGGGTCGGATGTTCCCGCGCCCACATTGGTGATAACGGCTTCAACAATATTCTCATTATCGGCAATGGCTTCATACACTTTCTTCTGCACCTGCATCGTCAGTTCATTCGTTTTTTCAATATCCGTTCCCTGCGGCATTTCAATGAAAATGTTGGTATAGAGCGGCTCGTTCGTTGGAAAAAAAGTGACATCAAGTTTTCTGGTGCGAAGGAACATGATTGAAAAAATAAACAGGAAAAACATGCCTATAAAGAACAGCCACGGGCGGAAACCTGTAACGGCAAAGCGCAGTGTGCGCCTGTAGAGGCTCTCAACAAATGTCAATAGGTTTTTCTGAAACCAGAATGAAAACGGAACAAGCAGGAATACATTCAGCAGTGTGATGATGATAAGCCAGATAAAAAAATTACCCGCTGTTCTTGCGCCTGTTGCATAAAAAATTCCTACGAGAGCCGCCAGTGCTGCGATGGTGATGACTATCGGCTTCACTTTTGCTCTTTTATGGTCATCCTGCACCTTCATGTAAACGGCAGCGAGCACAGGGTTGATGACCAACGCGACAAACAACGATGCGCTCAATGAGGTAATCAGTGTGATGGGCAGATATTTCATGAATTCACCCATCAAATCATTCCAAAATAAGAGCGGTGCAAAAGCGGCAAGCGTGGTGAGCGTAGAGGTGATAATCGGCACTGCCACTTCTCCTACGCCTTCTTTTGCCGCTTGTATTGGCGTTAATCCTTCCTGCATGAGACGGTAAATATTTTCCACCACCACGATGCCGTTGTCAACCAACATGCCGAGCGCGAGAATCAAACCGAACAGCACCATCATATTGAGCGTAACGCCAAAGAAACCAAGCAGCATGATGCTGATGAGCATCGAAAGCGGAATGGCAACGCCCACGAACATGGCATTGCGTAAACCCATGAACAGTTGCAGCACAAGCACCACGAGAATCACGCCCGCGATAATGTTGTTTTCCAGATCGCTCACTGCTTTGCGCGCTATCTTCGACTGGTCGTTTGTAATGGACACTTGCAGGTTTTCAGGAAATTTTTTCTCCTTCGCTTTTTCAATAATCACTTTGATTTTATCTGCCGCATTAATCAGGTTTTCACCTGAACGCTTTTTGATGTCGAGTGAAACAACGGTGAGGTCGCGGGCGCGTGCGAAACTCTCAGTTTCTTTATAGACAAAAGAAACGGTGCCGATGTCTTTCAGGAAAACCACTTCGGCATTTTCATGCTTCACTATTATATCAAGGATTTCATTCGGATTTGTGAATTCACCCAACACACGGATATTTCTGCGTGAATCATCCGTAAGCAAATCGCCACCGGAGATGGTGAGGTTTTCATTGGCGATTGCACCTTCGATATCGCCAAAGCTGATGTCAAGCGCGTTCATTTTATAGATGTCAATGTCCACGCGCACTTCTTTTTCACCGATGCCTTTTATTTCTGCTTCCGAAATTTCCGGGAGCTTTTCGATTTCGTACTGCAAGTATTCTGCATACTCTTTCAAATAATCAATCGGGATGTCGCCAAAGAGGTTGATGTTCATCACGGGGATTTCGGAAAAATCCAACTCGAACACATCGGGGTCTTTTTCCAAATCGGAGGGCAAATCCTTCTTTGCGCGGTCAACGGCATCTTTCACTTCCTGCAATGCTTTGTTTACATCTGTTTCAAAATCAAATTCCACGATGATGGTGGAATAATCCTGAATGGAAGTAGAGTTGATTTTGTCAACGCCTGCGATGGTATTGATTTCTTTTTCAATCGGGCGCGTAATCAGATTTTCCATGTCGGAAGGCGAATTGCCCGGATGCAGAGTGCCGACATAAATGGTGGGGATGACTACTTCGGGGAAACTTTCGCGTGGCATTGCATTGTACGCCATGAATCCTGCAATACCAAGCAGGAACATCAGAATGAATACAACAGTCCTGTTGTTGACTGCGAACGAAGAAAGTCCGAACTCTCTTACGATTGATTTACCTGAATTTTTTTCTTCTTGCATAAAAAATGTTTTGCCTCACCCCCGCCCCCTCTCCAAAAGAGAGGGGTGTCTAAGCGTAATCGCATTTTCAAGGAGAAGGAGAGGATTTGTCATAGCTAATTCTTATAGCTCAATTTATTTTTAGTTCTTCAAGCACTACCGTCCGGACTCCCTCTCCTGCGGAGAGGGGCGGGGTGAGGCTTCTTCACTGAACATCCAGCAACGAACCGTCCGACACGTCATGCGCCCCTTCGCTAATCACGGTGTCGCCTGCTGCAATGCCTGAAAGAATTTCTGTTTCTGTTCCATAACTCGCGCCTGTTTTCACAATTGTTTTCTTTGCCTTCGGGTCGTTGCTGTTGCGCTCAACGAGAAACACAAATTGCTCCCCGTTGGTATGCTGAATGAGTTTCGTGGGAAGTGTAACTACATCAGGGTTTTGGTAATCAATAATCTTCACGATGGCAAGCAAGTTCGCTTTCAACCCGTGGTCTCTGTTCGGAATTTTTATTTCAACCGAAAATGTTCTGTTGCGCGGGTTGATGATGCTGCCCACTGAAGTGATGGCGGCTTTGCGCTCGATGTTCAGCGCAGGGAAACGGATAGTTACTTCTTCGCCTTTGGAAACCGCGCTCACATAGCGTTCGGGCACATCGGCTTTCACGATGATTTCCTCAAGATTCACTACGTTGAGCAGCGGCATTCCGGGTGCAGCCATTTCGCCCAATTTGATTTTGATATTTTCCACTGTGCCGTTCACGGGCGCGGTGATGCGGGTTTTGCTCAACTGCGTTTGCACTTTTTTCAATTTCGTTTCGAGGTTTTCCTTTTTATTTTTTGCTTCGAGATATTGCATCTCGCTGCCGATGTTTTGCTTCCAGAGTTTTTCCTGGCGTTCAAAAACTGTTGTTGCGAGTTCGAGCGTTCCTTTCAAATCTTCCATTTCTTTCACAACTAATTCGTCATCAATCTGCACAAGCAGTTGTCCCTTCTGCACCTGCTGCCCTTCCTTCACGGGAAGAGCAATCACTTCACCGCCAGCTTCCGCGCTGAGGGCAACATTTAAATCCGATCCGGCATTGCCCTGTATGTCAATGAATTTTTGAAATGCTTTTTTCTGCGCGACCATAGTTGTAACGAGTCTGCCTTTTTTCTTTGCATCAAGCGAAGTGGAATCAAGCGACTTCAATTCGTTTTCCAATTCCTGAATCTGGAACGTGATGTCTTCTTGCTGCTTTTTCAGTTCAGCCAGTTGTGTCTTTTTCGCAGTAAGCGCATCTTCCGATTTACAACCGATGATGATGCTGAGTGCGAATAGCGGGAGGAGGAGTTTAATTTGCATAGTCACTTTGTATTTTTATTCTTAATTCTTTATCAAAAGTTTACTGTTTGCAGTTTTTAGTCTGCCGAAACAGAAAACTGTAAACAGCAAACAGGTCAATAATTTCCCAACACTTTCATCAACTCGCTTCGCTTCGACAGCATCTCATACATGGCGTTGATATAGCTTGATTGCGTTTCCGTTAAATCTGCTTCCGCTTGCGCCAGTTCAATGCTGGAACCGACACCCTCTTCGTACTTTATTTTTACCTTGTTGTAAATCTTCTGCGCCAAGTCCATATTTTTCTTTTGGTTGTCGAATTCGTCCTTCGCTGTTTTGTAGTCGCTGCGCGCTTGCGCTGCTTGCAGGTTTGAAGATTGTTTGAAATCCTCTATCTGGTTTTGGATTTTCTGCTGCTCTAATTTTTTCTGCTGGTAAACAGAGCCTTTCTTATAGCTGTCGAAAATCGGGACATGCAGTTCAAGACCCCAATAAGCCACGTTGAACCATTTTTCATTGAAATCAAAAACATCAAACTGCTGGCGCTGCGCGTTAAAACCATATCCGCCAAAGGCGCTCAGGGAAGGTAAATAACCGGCACGAATGCGCTGCGCGTCATATCCGCGCATATTCCATTGTAAACTCAGCAGTCGAAATTCAGCCCGACTTTCATGATTGAACACTGCATCTTCGATGACCGAGTTGTTCGCAAGCAGTGTTTCGAGCTTGTCAGCCAAAACAACGTCAATCGTATAATCCAAACCCATGTTGTATTTCAACAGGCTATGCGCTAACTCCAATTGCAATTGCACTCTCCGTTGCGTTGACTCCATGTTGGACAGTTGCAGCGTGATGCGGTCAACATCAAGTTCTTCTGCAAAACCGTTTTTATAGAGTTCGCCAGTTTCGTAGATCAACTTCTTCAGTGTTTCAAGATTCTTCTCCACGATGGTGATGCCTTCCTGCGCCACCAGCGCGGCATAGTAGGATTTCGTGACGTTGTTTTTTACATCAATCTCAGACAACTCCACCTGCTCAGCGCCCATTGCCTTTAGCGTTTTGTTTGCTTTCAAGCCAATAAAATATCTGCCGTCAACGATGAGCTGTGTCACCATAAAATCTGCGTTTACGTTGTGCGGAGTGCCGAATGCCACTTCAAAATCCTCACCGGGTTGTCCGACAAATTCTCCGGGCACAATTGAAATGGGGAGCTTCACATTGTGCTTGTAATTTACATCAGCGAATAACTGCGGAAGTCCTTCCGTAATAATTTCAAGTGCGCGCTTTTTATTGATTTCTGCATCAAGCCTGCTGTTTTTAGCGTCATTGTTATGCTCAAGCGCATATTGGATAGCTTCATCAAGCGTGAAGGTCAATGACTTTTCCTGCGAAAAGGAATTGAAGGCGAGGAAGAGAAGGAAGAGGGTGGATAGGCAGGTTTTTGGAAACATGTCAGGTTAGTTTTTGCTTCTCTAAATATTTAATTCCTTTTTCAGAGGCGATGGCGCGTACATGATACTTCAGATATTCGGCATACACATCCATCACGCTATATTTCGGAAACGGAAATACATCCTGGCTGACGATAATCTCCGTTCTTGCAGAATAGAATTTTGCAACAATATCAGGGTTGAAATCATCGCGATATACGCCCTGCTTAATTCCTTTTTCAATATTGCTGAGGATGCAGGAATAGATAAACGTGTTCTTATAGTCCACAAACATTTTCCAGCCATCGGGATGATATTTTTGCAAATCATACATCGCGGAAGGATTCATCTTGCCGATATGTACCAGGACATGCCTTCCGATAGCGAAAATTTCGTCAATGGCGTTTTCGTGCTGCTTGCTTATTTCCTGCATCGCCTTTTTTTCTGCTTCGATATGGCTCTTCATTGTCTTCTTCACCAAATCATCCTTGTCATTTACGAACTGGTAAAGCGTCTTTTTTGACATGCACATCTTCCCTGCAAAGTCATCCATCGTTACGCTTTTGATGCCGTAACTCAGAAAGAGTTCTTCTGCTTTAGTAAGGATTTGTTTGAGGTTCATGTTGAAATCGGAGGCAAATTTATGGCAAATAAACATTGGAAACAAAAATTTGTTTTAAAGTTTCCAAAGTTTATTTATCCGATGACTGCCAGTCATCGGATGAGGAAGGAATGAGGAAATGAGGAAGGAACACCCGAAATAACTACCTTAGCCTCTATGGTGTTTGAGCCATCCTGCCTTTACCACGTCTATAACCGGGGCAACAACCGTCAGGAAATATTTTTCAATCGCGAGAATTATCTTTTCTTTCTGCGCAAGGCAAGAACACACCTTTTACCCTTTTGCGATATTCTTTGCTATTGCCTGATGCCGAATCACTTTCACTTTTTGATTTCGACCAAAGAGATGTTGCCACACAACCAACTTAATAACGCTATCGGTATTCTGCTGCGGTCATACACGCGGGCTATCAATAAGCAAGAAAACAGATACGGCTCCTTATTTCAGCAGGATACAAAAGCAAAAGAGCTTTTACAGTCATCCGGTGGCTCAAAGCCACCGGATGACTGCTACCCACTTACATGCTTCAACTATATCCATCAAAATCCCATGATAGCGGGTTTATCGCCTAAAATGGAGGATTGGGAGTTTTCTTCATTCAAAGATTATGCAGGAGAAAGAAAGGGCACTTTATGCAATCAGACTTTAGCAAGACAGCTATTTGATTTGCCTAATGATAGAAATGAATTTTATAGGATGTCCTACGCATTGATTTCTCCTGCAAAGCTTGAATTCATCCGATGACATGGAGTCATCGGATGAATTCTTGTGAAGTATCTTTGTCCTTGAATGCCAAACAAACAAGATATCAGAGAGTTCACGCTCAACCAGTTAGAAGATTACCTGGAGCAGAAAGACGAAAAGCGTTTCCGCGCCAATCAGATTCAGGAATGGCTTTGGAAGAAGTCTGCTTATTCCTTTGAGGAAATGTCCAATCTTTCGCTCCCTTTGCGCAATATGCTCGCGGAAGACTTTGTGATAAATTCTTTGAAAGAAGATTTTATGCAGGAAAGCGAGGATGGCACAATTAAAATGCGCTTCAAATTATTTGACGACAATCTGGTTGAAGGCGTACTGATTCCCTCCAAGACAAGGGTAACAGCCTGCGTTTCATCGCAAGCCGGTTGTAGTTTGGATTGCAGATTCTGCGCAACAGGATTTATGAAATTGAAGCGCAATCTTTTTGCCGGAGAGATTTATGACCAGGTTGTTTTGCTCACGAAAAAATCTATCGAAGCCTACGGGAAGCCACTCACCAACATCGTTTTCATGGGTATGGGAGAGCCGCTGTTGAACTATAAAAATGTCCTGACAGCAATTGATAAAATATCTTCTGTAAACGGGTTGAACATTTCCGCGAAGCGCATTACAGTTTCCACTTCTGGTATTGCAAAGCTGATTAAAAAATTAGGTGATGATGGTGTGCGTTTTGAACTTGCGCTCTCGCTGCATTCCGCCAATAATTTGAAGCGCAGCAAAATCATGCCCATCAATGATTCAAACCCGATTCAGAATTTGGTGGAAGCGCTGAATTATTTTCAAGAAAAGACCGGCAACAAAATCACGTTTGAATACATCCTGTTTGATGGCTTCAACGACTCCGAGCAGGATGCGCGGGAGTTGATTGAACTCTGCAACAAAGTTCCTGCGATGGTCAACATCATTGAATACAACACGGTGGAAGGCGTTTCTTACAAGAAGTCGTCTGAGAAAAAACGTGAGGCGTTTGTCAATTACCTCGAACAAAACGGAGTGATTACAAAAGTCCGTTTGAGCAGGGGAAAAGATATTGACGCAGCTTGCGGGCAGTTGGCGAATAAATAATGCGATGATTTGTTGATTCGAGAATTCGAGGATGCAGAATTATTCGAGAATTACTTTTCTTGTCAGCGTTTCTTTATTGCTAATCAGTCGCAGCAAATAAATTCCCTTTGAGAATTCAGCAAGATTCAACTCAGTAGTTCCGTTTATTGCCGGATGCTCAAGGAGTTGTTTTCCCTGCAAAGTGTAAACTCTAAGGAATGCTTGCGAAGAAATTCCTGAAAGCGTCACAACGATTTTTCCCGTTGTCGGATTCGGATGAAATGCAAAAGAAATCGAGTTGATTTGTTCAATTCCAACACACGCATCTACCATAACTATTTCTTGTGTTGAATTTGCGCAGCCTGCATTGTCAGCGTAAGAATAAACAAGCACATGCGTTCCAACGCCTGCCGCATTCGGATTAAATGAACTTCCGCTTACGCCTGTGCCAAGCAGTTGTCCTCCGGCAGGACTCAGCGTGAGCGGCACATCAGGAATATACACGCAGTAAATCGGGTCAAGCCCTGAAATCGTCACAGTTGGAATTGCATTTACAGAAACTTGCAGCGTGTCTGCTCCTGTGCAGTTATTGTTGTCGGTGAAACTGTATGTAATGTCGTAAGGTCCGCCCGCGCCTGCTCCGGCAGGATTAAAAGCATTCGCGATTAAGCCAACGCCATTGTAGGTTCCGCCTGATGGAGTACCCGTCATTAATGCTACTGCATCATCTTCACAATACACAGCATCCAAGCCCGTGAGTTCAACAATGGGTAAAGCATTTACAAGCGTGGATGTTGATTGCGCAGCAGAACAACCGTTGTTATCTGTGTAGGAATAGGTAACGGTATGCGCGCCTGCCCCAGCCACAGCCGGAACAAAAGAATTTGCAGTTACTCCGCTTCCGCTAAATGTTCCTCCGGCTGGAATGCCTGTGAGCATTGCATCAGTGGCATTTGCGCAATATTCGGTTGCTAATCCGATCATAGAAACCGTAGGCGGAGTCGTCACGCTTACGCTGCGATTCGTGGTTGCAGTATTCCCGCATCCGATGGTATCAGTGAATGTGTAGGTGATGATATAAGGACCGCCTACTCCCGCATCAACAGGGTCGAAAAAATTTCCTGTTACACCAACACCGCTGTAAGTGCCGCCAGCGGGAGTAGCCATTAATTCCACCGCTGTGTCACCATCACAAAGAAAGGGAGGTATCGTAAATGAAATTATCGGCACATCCGTTACAACTGTGGTTTGCGTTTGAGCGCGTGAGCATCCGTTGGGAGCGGTGTAAGTATAGGTAATGGGATGTACGCCCATTCCGGCAAGAAACGGAATGAAATTATTTCCGCCAATGCCTGAGCCGCTAAATGCGCCTCCCACCGGTGAGCCGGATAAAATAACGCCCGCATCGGTGATGCAATAGTCGCTCGCTAATCCGGTGAAGCTGACGTTTGGCGGCTGCAATTCTGAAAGGACAAATGCAGGAGATTCCGCAACGCATCCGTTTGAGTTTGTGATTTCAACCGTGTAGCTGCCTGCCTGCGTTGCAGAAAAATTCGGGTTGTTTGCGCCTACAGGAGTTCCATTGCGCTTCCACTGATAGATAGTAATGGTGCCGCTGCCCGCTAACCCATTTGCAATTAAGCGCGCTGAGTCGCCTGTGCAAAATGTGGAGCCATCCTGACTGATAATCGTTACTAATGGATTTTGATTTACCTGAATGTTTTGATTGATGGAGCAAGCGCCAAATGTGTACGTGATAGGAATGGTGGCATTTTGATTAGGCGCGGTGAAGGTGTTGCCGCTTACGCCTGTTCCGCTAAAAGTGCCGCCTGGCGGATTTCCTGTAAGCGCGCGCGTTTCTCCACCGCATAAAGACGCATTTGATGAACTGATGGAAATTTCCTGACGATAGCGCAGAATCGCGGAAGTTGCGGAGTAAGTCGTGCAGAATGAAGAATCCACAAGCACACGGATAGTGCCTGTGAGGTTTGCTGTCCATTGCACAGAAGCTTGGGTTGCCGCACAGTCAGGACCGTTATCATCATTAAAAAACAATTGATTTCCACCGGCATCATAGCCGGTAAGAATCGTGTTGTAGATAGAATTGCAGGTAGTGAAAGTATAAGTCATGCCCGCATCTACATTGAATGTTGCGAATGTTCCTCCTCCAATTGCAATGCTCCCATCGGTGCCGCAGGGGGGTTGCAGCCCGTTGAACCAAAACGGATTGTCATTCGGACATTGGGCGAAAGTTTGATTCAGAGCGAGAAGACAAGATATTGCAAGAAAGGAAACACTGATTCTGTGCAGGTAGCGATATGCCATTGGTAAAATTTAAAGTGAAAATAGAATATCTCCTGACGGGAATCAAACCGCGCGCTCCGAAACAGAGAGTTGAAAAGTCTGAATAGTGGACGGGCTAAGCCGCTTCAGCCACTACTTCTTTCACTTCAGGAACCATGCGTTTCAACAAACCTTCAATGCCGCTTTTCAACGTAACGGTGGAAGAAGGGCATCCGCTGCATGAGCCTTGCAGAATAAGCGTTACAATACCTTCATGAAATGACTTGAATTGAATAGCGCCCCCGTCATTTTCCACCGCGGGTTTTACATACACGTCAAGCAGTTCGCGGATGCGCGTTTCAAGTTCGCCTTCTTTTCCGGTTGGGGCAGCTACCGGATTTTCTGATTGAGCGGGCTTATAGTTTTGAGTAACAACAGTTTTCCCTTCTTTGATAAACTCTTTGAGAAAATCTTTTACTTCGGGAATGATTTCATCCCACGCATATCCCGGTTTTTTAGAAACCGTGATGAAGTTATTGGCAATAAAAACTCCGTTCACGTAGGGAAATGTAAATACCTCTTTTGCAAGGGGCACTTCTTCTGACTCTTGCACATTTTTACAATCAATGCTGAGTTGCGGCAGCAGCATTCTGTTTGTAACGAACTTGAGTGATTCGGGATTGGGAGTGAACTCAGTATAAATTTCAAGAACAGGTTGCTGCGTCATTTTAAAGGATTTAGAGAAGGGAACAAGCGGAACTGCGTCTTGGTTCGCTTATTTTGTTTCAGTCACAAATTTACCCAACTTGTCAATCATTTTTTCCTTTTGCATCAGCACGCCCTTTGTTTTTTCCATCACCACCACTTTTGCAGTTCCTTGTTTAAAGGGCAAAGCGTAGGAGAAAGCGGGCTTGATTACAAAATTTCCCGTTGCATCAATAAAGCCCCACAATCCCGTTGTTTCGTCTTCAACGGGCGCAAGCCCTTCGCCAAATTGCCCGGCATTTTTGAATGTGGGATTAATTTTTAGCTCTCCGGTTTTGTCAATAAATCCCCATTTACCGCCCACCTGCACTGCGGCTAATCCACCAGAAAAATTTCCCGCATCTTCATACTGAAGTTTAATTCGCGCTCTTCCTTTTTCATCCATATAGCCGTAGCCCGTTTTTTCTTTTTTCACCAAAGCCATTCCATCGGAAAAAGGATAAGCATCATCGTATTCCATCGGCACTACTGTTTCTCCTTTTCTATTGATGAATCCGTATTTGCAATTTTCTTTATAGCAATCACCCATGCCGACAATTGCGAACCCGTTGTGAAAATCCCCCGCTTCGTTGTATTTGGCTTTGATTGCCAGTTTGCCGCCTTTGTCTATATAACCGTGCAGGCAGATGTCTTTGCAGTCGCCCACAATCACTGCGGCAAGTCCTTCAGAAAAGGTCAGCACTTCATCAAACATCGCGTCCACAAGCAATTCGCCCGTTGCTGAATCGTGGAATCCGTATAATCCATTTCGCTCAAACGGAATCATTACGCGCCTTGAGTGAAGAATTTCTTTTTCCAATTCATCCTGAAAAGGAAATTCAGGATAGGTCGCTTTAAATTTTATCAGTGTTTCCGTGTCGCGCACATAATTATATGCTTCAAACAAATCGCGCCACGCCTGAGGCACATTGATATTGTTCGAATACGTGCGGATGAATTTTTGATACTCAAATACTGTTCTGTTTTTTGTTGTCAGCGCATAGACGCTGTCCTGCGCCTGCGCGGAATAGGGATTGCCCGGATAATTTCTTACAAAGTCCTCATAGCTTTTCAGTGAGCGGTCTTTCGTCACGTCTTTGAAAAAAAGCTGGTGATATTTTTCTTTCGCTTCTTTCAAATAAGGGCTGTTTGGATTCTCATCCATAAATAATTTGTACGCTTGCCACGTATTCGGCTCCGTTTTCTTTTTGTAAAGCAGACTCTCGTACAATTTTTTTGCTTCTACCGTTTGTTCTGCATTCGGGTAGCGCTCCATAAAATCTTTGAAACTTTCGTAGTTCGATGCGCCTTTTGCTTGCTCGTAAGCGAGTTGGTTTCTGCGCTCAATCGCTTCCGGCATTTGTCGCGATGCAATAAATGTTTGGATGTAGGCTTCCCATTTTTCCAGCGTGTTCACGCTATCGGTAGCTAAAAAAGCAAGCTGGCAGATGTCTGCCCGCAACCGATTGAGCGAATACGGGCGAATACCTGCCGCAGCATATTTGGTGCGTGTAACTTCTGCTGCGCTGCCCGGATAAAATTTAATTGCCCGCGTAGAAAAATAATATGCGCTATCAAGACGATGCGCGGGATTATCTTCCTGATAATAATAGCGTGCGAATAGAAAGTTGACCGCGAAATCTTCGGGAGTTTTTTCAACTAATTTGAGGAGCGCGCTTTTTGCATCGCGATAATTTCCTTCATTGACCTGACGTAATGCTTTTGAAAATCCATCAGCAAGAGCGGGAGTGAATACAGCGCTAAAAAGGAATAAAAAAATGAGCGAACGGCTCATGAATTTTTGTCGTGAAGTTAGCCAGCACAGTTGAGGCGGATAACGCTTGTTTCTAACCCGCATAAAGGTTTGACTAAAATCAAGGACAGGTGAGGAGTTTTCTCTATTTTTGCCACGAACAAAAACCCACTTTATGAAAAAAATATGCACGGTTCTATTTTTCAGTTTTGCCTGTACCGCTCTTTGGGCGCAGCAGGGATTCCACATTGGCTATAAGATTGCTCCGCAAAGCACCTGGATGTTTAATGGAGATAATTCCGACAACGCAAAGTACAGGTTCGTTAGCACCTGGGGTGTGGCGCACGGACCAAGTTTGGCTTATTATTTCAAGCCCACGGTAGGCGTGGGATTTGACCTCATCTTTTCAAAGCAAGGACAAAAATTTCAAGTTCAAAAAGATAGCGATTTCACAAATCATCTTACGCTGAGATATTTAAAACTTCCAATTCTGTTGCATTTCAGCACTGACCCGGAACAGCCTGTAATGTTTACAGGGCAATTCGGTCCCCAGTTCGCGTTCCTTACAAAAGGTGAATTGGAAGTTGAACAAACTATCCCGGGAACAATATTGATTCCGGGAACTTATGATGAAGTTAAGGTCGGATACAAGCCAGTAAATATTGGGTGTGTTCTCGGTTTCGGGATAGGAACATCCTTTGGGACTGATTTTCTTGCAATGACTGTTCAACTGAGATTTGATTTTGGCTTCACTGATGCGGAGGATAAACCCTCTGATGATGAACTGCTCAGTACAATAGGATCCGATCAAGAAGGCTACCACTACTACTATTCAAGCGCCCCTAATTATAGTGATCGTCCGACAACTTTTAATACCACAGCCGGCATTGAAATCGGATTCAAATACATTTTGAGAACGGATAAATAATTCTTAAGAAAGGATTTACAAAAAAGGCTGGCTATGGTCAGCCTTTTTTATTTTGTAGAATTGCTGAAGTATCTTGGCGACCCTAATTACTATTCTACTTGACTGAAAAAGAACTGCATAGAATCATTACAGGTTTATTGAATTTTCCAAGAGAGTGCGAATGGATTGAGTTCAAAGAAAACTTTCATTCAAATGAAGAAATCGGACAAAATATTTCAGTGCTTTCAAACGGGGCTTGCTTATTTAAGCAACCATTCGGGTACTTGGTTTTTGGAGTGAGAGACAACGATAAAAAAATAGTTGGAACTACATTCAAGCCCCTCTCTCATAAAAAGGGTAATGAATTATTTGAACATTGGCTGCTCCAACGACTTAATCCCCGAGTTGATATAAGGGTACATGAGTTCATGTATGAAGGGCTGTTCCTTTCTTTATTTGAAATTCCGGCAGCCACGGGTCAGCCGATTGACTTTTACCACGAGGCTTACATCAGAGTTGGAGGCATAACAAGAAAATTGAGGGAATTTCCAGAGAAAGCAAAAAAAATCTGGCAAAATGACCCCTCATCAGAATTTGAAAAAACAATAGCGCTTGATGGATTAACTGTAAATGATGTAGTTGCATTACTTGATACACATACGCTTTTTGAACTTTTAAAACTTCCGTATCCTGCATCACAAGAGGGAGTTATTGAAAAACTGTTGAGTGATAAACTGATTGTTCACAAAGGAGCAGCGTATGCTATCACTAACTTAGGAGGCATTTTACTTGCAAAAGACATTAACACATTTGACAGACTAAGCAGAAAGGCTCCCAGAGTTATTATTTACAGCGGGAAGAATAAAGTTGAAACACAAAAAGAACAAACCGGAAAGAAAGGTTATGCTTCCGCTTTTCAAGGTTTGGTAGATTACATCAACGACCAGTTGCCCGCTAACGAAGCAATTGAAAGCGCAATCAGAAAAAATGTAAGAGTTTATCCTGAACTGGCAATCAGGGAATTAGTCGCAAACGCATTGATTCATCAGGATTTTTCTTTAACAGGCACAGGTCCCTTATTTGAAATTTATTCTGACAGAATTGAATTTACCAACCCAGGATTACCCTTAATCAGGACAATTCGCTTTATTGATGAATACCAGTCAAGAAATGAAAAATTAGCTTCATTGATGCGCAGATTTGGAATCTGTGAGGAGAAAGGAAGCGGTATTGATAAAGTGATAGGACTTTGCGAAACATTTCAACTACCTGCTCCCGATTTTATCTCTCAGGAGAAACACACGAAGGTGATAATGTATTCACCCATGAGTTTGACGGTAATGGATAGAAGCGATAAGATACGCGCATGTTACCAGCATTGCGCCTTGAAATATGTATCGAACGAAAGAATGACAAACCAAACTTTACGTGAAAGATTCCGCATTAATGAAAAGAATGCGGCTCTTGCTTCAAGGATAATTAGAGATACTATTGAAAAAAAGTTGGTCAAGTATGAAGAACCGGAAAGTAAATCAAGAAAGTACGCAAGATATGTTCCATTTTGGGCTTGATTTTTATTTGACGCCTTGTCGCCATTTTCAAGTCATGCCTTTGTAACTCATTGATTTTCAACAGATTCTTATTTGACGGTTATTTGATTTTCCGGTGACTTTAATGTTGGTAATTCTTTTAGATAATCCATTTAAAATGACTCAAAAATCCTCAAAAACCCTCTTTCTCCTCGATGCCTTCGCGCTCATTTATCGCGCTTACTATGGCTTGGGTGAAAATTTCCTGTACAATTCAAAAGGCATGAACACCACAGCAATCTCCGTGTTCACCGATAGCCTGATGAAAATGCTGAATAAAGAGAAGCCAACCCATGTTGCTGTTGCATTTGATATGGCAGGGCCCACGCAGCGCGACACGGAATATGCGGAATACAAGGCGAACCGTCAGGCGATGCCGGAAGATATTGCGATTTCTATTCCTTACATCAAAGAGATTCTGCAAGCCATGCACATCCCGATTTTGGAATACGAAGGCTACGAAGCGGATGATGTAATTGGAACGATTGCAAAAAAGGCTGAGAAAGATGGCTACAAGGTTTTCATGGTCACGCCTGATAAAGATTTCGGTCAGCTCGTCTCGCAAAACATCAAAATCTACAAGCTGCCATTTCGAGGAAATCCGGAACAAATTCTGGGCGAAGACGAAATCAAAGCCAAATGGGAAATAGAAAATGTGGAGCAGGTGAAAGACATTCTTGGTTTGATGGGCGACAGCGTTGACAATATTCCGGGAATAAGAGGTGTGGGAGAAAAAACTGCTATCAAGCTTTTAAAAGAATTCGGCAGCGTGGAAAATCTGCTCGCCAACACAGCTCAAGTGAAAGGCAAACTGCGCGAGAAAATTGAGCAACATGCGGATGATGCGCGCATGTCGAAGAAGCTCGCCACCATCGTCACAGACTTGCCGATTGAAGTGGATGAAGCAGAATATGCGTTGTCGCAACCCGATAAAGAAAAGCTGGGAAAGCTCTTTGCTGATTTGGAATTTCGCAGTCTTGGCAAGCGTTTGCTTGGCGATGATTTTTCAGCAAATCAACAGCAACCTGCGCCAAGTCAAGGTCAGGGAGATTTGTTTGCAAGCGAACCGGAAGCAAAAGTGCAGCCTGTTGTTGAAGCAGGAAAAAATATTCACAACACAATTCATCATTATCATCTCGCAGATTCAAAAGAAATTCAAGAGCGGCTTTTTGAACATTTGAAAAAAGCACACGCTTTTTCTTTTAAAACAGAAACTACCACAGGCGACCCGAACAACTGTGAAATCACAGGTATTGCGTTTTCATTTTCCGAACACGAAGGATATTTTATTCCGATTCCCGCGCCACCCTTCGACTCCGCTCAGGGTGACGGCATGCGCTCAGGAATTCCGAATGAAATCAAAGAAGCATTTGAAAATGAGAAAATTAAAAAGAGCGCGCACGATATTAAGTTTGATGTCATCGTGCTGCATCATGCGGGCGTGCAGGTGAACGGGCATTTGTTTGACACGATGCTCGCGCATTATGTAATTGATGGGGATGCGCGTCATCGTCTCGATTTACTTTCTGAAAATTATCTCGGCTACTCGCTGCTCACCAAAGAAGAAACCGACAGTGAAACAGGCAGGCGCAAAAAAGTTTTATTGCTTGAAGACCCTGCATCCGTTGCCGACCGCGTCCTTGAAATTTCTGATGTGTCGCTGCAACTCAAAAAGAAATTCGAGCCGCTGCTGAAAGAGCATCATTACGAAAAGCTTTTTCATGAAGTAGAAATGCCGCTCGTCAATGTTTTGGCGGATATGGAAATGGAAGGCGTGGGAATTGACCTGCCGTTCCTGAAAGACTTTGCCGTGCAAATGGACAAAGACATCACGGAACTGCGTGAAGAAATTTTCAAGGAAGCTGACACACAATTCAATATTGATTCTCCGAAGCAGTTGGGCGAAGTGCTGTTCGACAAATTGAAAATTCCTTACGAAGGCAAGAAAACAAAAACAGGACAATACAGCACAGGCGAAGAAGTGCTTTCGCTCCTTCAGCGCGAACATCCGGTGGCGGGAAAAGTGCTGCTGTATCGCGGGTTGGTGAAATTGAAATCAACGTATGTGGATGCGCTGCCGCTGCATGTCAATCCGCGAACGCAGCGCATTCATACGAGTATGAACCAAGCTGTTGCTGCGACAGGGAGATTGAGTTCCGCAAATCCGAACCTGCAAAACATTCCGATTAAAACAGACAGAGGCAGCGAAATCCGCAGGGCATTCACTACGCGCAATGAGGGCTATGTAATGCTTTCAGCCGATTACTCGCAAATTGAACTACGCATTATTGCCGCGCTCAGTCAGGATGAAGGATTGATTCACGCATTCAAAGAAGGGCATGATGTGCATACGGCAACAGCGGCTCGCGTGTATGGAGTGCCGCTCAATTTGGTTTCGCGCGAGATGCGCGGCAACGCCAAGATGGTGAACTTCGGACTGATGTATGGCATGTCTGCGTTCGGACTTTCACAGCGCACAGGCTTGCAGCGCAAAGAAGCGAAAGAAATTATTGACAACTATTTCGCGCAGTTTCCCGGCATCAAGCGCTTCATGGATGAGGCGATTGAAAAAGCCCGCAAGCTTGGCTATGCCGAAACTATCATGGGCAGAAGACGCTGGCTGCCCGATATCAACTCCAAAAATTTCACTGTGCGCGGCTTTGCCGAGCGCAACGCCATTAACACTCCCATTCAAGGCTCGGCTGCCGACATGATAAAAATTGCGATGATTAAGATTCATGAGCAGTTTGCAAAAAAGCAGTTGCAGTCAAAAATGATTTTGCAAATCCATGACGAGTTGTTGTTTGATGTGGTGAAAGACGAAATCAAAGAAGTGGAATCCATCGTGCAACACTGCATGAAAACCGCGCTGCATCTTGAAGTGCCGATTGTGGTGGAAATGGGAGTTGGAAGGAATTGGCTGGAGGCGCATTGAAAAATCTAAACTTTTGTATCATTGACAAAATTTTCCGTCCTGATGAAAAAAATCTGCATCCTGTTTTTTTGTTTCCTTGCAGCAGCATGTTCAAAAGAATATACTTTGCCAGCTTATTACAAACTGGGTCCGAAGCACAAAGTGATAGCCATCGTTCCGCCTGAAATGAAATTCACCGGGCGAATGCCGAAGGATGTTTCTGCAACGGAAGTAGCCAAGATTGAAGAAGTGGAGAGTCTCGCTTTTCAAAAAGATATTTTTGATGAGTTGATTCGCGCTTCCGGTCCTGATAAGAAGGATGTGAAGATTGACATGCAGTCATTGAGCAAAACCAACCAGATGCTCAAATCAGCAGGCATCAGCATTCGCGATTCGTGGGGCAAAAGCCCGGAGGAGCTTTGCAAACTGCTTGGAGTAGATGCCATCGTGCGCGGCAATATGGAGAAGGAGCGCTTCATGAGCGACCTTGCCTCTTATGGCGTTGACGTGGCGCAGGATATTCTTGACATCCTCATGAATAAAATTCCGCTCGACCTGCCCAATCCAAATTCATCGGTTACGGATGCCAGCCGCACTTACCGCGTGAAAGGCGCAGCGCAATTGATTGACGGCAATGAAAGTCTTACGCTTTGGGGCATGGACCGCCAGTTTGATGCAAACTGGGATCAGCCAGTGAATGAATCCGTAAAATATCTTGCAAGAGTATTTGTGAAAGGATTTCCCTACAGGGAGGAGTGATAGGTTGCTCTGACTTTATGCTAACTCAGAGTTCTTCAGTTTGCTGTGCCTGTAACCGTAAATGAAGTAAATGACAAATCCCAGCGCAAGCCAGATAAGAAACCGTTCCCAGTTTGACGTGCCTGATTCGCAGAGCAGATAGGAGCAGGAAAGAAATCCCAGCACAGGAATAAGCGACAAATTTTTCAGGAAAGAAATAATTGTAATGGCGATGAACACGAAGCCGAAAATCGCATAAGGCACTTTTCCGCGCAACGCATTCCATATACCATCAGCCGAATCAAGCGAGAAGTAAGCCGAAACACCTTCCATGTTGTACTTGAATAACAATGCAACGGTCAGCGCAAGCAAAAGCGGCATGATAAACTTTGAGTTCACATACGGCACTTTGAATTTGCCCGACTGTCTGTTCGGGTCATTTTGCAACTTCAGGATGCCGCCACACACCAGCACAAACGCAAACAATGTCCCCACGCTTGTGAGGTCAATCACTTCTTGCAGATTCAGAAACAAGGCAGGAACAGCAGTCAACACGCCCGTAAGGATTGTAGAAAAAGAAGGCGTTTTAAAACGCGGGTGGATTTTTGAAAATATAGCAGGCAGCAATCCATCGCGGCTCATCGCCATCCAGATGCGCGGTTGCCCGACTTGAAAAACAAGAATCACGCTTGCCGTTGCAATCACCGCGCTGATGGCTACGATGCCCGCAATCCAATCGAGGTTCACCTGCTGAAACACAAATGCCAGCGGGTCGCCCACATTCAGTTGGTCATATTTCACCATGCCCGTCACCACCAGCGCAATCAGCACATAAACAATCGTGCAGATGATGAGCGAATAAATCATGCCGCGCGGCAAATCGCGCTGCGGGTCTTTACATTCTTCAGCAGTGGTTGAAATCGCATCAAAGCCGATGTAGGCAAAGAACACGGCAGCCGTGCCTTTCAGCACTCCGCTGATTCCATTTGGTAAAAAGGGATTCCAGTTTTCCGGCTGCACATAAAATGCGCCCAGCGCAATCACCATCAGTATCACCACCATCTTAATTGCCACCATGATGTTCGCAGAGTTTCTTGTTTCTTTAATTCCGATGTAGGTGATAGAGGTAATTACGCACAAAATGAAAAATGCAGGTAGGTCGCAGATGATGCGAATGCCCGCGATTTGCGGAGCATGTATCCATGCGAGATATTTCGCCTGCAAGCCTGCGTCCAGCGCGGCAACGGATGCGCTTATACCAAGTTGCTGTGTTGCTTCTGCAAAGCCCGCTTGCGCAGTCCAGTAATCCATCGTCAGAAATTCGGGGATATGCAATCCGAAGCCCGTACACATCGTGGTGAAATAATCGCTCCATGAAATGCCTACCGCGATGTTGCCGATGGCATATTCCATCAGCAAATCCCACCCGATAATCCACGCGATGATTTCCCCGAATGCCACATACGAATACGTGTATGCGCTGCCGCTCACTGGCACCATGCTCGCAAACTCTGCATAGCACAGCGCTGAAAATCCGCATGCAACCGCCACGAAAAGAAACAGCAAAATGATACCCGGACCGCCATTATAACTTGCCGTGCCGATGGTTGAAAAAATTCCTGCGCCCACCACTGCGGCAATGCCAAACGCGGTGAGGTCGCGCGCAGTCAGCGTTCTGTGCAATCCTGATGCGCCCTCACTCTCCGTCAATCCTTTTGACGCATCATCTAAAACCTGCGTGACTGATTTTTTGCGAAAGAGGGACACTAAGCGTTTATGATTGGAAGTTTGTAGTTGTGGACGAAGGTAATAAAATGTTCGTGTCTGTGGTTAATCCCCCGGATTATTCAGCAGCGGAACATCGCAGGTCTTAGCTGACAACGCTGCAAGGACAGGTTGCTTCCTTTTATATTCAAACCTTTTTCACTACCTTTCAAGAAGTGAAAAGTAAAATCTTCATTTTAAGAATCTTGCTGCAAGGCGTTTTCAACAATGCTGCCTTTGCGCAAATCACAGGACCGGAGCAGGATTGCATCGGGGCGATTCCGGTTTGCCAAACGGTTTATGTTCAAAATCAATCTCACCAGATCGGTGGTAACACAGATGATGCTAAAAAGAAGGAGTAAAAAAATTATCTTGTAAATAAATTAAGTCCCAGACAATGACAGAAACAACTCCCTTAAAAATTCGCTGGTGGCTGCATCTGCTGCTGTTTGTACTTTTCACATTGGCAACATTTTATTTCTATTCGGCATTCGATTCATTCATAGATGAAATCCATGAACCGGTTGAAGAGATGAAACGCTTCTATAGGATTGCTTACTGGCTTATACCCTTACTGGGCGCTGCCATTCTGCTGCACATTATAGGGCTCTTGTTTTTGACTGTTAGGGGCATTCAATCGAAGAAATACCTAAGTGTAGGCTTCCTGTTATTTATCGCGTACATTAATTATCAGTTGCTGATGGTACTGAAACCTCTGTGGGATTCCGTTCATTTTGTGTCACTTTTTGAATCATCCATGTAGCCAACACACGCTGAAGATTTCAACACCTTCCCACAACTTCCTTTCCCCTAATCCTTACGCTTCTTTTATATTTGAGCGGCTTTTCAATCCATTAATACACGCTCCATGACGGACATCGCTCAACTGAAAAAAATCGCCTCGCAGGTGCGCAGGGATATTGTAAGAATGACCAACGGGGCGCAAAGCGGGCACCCCGGAGGCTCGCTCGGCTGCACGGAGTTTTTCATCGTGCTCTACTTTGAAATCATGCAGCACAACCGCGCTTTCAGCATGGATGCCATCGGGGAAGATGTGTTTTTTCTTTCCAACGGACATATCAGTCCCGTGTGGTATAGCGTTCTTGCGCACAGCGGTTATTTTGAAACAAAAGAAATGAGCACGTTCCGTAAAATCAACTCGCGCCTGCAAGGGCATCCCGCCACTGCCGAGGATCTGCCCGGCATACGTGTGGCGAGCGGCTCGCTGGGGCAGGGGCTTTCGGTAGCGATTGGCGCGGCTTTGGCAAAGAAATTGAATAACGATACACGCATGGTTTATTCCCTGCATGGCGATGGCGAATTGCAGGAAGGGCAGATTTGGGAAGCCGCAATGTTTGCCGTGCAGCACAAGGTTGATAATTTGATTTCAACCATTGACTGGAACGGCTTGCAGATTGACGGACCAAACGACAGCGTAATTACACTGGGCGATTTGCCCGCCAAGTGGAAAGCATTCGGTTGGGAAGTAATCGTGCTCGAAAACGGGAACGATATGGAAGCGGTAATTAAAACGCTGCAACTTGCACAAACAAAAACAGGCAAAGGAAAGCCGGTGATGATACTGATGAAAACCGTGATGGGCAAAGGCGTTGATTTTATGGAAAACAATCACAACTGGCATGGCGTAGCCCCTGATGATGCACAATTGGCAAAGGCATTATCGCAGTTGGAAGAAACGGTGGGGGATTATTGAGTGTTGGGTGTTGCGGGTAGAGTGTCGAGTAGATGTTGAGTTAAAATAAAATTCTTGAAATTATACCGAGTGCGTTTGTTTTTTAAAATCTCGCTACTTTATATTCTATGCGCATTACTGTATTTCCCCGCATCCGCGCAATTTGCGAATGAATATTCTCCCAAATTCACGCGCATTCTTTTTTTGGTTGACGGCTCCGGCAGCATGAAAGAGCCGATGGATGGCAGCACGCGGTTTGATCTTGCAAAAAATTTGATTGCCGAATATCTCGACAGTCTTTCCCGCACGAGTGCAAAAACAGAAACAGCAGTGCGCGTTTTCGGGCATCAGTTTCATCGTTCGGCAGCAAATTGCCAGGACTCCAAACTCGAAGTGCCTTTTGGAAAGCACACGGCAGCTTCAGTGAAGATGCGTTTAGATGCAATCACTCCGCAAGGCTGGACGGCAATTGCTTATTCAATGGAGCAAGCGGCAAAAGATTTTCCGGAGCAAGCGGATGTAACCAATGCAATGGTGCTGATTACCGATGGGTTGGAAACCTGTGGCGGTAATCCTTGCGCGATTGCAGAATTATTTCAGCGAAAGAAAATTGCGCTCAAGCCTTTTATCATCGGTTTGGGAATTCCGGCTGACAAGCAAAAGGCATTTGACTGCGTGGGAAAATATTATGACGTGACGACAACTTCTACATTTGATGCAGTGATGAAAACCGTTGTCACGCAGGCGATGAACCCCACCACCACGCAAATCAATTTGCTCAACGCTTTCGGCAAACCAACGGAGACTGATGTTGAGGTGAGCCTGCATGATAGCTACAGTGGCGCGTTGCTCTATAATTTTATTCATGCGCTCAATGGAGCAGGGCTGCCCGACACGCTGATGCTGAATCCGATGGCGAAGTATGATGTCATTGTGCATTCCGTGCCGCAGGTTTCAAAAAATGGAGTTGAACTGATTGCAGGAACACACAACATCATCCCAGTGGAGGTGCCGCAAGGCAGCCTGAAACTTGCCGAAGCCGGATTGTATAAACGCGCAACGCCCTTACAATGCATCATTCGTGAAAAGGGCAAGCGGGAAATTTTAATGGTTCAGGATTTTGGCATCGCGCATAAATATCTCACCGGAGTTTACGATCTCGAAATTCTCACGCTGCCAATGATAAAAATGCAGGATGTGCCAATGAAGCAGGGCGTGGTGAAAGATATTACTGTGGAAAGCCCCGGCACGTTGAGCATCACGAATTCATTTGGCGGCATCGCAAGCATTTATGTTGCCGGTGATGGAAAAATGGAAAGAGTGTATGAATTCAAAAAGCTGACTTCAAAAGAAATATTACTGCTGCAACCGGGAAAGTATGTGATGGTGACAAGGCTCAATGATAAAAAGAGTTCAGTTTTCACGCGTACAGACAATTTTGAGATTTCATCAGGCACAATAACCGCGTTGCGTTTGTAAAAGAATTTTGATTGAACATGTTTTATCGTACCCCACATATCCTCTTATTCTTTCTCCTACTGCTTTCTATTTCTACGTTCGCCCAATCCTCAAAACAAAATAACCAGCGCACACGCATCCTCTTTTTGCTCGATGCTTCAGGCAGTATGCAAAGCAAATGGGGAACAGGAAACATGGAAACACGCTGGCACTCGGCAAGAAATATTTTAACTGAAATGGTAGACTATCTCAGCCAGCGTAAGGATGTGGAGTTGGCGCTGCGCGTATATGGACATCAGTCTATGCTCACGATGAAAGATTGCAAAGACACACAGCTTGAAGTGGGATTCAGCCTCAACAGCATGAGTTACATTAAAACCCGCTTGCAAACACTCAGCCCCAAAGGAGTAACTCCGATTGCCTATTCATTGGAAAAAGCCGCTGCCGATTTTCCTGATAACAAAGGCAGAAACATCATCATTCTGATGACGGATGGAGAAGAGTCATGCGGGGGCGACCCGTGCGCGGTGGCAAATGCGCTGGAAGAAAAAAATATCGTGCTCAAGCATTTCGTCATCGGCATTGGCGTGGAGGCAAGCGCGCGGCAGGCGTTTGATTGCATCGGCTCTTATTTTCAGGCGCAGGATCCGGTGGCGCTGAAAAATACATTGAGTTTGATTGTGAATAAAATTCTTGTGAAGACAACCGCAGAAGTGGATTTACTTGATGGCGAAAGCAATCCATCGGAAACGGATGTGAACATGAGTTTTTTCAATCTTCCTACGGGATTGCGGAAATATGATTTCTACCACACGCTGAATGTGCGCGGCTTTCCTGACACCTTATTTGTTGACCCTGTGAGTGAGTATGATTTATTAATCCACACGTTGCCGCCCGTGCGTAAGGAAAATGTCGCGCTTGCCTCCGAAGGACACAACATAATCTCAGTTGACGCAGCGCAGGGCAGCATGGAAATTTTGCTGCAAGGAAAAACGCTGAACAACAATCTGAATAATAAAATTAAATGCCTGGTGCGTAAAAAGGATTCGGGAGAAATCGTGAACGTGCAGGATTTCAACACCACCGAAAAATATCTTGTCGGGAAATACAACCTCGAAATTCTTACGCTGCCACCCACCTATATCAACGATGTGGATGTCTCTCAATATAAAACCACAAAAATTGAATTACCCACTCCGGGCATTGCTAACCTTGTGAAAAAATATGAAGTCTATGGAGGCATCTTTCTTGTGAAAGAGGGAAGGTTGCAGAAAATCTACGAGATGAATGCGGACGCGAAAAATGAGTTGATTGCACTTTCGCCTGGTTCGTATCAACTGATTTACCGCCCGAAATTTTCCAAGACCATGCACAACACCAAAACTGTGGAATTTCAAATCGTTTCCGGTGAATCTGTTTCTTTAAATTTATAGCCACATGCTCAAACAAATGATTGCAACCGACAAGAAAGACACCCGCTCAGGTTTTGGCGCAGGAATGCTCGAGCTGGGAAGAAAAAACAAAAACGTAGTCGCGCTGTGCGCTGACCTCAGCGGCTCGCTGAAGCTCGATGAATTCATTAAGGAATTTCCCGAACGCTTTTTTCAGGCGGGCGTTGCAGAAGCCAACATGATTGGCGTTGCCGCAGGCTTGACCATTGGCGGGAAAATTCCGTTCGCAAGCACATTCGCAAATTTTGCAACGGGAAGAGTGTATGACCAAATCAGACAATCCATCGCCTATTCAAATAAGAATGTGAAAATCTGCGCATCACACGCAGGATTGACGCTGGGCGAAGATGGCGCAACGCATCAAATCCTTGAAGACATCGGCTTGATGAAAATGCTGCCGAATATGACAGTGATTGTACCCTGTGATTACAACCAAACAAAAGCAGCGACTCTTGCGATTGCCGAATATATTGGTCCTGTTTATCTGCGCTTCGGCAGACCGAAAGTGCCCAATTTCACGCCAGCCGACCAGCCGTTTGAAATCGGCAAGGCGCAATTAATTAGTGAAGGCTTTCACGTTTCAATTATTGCCACAGGTCATTTGGTATGGAAAGCAATTGAAGCAGCTAAAGAATTGGCAGATAAAGGATTCAGCGCTGAAATCATAAATATCCACACGATTAAACCTTTGGACGAGCAAGCCATTCTAAAGTCCGTCAGCAAAACGCGGTGCGTAGTGTCGGCAGAAGAGCATCAGCGTAATGGCGGTTTGGGCGACAGCATTGCGCAGTTGCTCGCGCGGGAGTTTCCCGCACCGATGGAGATGGTGGCAGTCAATGATTCATTCGGTGAAAGCGGCAAGCCCGAAGAACTGATGAAGAAGTATCACATTGACACACCCGACATTGTGCAGGCAGCGCTGAAGGTGATGACGAGGAAGTAGGTATATGTTGTCATGCCGGATTCATTCCGGCATCCCCTGAGTATTTTAGAGTATGAATGAGAACATTACAGTATGGGATTGCGGAACAAGTCCGCAATGACAGATATCCTTTCATGGAACTCCCCGACTCACAAATTCTCTCCACTTTTCGCAACTCTTTCACTAAAGAAGAAGGCTTCAAAATGCTGGTAGTGAAATACCGCCAACGGTTGTATTGGCAAATCAGACGCATGGTGTTCAGTCATGCTGATACCGATGATGTGCTGCAAAATGTATTTATCAAAGTTTGGAAGAGTCTGGGCAACTTTCAGGAACAGTCGCAGTTGTTCACCTGGCTTTACCGTATCGCAGTGAATGAATCGCTCACGTTTCTCAGTCAGAAAAAAAAACAAGCCGCAGACTCACTGGAAAACAATGAGGTTGAAATTTCAGAACGCCTCACAGCCGATACTTATTTTGACAGAGATGCAATTGAAAAGAAGTTGCAAGCCGCTATTGCCATGCTGCCTGATAAGCAGAAGCAGGTTTTCCTGCTTCGTTATTATGATGAACTGCGGTATGAAGAAATGAGTGAAATGTTGGGCACATCCGTAGGCGCATTGAAAGCATCGTATCATCACGCAGTGAAAAAAATTGAAGAAAGATTGAAAGGCGATTAAACCTTTGTCTATAAACATTATCAAAGAAACAGTTTTCACAACATGGAAAACAAAGACGACATTCAAAAAGAACTGAACGAACTTGCTCCGAAACTCGGAAGCATGGAGAAAAAAAATCTATTCCCTGTGCCGGATTATTATTTTCAGAGTTTGCCCGATAAGCTATTGGCGCGTGTAAAAAACGAACCGCAACCCTGGACTGAGCGGTTGGAAAATTCGCTCAATAGAATTTTTTCGCGCATCTTTCAGCCTCGCTATACCGTGACGTTTGCCACCAGCCTTGTTCTGCTTGCTGTTGCCATCGGATTTTTGAAAAAGAAAGAAACGGACAATGGCGCACCGCAGCTTTCTCAAATCCCGACCGAAGAAATTGACGCTTACATTCTTGCAGACCTTGATGAATTCGAAATTATCGGACTGAATACAACAACCGAAATCTCGAGCGAAACGGAGCGGATTATTCCCGACAATATTTCAGACGAAGAACTAAACAACTACCTGAACGATAATATTGATAACCAAACCCTCGAGGAGGAATTTTTATGAAAACCATTTTGAAAAAATTAGCTGCGCTTGCATTTATTTCATTCCTGCTTTTGAACATTACCGTTGCGCAACCCGCTACCGGTATGGAGGAAAAGAAAGAACAAATCGAAATGATGCGCATTGCGTTCATCACGCAGAAACTTGCGCTGACCCGCGAGGAGGCGCAGAAGTTTTGGCCCGTGTATAACGAATACCGCGATGCGCTTGATGCGATGCGCAAAGAGCGGCAAGAAACCTACAAAAAATACAAGGCTGATTTTGAAACATTCACCGACAAGGAATACACAGAATATGCAGACAACGAAATCATTTCCCGCCAGCGCGAATTGGATTTAATGAAAAAATATCACGTGGAATTCAAAGGAGTATTGCCAATTAAAAAAGTTGCGCTGCTCTATCGCGCTGAAAATGAATTCAAGAAATCTTTATTGAAGGAAGCGCACGAAAGAAAGGCGGATTAATTCCGGAACACGCATTTATGGATTTCCTCCTCCGCTGAAATTTCTCTATTTTCAGTAGAAATTTCTTGTTATGAAAATTTCTTCTTTAGCGCTTGTGCTGTTTTTCCTTTTTTCAATAGATGAAGCATACGCCCAAACAATTACAGGCAGTTTTTCTTTTGGCGGGCAAACAAGAAATTTTCGCGTGCATCTGCCGCCAAATTTCAGCACGTCAACAAAGCTGCCGCTCGTATTGAACCTGCATGGGCTTGGCTCCAACGGACAGCAACAGGAACTTTATACCGGCTTTAACACAATTGCAGACACCGCGCGTTTGGTGGTTGTTTATCCTGATGCGCTCAATGGCGGTGGCGGCACGGGTGCCACAGGTCCTGAGTGGAATGCTTACGGATTACAGTCAACGCCAAATGATGTGGGATTTCTTTCCGCATTGATTGATACAATGTATGCGCGTTACAATATCGATTTAAGCCGAGTGTATTCCACGGGCATGTCTAATGGCGGTTACATGACTTACAGACTTGGCTGTGCGCTCAGTTGCAGAATTGCGGCAATCGCATCAGTGACAGGATTGATGTCACCCAATCCATTGCTTACCTGCAATATTTCCAGACCGGTGCCTGTGATGCAGATTCACGGAACAAATGATGCGACTGTGCCTTACTCAGGAGTTGCGACAACCATCTCGACATGGGTATCAAAAGATGGCTGTCCCGGAACGCCTTCCACCAGTAATCTTCCTGACATAAACACAAGCGATAACTCAACAGTTACAGTTGATTATTATGGTCCGTGCAACAGCGCATCAGAGGTTATACTTTATACTATAAACAATGGAGGTCATACGTGGCCCGATGCTACAATCAATCTTCAGGGAGTAGTCACCAACCGCGATTTCAATGCGAGCAGCACGATTTGGAATTTCTTTAAAAAATACAGCATCACTGCCGCTGACCTTTCTATTTCCGGATTGGCAAGTTCCTATTGTTCCGGTGCATCTGCTGTGACACTTACTGGTTCCCCATCGGGCGGCACTTTCTCCGGCACAGGTGTGAGTGGTAGTACATTCAATCCTGCATTAGTAAATCCGGAAACAACAGTAACGATTACTTATACAAGAACTTCAGGCAGTTGCACGTATTACATAACGCAAAACGTCACGGTGACTTCGGGCGCAACTGCATCCATCTCACCTGCATCAGTCACAATTTGCAGCGGAAGCACAACGCTTACTGCAAGCGGTGGAACGGGTTATGCATGGAACACAGGTGCAAATACGGCAAGCATTACGGTAAGCCCAGTGACAACAACAAGTTATACTGTCACGGTTTCTGACGCATCGGGTTGTTCAGCCACAACATCAAGAACAGTGACGGTGACGTCTGGACTAACAGCTACCATCTCACCAATAACAGCGATTATTTGTGACGGGCAAAATATCACGCTTACTGCTTCAGGCGGCACAAATTATAGTTGGAGTAATGGGGCGGCAACGGCAAGCATTACTGTAAATTCTACTTCAACCACAACATACACTGTGACAGCAACTGATGCAGGCGGTTCATGTTCGGCAACTGCTTCAAAAATAGTAACAGTAAATTCTAATCCGAATGTTGTAATCTCCCCGGGAAACGCGACAATTTGCAATGGAGAAAATATTCAACTCACCGCATCGGGAGGAGTGAATTATTTTTGGAGTAATTCTATGGTTGCTGCCAGCATCAGTGTAAATCCATCCTCAACCACCGCTTATATCGTCACTGTTACAGACGGAAATGGATGCACTGCTTCTGCTTCAAAAACGGTTACAGTAAATTCTATTCCTGTCGCAACTATTTCACCGGCAACAGCTACCATTTGCAGCGGGAGTGTAACATTGACAGCAAGCGGAGGATCAACTTATTCTTGGAGCAATGGTTCTATAAATTCAAGCATCACGGAGAGTGCTGTTTCAACAACAAGCTACACTGTCACAGTAACAAATGCCAACGGATGCACGGTTGCTGCTTCAAGAACAGTTACTGTTACTTCGGGACTAACGGCTGAAATCACACCCAACTCAGCAACGATTTGCACCGGAGAAAATAGTACGCTCACTGCAAGCGGAGGAACAAATTATATATGGAGCAACGGAGCGACTACTGAAAGTATTTCTGTAAATCCATCTTCCACCTCCACATATTCTGTAACAGTTTCTGATGCTGGCGGCTCGTGCTCGGCAACTACCTCTGCGACAGTTACAGAAAACCCGCTTCCGGTTGCAACGGCTGTTGCCAATCCGGTTTCAATTATTCAGGGTGATTCAGCAACGCTCACTGCAAGCGGAGGAACTTCTTACCAATGGAGCAGCGGACAAACAACGGCTTCTATTTCAGAGAGTCCTTTGCTAACCTCGACTTATATTGTTACGGTGACAGATGCAAATGGCTGTACGGCAACTGCCCAAGCAACTCTAACTGTTTTGCCGTCAGGAATAAAAGAGAGCACCTCGCTTTTGTCGTTTGCTGTTTATCCTAATCCAGCGCAGGATGTTTTGAATATTGAGTCTGTGCTCACGAATTCTGCTGCTGCGGAAATTGAAATTTATTCGCATGCCGGAAAAAAAATGTATGCAACGAAAACAGGTTTGGGTAATCTTCAGATTTCATTGCGCGAAGCAGGCTTCACTCCCGGTGTTTATTTTCTGCGCTTGAAAAATGAAAATGGTTTCGTTGTAAAAAAAATCGTGAAGACAGAATAGCAGACTTACTAACCCCCAACGGGCGCTAAAAAAATCAAAGATTTTTCAACTTCTCCCAAATGTCCGGCAACTGTCGCAGAATCGCCATCTCTTTCCACTTATCACGAGCTACAACGGCAGGACTGCCAAAATAGATTTTGCCGCCTTCTAAGGATTTACTCACGCCTGATTGGGCGAGTACAATTGCCTTTGATCCTATATGCAGAGCTTTTGAAACTCCCACTTGTCCCCAAAGAATTACTTCGTCTTCGATAATCGTTTTTCCGGCTATGCCAACCTGCGCGGAAATCAAGCAGTTTTTTCCAATCACAACGCCATGCCCCACCATCACGAGGTTATCGAGTTTAGTACCTTTGCCAATAATGGTATCGCCTGACACGCCACGATCAATCGTGCATCCGGAACCGATTTCCACATCATCTTCAAGAATCACTTTGCCGCAGGAGTGCAGTTTTTCATAATAGTTCTCCATGCCATTGCGGAACTTGAAGTAGAAAGCATCACCGCCAATCACCGCATTGGGTTGAATGATGACATTGTTGCCAATTATGCTATGGTCACAGATGCTTACGTTAGCATGTAGGATGCAGTTGCTCCCGATTTTCACATGATTGCCAATGAACACGCCCGGCTGGATGATGGTGTTTTCACCGATGGTTGCCGACTTACTGATGCGCTCGCTGCACGGCTCAAAGGGCATGAAGTGTTGCGTCAGCTTATTAAAATCACGGAAAGGATCTTTGGAAACAATGAATGCTTTGCCATTGGGCGAAGCAATTTCTTTGTTGATGATGACGAACGAAGCTTTGGAACGCAACGCTACATCATAATATTTCTCTTTGTCAACGAAAGTAATATCACCGGGAACCACCTTGTGGATTTCATTAATGCCCGTGATGAGCATGTCGGGGTTTCCCACCGGCTTGGCTCCAAGAAACCCGGCTGCCTCACCGAGGGAAAGTGGCTTTTTAAGCTTCATTCAACTTTTTTCACCAAAAAATCGCAGGGGCGAAAGTATCGAAAAATCCTGAAATAGACGAATGGAAGGCGGGGCTTGGTTGCATGGAGATTTGCTGATGTGCCAAATAGCCGATGTGCCGATTTTTAATTTTTTGGTTTCGCATGTAGACTAATGAAAACACAAACCTTTAGGAGGATTTCTACTAAGTAAGATTCATTGGCACATTGGCTAATTGACACATCGTCACATTAGCATCTAATTGGCTAATCGGCACATCCGCATTAACTTGCAGACAAAATAATACGATGAAAGAAACCGCCCTTACCCCCGTTCATATCAGTCTCGGAGCCAAGATGGCTGAATTTGCAGGCTACAACATGCCGATTGTTTATACCTCCATTAATGAAGAACATGCTGCCGTGCGCAACGGTATGGGCGTGTTTGATGTGTCGCACATGGGTGAATTCATGTTGAAAGGAAAAGGTGCGCTTGACCTCATTCAGAAGGTGACTACGAATGATGCTTCCAAACTCATGCCCCGCAAGGCACAGTATTCCAGCCTGCCCAACCTCAATGGCGGCTTGGTGGATGACCTGCTCGTGTATATGATTGCCGAAAATGAATATCTGCTCGTGGTGAATGCTTCCAACATTCAAAAGGATTGGAACTGGATTGCGCAATTCAATACCGATGGCGTGGAGATGACGGATATTTCCGATAATATCACGCTGCTCGCAGTGCAGGGACCGAAGGTTGTCGAAGCGTTGCAAACATTAACTACTGTTGATTTAAAAACGATTCCTTATTACAGTTTTGCAAAAGGAAAATTCGCAGGCATTGACAATGTAGTTATCTCCGCAACAGGCTACACGGGTGCGGGCGGCTTTGAATTGTATTTTGATAAAAAACATGCGCTGAAAATCTGGGAGGCAGTTTTTGCAGCGGGAAAAGATTTTGGCGTGAAGCCTGTCGGGCTTGCCGCGCGTGACACGCTGCGCCTCGAAATGGGTTATTGCCTGTATGGAAATGATATTGATGATACTACAAGTCCGCTTGAAGCGGGACTTGGTTGGATTACCAAATTCACCAAAGACTTTAACAGCAAGGAAATATTCCTGAAGCAAAAGCAAGAAGGCGTGAAAAGAAAATTGATTGGCTTTGAGTTGGTGGAGAAAGGAATTCCCCGCCATGACTACCGTATTCTTGATGCAGAAGGAAACGTAATTGGAAAAGTAACATCCGGCACGATGGCGCCCACGCTGAAGAAGCCTGTCGGCATGGGCTATGTGGCAACACCCTTTGCGTCATTGGAAAAAGAAATCTTTATCGAAATCCGCAACAGCGCTGTTCGCGCACGCGTGGTGAAGATGCCGTTTTTGGCGGTAGAGACTGTTTAAGAAATTCCAAGTTCCAATAATCAAATTTCAATTCCTTGAATCTTCCTATAATTTGAAATTTGATGCTTGTATTTTGAAATTTACCTCAGCTTTTTATTCCTTTTATGCCTCTTCTTATCCCGCTTTGTCTTCTTCTCCAAATTCCGTTTCAGCGCTTCCGTTAAATCCACGCCCGTTTGGTTGGCGAGGCAAATGGTGACAAATAATACATCCGCAAGTTCATCAGCGAGTTCATTTTTCTTGTCAGATTTTTTGAAGGATTGCTCGCCATATTTCCGCGAAATGATACGCGCTACTTCGCCTACTTCTTCTGCGAGTATCGCCATGTTCGTGAGTTCGTTGAAGTAACGGACTCCTGTTGTTTTTATCCAACTGTCAACGGTTTTCTGGGCTTCGTGAATGGTCATGGTATTTTATTTAGCCTCACCCCTGCCCCTCTCCATTTGGAGAGGAGAGTCCGGGCATGATCGTTATTTTTTCAGATACAACATAATCAGCACTGCCGCCACGAGCAGCGCGGGCAACATGCGCACAATCAGATTATTGATGATGACGCGGTGCGCTTCATCATCCACTTTTCCGAAATACATTTTGTAGGTACAATAAGCAAACATCAGCCCTGTTACGATGCCGCCCGCCTGCATCATTACAGCCGCACCGGGCCAGTGCATCAACGTGAACAACATTCCCATCATCGTCACCGCTAATGCCGTGTAGCTGATTTGCATCGCGATTGCAAATGACCTGTTTGATTGCAGTTTGAAAATTTCCGTTGTTGTTACGCCAAGAAATAGGTACACCGCTGCAAGCGTGGATAGCCCGATGTTGAGAAGCGAATAGCCCGCAGGAATTTTTTTTGTCATCAGCGCAACGCCAATCATTGTTACGAGCAAGCCGACAATTTCGATGCGCGAAATCCCGCGTTCGAATTTCTCAGGACTCGTGGCAACAAATTTTTTCAGGTCAAACAGCATCTACTCTTTGTTTTTAGTATCCATCACGATGGTTACGGGTCCATCATTCACCAATGCGACTTTCATGTCAGCGCCAAACTCGCCTGTGGCAACAGCTTTGCCCAAATCCGCTTCCACCTGCCTGATGAATTGCTCATATAAAGGTATCGCAATCTCCGGTTTTGCAGCGTTCATATAAGAAGGGCGATTACCTTTTTTCGTGCTTGCATGTAATGTGAACTGGCTTACAATTAAAATTTCTCCCTGCACATCCTGTACGCTTAGATTCATCAAACCCTGTGCATCACTAAAGATGCGTAGCTGCACGATTTTCTTTGAAAGCCATTCCAAATCTTCGGCAGTATCGGTTTCTTCAAAACCCGCAAGTACGAGCAAGCCGCGTTGGATGGAAGATTTTATCTGTCTATCAATTTCTACTGATGCTTCTTTCACCCGTTGAATTACAACTCTCACTTGAAATTTGATTCTTGTTTTTTGATTAATTGCTCATTACCTCTCTCAATCATACTTCCCTTCCTCTCTCGTCTTGCTATCTTCCAAAATATTCAGATAATTCTTGTAACGTTCCTCTGAAATTCTTCTTTCTTCTAAAGCCTGCTTCACTGCGCATTTCGGCTCGTTCACATGCAGGCAGTTGTTGAATTTACAGTCACCTGTTAATTCGCGCATCTCGCGGAAGTGGTGGCTGACTTCATGCGGCTCGAGGTCGAGCAAGCCGAATTCTTTTATTCCGGGCGTGTCAATCACATAGCCGCCAAAGGGCAGTTCATGCATTTCTGCAAACGTAGTAACGTGCATCCCTTTTTGATGATATTCTGAAATTACGCCTGTCTTCAAATTTGCCAGCGGATGAATCGCGTTAATCAGCGTTGATTTGCCCACTCCAGAATGCCCCGAAATAAGCGTGGTTTTATTTTGCAGAAGTGTTTTTAGCGCATCAATGCCCATTTGAGTTTGCGCAGCTACAAGATGTACAGGGTAGCCAATTTGCTCATAAATTTTTACCACTTCATCCTGCTTTTTCAAATCTTTTCCCAGCATCAAATCCTGTTTGTTTAAAATGAGATGTGCAGGAATGCCGTATGCTTCGGCTGTCAGGAGAAAGCGGTCAATGAAACCTGTTGACGTGCGCGGGTGGGAAATCGTGGCAACGAGAAAAGCCTGGTCGAGATTTGACGCGATGATATGGCGCGCCTGCTTTTGCCGTGGTGACTGACGCGAGATATAATTTGTTCTCTGAAAAATTTCCCCGATGACTGCTGTGTTTTCGGTGTCTTCAAATTCAATGGAAACGAAATCACCCACTGCAACAGGGTTGGTGAGTTTCTCCGCATCCAACTTAAATTTTCCTTTCACGCGACATTCCACGCGCCTGCCGTCATCCAGCCGCACGAGATACCAGCTTCCTGTTGACCGGAGTGTTCTGCCTTTCAAATGTTTGTCATTTTTTGTTGCATAGAAGGATTGTCACTCTGTGCTTGTCGAAGAGTGGCGGTTGCCGGTTTGCCATCCTTCGATAAACTCAGGATGACGGCTTGCCTCACGCACCGCACTCGCAATTTCCGCAATCAACTCAGGCTTATCTTCAAAACCATTTCCGACAACAAGCAAATCAGCGCCAGCCTTGCAGGCGTGATATGCCGCTTCACCGCTGCGGATTCCACCACCGACAATCAGCGGAACGGAAATATTTTTTCGCACCTCGGAAATCATAGATTCGCTCACAGGATTTTTTGCTCCGCTACCAGCTTCGAGATAGATTGCTTTTAGTCCAAGCATTTCACCAGCGAGCGCGGTGGAAACAGCAATGTCATTTTTATCCGCAGGAATCGGCAGTGTTTGGCTCACGTAATGCACGGAAGTGAGTTTGCCTCCATCAATCAACATGTAGCCGGTAGGTATGATTTCAATCCCGCTATTTTTCAATTGAGGCGCAGCCTGTACATGTTGCCCGATGAGCAATTCAGGATTTCTTCCTGAGATAAGCGACAACAATAAAATCGCATCGGCTTCCTTGTAAATCTGAAAACGGTTGCCGGGAAAAAGCACAACAGGGATGGTCGATTTTTTTTTGATGAACTGCACACAACGGTCAAGCCCGTCATGCAGCAGCAGGCTGCTGCCAACAAAAAAATAATCTACAGATGCTTTTTCGCAGCGAGACAGTGTTTGCTCCAGCCGGGCAAGATTGTTCTTATCCGGGTCAATCAAAACCGCGAGCGACTTTTTTTGCTGCTGCCGTTTTTCAAGAAGAAATTGGTAAATGTTTGCTGCGGACATGGGTGGTGTAAAATACAAATTTACAGAGGGTGAATGCAGAAACCGCAGAGGAAACAGAGTAAAATATAACGCAGAGAAAAGGAGAGACACAACTTCTCTTTGTATTTCTCTGCGCAACCCTCAGCGCCCTCTGCGGTTTCTGTGTTTTATTCTTCCTAAAATTGTTCCGCAATGGACAAGCCGCTAAAATATTTTCTCATCATCTCCGCTGTTTTTGTTTTTCTTGTCGGGGTATTCGTGTGGGGAACATTTACAAGCAATACTGAAATTCAAAATGAATATGCAGTAGTGGATGAAACCGACAGCCGCATGTTGCAAGCAAAGAAACAGGCGGTTACCACGTTGGATACTTTTTTCGCTCTTTATCCGCAACATGCCGACAGCGCATTTATTCGGTTTTCATTTGAGCCAACCCGCGACCATGTTGAGCATCTGTGGGGAAAAGTGAAATCCTTAGACAAGGCGTATGTGAACATTCAACTGAAACGAAAAGAAGGATTGGAAGATGTTTATTATCCCGAAGAATTAGAATTGAAAATTGACCGCATCGAAGACTGGATGATTCACGTTGCAAATGGAAGTATTCGGGGAGGCTATACAGCGCAAGCAATGATGAGGAAGGAAAAGGAAAATGCTTCTGTTAATACAGACTCGCTTCAAAAGCAATTTGAAAAATTTATTGACGGGTTGGAATAGAGTCTTTCGGAGTGTCCACAATCCTGAATTTCACAGGAAAGCCGTTAGCTTTGCGGCTTATTTTTTTCACCCAACAGAATACCTTTACGACACGTATAGTTTACGTACGTATTTTAAAACTCTGCTTCTGACCCCAACCTCCTCACGTCCCGCATGATTGGCTATATTCTTGGAAATCTTACGTTTAAAAGTCCGGCTTATGTGCTGCTGGAATGTGGCGGCATTGGCTACCATGTGTTTATCAGCCTGAACACGTTTACCAAAATCCAACATTTAGAAAAATGTAAGCTACATACTTACCTGCACGTGACTGAGACAGCGCATACCTTGTATGGTTTTGCAGATGAGTTTGAGAAAGCGCTGTTCACGCAATTAATTTCCGTTTCGGGGATTGGTCCCTCGACAGCAAGAGTTGCTTTATCCTCCTTGTCGCCTGAAGAATTGCAAAAAGCCATCCTTCAGGAAAACGAAAGGATGATTCAGAGTATCAAGGGGATTGGACCGAAGTCAGCCAAGCGCATGATTTTGGAGCTAAAGGATAAAATGGCGAAGGTGGGTGACGTGTCAAAAATTTCAGGCGTTAAAGACAATACAATTCGCGAAGAAGCGTTATCCGCCCTAATCGCTTTGGGCTTCAACAAAGCACAGGCTGAAAAAACCATTGATGAGCTCCTGAGAGCGGGTGAGAACTTCCCCCGGGTAGAGGACTTAATTAAAAGAGCGCTTAAACAATTGTAAGCTTTGCTGCACGCCAACCGTATCCTCCTTATTGCATTGAGCGCATGTGTCACTGCTGCGTTGCTCTATGCCTCCGTGCCGGGCAGCACCGTTTTCCCTGAATTTTTTGAAGAAGAAGCAACTCCGCAGGATTCGATAAAGAAAAATAAAGGCGACCTCCCTTATCCCATTAAAGACCGTCAGGGTGATTTTGTCACGGATGATGATGACAACCCGTTTTTATTAGATGACCCTGAATCGGTTGAGAAAAGTGTAGAGTACGACCCTGAAACTGACCGTTATATTTTAACTGAAACAATGGACGGGCGTGATGTAAAACCGCCCACCTACCTCACCTTTGATGAATATCTTGATTACCAAAAAGAACAAACACAACAGGATTATTGGAAAGAGCGCGCAGAATCCATCACGCTCATTGAAGAAAAAGGCATCATCCCCAAGCTGTATGTAACAAAAAGCCGCTTTGGAGAATGGCTTGGCAGCAACACCATTGACATCAAGCCCTCCGGAAATATTGACCTCACTCTGGGAGGTAACGTACAGAAAATTGATAACCCCGCGCATACCGAAAACCAGCGCAAAAGCGGAGGCTTCGACTTCGACATGCGCATTAACATGAACGTGGTTGGGAAGATTGGCGACAAAATCAAAATCAATCTTAACTACAACACCGAAGCCACCTTCGATTTTGAAAATCAAATCAAACTGAACTACGAAGGGCAGGAAGACGATATTATCAAGGCGGTGGAAGCAGGGAATGTTGCATTCCCTTTGCCAACTACGCTTATTCAGGGGTCCCAAAGTTTGTTTGGGTTAAAAACCAGATTACAGTTCGGCAGGCTCACAATGACCAGTGTCTATTCGCAGCAGAAATCGCAGATGGAAACGCTGACGATTGACAAGGGCGCGCAGACTTCCAACTTTGAAGTGTATGCCGACCAGTATGACGAAAACCGCCACTTCTTTCTTTCGCACTATTTCCGCGATAATTACGAAAACGCGCTTTCCACCTATCCGGTTATCAGTTCACTTGCAAATGTTACTCGACTTGAAGTATGGGTGACCAACCGCACTGCTGCCACAGAAAATGCCCGCGACATCATCGGATTTATGGATTTGGCGGAGCCTGTCAATATTTACAGCACTACGATTACCCCGCTCGGGGGCGCAAATGTAGCTGACAATGGCGCAAACGACCTCTATGGCAGATTAAAAAATGACCCCAACGCCCGCAACATCAATAGCGCAGTGGTGACACTTGAGCAAAATTTCAATTTGATAGCAGTGCAGGATTTTGAAAAAACGTATGCCCGCAAGCTGAATACTTCAGAATATAATTTCAACCCGCAGCTTGGTATTCTCTCGCTGAATCAGGCGTTGTATGCCGATGAAGTGCTGAGCGTGGCTTATGAATACACGCTCAATGGAGAGGTCTATAAAGTGGGCGAATTTGCGCAGGATATCGGACTGGAGTATACCACTGACACGAATTCCATTGCGCGTCCAACTATTATTTTCCTCAAACTGCTCAAAGGAACATCAGCGCGCCCGAAGCTGCCGATTTGGGATTTGATGATGAAGAACGTGTATCCGTTGGGCGCCTTCCAGGTGAACAAGGAAGATTTCAAACTGAATATTATTTATCAAGATCCAGGTGGCGGGCAAAAGCGGTTCATCCCCGAAGGAAATCTCAGCGGCATTCCGCTGATTAGCGTACTCAGTTTGGATAAAGTGAATATGCAAAACGACCCGCAGCCCGATGGCGTATTCGATTTTATCTCCGGTATCACCATCAACCCTTCAAACGGCAGAGTATATTTTCCGATACTGGAACCATTCGGCAGCAATTTGCGGCAGGAATTTGTTGATGCGGGCGATGCCGGACTTGCCGATAAATATGTGTATCAGCAACTGTATGATTCCACAAAAGTTATCGCGCAGCAGTTTCCGCAACTCAACCGCTTTGTGTTGCAGGGAACATTTAAATCTGCCGTGTCAAACGAAATTTCATTGGGCGCATTTAACGTGCCGCAAGGCTCCGTGAAGGTGACAGCGGGCGGGCAACAGTTGGTGGAAGGCAGAGATTATAGCGTTGACTATTCCTTGGGCAGAGTAAAAATTATCAATGAAGGTGTGCTGAATTCAGGCGTACCGATAAACGTGTCGTATGAAAACAACGCGCTCTTCGGCTTTCAGACAAGAACAATGTTCGGAACGCGACTTGATTACAAAGTATCGGATAAGTTCAGTTTGGGCGGCACCTTGCTGATGTTGCGCGAAAGACCGTTCACACAAAAAGTGAATATTGGAGAAGACCCGATTAAGAATATGCAATCGGGATTTGATTTTAATTACAACACCGAGTCGCAATTTTTGACATGGCTCGTGGATAAACTTCCGTTGTATGAAACCAAAGAGGCTTCTTCTTTCTCCCTGATGGGTGAAATGGCGCATTTGAATCCAGGACACCAGAAAGCTATCGGCAAAGACGGCACGGTGTATATTGATGATTTTGAAGGAACCAGCAGCACGTATGATTTGCGCTATCCCGCAAACAAATGGGTACTTGCAAGCACTCCGAAAAATGCGCTGAACGCTTCAGGCCGAGAGCTTTTCCCGGAAGCGCAACTCACTGACTCGTTGCTTTATGCCTACAACCGAGCGCGCCTCTGCTGGTATAATATTGACCCGCTGTTTTCGCGCGACAACAGCGCCACGCCCGACCACATCTCGAATGATGACCAGTCAAATCATTACGTGCGTGAAATTGACGAACAAGAAGTGTTTCCCAACAGAACCCGCCTCAATCCCGGATTGAACAACAACCTCCTCACGTTTGATTTAGCGTATTACCCCAGAGAGCGTGGACACTATAATTACGAAGTAAGCCCAACGCCTTTTTCACAAGGCATTGACCCAAGCACAGGTCTTCTTCTGGAGCCCGAATCACGCTGGGGCGGTGTGATGCGCGACCTTGATAATACCGATTTTGAAGCTGCGAATATTGAGTACATCGAATTTTGGGTGCTTGACCCGTTCATCTACAACCAGAATTCTTCCGGTGGCGAATTGTATATCAACCTTGGAAATATTTCCGAGGATATTCAAAAAGATTCACGCAAATTTTTTGAAAACGGATTGCAGGCTCCGGGAAGTCAGGTGCCGATGGACAGCACAAACTGGGGCAGAGTGCCGATTACGCAACCAATTACAAATGCGTTTGATAACGACCCTGATAAAAGAGCATGGCAAGACATCGGGCTTGATGGCTTGAATGATGATGGCGAGCGCGCCTACTTTAACGATTACCTGAGTCGCCTGCAACAGGCGGGCGCAAGTCAGGCGGTGATTGACAAAGCAACCAACGACCCTTCTTCCGACAACTACCATTATTTTTTAGGCAGCGACTATGACAGCGAGCAACGCGCAATCCTTGAGCGCTACAAAAGATTTAATAACCAGCAGGGTAACTCGCCCATTTCAAGTTCGGGGCAAACAATTTCAGAAGCTGCTACTAACATTCCCGATTCAGAAGATTTGAATAGAGACTTCACGGTAAATGAAGCGGAAGAATATTTTCAATATCGTTTGAAATTAGAGCCGGGCATGCGGGTGGGCGACCCGTTTATCAATGATAAAGTAGATGCAACAGTGACGCTTGCAAACGGAAACATAGAAACAATCAGTTGGTATCAGTTCCGCATTCCGATTAGCGAATACGAAAGAAAAGTGGGCAGCATTCCCGACTTCCGCTCCATCCGTTTTATGCGCATGTTTCTTACCGGCTTTGAAGATTCAGTGGTGCTGCGTTTCGCGCGTCTTGAGCTTACGCGCAACCAATGGAGGCGCTATCAGTTTTCGCTGCTCGACCCGGGCGAATATGTGCCTGATGACGAAGCAAGCAACACTTATTTCAATGTGGCTGCTGTAAACGTGGAAGAAAATTCAGAGAAATTCCCTGTTCCTTACTCGCTGCCGCCCGGCATTTTACGCGAGCAAAACATCACCAGCACCAACGTGAACGCGCTGCAAAATGAGCAGTCGCTGCAATTGGATGTATGCGACTTGAAAGATGGCGATTCCCGCGCGGTATTTAAAAATCTCAATCTTGACCTGCGCACCTACAAACGGCTGAAAATGTTTATTCACGGTGAATCGGGTGATGTTGCCGACCCGCTGAATGATTGCGATGTGCGCGTGTTCATGCGACTTGGATCCGATTTCACCAATAACTATTATGAATATGAAATCCCGCTGAGAATTACTCCCGCAGGTTCCTATAACCCGGATGATGAGAATGACCAAAAGCTGATTTGGCCCGAAGAAAATTTCATTGACCTCGCGCTGGATAGCTTATACAAAGTGAAAATTCTGCGCAGTCTCCTGCCGAATTATGACCCTACCTCGCCCTTCATTATATATGATGCGCGTGGAAATAAATTCACTGTTGTCGGAAATCCTGATTTGGGCTTGGTGAAAACTGCGATGCTTGGAGTGCGCAACCCAAAGGCTGAAGCAGGCAGCGATTCAACCTGCACTGATGATGGACAAGCGAAATGCGTAGAAGTGTGGTTCAATGAGTTGCGCCTCCTTGGTCTTGACGAAGGAGGGGGCTTTGCTGCATTGGCGCGCATGGAAACGAAACTTGCCGATTTGGGTGGTCTCAACTTCTCCACGCAGATGCACACCATCGGCTATGGTCAAATCGAGCAAAAAGTGCAGGAGCGTTTTCGCGATACGTATTGGAACTATGACTTAGCAGGAAATATTGACCTCGGAAAATTTATCCCTGAAAAAGTGGGGCTGCGCATCCCGATGTACGCGGGCATCACGCAAGGATTCAGCACTCCGCAATATGACCCGTATGAATTGGATGTTCCGCTGGAGGTCAAACTGCGTCTCATTGCAATTCAGGATGATAAGCTCGACTACAAGCGTCAGGCGCAAACGCGCCAAACCATCAAAAGTCTCAACTTTTCCAACGTGCGGTTTGTGTCACCACGCAGCGATAAAAAACTGCGCGTGTATGACCCGTCAAACATAAACCTCACGTTTGCATACAGTAACACCCTGCGCACCACCCCCTTCATAGAGAAAAACGAAATCAGACAATACACGGCAAGGCTTGGCTATAATTTCTCCCCGCAGGCGAAATATTTCACGCCATTCGGCAAGATGATAAAATCAAAGAGCAAATACCTTACGCTCGTAAAAGATCTTAACTTCAATTTTATCCCAAACAATCTTGCCTTCTCCACAGAGATGAGCAGAATGTATGCCGAAACGGTGCTGCGCCAGATTGATGCGGATGAAATTCCTTCCGACCCGACTTTCGAAAAATATTTTACGTGGGACAGGATTTACGGATTTAAATACAACCCGATGAAATCAGTGACGGTTGATTTCAGTGCTATTAACAATGCCAGCATTGACGAGCCAAACGGAAGACTTGATACCGATGAAAAGAAAGATTCCCTGTGGAACAACATTTTTGACTGGGGGCGCACTACGCGCTATCAGCATAACTTCAGTTCTACCTACAATGCACCACTCAACAAAATTCCGCTGCTCGACTGGACACAGGCGCGCGCCAGTTATGGCACAACTTATAGCTGGGCAACAGGCAAACTATACCGCGACCCGAACTTAGATCAGATCGTGGATAATCCGCTCGGCAACGTCATCAGCAACACACGCGACATTAAATTGAATGGCGAATTGGATTTCAGAAAACTTTATGACAAATTCACAAAACTGAAGCCGTACAACTCCACCAAAACGCGCACCGAGCAGGATTGGAAACGAAAAGAGCGTGAAAAGAAGATTGCAGAAAATGAAAAGAAGAAAAGAAAAATTGATGACGATATTGATAAACTCAGAAAAGAAATTGAAAAGATTGAAGACCAGATTTCCGAAATCAAGAAGGACACGATTCAAAACAAGCGAGAAGAAATCAAGAAGTTGAAAAAGCAAAAGAAGGAGAAAAAACAAAAAATCAAAAAACTGCAAACGGACAGAGGGAAAATTCAAAACCCCGAAAGTCCCGCTGTTTCTCCTTTCATACGTCCGTTTATTGCGCTGAAGCGCGTCTCCATGACATTCAGCAAAACACAGGGCAGCGCGATTCCGGGTTATATGCCCAAAACAAAAATTTTAGGACAGGCGGATGGATTTAACAAGCCGGGATTAAATTTCATTTTTGGCTATCAGCCTGACTTGAAATGGCTGGATGATGCGGCAGCAAAGGGCTGGATAACGAGCGATACGAGCCTCAACTTTCAGGTGCTGCAATCAACAGCGCGCAATCTCAACTTTAAAGCAGTGGTGGAGCCATTTCGCGATTTCAAAGTTGACCTCACGGTTGACCGCACCATCACGGAAAACTATTCGGAGTATTTCAAAAAGCAATATACAAACAGCCCCTTCGACCACCTCACTCCGCAAACTACGGGAAGCTACACAGTGACGTACATCTCAATTCAGACGTTGTTTCAAAAATCGGATGATAACGGATTCACCGATGCCTTCCGGCAGTTTCAGGATGTGAACCGCAGCATTATTTCAAACAGGCTCGCAAATGGCAATCCAAATTCCAACGGAAATTTCATACTGCCCGATACTGCCAATACAGAGTTGCAGAATTTTAATGAAGGTTACGGACCTTACAGCCAGGATGTGCTGATTCCTTCTTTCATCGCAGCCTACACCAATCAAAGCCCGAATGACGTGAAGCTCGACCCGTTCAAAGTGTTTCCGCTGCCCAACTGGCGCGTGACCTACAACGGATTAAGCAACATTCCGATTTTCAAAAAGGTGATGAACAGCATCAACATCACGCATGGCTACAGTTCTACTTACACCATAAATAATTTCCAGTCAAACCTGAAATTTGATGGTGATAATTATTTCCGTCCTTCGGAACTTGATGAATTAAACAACAACTTCATTTCTTATTACAGCATTCCGCAGGTGGTGATTACCGAGCAGCTTTCACCGCTCATCGGGGTGGACATCACCTGGAAAAACAACATGACTTCTAAGTTTGATTTTAAGAAAACGCGCAACCTTGCCATGAGCGTAATTGACTATCAAATCAGCGAGTCGCGCACTACGGAATTTACGTTTGGCTTCGGCTACCGCTTGAAAGGATTGGTGATTCCATTTAAAATCAAAGGCAAAAAGAAGAAACTTGAAAACGAACTCAACTTTAAGTGCGATGTGTCTTACCGCGATAACGTCACCTTCAGCCAGCGCCTCGATCAGCAGGTGAGTGAGCCAACACGCGGCATGAAAACCATCCGCGTGTCGCCTTCAATTGATTATATCATCAACAGCAAGTTGCGCGTGAAATTATTTTTCGACCGCAACCGCTCCATCCCGGCAACATCGGCCTCCTTCCCTATTACAAACACACGCGCTGGGATAACGATTAGTTTCTCACTGGCTCCGTAATATTTTTATGTTAATGCAAGTCCTGCGATGCAGTCCTTTCTTTAAGTTGGAGGATAGCTTCACTCACAGAGCCTCGTTCCCAAGGACAGACTTCACTCCATCGCCTCTTTCAACTTCTGCATATTCCGCTTGATGTGCGGATAGTAAAGCGTTTCCGAGATGTTTCTCTTTTCGCGCGTGGTGAGGTGAAAACTCATAGACGCTTCCTTTTCTTTTTTATCAGGAATGTATTCAAAGTAAATCACGTCCATCTTGCCGCCAACCCAGTCTTTTGCATAATCCACGAGATAGTTATGATTGTAATCCTGAATGTTGTCCCAGTTTTCGTAAAGATTTGAAATCGGATTAATCACGCGATCGAGAATGGATTCGCGGTGATAGGCTTCTATCTCGCTTTCGCGCTTGAAATTGCGGATTTGTATCAGCACCACTCCGCTCGTGTTTTCGTTTATCCAATCTTTAAACGTGTAGATGAATCGCGTGGAAGTTTCGATGCCGTAGTTATCGCGGAAGCCCGCGTCCATCGTTTTAATTACCGGCTCGGAAGGCAATGTTACATTGGGTAAAATATAAGGATAGGTTCCGTTCATGCGCACCGCGCTGGTGAGTTGAAGATTGAGCGGGTCGTTGTCGGAGAACAGGCGCATGAAATCCACCGCGTCAATATCCGCTGTGCCCGTTTCTAAACCATCAAGAGGAGGGCGCATGAGGTAAGAAGAAGGCTGCGCGCTCACAATCAGCTTGCGCTCGTCATTGATAATCGTGGGAACAAAAATCAGCATCGGAATGAGCGCATTCTTTTCATACTGCGCGTTTTCGCCAATGGTTTTGCTCATCATGTTGCCGGTGTTTGCATTCAACTGTTTTTCCATTGCATAGCCTCGGTCTTTGCGATAGGTATAGCCGCCTATCTCAAATTTTTGCCAGGGTAAAAACAAATCATTCACCACGATAGTGAAGCAAATGGAGTTGAGTAAATCTTTTGAAATGTTATCCGCGTGAATGGGGTCATTAAACGAATCAAATTGCTTCAATTGTTTTTGCAGATACAATTCGCGCAGATACGTTGCGCCAAACATGCCGCCTGATGAGCCGGTGATGGCAACTGTGTGTTTCATCAGATTTCCGTTCAGCATACTGTCAGCTTTCTGCATCACCAGCGTGGTAAATTTTGCAGAGCTTAATCCGCCACCGCTCACGCTGAGTAAAATCATTTTCGGTTTTTCCTGCCCTGTTTGCTGCTTCCATTTTTCAAGAATCGCCAGTGTGTTGCGCTTATCTTCTTCGATGTTTTCTTTGCTGCCTATTTTCTCCAGAGTTCCATGCGTGTAGAGCGCAGGAGCGTTATTGTAATTCAATCCATACGCTTTGTTATCATAGCTGAATCCGCCATAGCGGTAAAAAATATCGAGCGCAACAATCAACAGAATCAGCGCGGTGTTTTTCCAGGTTTTCAGCCAAAAACTTAATACGCCCGAAAGCGAAACGAAAATGCCGAATAACAGTAACATGCTTGCGCCCGCAGGAATGTTGAAGATTTCATAATCAATCAAAAATCCAAGCGCAATCAGCGTGGCGAGCGTAGCCAATTCAATAATCAGCGCGCTGAAATGGTTTTGCCGCAGCACGGAAAGAATCATTTTTTCATCATAATGCTCCACCCCGCGAATGCGCCTGATTTTCATACGCGCAGTAAGGAAATGGTCAACGGGAAATTCTTCTTCCTTTCTGCGAAACTGATCCCACATCATATTTTGGCGCATACGCATTTTGCGCGTGATGCGCGCGCCCGATTTAATCTTCATGCCGAACATGGCAAAAAGATTTTTCGTGGTGGTGGTGAAATACACCGCTGAAATAAAAATGATAACAAACAAGCCGGTAAAAAATCCTGAAACATCGAGCAGAATATCCTTTGCATTTACCAACTCGCGGCTCAACTGAAAATTGATGGTGATGATAAAATACGTAAGCAAAAATGCAATCGGCAGCAATGAATTGTTGATGCAGAAAATGGCAAACGGGCGATTGAACGTGGCAAGAAACGGAAAGCGATAACTGTCGAGAATATACACCGCGATATTCCACGTCATCAGGTAGCCGCCAAACGCTGCGCCCAGAATAGAGAAGCTGAGAAAATCAACGCGACCGAGATATTCAGGGTCAAGCAATAGATAAGGTATTCCGTAAGAGCGCCCCCAGTTATTTGTGATGATGAGAAATAAAAACAGCCAGACGAAAATGAGAATCTGGTGATTTTTAAAATGGAGAATGAGCAGTTGAACAGGAAAAAACCGGTGGAGTTTGCGCAGAAGTTCCATGCCCGTTGGGTTGGAATAAATTTAGATGAATCTTATTTCTACAAATGACATAGTTATGGATACGGTGTGAAAAGGTGTTAGTTGCTTAGGACACTTCGCGGGGAAAATTCAAAATCCATTAATCAAATCTTAATGGAACAAACACAGTTCGGTATTCGTCATTTGAAATTTGATTTTTTGAAAATTGAATTTTATTTATTGGTATTCATACGCCCCAATATCAGGCGTGTCAATGCGCGGGTTGCCGTTCAAGTCAGTGGTGACGAGGGTTACTTTTCCTGAATCGCGGCAGGGAGAAGTTGCTTCGATGCTGTAATCCTCTTCCGCACGGTCAACGAATTGCGGGTCAAGGTTGAATATGCAATTAACGAAATCAAGCGTATCTGTTTCATATTCGGTTTTCACAAGGCAGTGGTCAAAGATTGCAGAGAAGAATGCAGTATCAGAAACGCTGAAACTAATTTCCTCATCTAATGAACCATACACAATCGTGTTATCAAAATTTGCCTCCATTTCAGCAGGAAAAATCGTGTTATCGCAGACCAACACATTGCTGAGAAACAGAGTGGAAGTTTGATGGTTCACTGTTGACGAACCGTAATTGGCAAGCGTGCAATGATTCATGTTATAAATTCCACCAAATGAAAACGAAACAAGATGGTCGCCACTGTTGAAGAGCAGACAATTTTCAGCGGTGATTTGCGCAAGCAATCCCGACAAGCCGTTTTGAAAACTATTTTGAATAACAGTGTTTCTTAGCGTTGCCTGCGGAGCATTGCTAAATGAAAAGTAAGCGCCAATGTCATTGCAATCATTAATGCGATTTGGAATAGAGCCGAGATTAACTCCGAAATCAGAATTTTTTATCACTGCATAATCAAACGAATTTCCGGTGCTGCCGCGCAAAATGAAAATTCCTGACCACTGCCCTGGCAAGTTGTCATAAAATTCTTCGAGACGTACTCCCTGGAAAACAACAGGCTCCTCTTTCGTGCCGGTTACATTTATTTTTCCTGTGCCGAAAACGATGAGTTGTGCATTGCCACCCATATAGATTTGCGTTCCTTGTTCAATCGTCAGCGTTTGACCTGAGTCCACCCCCACAGCATTAAAAATTACATAAGGTTTGGTGTTTAACCAAGTTGTGGTTGTGATGAGCGAATCATTAAAATAAAACGCATCCTGCCCCCACGCAGCAAGAATCACTTTCTGACGATTGCCGTTTGTTTCAAAGATTACGCTGTCCGTAATAATTAAAGGTGTGTTCATGCCATTTGGGTCAACGGTCACTTCTACGAAGACATAGGTGCTGTCTTTACCGAAAATCTCCAAGCCCTGCTGGTCATCCGGAATTCCATCTGCATTAATTCTGAAGTTGGAGGCATCGCCACCCGCAAGCGTTACGTTGGTTTTCACCGCATTCTTATTGTCGTTGTAAATCTTGAAGTAAAGCGTAGTGGAGCCAAGCGTTGTGAAAACGGTGTCAAACGTGAGCGTATCGGTTGAAAACGAAAGTTTCAGCGAAGGGTCGGTGTCAATGATGTCTTTGCGGCAGGAGGAAAAAATAAATACCCCGATAAAAGAAAGAAAAATAAAGTACCGTAAACGCAATGGTTTTAAAGATTTGAGCGGGATAACGATCAATAAAGGAATTTATGATGCAAAGAAATGCAATTTCATGGAAAGGGTTTGGGTTGAATCCTTTGTCATTCCGGCTTTATGCCGGAATCCCCTAATTACTTTTATTATGGAATGCTGATTCCGCATAAGGCGAACCTGCATGGCATCAATGCGCCACCGCAATCGTTGCGATGCTCACTTTTGCGCCTTCGGCTTGCAACAAAGCATGGGCGCATGCTTCGAGCGTTGCACCCGTGGTGATAACATCGTCCACCAACAGAATATGCTTCCCTCGAAGTTTCTTCGCTTCGATTAATTCAAACACTTCACCCACATTACCCCAGCGCTCAAAGCGTGTTTTGCCGGTTTGTGTTTCGGTATAAATATTTCTCCGCAAAATTTTAGCTGACCATTCGATGCCGAGGCTTTCCGACAAACCCATCGCGAAAAAATCGCTTTGATTATATCCCCGCTTGCGTTTTTTCTTTTCATGCAGCGGCACTGGAACGATGAGGCTCACTTCGTTTGCAAAATCTGTTTCCTTAATCAAACCGCCATACATTCTGCCCAGCTTGTGCGCGATTTCTTTGCGGTCGCGGTATTTTATTTTGTGGAGCAGATTCTGCACTTTAGTTTTTCCGTGAAAGAAATACAAACCAGCAGCTCGCTGAATTTCCGCTCTACCCCAAAACAATTTCTCCACAGGATTGTCTTTCTCTTTGTGATAATCGGTTTGCGGCAATTCATATTGACAGAGCAGGCACAGAATGTCTTCACCCTTTCCGAGCGGCTGCTCACATGCCTCGCAATGATTAGGATACAGCAGCGCGACAAAATCGCTGAGATATTCGGTGGTGATGTCGAAGAGTTTCATCGCTCATTATCTTGAAGTAACCTCGTTTAACAACTTCTCGCTCACCTCCTGCACCTTTCCTACCTGCACCACTTTTATTTTCAATTTCATTCCCGTCAGCGCTTTTCGGTTTCCTGAGGGGATGAAAATTTTCTCAAAGCCCAGCTTGTCCGCTTCGGAAACGCGCTGCTCAATTCTGTTTACTGCACGGATTTCTCCCGACAATCCTACTTCGCCCGCAAAACAATAATTGTAGGGAATCGGCACATCTTCAAACGAGGAGAGCAAAGCGCTCACCACCGCCAAATCAATTGCGGGGTCTTCCACTTTTAATCCTCCCGCGATATTGAAGAACACATCCTTTGTTCCGAAATGAAATCCTAATCTTTTTTCCAAAACGGCAAGCAACATGTGCAGTCTGCGCGTGTCAAAGCCTGTTGATGAGCGCTGTGGAGTGCCGTAAACTGCCTGCGCCACAAGCGCCTGTGTTTCAATCAGCATCGGGCGCATCCCTTCCACCATCGCGGCAATTGCGATTCCGCTCAACAGTTCTTCACGCTGCGAGAGCAACAATTCTGAAGGGTTGCTCACCTGCCGCAAGCCGGAATTCTGCATGTCGTAAATGCCGATTTCTGAAGTGCTGCCGAAACGGTTTTTTGAAGTGCGCAAAATGCGATAGTTGTGATTGCGGTCGCCTTCAAATTGTAATACGGTGTCCACGATATGTTCCAGCACCTTCGGTCCGGCAATCGCGCCTTCCTTCGTGATATGACCAATCAGAAAAACTGGTGTTCCTGATTCTTTTGCATAGCGTTGCATCTCAGCCGCGCACTCGCGGATTTGGCTCACACTGCCGGACGATGACTCGATATATTGCGTGTGCAATGTTTGAATGGAATCAACGATGAGGATGTCGGGCTTCACCACTTTCAGTTGCTCGAAAATCGCCTGCGTGTTTGTTTCCGCAAGCACGTAGCAATTCGTTTTGCGGTAGCCCATGCGTTTTGCGCGCATACTGATTTGTTCTCCGCTTTCTTCCCCGCTCACATACACAACAGTTGGTTCCTCAAAACTCAACGCAAGTTGTAACATCAGGGTTGACTTGCCGATGCCCGGGTCGCCCGCCACCAATACGACTGAACCAGGCACAATACCGCCACCCAACACGCGGTTCAGTTCATCATCTTTCGACACGATACGAAAAGTTTGCAAGACATCAATTTCATCGAGCCGCACTGGTTTTGATTTCGAGCCGGTGCCGCCAGTTACAGATGCTCTTGCAGAAGCAGGTGACTTGCTCACGATTTCTTCTACATACGTATTCCATTGCCCGCACGAAGCACATCGTCCCATCCATTTCGGAGATTCCGTGCCACAATTCTGACAGGTATAAACTGTTTTAACTTTTGACATAAGGAGAGGAAAGATAGTGAATAAGAAATTTATGAAAGAATATGTCGGAGGTGACACTCTAAAAATTTCTTGTTGAAAACACGGGTGTTCTCTGCTTCACCCTCTAATTAGTTTTGTGAAAATTTTTGAAATGAAAAAGTTATTGATTGCAGGATTTACCCTTGCCTTATTTTATGCCTGTGTGCCTGTAAAGAAATTGGAAAGCGAGCAGGCGAAAACCAAACAGTTGCAATTGGAAAATGAGTCGCTGATGGAAGAGTTGCAGAAGATGGGAGTGTTGAAAGCCAATCTTGAAGAAGAATTGGATTCATTGAAAAACCAAAAGCGCAAACTGAATACTGACATGCTCGCCATGAATGAAAAATACAACAGCGAAAAAAATAAAAATACCGAGCTGAATAAGCTGTACGATGATTTGGTTGACCAAAACAAGAAGTTGCTTTCTTCTTCTTCATCAGAAAAACAAAAACTGCTTTCCGACCTTGAAAATCAGAAACGCGAGTTGATGAAAAAAGAGCAGGAGCTGAATGATGAAAAAGCAAAGATTGATTTACTGAGCAAAGAACTTGCGATTCGCGAGCAGAAGGTGAAAGAATTGGAAGATATGCTTGCAAGAAAAGACGCTGCGCTTGCTGACCTGAAGAAAAGAATTGAAGATGCGTTGTTGAGTTTTGATAAAGACGAGTTATCCGTTGAAATACGCGATGGAAAAATTTACGTGTCGCTCCAGGAAAAACTGTTGTTCAAATCAGGCAGCGCAGTAGTTGACGCAAAAGGGGAAAGCGCATTGGTGAAATTAGCAGATGTGCTTGCCAAACAAACCGATATTGACATTTTAATTGAAGGACACACCGACAATGTTCCCATCAGTACAGCCAGTATTAAAGACAACTGGGATTTGAGTGTGTTGCGGGCAACAGCCATCGTGCGTATTCTGAAAAAAAATAAGAGTATCGAACCACAACGGTTCATCGCATCAGGCAGAGGCGAGTTTGTTCCCGTTGCGCCCAACACCACCACTGAAGGCAAGGCGAAAAACCGCAGAACCGAAATCATCCTTGCGCCTAATCTGGATGAGATTTTTAAGATTCTGGGAGAATAAGTCCTTCCCGCTTTCTTGAATTAAGCAAGCCCTGAACTCCTTACTTTTGCCGCGTGAAACTCTTTGGCAAAAGCACTACTACCGAATCAGACATGCCTTTCTTCGAGCACCTCGAGGTGCTGCGCGGGCATATTTTCCGTTCGCTGATTGCCGTAGGTATTTTTACTGCCATCGCGTTTATCAAAAAAGAATTTCTGTTCGGTACGCTCATCTTCGGACCAACGAAGCCGGATTTCATTACCTATCGTGCACTCTGCTGGGTTTCTGAACGGATTTCTCTCGGCAGCGCGCTTTGCATCAACGAGTTCAATTTCACGTTCATTAATACTGAACTTGCCGGACAGTTTGTTGTGCATATCAAAGCTTCATTCATTTTTGGTTTTATCGTTGCATTTCCATTTATCCTCTTTGAAGTTTGGCGGTTTGTACGTCCTGCTCTACATACGACTGAAGCCTCTTATGCTCGGGGTATGGTGTTTTTCAGCAGCATGTTATTCTTTACCGGAGTAGCATTCGGCTATTTGCTGCTTGTGCCCACCATGCTGAATTTTTTAGGAAACTATCAGGTGACGGATTTAGTGGAAAATACGTTCACGCTTACCAACTATATCGGCTTCATCAGCATGTTTGTTCTGAGTGCGGGATTGATTTTTGAATTGCCGATGGTGGTTTATTTCCTCTCAAAATTGGGATTGGTCACGCCCGGATTGATGCGCAGATTTCGCAGACATGCTGTTGTTGTGATTCTCGTAGCATCTGCTATCATCACGCCTTCGCCCGACATCGGCTCGCAAATATTAGTGTTCATCCCGGTTTATTTCCTTTACGAAATCAGTATCTTTATATCTGCAAGCGTAGAGCGAAATAGAAATGTTCAATAATCAAAATACAATAATCAAACTGCCTGCGGACGATAGTTCGCCAAAAACTAAAAAGTTTGATTTAGAGCAATGCACATTTGAGTTTGCAGGAAGCGTGAGAAAATTTATCCGCGCGCTGAAAATGGATTTACCCAACATTGAAGATGCCAAGCAATTAGTTCGTTCTTCAGGCTCAGTAGGCGCAAACTATATTGAAGCAAATGAAGCGTTGAGCAAAAAAGATTTTTTGTTTCGCGTAAAAATTAGCCGGAAGGAAGTGAAGGAAACGCGGTATTGGTTAATGCTCATCAGCACGAAGAACGAGGATAATCTTGAAAATACGAGAACACAACTCATCCGGGAATCAGGCGAGTTGCTGAAAATATTTTCATCTATTATATCAAAGACAGAAGTACAGATGAAAGCAGAAGAGCAGGTAGAAAAGGTTTGATAATTGTAATTTGAATTTTGGTTTTTTGTTCGTTTCATAAATAAACCCACATAAAATGTACAACATGGATACCATCCGCATCGGCATCGGCAGCGACCATGCCGGCTTTGAATACAAAGAAGCAATTCGCGACCAACTCAAAAAAAACGGAATTCACGTAAAGGATTTCGGCACATACACTTCCGAAACTGTTGACTATCCTGACTTCGTACATCCGCTATGCAATGAGATTGATCAAGGAACGATTGATATGGGAATCTTACTCTGCGGCAGCGCAAACGGAGTAGCAATGACTGCAAATAAACATCCGCATGTGAAGGGCGCAGTGTGCTGGGAAAACGATATTGCAGTGCTTGCCCGCAGGCATAATGATGCGAACGTGATTTGCATTCCTGCGCGATTCGTGAGCCTTGAACTTGCGCAAGAAATGACTCAACTCTTTTTGAATACTGAATTTGAAGGAGGCCGGCACAAACGGAGAGTAGATAAGATTGCGTTGCAGGGTTGAGTAAAAAAAGAAACCCGGAAGCTCTCTATTCTCCCGGGTTTCCCAAACAACTGGTTATGAAAAGACTTTGTTATTTCTGATTCAAAGCAATCGTAAATTTTCTTCTCAGAAAAATTATTCCGCTCACTTCTCCGGCTTCATAGACGAATACCCCGTTACGTCCGATGAAATTTTCGGCAGCCCTTTGTAGCGAATCTTGCTTGCGCCATTTGCCTCCGCTGTCATTTCATCCTGCACGTTGACTTCTACTTCGCTTTCGCCATTCACCTCAATGTCGCACTTGTCAACTGTATAGTTAAATGCGTTCAAACTTGATGAACCGTTTACTTCAGCCCGCAGCGCTTTTCCCGTTCCTGAAAGCGTGATGGTTGACGCGCCTTCTTCTTCGATTGCCAACTCCTCCACCGATGATTTTAAATCCACTTTGCTTGCGCTCCGCACTTCAAGCGTCATTTTATCTTGCTTAAAACCGGAGATAACTGCGGTGTTCGCGCCTGTGATTTCTATTTCATTTAATTCGGGCAACGTCACTGTGATGCTTCCTGAGTTTCTTCCCCAACCCGCTCCGCGTTCCACTTCTATCACAAGGCTGTTTCCTTTTTTTATCACCTCTACATTATCTGCAAACCGCTGGTTGCCGTTTACGATTACCGAAAATTCACCTTGCTTCACTTCGAGATTGAACGCGCCATGCGCTTCAATACTGCTGAAATCATCGAGTTGAAATTCGCGGCTCACATCTCCCTGCGGAAATGCGCTACTTTCGATGTCCTCTTCCGAACAATCAAGACAAGTCAATCCTTCAGGCAACATCATCCACGTATGCTCCGCCATATCACGGTCATACATGTCGCGCGTGTTTTTCACGTCATACAAAATATTCACTACTGATTGCGACAGGTAAACCGCTTTCCCTTCGGGCACTTTCAGCAGAAACACTACCTCCTGATTTCGGTAATGATCATCTTTCGGAACGGAGAAGTATTCGCCAAATACAAGTATCGATCCGTTTTGCGTTATCTCATGTCGAATGTTACTCGCTCTTTCTCCGGCATAAACACTCTTCTTGCCCGATGCTTTATAGGTTTGTATCAACTCATATTCACCTGTTGAACTTTTCTTAATATCCAATTTCACATGCTCCGTAAAAATCAATGCCGAGTCGGTTGCTACAAACTCACCAACTTCAGGCAACTCATAAAACGCATCGTTGCCCGATAATTTTTTACTGATGCCTTCCAGCACAAGCGTGTCCTGCACAGGTTGCGTTAAGGGAATCTCCTTGCGGATAGTTTCAGTTTGCTGGAAGTCAGCAGCGGTTTTTGAAATAGAGATGCTCATTAAAATGATGCCCGCTACCCACAGCGCAACAAATGCAAGTCCTAAGCCTTTCACGCTGCGCTTTGTTTTTAAGAGCAGATGAAAGCCGGAGAATATCAGCGCCAAAGCGGGAATGCCCACAACTAAACATAAGCCTGCCGCAGCCATTGCAAATTGTATCTGCGTTGCAAAAATTGCCGGATAGAGCGCTTCGATAGAAATGCTCATCAATTCGGCAGGAAGCAAAAGTGTAATCGCAAATCCGATAAGGATGCACGAACCGGCAAGGATAAGCGCCAAGCCGAAAAGCTTGCCCACGATTTTAATTGCCAACTCTACCGCGCGAATGCAGAAGTCAACAAAGCTTTCTAAAAATCCTTTTGCCTTTGTTGTCGCGTCACCATTGCTGATGTTGTTGATGCGCTGACCGAGGTCGTTCAAATCTTCACGAATCGTTTTTTCGATGTTTGAAATATTCACGTTCTCCCCGCGCATCTGCAATTTTTCAGAAGATGTTTTGGCTTCCGGAATAATTATCCATAAAATCAAATAGACGAACAGCGCAGTGCCCATCGTGAGAAAGGGCGAGATGATAAACAGCAGCCGCATCCACAGCGGGTCGTTGATGCCGAAGTAGGCGCTCAAGCCGGAGCATACGCCTCCTAATACTTTTTCATCAGGATTTCTGAACAGCCTTCTGGTAGTTGAAGATTGCTTAGTTGTAGTCTGCTCACTGCCGCTGCCTCCTGCTACTTCAAACTCCTCCGGCTTGCCCATCGCCTGCATCATCGCTTCCACATCGGCAAGCGTGATGACTTGTTTTTTATCGTTCAGGCGTTCAAAAAATAATTCGGCAATGCGCGATTCAATGTCAGCAATGATTTCCGCGCCTCCGTCAGCCGTTGAGAAACGGGCGCGGATATTTTCGAGATAAAGTTTCAGCTTGTCATAAGCTTGTTCATCAATTTGAAAAACCTGACCGCTGAGGTTGATAGAAACGGTTTTATTCATGTCAGTTGAATTATTTATTTCTGTTTTTAATGGAAACTTTCACGGCATACTCCAATTCTTTCCACGTAGCGTCCAACTCGTTGAGAAATTTTTTTCCAAGCGGAGTGAGCTTGTAATATTTGCGCGGTGGTCCAGAATTGCTTTCTTGCCAGGCGTAGCTCAACATGCCTGCATTTTTCAGGCGCGTGAGCAGCGGGTACAGCGTGCCTTCCACCACCAGCAGCTTTGCTTCTTTCAACACTGCAAGAATATCAGAGGCGTAAACTTCTTCTTCCCCCGCGATGGTGGAAAGGATGCAGTATTCCAAAATGCCCTTGCGCATCTGCACCTTTGTGTTATCAAGATTAAGTGTGACGTCCATTGTGTTGTGTGCTACTTGTTGTGGCAAAGATATGGTTAAAAGACAGTACTATGCAAGGCATAGTACTAATAAAATTCAAAATTTCTTCTAGCGCATTGATTTTCAGGGAGAAAAAATTTTGGGAGTACCCGGTAGGTTGGGAGATTTTTTTGAAAAGGGGAGTGAGATGGCGCGTACTTCTCTCATTTCTTTATCGCTTTCATCGGTAGCGCCCGTTGAAGAAAGCTATTTGTATCTGAACATTTGACAGAACGAGAAGCGAAAATTATGCACCAAACCAGCAGCATTTGTTTCCATCACCCACCAAGAATTCCCTACCTTTGAACCCGCAAAATGAACGCAAATACTTACGAGATAAAGCTGCCGCAATTTGAAGGTCCGTTTGACCTGCTGTTGTTTTTCATCGAGCGCGATGAGCTGGATGTGTATGATATTCCGATTAGAAAAATCACGGATGATTTTCTTACGTACCTGCAGCAGGCGGAGGCGATGAACATTGAACTGGCGAGCGAATTCATTTTGGTTGCCGCCACGCTGATGCGCATCAAAGCGAAGCTGCTGCTGCCGCGCAAAGACCTTGACGAGCAGGGCAACGAAATTGACCCGCGTGAAGAACTGGTGCAAAAGCTGCTGGAATACAAGCAGTTTAAAGAGGTGATTGATGAGATGCAGACGATGGAGGAGGAGCGGATGAAGATTTTTTCGCGCGGCAACATTCAGCGCGATCTTATTCAACTGAGCGAGGTGAGCGGCAACGATGCGGAGCTGCATTCGCTGACGTTGTTCAAGCTGTTCAATGCGTTTAGCGGTGTGCTGAAGCGGCTGGAAGATTCGAGCAACAAGGTGCACCATACGGTGGTGAAATTTCCTTACACGATTGAGGCAACGAAAGAGCGCCTGCTGACAACGCTCAGCAAGGAGGATTACAACTCGTTTGATTCGGTGTTCAGCCATTGCGAAAACCGCATCCACGCCATTTTCAATTTCCTGTCGCTGCTGGAACTGATTCAGCAGAGTCTCATTGAACTAAAGCTCGGTGACGGAATGAATAATTTCTGGCTGAAGCTGAACTGATTTTGACCTGCCGGATTCATTCCGGCATCCCCTGATTTATATTTACATGCGGATGGCGAAACGAGTCCGCCATGACAGAAAAAATATTTACAATGGAATTTTTTAGCGAATATCTGATTCCCATTTTTCTCGGAATCGGGTTGAGCGCTGCGTGCGGGCTGCGGGTGTTTCTGCCGGTATTCGCGTTGTCGTTGGTTTCTTATTTCGGAAATTTCACGCTGTCGGAAAATTTCCATTGGCTTGCCACACTGCCTGCGGTCATTGCCTTCGGTGCAGCAACCGTTCTTGAAATCATTGCTTATTATATTCCCTGGCTCGACCACTTGCTTGATTCGGTCACGATTCCTTCATCAATCGCGGGCGGCACAATGTTGCTGGCTTCTGTGAATCCTGAATTAGAACCTTTAATCAAATGGACATTGGCGCTCATCGCGGGCGGTGGCACTGCGGGCATCATCAGCGTGGGAACGGCAATGACGCGGTTGAAATCAACGGCAATGAGTGGTGGTGCGACAAACTTTATCATCGCTACGATTGAGAATGCAGGCTCGTTGTTTTTGACAATCGTTGCGTTCTTAATTCCCGTGATTGCGGTAATTATCGTGGCGGGATTTCTTTACTTCTGTGTGCTGCTTATCCGAAAGGTGAAGCGCACGGTGGCGGGGAGTTGAAGGCGGGACTATTCTTCTACCGAAGAGTTTTTGATTTTACTTTTGATTTCTTCAATCATAGCAGGGTTAATTTCTTTTCGCGCAAGCCTGTTGCTTAAAAACTGTTTGAATGTTTTCTCCACATGATAGTGCTCAAGACACCAGGAACATCGGTTCAGTTCATCAAGAAACTCTTTTTCTTCTGGCGTGGTCAATTCTCCATCCAATGCGAGAAACATGCGGGAAACTACCTCAGAGCAGTCGTGGGGTTTATTCGAATCCATAACCGGGTTATTTTTCTTCTGTTTTGTACCCCTGCGACTTTGCATAGCGCGACAACATCACTTTCATCATCTCTCTTGCGCGGTGCAAACGTGAACGCACTGTTCCAATTGGGATGTCAATAATCTTTGCAATCTCTTCATAGGTGAACCCTTCAATATCACATAATAAAATTACCGTTCTGAAATCAACCGGAAGAGAATTTATCGCCCGCGTCACTTCATCGCCAATCATACCTTGAAAAATCTCCTGCCGCAGGTCAACTGCTCCACCCGGGCTGGCATCTTCCAAGTCCTGATAGGCAACTATATCTTCATAGTCAACCTTGTGGGGTTGCTTCGCTTTCTTCCGGTATTCATTGATGAACCCATTTTTCAGAATCTTGAACAACCATGCCTTCGCATTCGTTCCCTGTTCGTAAGAATCTATGAAACGATATGCCTTCATGTAGGTTTCCTGCACGAGGTCGTTCGAGTCTTCCTCATTGTAAGTGAGGTGATAAGCAAAGTTGTAGAGCGAACTGATGAGCGGCATAAATTCGCGCTCAAACAACTCGTCACGCTGCTTTTTGATGTCTGATGGATTACTCACGCGCACAAATATATAATTTTAGGTTTCGGAATTGAAGAACATTGCCAAATCTCATGCCTGCAATAAACACGAACAAGATGTCATTTAAACGAAACAGCCCTAATGAATATTGGTTTTGACGCAAAGCGGGCTTTCAACAACCTTACGGGGCTGGGCAATTACAGCAGAACGCTGATTGCGGGATTGGCAGAGCATTTTCCCGATAACAGGTATGTCCTTTTTACCCCGTCAATTCGTCTGCATTCTTTTGAAAACCGACAAAACATTTCAATAGTGAAGCCGGAAGGATTGCACCGACATCTGAAATGGTACTGGCGTTCGTTTTTTCTTCCTGCGGAGCAAAAGAAAGCCGGTTTGCACATTTATCACGGGTTGAGCAACGAACTTCCATTTGGCAAATCATCTGAAACAGTGAAGCAGGTCGTGACCATCCATGATTTAATCTTTTTGAAATACCCGCAATACTATTCTTTTATTGACCGCAAGATTTATGAAACCAAAGTGCGGCATAGTTGCGAGGCTGCGGATAAAATCATCGCCATCAGCGAGCAGACAAAGCGTGACATCATTGAGTGGCTTCCTGCTCTTGAAAATAAAATTGATGTAGTGTATCAAAGCTGCGATGCCCGCTTTCAACAACCAATTAATCAGGATGAATTGCAGCGTGTGAAAAACAAACTCGCGCTTCCTGAAAAATATATTCTCTATGTCGGTACAATTACGGAGCGGAAAAACATTTTGAATCTTGTAAAATCATATTCGCAAATTGTAAATGAAACAGATGTACAACTTGTGCTTGCGGGTGATGGGGGCGACTACAAAGCGCAAGTGAAAAAACTTGTGCAACAACTTGGTTTAGAAAAGCGAGTGCGAATGATAGAACAGATTGAAGGGAATGATATGCCTGCGCTTTACAGAGGTGCAAGCCTCTTTGTTTATCCTTCCGTTTATGAAGGCTTCGGCATCCCAATTATCGAAGCATTGTTCAGTGATGTTCCGGTTGTGACAACGCAAGGCGGCTGTTTCCCCGAAGCGGGCGGACCATACACTTGTTATGTTAACACTTCAAATAGTGGTGCGCTTGCACAAGCGATGAAGGCAATTTTATCCAACCAATCACTGCGCGAGAAGATGATTCAAGAAGGGAAAAACTATGTGCAGAAATTCAGGAGTGAGGTTGTGGCAGAAAAGTTGATGACTTTGTACACGAGTGTTGCATAAATTTACATTAGCATGTACATGCCATCAAAATCCGCTTATGCCGAAGCATACCGCTATTTGGAAAATGCGGAAGAACTACTGAAAGAGAAAGCGGGACGGGAAAACGGATTTTACAAAGACAAAAAATACGTGCGCATGGCGGGCAATACCGCATGGAGCGGTGTGCTTGAGGCGATTGAATATTGGCTGAAAGTAAAAGGCGTTGAGCGGCAGAAAAAATTACGCCCTGATATGGAATGGTATCATGCCGCAATCTCAAAACATAACAAGAAACTCAACAGCTACTTTGCGGATGCCTACAACATTCTGCATAAATACATGGGCTATGATGGCGTACTCAATGCAAAAGTGATTAGTGAAGGGATTAAAGAAGCCTACAAAGTCATTGCAAGCTGTGAGCGTGATAGCTCAAGCTGACTACTTCCTGCTATAATTCGGAGCTTCTTTCGTAATCGCCACATCATGCGGATGGCTTTCCGCCATGCCTGCTGCAGTGATGCGCGTGAAGCGCGCTTTCTTTTTTAATGCCGGAATATCTTTCGCTCCGCAATAACCCATGCCCGCGCGCAAGCCACCGATATACTGATACATCACTTCGGCAAGCGAGCCTTTGAAAGGTACGCGACCAACGATGCCTTCGGGCACTAACTTTTTAATATCGTCTTCCACATCCTGGAAGTAGCGGTCTTTCGAGCCTTCCTGCATGGCTTCGAGCGAGCCCATGCCGCGATACGATTTGAATTTTCTTCCTTCGTAGATAATCGTTTCCCCGGGCGATTCTTCCACGCCTGCAAACAGCGAACCCGCCATGATGCAGTCTGCGCCTGCTGCGATGGCTTTCACAATATCGCCCGTGTAGCGAATCCCTCCATCGGCAATCAATGGAACATTCAGCGGCTTCAGCGCAATAGATGCTTCATAAATAGCAGTGAGTTGCGGAACGCCTGCGCCTGTCACAACACGCGTGGTGCAAATTGAGCCGGGACCCACGCCCACTTTCACGCCATCAGCGCCCGCTTCGGCAAGGGCTTTTGCCCCTTCGAGCGTACCGACATTTCCTGCAATTACTTGCAAGTCGCGAAAATTTTTCTTTACGCTTTTCAACGCGGCAATCACACCGCGCGAATGTCCGTGCGCAGTATCAAGCGTGATAACATCAACCCCTACAGCCACTAATGCGCTCACCCTGTCGAGCATGTCGCTCGTTACGCCCACTGCCGCGCCTGCCAGCAGCCTTCCTAATTTATCCTTGCATGCTCTGGGGAAACTCTGCACTTTAATAATATCCTTATACGTAATCAGCCCGACCAATTTGCCCGCCTTATTTACCACTGGCAATTTTTCAATTCGGTATTGCTTCAAAATTTTTTCCGCCTTTTTCAAATCAGTTCCTGCGGGGGCGATGATGAGGTTTTCTGTCGTCATCACATCCGAAATCTTCTGCTTGTAATCCGTTTCAAAGCGCAGGTCGCGGTTTGTGAGAATGCCCACAAGCCTGCCGTTCTTATCCACCACGGGAATGCCGCCAATGCGATGCTCGCGCATAATGCTTACCGCCTGCCCGATAGTAGCGCTTTCTGGCAATGTAATCGGGTCGAGAATCATCCCGCTTTCGGAGCGTTTCACTTTGCGCACCTGCTCCGCCTGCTGGTCAATCGGCATGTTTTTATGAATGATGCCGATGCCGCCTTCCTGCGCAATGGCGATGGCAAGGCGAAAATCAGTCACCGTATCCATCGCAGCGGAAACGATGGGCACATTGATTCTTAATTCTTTGGTAAGTTGAGTGGAGAGATCCGTTTCGCGGGGAAGCACCTCGGAGTAGGCTGGAAGGAGCAGCACATCATCAAACGTCAACCCTTCACCGGCAAATTTCCCTTTTTGTAGCTGCATCTGAAAAATTTGCACGCAAAGATAGGGAGTTATAAGTCGTAAGTTTTAAGTTTTAAGTGCGTGGGATGTTTTTGTAAAAATCAGCCCACTCAGTTAAGTTATTGTTAAGACTCGCCTCTTTAAAGCCATACCCCTGCGTTTGATGTTACTTTTGTGAAAAGTTATGGCAAACACATCCCGCATTCTAATTGTAGATGATGAAGCGGATATCCTTGAGTTTGTACAATACAACTTGCGCAAGGAAGGCTACGACACAGAGATTGCCGACAACGGAAAAGCCGCCATCGAAAAGGCGAAAAAATTTCACCCGCACCTTATCCTGCTCGACATTATGATGCCCGTGATGGATGGCATCGAAACGTGCCGCGAGTTGCGCGCCAATGCGCAGTTTAAAAATACCATCATCGCGTTTCTCACTGCGCGCAGCGAAGATTATTCGCAGATAGCAGGGTTTGATGTAGGCGCGGATGATTACATCACCAAGCCGATTAAGCCGCGCGTGCTGATGAGCAGAATCAAAGCGCTGCTCCGCAGATTACAACAAGAGAAAGACGAACATAAAATTGTTGCCGGAGATATTGAGATTGACAAGGAGAGTTATATCGTGCGGAGAAAAGGCAAAGAATTCGACCTGCCGAAAAAAGAATTTGAACTGCTCACGTTGCTTGCTTCCAAGCCGGGAAAAGTTTTCACGCGCCAGGAAATTTTAAACAAAGTGTGGGGCAGCGACATCATCGTGGGCGACCGCACCATTGACGTGCATATCCGCAAGCTGCGCGAAAAACTCGGGGAAGATTATTTTAAAACCATGAAAGGCGTAGGTTATAAATTTGATTTATAATCAGCATGAAAAACCTCACGCCCCGGCAGGTGGCGCTCAGTGCCTCCGGTGGATTAGCTCTCTTTTTACTCTTCCTTCTCTTCGTGTTTTATTTCCTGCTGCCGGGAAATTTTCATTACGCGCTCATCATTTTGATTCCGGCTTGCGCATTCTTTATCAGCTATTTCCTGTTCTTTTTTGCAATGGAAAAATTCATTGCAGGAAAAATCAAGCTCATCTATAAAAATCTTTACAACCTGAAAACCCCGCGCATGAATGAGGAATCGGGAAAAGAAATGATGAACAAAGACATCATCGGGCAGGTGGAACGCGATATGCTTGACTGGACGAATCGCCAATCGGAAGAAATCAAAACGCTCAAAGAAGTGTCGGACTATCGCAAAGAATTTCTTGGCAACGTGTCGCATGAGCTGAAAACTCCCATCTTCAATATTCAAGGCTATTTGCACACGCTGATTGATGGCGGCATTGACGACCAGGAAATCAACAAGCGCTATCTCATCAAAGCATCCGACAATCTGGAGCGGCTCAATAACATCGTGCAGGATTTGGAAGTGATTTCGCAAATCGAAACCAATGAACTCACGCTTGATTATTCCCGATTCAATATCGTTGACCTTATAAAAGATGTGCTGAACGATCTTGAATTGAAAGCCGAGCCGAAAGCTATCACGCTGAAATTGGATGACAGCATAACGCAGCCGATGTTCGTGCGCGCTGACCGCGAGCGTATCAGGCAGGTACTGGTGAATTTTATTTCAAATTCCATTCGCTATGGAAAGCAGAGCGGAAATACTACCGTAAGCATTTTTGATGTTGATGAAAAAGCGCTTATTGAGATTGCGGACAACGGTATCGGAATTCCAGAACAACACTTGCCGCGTTTATTTGAGCGCTTCTATCGAGTTGATAAAAGCCGCTCGCGCGAATTGGGCGGCACCGGGCTTGGTCTCTCCATCGTGAAGCATATCATTGAAGGACACGGACAAACCCTTACTGTGCGTAGCACCCCGGGCGTGGGTTCAACATTCGGGTTTACGTTGGCGAAGGGATAAACTCACTAAAAGGCGAATTTTTCACAATTGTATTCATCGTCTTGTTCTGTTTTAAATTCTATCAAACAGCGAACGTGCATCACTATCTAAAAATCCTGCGCCTGTCACTTCATTTTTGATGCCGAGAATTTCTGCAATTGTAGGAATGCAATCGGTGGCATCGCCAGTGGGATTGCTTTCGCTGCCCACTTTTAGATTCGCCTGAATGCCGGGACCAGCCATGAGATTGAACATCCTTCGGGCGTTGTGGTCGCTATTGTGGTCAAAAGCGCGCCAATCGTTCTCGTCAAGAATCGGGTTGGGATCGAGGCTGCGACCGTGTTCAGGCGTGACGATGATAGCAGTGTTGCCCGCCATTTCGGGAATTTGTGTTTGAATGAAATTCCAGATGTGTCCCACCGCGTGGTCGCAGCGGTGCATGGCGCGAAGGTAGCCACTGAAGCTCGCGTGACAGCCGTCAATCGAATTGAAGTTGATAACGGTAAGCGCGGGCTTGAACCATTTCATCACTTCGCAGGCATAGCCGGTGATTTGCAATTCGCCTGTGTCGGCAACGGGCGGTAAGGCGATTTGTCCTGCATCTTTTTTCTGGAACATCGTGCGCATGAATTCCTTGATGTCGTGCTTTTCTTCTTCGGTGTTGCGAATGCCCGGCAGCGTACCCGTGCGCGCCTGATACACTGCATCAAGAAATTCTTTCATTTCATAAACGGGACCGAGTTCTTCTTCGGGATGATAGACCTTTGCGTTGCGCAGATGCTCATCACCTTGGCTGCCGAAGATGATAGAGGGCGCGATAAAGTTTGCGCCATAGTCACTGCCGTAATCGGGATGGTCGCTGTAGTTGAGCAGTTGCGTTGAGTTGCCGATGCCGTTACCTACAAACCACACTTTAGTTGCGGGCAAGCCGAGATGCCTGCGCACATACTCATAAATAGTTGGGTAAGGCGGGCGGTTACGCAACCCGTTGGTGCCATAGCTGCCGGACGTGACGGTGGTCAACCCATTGTAATGACCGGTGCCCGCTTTTGAAAAATAAACTTCAGGAAACAGCGTACCCTGCGCTTGCAAAGTTTGTGAGAGTATCTGCGGAATTGGGATGCTGCCGGGTGTGCCTGAGGGTGGGTCGATGCCATATACGCGCTTTTCATTTGGCCCCGGTTGCTGCCCGTCCAAAATGTTTAGCATGATGTTTCCATCAAATGGTAATCCCTGGCTGTCGGACAGATAGCGTTGCAACACAGATTCCTGTTGACGCACACCGCCTGCGAATAAAACATACACGACATGCTCTGCGAGCTGTGAACCGGATTTGGCAAAGAGACGACCTGTCGGGAGAATGAAGGGAGCAGCAATGATGCCGGCAGTCGCGAGCGAAGTTGTTTTTAAAAATTTGCGTCTCTTCATGTGAATGTACTTCAATAGAATTGATACTCATCTGCCAGCGAAAACGCCATATACACCAACTCAGGCGTTACGTTTTCTTGCGACTGTAAATAATTGCTGAAATATTCTTTTTCCAACTCACTGGGCGGTCGCACGAAAAAGCGGGTGTAGGTTTCCACAATGAATGAATCGAGGTTCGCGCGCATTAAAGAATCTGGCGGCAAAATCACATCGGGTTTATTCATGAAGTTGCTGATGATGACTTCATGAATCAAACTCTTGTCGCCAAAGGCTTCGATAACATCGGTGAGTTCAACCATTTCACTTGATGAAAGCGCCTTTTGAAAAAGGTTTGCGTGAAGGATGGCAAGATACTGCGCAGGGCTTTTCAGCTTGTTTTTTTCTGCATTGGTTGGAATGGCGGGCACTTCGTTTACTCCGTAGATAACGTCTTCATTTTTGCAGGATGACACTGCAATCAATACGGTTACTGTAATTAAGAACATAGTCACGAGTCGCGGGTTTGCGAGTCGAGGGTCTTTTTTGACCCGCAACCCGTGACTCTCAGACTCGTGACTTCTAAAAATTTGCATACTCATTTGTCACCATTATTTTTTTCTGCACGTTTTGAAAATCATGGTCGGTGTAAAAATCATTCATCAAAGCGCTCGTTTCGGCTGATGTCGGAAAACGCGCCAGCAGATTCAGGTATGCCCAGATAATCATGCCTTCATAAAATTCGCGTGAAGTGGTTACGATATGCAGGAAGTCGCCCTTGGTTTGTCCGTTCACTCCGAGGAGGTTTGCCGATTGATTTTTTTCGCACATCTCCCACGCGGAGGCAAATTCAGCATCAGTCGGAAAGCGGTAATATAAATTGTCGAACGTAGCGCGGATGAAGTTGAAGGTGTTCATATTAATTTCATCATACACCGAGTTGTTGCACAGCCTGCGGTAGATTTCATCAACTTCGATAGAGTCGCCTCTGTATTGCCTTTTAATAAAAAGTACGTTTTCCAATTTCTCAATTTCTAATTCAGCTTCAGCAGAAGTAATGAAATTGCCCGCAGGAATGGTGTCGCCATTCAGCGAATCAACGAGAAAAGTTCTTTCAAGCAAATCAATCGCCTCATAAATCTCTGCATCGCTTTCACCTTCGATAATGCGCGACTTTGAAATGTCATAGAAACGCTGATAATATGCATACTTGAAAGAAGTGTCGCCTTCAACCAACGAAGTGTCTGACTGCAACCGCTCAATGATTATTTCCCTTGCTTCAACTTTCAAATCATTCGCTTTCAGGAATTCAACAGTTGAATCCATCTCAGCATCAAGCGGCTCGCGACCAATCAAGTCAATGAACATACGGTTCACATAATTTTCAATCAGAACAGTTGGGACATTGTCGGGGTGAGGTGGTTCATTGTCGGGGACGAAAGCGGGGTCCTTTTGGCAAGCGGATAGAAAGAGTTGCGATAAAATTAACAACCAACAATAGCTCTTTAAAAAGGAAACTGATTTCATTGAGAGTGTCTAAGTTAATTAAATCCTTCCTGAGAATTTTCACAAAGGCTTTTAGGCTATATCGCGGTAAAGTGTATTTGCTCTTTGTTTTTGATAGCGGTAAAAGCAAGAATTGCACGGATTCCATTTCCCATGTGAGAAAAGAAGGAGTTCACTCGTAACACCGAGTAAGAAAATCATTGAACGGCTTCATCGCTGCGCAACCTTTCGCGAGAGACGTCACTGCATTTACGGCAAGCAGTTGCTCATCTTTCAGCGCATGCACAGCGAGGAAATCTTTATGCCTGAGAATATCAATGGCGAGATGTTCTTTGTCGTAGCCCTTGGGTGTTGTCTTCACTGTGTCGCCTTCGAGCTTCGGGAAATATTTTTTGAACAATTTGTTTGACAAGATGCCTTTAAATTCTTTCAGGTTGTAATCAATTTCCTGACGAATAGCACTCAACACTGGCGAGGGCGGCATGTATGCTCCGCCAGCAAGAAATGAATGTCCGTTAGGTTGCAGATGAATGTAATAACCCGGCTTCATGGATTTCTTTCCACCGCCCGCTATATATGCTCCAAAGTTGTTTTTGTAAGGGTCCTTATTTTTTGAGAAGCGCACATCGCGATAAATTCTAAACGTGCAATCTTTTGCTTTTAGCTCGCTTAGGGTCTTATCGAATTTCGAGAGCGCTTTGATTAGTTCTCCGACAAAATTTTCAAAATCCGTTTTTGCCGCTTCATACAAATGTTTATTGGCGGCAAACCATTCGCGGTTGTTATTTTTTGAAAGCTGCTTGAGGAATTGCAGGGTGGATTTTTGGAGCATACAAGAATTTGTGGAGTAAAGAAAAGGATTTTCTTTTTTACAAGAAAGAGATTTTTTCGCGCAACTGCGGGACTCAGAATAACGAAGGCTTTAGCGGACTAAAGTAATGCTGCCGTTCTCTGTAAAAGATTGTCCGCTGAGGTTTGTCCATTTCAACACGTAACCGAACACACCAAGGTCTTGTGGCTCATCTTTGAAATAACCATCCCATCCAAAATCATTGCTATTACCGCGATACACTTCCTGTCCCCAGCGATTGAAGATGATGAGTTCATATTCGGAAACGCGCTTGGTGAGTACATTCAGAAAATCATTCTTGCTGTCACCATTCGGGGAAAAGCCGGAGGGGACAAGCGCAAAAGAGCAATCCAAACTTTGCTCGTCAACCACGAGCGTGTCGGTGTAAAGACAACCATCTACAAAGGCAGTAGCCCATACGGTGCCGGGAACGCTGTCAAAAACAATTGTTGCTGTTGTTTGTCCTGTTGACCACAAATACGAATCAGCGCCCGGGTAAGCTCTTAATGTTATTTCTTCCGAGCGACATAAAAACGTGTCATTGCCTAAGTAAAAGAAGGGCAATGGCAACACCTCAATGTCTTGCGTGGCGACATCTGTTCCGCAGAAAGAATCAACCACAGAAAGTTGTACTTGAAATGTGCCTGCATCGGGGAAAATGAAAGAAGTGTTTTGATCAGAGGAAGTTGTTGCATCTGGAAATGTCCAGAGCCAGCTTGCCGGAGTTCCTGCGGAAATATCCGTGAAATTTACGGACACATCTTCACACGCGGGATCATCAGCATTGAATGCAGCAACGATATTTTCGTTGATGAAAATTGTCATCTCTGTTGTGTCGGAACATCCCAGATTCTGTTCAATAATTGCAAACGAAACGGTGTATGTTCCTCCTGCTGAATAGGTGTGCGTAGGATTACACGCAGCAGAAATGTTTCCATCTCCGAAATCCCAAAAACAACCTGTGGATGCCGTTTGTGAAGTGTCCGTAAAGGCGACAGGTTGTGTTGCGCATGGTTCTGAGGGAGCATAAGCGAATGACGCTATGAATGAATTGGTAACGATGATATTGTTGTCAACGAATGTATCGCTACACTCCGGTGAAGAAACAATCAGCGTTACTGTGTAAGTATCAATTACCGTGTAAACATGCATGGGATCATTCAGAACCGAAGTATCCCCATCACCAAAATCCCAAAACACTGAAGTAATATTTCCGGTTGAAGTGTTCGTGAATTGGAACGTATCTGCTACGCAGCTTGATGATTTTGTGTAAGTGAATCCGGCATTAACAACACCCGGAACAAAGAGCGGCAATGCAGCGGGCAGGGCATCATTCCCGCAGTTGTCCTCCACCGTGTTTCCATCGCTACCCTGCTGAAGATTAAGACTGTAATTTCCGCCAATCGTGATTGGCGCTGATACAGTGATGATAGCATTCAGAGTAAAAGAACCACCGGCACAATCAGGGCTGATAGCACTTACAACAGTTACAGATGAATTACCGGTGATTAGGAAATCACTGCCGTTTGCCGCAAGCGAACTGCAAAGAATAGGTTCGGAAAAAGTAATGCTGAACGAAGTTGTGTTTTCACAAGTCATTGAATCAGCTGCTGTGATACTGGGCTCAATAAAGTCAATGATGCTTGCCGTGGTGTTTGCGCTTGGAGCAAAGTTCAACGTGTAGCCGCTTGATGTTGAACTGAAATTATCTACCAACAAGGCGTAGGTTTCTCCGGCAGTTACATTAAGCGGAGCAAGAAAGGCAACCCCGCCTGGTCCTTGTGAAGTAGTATTAAATCCGGCTTGTAGTCCCGTTGCTCCGTTCGTAAATGCATAGTTGCATCTTACTTCAATGCTGTCCACTCCATTAAAAATATCTGCGCACGAGCCGTTCGTGAGATCATACAATGCGAAGTCATAATCATCGCCTGCCTGCGGGATAATAGAGAACTCTAATACTCCGCTTATCGTGACGGTGAAGATGTACCAAACTGAGTTATTCTCATTGTTATCCAAACAGGATGTAGTATTCAGGAGGTCATCCACTTGACCAAAACCCTGATAGGATTGATTCTGCACATACACTGTCTGGCACACTGCAATAGCATCATTACAATCCTGCTCAGGACCGGTTACTTGTGCAAAACTGTTTCCTGCGGCAGCAAATAGGAATAGGGCAAGAAAAAAAACGGATGAAAATCTCACAAATAAGTGTAATGGGATGCAACGCCAAAAATAGGAAATAGCCGTTAAATGAATCAGCATGAGGCACTCGACTTTTTCATAACGTAAAACGGATAATCTCTACAACGCAAACAAGCGCTTTTTCTTATCACAGCCACTCAACTATTTCGCGTATGCTACCGCCCGCTTTTCCCGAATCACCGTTACTTTCACCTGCCCCGGGTACTGCATTTCATTTTGGATTTTATCCGAAATGAGGAATGCAATTTCTTCCGCTTCTTTATCCCCTACCTTTTCACTTTCTACGATTACGCGCAACTCTCGTCCTGCCTGGATTGCATACGCTTTATCCACGCCTTCATAACTCATTGCAATGTTTTCAAGGTCTTTGATACGCTGCATGTAATTCTCCATTGTTTCCCTGCGCGCTCCTGGACGTGCGCCCGAAATAGCATCGCAAGCCTGAATGATTGGAGAGATGAGATATGTCATTTCCACTTCATCGTGATGTGCGCCAACTGCGTTGCAGATGGAAGGTTGCTCGCCATATTTTTCACACCACTTCATACCGAGCAGCGCATGTGAAAGCTCTGATTCTTCTTCGGGCACTTTGCCTATATCGTGCAAGAGACCTGCACGCTTCGCAAGCTTTGGATTCAAGCCCAATTCAGCCGCCATCGTGGCGCAGAGATGCGCCACTTCTTTCGAGTGCATCAACAAATTCTGCCCGTAAGAAGAGCGGAAGCGCATTCTGCCGATAACGCGAATCAATTCAGGATGAAGTCCATGCACACCCAATTCAATTACGGTGCGCTCACCGATTTCAACGATTTGTTCTTCGAGTTGTTTTTTTGTTTTTGCAACCACCTCCTCGATTCGCGCAGGGTGTATTCTGCCATCAGTTACTAAACGCTGCAAGGAGAGGCGCGCAATTTCTCTCCGCACCGGGTCATAGCCTGAAAGGATAATCGCTTCGGGCGTATCATCCACAATGATTTCAATTCCTGTTGCTGCTTCGAGTGCTCGAATGTTTCTTCCTTCGCGTCCGATGATTTGTCCTTTCTGCTCATCGGAAGCAAGGTTGAATACCGACACCGTGTTTTCAATCGTGGTTTCTGCGGCTGTGCGCTGAATTGTTTGCAGGACAATTTTTTTCGCCTCTTTGGTTGCCTTCAGTTTTGCTTCATCCATGATTTGCTTCACTGCTGCCATGGATTGTGTTTTCGCTTCTTCTTTCAGCGTTTCCACCATTTGCTGTTTCGCATCCTGTGCGGAAAGCTGCGCGATTTGCTCCAGCTTCTTCACATGCTCCGAGTGTGATTTCTCCAACTCTCTTTGCTTCACGCTCACCAATTCAAGCTGGCGTGTAAGGGTGGCTTTGATATTCGTTACTTCATCTTCTTTTTTCTTCACCACTTCACGCTGCTGGTTGAATTGCTGTTCTTTTTGCTTCACGTTGCGCTCGCGTTCTTCAAAACTTTTTACACGATCTTCCAGCGCCTTCGAGCGCTTTGAGGTTTGGTCTTCGTGCTCCGCCTTCAGTTGCAGAAACTTTTCTTTTGCTTCAAGCAGGCGGTCTTTCTTCAGGTTTTCTCCTTCCTTCTTTGCTTCTTCCAGCAGGCGCTCTGCTTCTTTCTTTGTGCGCTCTTCAATTTCTTTGGCAGATTTTTTCGCGCGGTCTTCTTCCTGGCGCGCGCGTCCCTGGTAAATTGTTTTTGCGATAAAAAATCCTATTGCCAGCGCTGCTACGGCAGTAGCCACCGCAATGATGATAATGGTTTCAATGGTCATAGTGGTTCTCAATTAGCGTCAGCTATCCGCCTGAACGGAATCACTCACAGGTTCAACAATAAGACAGGGGCTGTTTTGCGGAAACAACTGCTGAACTACTTACTTACCGTTTCGGTAAGCAAAGCGTCAATTGAGCGAAGCTTGTCAAAGAAAGCGGGATCGGAAATCGTCACCTTCTTTTGGGATGCATGAATCTCCACTTCGTTCATCAACGCGCACATGGCGAGGTAATCCTGCTTGTCTTTTGCGGCATACTGTTCCTGCAACTGCTGCACCTTTTCATTCAACTTTTTTGCCGCAAGCCTTACGGTTTCTTCCTCCTCAGGCTTTATCTTCAGCGGATACGACCTGCCTGCAATTTGGAGATTTATATTGATTAGCTCCGTGTTGCTCACATTCAGTCATTTAACATTGCTACGCACCTGTCAATCTCTTTTATAAAATCGTTTACTTTACGTTTCATTTCTGTTTTTTCCTCCAGCGTTTGCGGCACCATCATTTTCGTGAGTTTCGCCTGCTTCAACTCCTGCTCCACTGCGCCTTGCTTCGCCTTTTCTCCTTTGATTTGCTCTTTCAGCGTCTTGTTCTGCCCCGCGAGTTCTGCATTTTTTTCTTCGAGAAAACCATATTCCTGCCGCAACTCGTTGTAGCGGGAAACAAGCAGTTCGACTTTGCCAGAAATCGCATTGAGTTTAACCTGATAATCTTCCATGAACTTATTAACGGAAAAAAATAAAATTACCGTTTTTAGAACTCTTTAGCCGCCCTTATCAGAAAGTTTTTGGACAAACGTAGCGCGAATGTCCTTTTTTGATGAGCATCGGGATATGCAGCCAGACCGTTGTTTCCTTCGCAGTTCTATTGAGGAGATTTTGAGAACAAGGGCGGCAAAATTTCTTCTTCCTGCATCACCGCTTGAATTGCCTTTATCAAAGCATCCACATCTTCGGGAAAAATCTGTCCGATGTTGCCGATGCGGAAAGCATTTGCTTTACTCAGCTTACCCGGATAAATCATAAAGCCGCGGTCGCTGAGCTTTTGATAAAACCGTTCAAAGTTGAATTTTGAAGAATCAGGATAGAGGAAAGATGTGATGATGTGTCCCTGAATTTCAGGCTCCAAATAGGTTTTAAAGCCAAGTTCTTTCATACCATTGTCTAAAACCATTTTATTTTTTTGATAGCGCGCTTCTCTTGCTTTCACTCCTCCTTCTGCTTTCAACTCATGCAGCGCCTGCCTGAAGGCCATGATGCTCAAGGTGGGCGGAGTAAAACGGAACTGTCCGTTTGTTTCCAGCCCTTTCCATTGCTCGAATAAGTCAAGGCTCAACGTACGGGCTTGTCCCTTGCACTTTTGCAGTTCGCTGTTTTTTGCAAGCGCGAATGCAAACCCCGGCACGCCTTCGATACATTTATTTGAAGAAGAAACAAGGTAATCAATTTCCCAATCGCGCATCGGCATCTCTGTGCCGCCAAAGCTGCTCATTGCATCAACGATGAACACTTTATTTTTCGCTTTGCAGATTTTTCCGATTTCCTGCACGGGGTTGAACAGCCCCGTAGTGGTTTCGCTGTGGATGCAGGCAACGTGCGTGATGGAAGGTTCTTTTGCTAAAAATGCCTCGAATGTTTTTTCGTCAATCACTTTGTCTTCATCGAAGCGCAGCATGAAATGTTTAATGCCATGCACTTCTGCCATTTTTACGATACGCTCACCGTATGCGCCATTGGCAACAACGAGCAACGTATCTTTTTCCCCTACCGCGCTGCTGATAACGCTTTCGATGCCAAACGTGCCGCTGCCTTGCATAATAACGCAGTCATAGCCATCGGCTTTGCTGACGTGCGCCAGCGCGAGCAGTTCATTGCGGATTTCAACCACCGCATCTACAAACGCTTTATCCCGCGAGCCGACATCTGAGAGCATCGCTTCCTTCACGGTTTTTGAAGTGGTGAGCGGACCGGGCGTGAACAGCAGGTTTTTCATCAGGAAACTTTGGCGCAAGATAGCGAGGATGGATGATTGGTGATGGAAGATGGATGAGAAGGTAATTATTATATTTAGGCGTGAATAGAAATGAACTTAAAGCGAGAACGAAAAAATTTGCTCATCGCTGTGTGCGGTTGGTGGGAGCATTGCTCCAGGAAGCCCATGAATTAACTTCCATCTTCATTGCCACCCGAAAAACTGCGAGCAAGCCCATCTTCCATCCTCCATCTTCCATCTAAAATTCTCAATGAATCTCACCAATCCCTCCTTCAAATCTGCGCTTTCCCGTTCGCATCCGGCAGCAGTGGCGGTGTTTGCCGCGCTTGCTGCTTTTTGCACCTACAGTTGCATGTATGCATTTAGAAAACCCTTTACAGCAGCCACGTTTGACGGGCTTTATTATGCGGGGCTGAAATACAAAGACCTGCTCATCATCACACAACTTATCGGCTACACGCTTAGTAAATTTCTCGGCATCAAAATCGTGGCGGAGATGAAATCACGCAACCGCGGGTTCAATGTGTTGTTGCTGATTATTGTTGCTGCGGTTTCGCTTTTTCTTTTCGGAATCACGCCCGCGCCTTACAACATCATTTTTATGTTTATGAACGGCATCCCGCTGGGCATGGTGTGGGGCATCGTGTTCAGCTTCTTAGAAGGCAGGCGGGCAACGGAGTTCATGGGGTCGGTGATGGCGGTGAGTTTTATTTTTTCTTCGGGGTTTGTGAAAAGCGTGGGGAAATTTTTGATGAACAGCGGCATCAGTGAATTCTGGATGCCGTTGCTCACAGGATTGATTTTCATTGTGCCGATGTTGCTGTTTGTATTCCTGCTTGAACAAATTCCCGATCCCACGCCCGAAGATATTGCGCACCGCAGCGAGCGCAAGCCGATGAACAGCGAAGAGCGCAGAGCATTTGTGAAAGAATATCTTCCCGGTATCGTGGTGTTGGTCATCGCGTATGTCATGCTCACAATTATCCGTGATTTCCGCGACAACTTCGCTGCAGACATTTGGAAAGAACTGGGGTTCACCGATGCCTCGATTTTCACCGAAACGGAAATTCCTATTTCGCTTGCGATTCTTGCAAGCATGAGCATGCTCATCGTAATTAAAAACAACCTGCTCGCATTTCGCATCAATCACTGGATTGTCGCATTGGGATTTGTGATTGCTGGCGGCTCAACATTTCTTTTCACGCAGAATATTCTTTCTGCCTATTGGTGGATGGTGCTCAACGGATTCGGGCTGTATCTCGGCTATGTGTTGTTTAATGTTGTGTTCTTCGAGCGAAAAATTGCAGCAATCCGCAAGCCTGCCAACGTGGGTTTTCTCATTTATATCGCTGATTCATTCGGTTATCTCGGAAGCATGTTCATTATTCTATTTAAAAATTTCGGCACGAAAGACATTCTTTACAGCAATTTCTTTATTCAAGCATTGTATGCGGTGAGCATCATTGGGATAGTGTTCATGGCTCTTTCATTGTTCTATTTCAACAAAAAATTAAGTGGAGCGCAGCGATGATTCCATTGCGTCCTTGCGGATTTACTCCAGCATCCCCTTATGTTAATACAGACTCAAGGGATGCCGGAACAAGTCCGGCATGATACGCTGCAACGAAAAAGCAGAAACCGCCTTCTTCTTATTATCTTTAACCAGCTATGGAACTCACTGCCGAAAAAATACTGCCGCCCAAATACAAGTCGAAAATATTTTTAGAGAATCTGCGCGACCCCATCGGGTTTCTTGCGCACTCGCCTGAAAATTATCCCGACATCTTTCGCTTCCGAATGTTGAATCGAAAGATTTACGTACTCAACAGTCCCGACTTTGCGCAATATGTCTTACAAGAAAACGCGAAGAATTATCAGAAAGGGGAAGCCTATAAATTTCTTGCGTTGTTGCTCGGCAACGGACTGCTCAACAGCGAGGGCGATTTTTGGAAAAGACAACGCAGGCTGGCGCAGCCCGCTTTTCACCGCGAGAGTTTGAAGCGCGTTTGCGACATTGTTACGAAGTCAACGCAGGACATGCTGCATCGCTGGAAGAAACAGGAAGGGCAAACGCTCAACTTCACCCGCGAGATGGCAGCGCTCACCATTGAAATTGTCGCTAAAGCTTTGTTCACCGCTGACGTAAAAGAAGAGGACATCAACACCGTATGGCAAAGCGTGAACTACCTGAACAGCATGGCGATGAACATGATACGCAACCCGCTTGCGCTACCGTTCTGGGCGCCTGTTCCTGCTTATATTAAAGCAAGAAAGGCTATTGAAAATTTGGACAAACTCGTTTACGGCATTATTAATAAACGCAGGCAGGGCGGCTCGTTTGCGCCTGACTTGCTGCAAATGCTTTTGGAAGCGCGTGACGAGGATACCGGTGAAACAATGAATGAGCAACAAGTGCGCGATGAAGTGATGACAATTTTTCTTGCGGGTCACGAAACAACGGTGACTGCACTATCATGGGCATGGTACTTGCTGAAACAGCATCCCGCTGAAGAACAGAAATTGAAAAAAGAAGCAGAGCAATTCGCAGGCAGAAAAATTGAATTTGAAGATTTGCCCGCGCTGAAGTTTGGAAAGCAGGTCGTCAACGAAAGTATGCGCCTTTATCCATCCGTGTATGCCGTTGGCAGAAGATTATTACAAGAAGATACGATTGGCGGCTTTAATGTTCCGCCCGACACACGCGTACTCGTGAATATCATCGGCTTGCATCATCATCCGCAATATTGGAGCGAGCCGTGGAAATTTATGCCTGACCGTTTTGAAAATTTCGAGAGCAAAGGCAGCAAGCGCTTTGTGTTCATTCCGTTTGGCGGTGGTCCCAGAATCTGCATCGGCAACAACTTTGCGATGATGGAGATGCAAATCATCAACGCGCTGCTTGCGCAACATGCAGAGTTGGAATTATTAAGCCACAACATCAAACCTGTGCCGCAAATCACGCTGAAGCCGGGAAAGGGCGTGATGGTGAAAGTGAAGAAGGTGAGCGTTTAATACAGGCTTCATGGTAGAATGAGTAGCTTTGAAAATTCCAAAACATCTTGAGTTTGTGAGAAAAATTCTCCCGCTTTTTTCCCTCTTAACCAGTCTGTATTGTTTCGGGCAAAACACCCAATACCAAGTCGCGCTGATTGGGTTTTACAACCTTGAAAATATTTTCGACACCATCAACCAACTTGATGTGGAGGATGAAGAGTTTACGCCCGATGGCGGGAATCATTACACGTCAGCAGTTTACCTTGATAAATTAGAAAAGCTCTCGCAGGTAATTTCAGAAATGGGAACGGATGATTCGCCTGAAGGTATTGCGATTCTGGGCGTGGCGGAAGTTGAAAATAAAAGCGTGTTGGAAGATTTGGTAAGCCAGCCGAAATTGAAAAATCGCAATTACAAAGTGCTGCATATTGACGGCAAAGACGAAAGGGGAATTGATGTCGGCATGTTATATAATCCAAAATATTTCACGATAAAAAAAGCCGAGTCGCTGCATGTGCCTACTGAAAAAATGGATTCAGCTTATGGACATACGCGCGATGTGCTGTTTGTGTCAGGTGAATTTTTGGGCGAGTCGCTCCATGTTTTTGTGAACCACTGGCCCTCAAGGCGTGGCGGAGAAGAAACATCGCGACCTTATCGCGAACTGGCTGCAAAAATAAATAGGCAAAAAATAGATTCATTAATGAAAATTGACCCGAATACAAAAGTTGTTGTGATGGGCGATTTGAATGATGACCCTGTGGATTTGAGCGTGGCAAAAGTATTAGGAGCGAAGGGTTATAAAGGCGATGTGAAAAAGGGCGGACTTTATAATCCATGGACGACATTTTATAAAAGCGGCATCGGGACGCTTGCCTACCAGGATTCTTGGAATTTGTTCGACCAGATTATCATCTCCTCCGCATTTTTAGAAACAAATCAGAAGGGACTTTTTTTTAAAGAGCAGGTGATTTTCAAACGCGACTACATGATTCAAAAAACAGGCAAATTCAAAGGCTACCCAATGCGCACTTACAGCAACGGTATTTATATAGGAGGCTACTCTGACCATTTTCCCACGTATCTCGTGTTTCTGAAGCAAATGAAATGACAAAGTATTTTTTCGCGGTTTTCATCGCAGCCTCGCTGCATGTTTTTTCACAAGACACCACTTTTACTAACGGCTCAGGAAGTCTCACCTTCAGCAACGTGAAGGCTTACGGATTCACGGTTGCTTTCACATCGAATGTTACAAATAAAGACGGCTTTCTCTTTCTGCGCGCAACACAACCGATTGACGAAAATTTTCTTTCTCAGAATTTGAACCAAACACTTCCGCAAAAAGGCAGTTCCGTAAGTTTTGCGAAAGTCTTTCAATCAGCCGCGCCTGTTCTTTTTAATGTGCGCGAAACAGTTGAGAACACCGATTATTATTTTGCGCTCGTGCCGTATCGCCTGAACGGAAGCGTTGCCACATTTGTGAATGACAGTTCAATTTTTGCGCACGTGAAATCTTCCGCAGCAAATCCAGGCAATTATTACAATGCGCTTAATTTCAGTTCGCCCGATATTCTGAATGATTTGAAACTGCTTTTGCAAAATCATACGCTGGTAGATTACTCCAGTTACAGAAACACAATAGTGCAAAACATTTTTGAACGCGATACTACGAATCAGCAAAAAGTGGTGAACTGCGAATATTCCAACGAAGTAAAAATTTACAGCGGCACGTTTGATTTCGTGACGCTTGATTACAGCCGCGAGCATCTTTTTCCCCGCAGTTGGATGCCCTCTGGCGGCTCTACCAATGCACCGGAAGGAACTGATTATCATAACCTTGCGCTCGCGAATTTGGGTGATGTGAATTCGCTCCGTTCCAACTTTCCCCTTGGGGAAGTGGTACAGGCAACCGATTCATTTTTAGAATGCCGCAAAGGAAAAGATGCAAATCAAAACACCGTGTTTGAACCTCGTGAAGCGATGAAAGGCAATGTGGCGCGCGCAATGTTTTATCAAATGATTTGCTACAACGGATTGAGCGGGAGTTGGGGGATAAATCATTTACCCTCTTATGGAAATGAACAGGACATGAATGTACTGCTTGCCTGGCATTTCAACGATTTGCCTGATGCATTTGAAAAGGCAAGGCACGAATATATTGCCACAATTCAGGGCAATCGAAATCCATTTATTGATTATCCCGATTTGGTAAATTGCATTGACTTCACCGAGATTTTGAAAAACGGAACTTGCCCGGCTGTAGGTGTTGAGGAAAAAGAATTGCAATCAGCAGTTACAATTTTCCCGAATCCTGCGGCAGATTTTTTTTCCATCAAAACGGAAAACCCGGAAAGGACGAAGCGTTTTTCGCTATGCGATTTGACAGGAAAGGTTTTATTTGAAAAACAAATTTCTGTTAACGAATCAACAACACAGATACAATCTGGAGGAATTTCTTCCGGATTCTACTTAGGAATCTTTACAATGAAAGATGGAAGTATTCTGAGTAAAAAAATTCAAGTGATTCATCCATAGAGAACAATCAAAGCGCGAGGTTTTAATCCCAATTTCATAGTAGAGTTCTCTTGGCTTCGTCCATAGGTAAAACCTTCTTATTTTCACGGCAAATTCCTGAGCAATGAAAAAATTACTTCCATCGGCATTTCTTTTTTTCCTTTCGGTAATCACAATCGCGCAGCCTTGCAGCGACCTCTTCATTTCAGAATATGTGGAAGGCGGTTCCAATAATAAAGCAATTGAAATTTTTAACCCGACAGCAACAGGAGTTGATTTAACCGGATATAAAATTCAGTTGTACACCAATGGTTCTGCAACGGCCACATCCACACTCAATCTTGCCGGCACTGTTGCTGCGGGCGATGTGTATGTTGTTGTGAACTCGCAGGCAAGCGCTGCAATAAAAGCCACACGCGATACAACATCAAGCGGTGTCACTGCTTTTAACGGAAACGATGCAGTTGCGCTGCTCAACGGAACAACCATCATTGATTTAATCGGGCAAACCGGAACAAACCCCGGCACGGAATGGACTGTTGGCAATGGCTCAACTTTAAATCACACCTTGGTGAGAATGATTTCAATTCAGGAAGGTTCTGACGATTGGGCAATCAACTCACAACAATGGGATGTCCTCCCGCAAGATTCCATTCAGTTAGGAGCGCATACCATGACATCCTGCGGTGTGCCTGCCGATACCACAGTTCGCTTCATGCCTGTTTCTGCAACAGTTGCCGAAGCAGCGGGAACGTATACTATCACGCTCGTTTTAAATCAGGCTGCTACTGCGGATAAAACAGTTGATATTGAAGTACGGGTTGGCGATGTAGCCGACATCGGAAATTTCACAACAACGAGCGTTACAATTTCTGCAAACTCAACTTCCGCCAGCTATTCATTAACTGTTACGAACGATACGATTGCGGAAGGCAGCGAAGAGCTTCAGTTTGTTTTGAGAAATCCTTCAGCCGGATTGCTGCTTGCCGCAGATTCAGTTTTCGGGCTCACCATTCTTGATGACGATTCAATTGCTCCTCCTTCGCCCTTTTATTCCATTGCAACAGTTACTGCGGTTGACTCTGTAGGAGTTGCAGATTCAATCGGTGTGCAGTGCAGAGTGAGTGGGGTAGTTTACGGAATAAACCTGCGCAATACCGGGTTTCAATTCACCATCCAGGACGGCACGGGCGGCATCGGTGTTTTTTCTTCATCGAACACATTTGGATATACTGTTGAAGAAGGCGATTCAATCGTAGTAAGCGGAGTAGTGGAACAGTTTAACGGATACACGCAAATGGAATCCCTTGATACGATTTATGAAGTTGGTTCAGGCATATTATTGCAACCGACAAACACCACGGTACTGGATGAGTCCACCGAATCTGAACTGGTGCGCATCAACAACCTCACGCTTGTGAATCCGAGCCAGTGGGATAATTCCAATTTGAATGGCTTCACGGTAGATGTTACCAATGGAACACAAACTTTTGAACTGCGCATTGAAGAGCAGGTGGATTTATTCAATCAAAATGCGCCTACAAGTTCATTTGATGTAATTGGCTTGGGCAGCCAGTTTGACAACAGTTCGCCCTACACATCGGGCTACCAGATTTTGCCGCGTTACAGCGCAGATTTGCTGCTGCGCACTGCCGTAAATGAAATTTCGGGAAATATTTTTCAGATTTTCCCCAACCCGAACGAGGGAATATTCACGCTTAATGTGCAGGTAGTGCAAGAGCAAAGGATCTGCTCGCTAATTGATTTTACAGGCAAAGTTGTTTTCAAAGCAGCAGTTGCCGCCAATGAAACCACGCTGAATATTGACGCATCTCATTTGCCCGCAGGGATTTACGCAGTTGAAATTTTATCAAAAACAGCTGTTGAGCGCAGCAAGTTGAGTATCCGGTAAGGAAAAATTTCTACGGGTTTTTGCTTAGTTCAATCTTGAAAATCTTCCAAAAAGGTTTTCGTGAATTGCATACTTTTTTCACGCATCCTTTTGTACCTTTCGCATCTCTACTCCTGAGGCGAAGAACTTGCTCTGCTTAAATTAACCCAAAAATAGCACGACATGCGTGTATGTTATTGTACTGTCTTTTTGTTTGCGCTGAGTTTCTTAGAAGCATCAGCGCAGATTTCCATTCCTAATTCCAATCCAGTTACACAAAATTTTGATGGGATAGGCACAACTGCGGGAGCTTCGCTGCCTGCCAACTGGAAAATGTCTGGAGCCGGATTGGGCACTACGGCTAATTGGGCAGATGCAGGAAATTTCACTGTTACTTCTCAAGCGGCTTCTTCAGGTTCTCCAACGGCAGGCGGAAGATATAATTGGGCGCCACAATTTTCAACAGGCGACCGCGCTATCGGCTTCATGACAGACGGAACATACACAAGCCCCAACAGTATCATGGCTTTTTACCGCAATACATCCGGAGCCACAATTGCATCGCTCACTGTCTCCTTCAGCGTAGAGCGTTACCGCACTAACACGAATACCTTTTCCCTTGCCTTCTTTACTTCAACCGATGGGGTGAACTGGACTGCACGAACAGCAGGAGATATTGCTACCACTGTTTTCTCGATAGGAAACAGCGCCTATAATTTTATTACACAAACTTCCAATTCAAGAAATCTTACAATCAACAGCGTAAATATTCCCAACAATGGAGATATTTATCTGCGTTGGGTGTTCACGAATACGAACAGCACAAATTCGCAAGGGATGGGCTTGGAAAATGTTTCTGTTGCCGCTGCTGTTGCCCCGCTTGCAAATCCCAATTTGCCAATTTCCTGTCCTTATGATTTCATTTTCGTATTGGATGAATCCGGTTCTATAACAGGGCAAGGTGGAAGCGGTGCAACCGATATCAGCGCAGCGCTGAGAACTGCAGCGAAAGATTTGGTTAGTGCGCTCAATGGCACCGGAACCCGTGTGGCGGTGGTGGAATTTGGCAGCACTGCAGCGAGGGGAAGTGTGGGTGGCTCTACCGCTTATCAGTTGGTGGATAATACCTATATCACCAACTTCAATAGCTACATGGGTCCTGACAATAACTCGCAGCAGAATGCAAATAACTATGATCCTGAAGACGGCATCTCTGTTACAAACTGGGAGGCTTCATTGAATTTAGTGAACACCATTAACACAAATGACGGAATTGCAGATTTGGTAATCTTTATAACTGACGGAAACCCCACCGCATACACCAATGCACAAGGCGGAACAACCTCCAGCACCACGGACCCGGTAGTGATTGCACAAGCGTTGGCGGAAGCCACCGTTGCTGCAAATACCGTGAAGGCACAGGGTTCCCACATGTTTGTGGTTGCTATTCCCAATCCCTCTGTTCTTGAAACGAATGTTCATCAAATCTCCGACATAGGCAGATACCCGGATGTTGATACCAACTTCGTATCAGGCGATTATTCTATTTCCTCTTCAGAAACCTTGCGTGATGATTTGCAGCGCATCGCGCAGTCTGTCTGTAAGGTTGATTTGAATCTTGCAAAAGCCTCTGTGCAATCGGCTTGTTCAGGTGACACAGTTACGTTTACGCTCGTGCTTACCAACAACGGATTGGATAACGACACAAGTATTGTAGTTACCGATGTAATTCCCAGCGGATATACGTATGTAAGCGACAATGGCGGAGCGGCAACAAATTTTGCCGGAAACACGCTTACTTGGAATCTTGTAAGTCTTGGCGGTGGTGGGATTTCTACTTCGTTACAAATCAAAGCTGTGATGCAACCCACAGGCAATTATACGAATACAGCTTCGGCTGTCGGCACACAACAAGATATTGACTTAGCAAATAATACTGCTTCTTTTACTGTGAACCTCGCGCTTAACTGCGATGATGGCGACCCGTGTACGGTTGATTTTTGCAGAGGTGGAATTTGTGTGCATGAAAACACCTGCTGCCTGACGAATGAAGAATGTGCTGATAATAACCCCTGCACGATTGATACTTGCACAAATGGCACTTGCATCAACACTACAATTATTTGTAATGATGAAAACACCTGCACCATTGACCGCTGCGGAGATGCCGGATGCGAATTCCTGCCAAGAATTGACAGCCTGCAAATTATCTGTCGGGATAATATTATTGTGAACAGCACACCCGACCAATGCCAGGCGGTGGTGAATTACACGCCTCCGGTTGGAACGAGCGTCTGTCAAACACCCTGTTTGGATACATGGGTGAGGAGAGGAGGCGGAACAGGAACGGATTTCGGAAGAGGAGTGGATGTTGATGCTCAAGGGAATGTTTACTCAACAGGAGCTATTACAGGTACAGCAACTTTTGGCACTACAACGCTTGTCGGTTCAGGTTTGGATATATTTTTGGTGAAGTACGATCCGCAGGGCAATCTGAAGTGGGCAAAGAAAGCGGGCGGCAGTGGAGATGGTACTACGTCTGGAACTTCGGGAGATTATGCAGATGGAGTGACTACCGATACAGACGGAAATGTTTACATAACAGGGTGGTTTGATGGCACAATCAATTTTGACGCGCTGTCTATTACATCTTCCGGACAACAGGATTTATTTATTGCAAAATATGACAGCAGTGGAAATGCACTTTGGGCAGTGAAGGGAGGTGGCGCAGGTTTAGACAGAGGATACTCGATGGAGATTGTGGGAGGATTTTTATACATCACGGGCTATTTCCAATCCACTGCTATAATTGGAGGAGATACTTTGACGGCAGCTGGTGATACAGATATATTCTTAGCGAAGTATAATCTTGATGGCACGCTTGTTTGGATAAAACAATATGGCGGCACAGATAAAGATGCCGGTTACGATTTATATGTTGCTAACAATAAGATTTATGTGACTGGGATTTTTTCAGGAAGTGCCACATTTGGAAGTTTTACAATTAATTCTTTTAACGGGTGGGATTACTTTGTGATGCAAGCAGATTCGTCAGGAACTGTGGAGTGGGTAAGGCGCGCTGGAGGCACAGGTGATGAGCAAGGCGTAGGCGTAATAGCTGATGCAAATGGAAATGTTTATGCTACGGGTAATGCTTATTCTCCTGCAACATTTGAAGGCGTGCCATTTCCAACGGTGGGAGGAGCGGATATCTACTTAGCAAAGTATAATAGTACAGGTGGATTAGTTTGGCTTAGAGGCTTAGGAAGTTCTGGGACAGATGTCGGATTAGATTTGGAATTCAGCACTACGGGCAAAATACTTTTATCTGCGCTTTATTCCGGCAGTATAACTGTCGGTTCAACCACGATAACAAATAACGGAGGCACGGATATACTAATAGCGAAGTTTGATGAAAATGGGAATTTTTTGACTGCAAGAACAGCAGGGGGAACGGGTAGCGACCACCCTTACCGGTTGGTTTCAAGAGGTGGATTATTTTATGTTGCAGGTCGCTTTTCCACTACAACAAATTTTGAAGGGAATCCATTAGTGAGCGCAGGGGGAGAAGATGCCTTTGTCTGGAAACTCTGCGAAACTGAACTCACCACCGAACTCATCAGCGGCTTAGGTTCAGGCGCGCAATTTCCTGAAGGTGTTACAACACAAACCTATGTAGTCTATAATGACGAAGGCAACTCTGACACATGCAGTTTCACAGTGACTGTAGTAGGAGATAACTGTGATGACCAGAATCCCTGCACGGATGATGCCTGCGTCAATGGGGTTTGCGAGTTTGTCCCCAACCCTGTTATAGCTTCTATAGCTCCTCAGACAGTTGCAATTTGTTCGGGACTAAGTACTCAACTTACTGCTTCAGGTTCAGGAGGAAGTGGTAACTACACTTATGTTTGGAACAATGGGCAAACAAGCGCAATAATTACCGTTAGTCCAACAAGCACAATTTCATTTACAGTTACTGTAACTGACAGCAGAGGATGCTCTGCTTCTGCTTCACGTACCGTGACTGTTGAGCAAACTCCAAGTGCTTCCATTTCACCGCAGAATGCAGGCATTTGTAACGGAAGCAGCATTACACTTACAGCAAGTGGCGGAACAACTTACTTATGGAACACAGGAGCAACAACCCCAAGCATTACGGTTAGCCCTACTCAAACAACACAATACTCTGTTACCGTTTCCACTGCCGGAGGATGTTCCGCATCGGCTTCACGCAATGTTTCGGTGAATCAATCTCCCAACGCGACTATTTCACCGGCAAATGTTTCAATTTGCCCGGGGAACAGCGCCACGCTTACTGCAAGCGGGGGCAATTCCTATGTGTGGAGCACGGGAGCAATCACCACAAGCATTACCGTGAGCCCGTTAGTTACAACCACTTATACGGTTACCGTTTCCAATAATCAGGGATGCACCGTATCAGTTTCAAGAGATGTGCTCGTGAATGGATCGCTCATCGGCTCAATTTCTCCCGATAATGCGGCTATATGTCCGGGACAAAGCACAACCCTCACAGCAAGCGGAGGAACCTCTTACTTATGGAATACAGGAGCAACCACAACGAGCATTACAGTAAGTCCATTGGTAACTTCAGATTTTACAGTAACTGTTTCTAATTCGAGCGGTTGCTCAGATACGCTCACAAGGACGGTGACAGTAAATTCATTGCCCAATGCGGCAATTGCGCCTGCTGCTCCACAGGTGTGCAGTGGCGAAAACTTCACGCTCACTGCCAGCGGAGGGACTTCTTATTTGTGGAACACAGGAGCAACAATAGCAAATCTTACCACTTCTATAACTATCCCTGCTAATTTCAGTGTAACGGTGACAGATATAAACAGATGCTCGGCAACAGCAGCCGTTCTAGTTGATTTAATAGTTTGTAACGATAATAATCTGTGTACATCCGATAATTGCATAAACAGCAATTGTGTCTTCACACCAATAACATGCAACGACCAGAACGCCTGCACTACCGATGGTTGTAACCCGCAAACAGGATGTACAGTTACATCAATAATATGCAATGACCAAAGCGCTTGTACCAATGATGGCTGCAATCCTCAAACCGGTTGTACATTTACAACGATAACCTGCAACGACCAAAGCGCCTGTACTACCGATGCCTGCAATCCACAAATCGGCTGTACAACAACTCCCGTAATTTGCAATGATGGAAGTGCTTGTACTACCGATGCTTGCAATCCGCAAACCGGCTGCACAACTTCTGAAGTAATATGTAATGACCAAAATGCCTGCACTACTGATGGTTGTAACCCGCAGACAGGTTGTACAACAACTCCTGTAGTTTGCAATGACGGAAATGCGTGTACTACTGATGCTTGCAATCCACAAACCGGCTGCACAACAACTCCTGTAGTTTGCAATGACGGAAATGCGTGTACTACTGATGCTTGCAATCCACAAACCGGCTGCACAACAACTCCTGTAGTTTGTAATGATGGAAATGCCTGCACCACCGATGCCTGCAATTCACAAATCGGCTGTACAACAACTCCCGTAATTTGCAATGACGGAAACGCTTGTACTACCGATGGCTGCAATCCACAAACCGGATGTACAACAACTCCTGTAGTTTGTAATGATGGAAGTGCTTGTACTACCGATGGCTGTAATCCGCAAACCGGCTGCACGACAACTCCCGTAGTTTGTAATGATGGAAATGCGTGTACTACCGATGCTTGCAATCCGCAAACCGGCTGTACAACAACTCCTGTAGTTTGTAATGACCAAAGTGCTTGCACCAGCGACCGTTGCGACACGCAAATAGGATGTGTGTTCACTACAGTGAACTGCAATGATGGCAACGCCTGCACCGCTGATGCTTGCCTGCCTGCAAGCGGCTGTATCAACAGCACGATTATCTGCAACGATGGAAGCGCTTGCACCACTGATGCATGTGATATTCAAATCGGTTGTGTCTTTACAACAATCACCTGCACTGATGGCAGTGCGTGTACAACAGACGGTTGCAGTCTGCAAACAGGCTGCACATTTACTCCGGTAAACTGCAACGATAACAACGCATGTACTACAGAAACCTGCGATCCGCAAATCGGATGTGTTTACTTAACCGTTGAATGCAACGACAACAATGCCTGCACAAATGACATCTGCATTCAGCAGTTGGGCTGCCGTCACATTGTAATCAATTGCAATGACCAAAATGCCTGCACGAATGACGGATGCAACACCGTGAGAGGATGCGTGTATAATGTGGTAATCTGCAACGACCAAAATGCCTGCACTGCTGAGGGATGTAATCCTTCCACAGGCTGTTTTACTACAACGGTGAATTGTAATGACAGTAATCCATGCACACAGGATACGTGTAGCGCACAGCAAGGCTGCTTCTATTTCCCAACCGATTGCAACGACAGCGATCCTTGCACGGTTGACGCTTGTAATTCTCAAACGGGTTGCACCAACACTCCTTTGAATTGTGCCGATACCGACCTCTGCACTACGGATAAATGTATTGATGGAACTTGCGTACACATTCCCGTTCTGTGTGATGATGGAGATTTATGCACCGATGATGCCTGCGTATTGGGCGAATGTCAGTTTGTTTCTATTGTATGCAATGACGATGATTTATGTACGGATGATTTTTGCCAAAATGGAAATTGTGTTTTTGAAACTGTAAGTTGTGACGACCAGAATCCCTGCACGGAAGATTTTTGCGTGAACGATGCGTGTCAGCATCTTACGATTCAAGGATGCTGTCTTAATGATGCAGAGTGCGATGACAATGAACTCTGCACGAGCAATCTCTGCAACGGTTTCCGTTGTTACTTCGTTGCGCCCTGCTGCAATGACGATAACCCTTGCACGTATGATTTTTGCTTAAACGGAATTTGCGTGGCTGATGGCATCTTCTGCGATGATGGCGACCTCTGCACACAGAATCTTTGTGAAGATGGAATATGCAGTTATCCGCAAATCAATTGCAGCGACAATGATGCCTGCACGATTGACGGTTGTGTTGGCGAAGGCATCTGTACGCACACTCCTGTAAATTGTAATGATGGAAATGCCTGCACCACCGACTTCTGCTACCTGAGCGGGTTGTGTCAATATCTCCCTGTGGTTTGTGATGATTTGAATTTCTGCACAACAGATATTTGTATTCAAGGTCAATGTCTCAATACGCCAATCACTTGCACGGATGGCGACTTGTGTACAGATGATTTCTGTGTAGAAGGCGATTGCGTATTCCTGCCTGTTGAATGTAATGACAATGATGTCTGCACTTTTAATATCTGCGTAGATGGCGCGTGTACGCATCCTGCGATTTCTTGTGATGATAATAACTTCTGCACGATGGACGCTTGCGGACCAAACGGCTGCTTCTATACTCCGGTTGTTTGTAACGACAATGATTTATGTACTGTTGACCGTTGCATCAATGGCGCTTGCGATTATACTCCGCAGGAATGTTCTGATGGCAATGCTTGTACGTATGACATTTGCGTGGACGGCATTTGCTCGCATCCGCTCGTTGTTTGTGATGATGGCATTGAATGCACTGCTGATGCGTGTGTGAACGGAACTTGTGTTACTACGCCCGGGCAGATTAATGTGGACATACAAAAGACAGACATGAGTTGCGGCTGCGTAAATCCGAATCAACTCTGCCTGCTCAATTTCGCAGGATTGCCTTCAGGAACAATTCTCGGAGAGCAATATGCAAACTATGGCATTCATATTTCTGCTCAGGCAAATGCCCCGGGTAAAAATTTCGCAATCATTTTTGATTCTTATGCAAGCGGCACGCCTGACCCCGATCTCGAAGTGGACTATGGAAACCTCATGGTGATTGCGCGCGATGTGATTGATATAAATCCTGCAAACGGATTAGTGGACAAGCCAAATGATAATTCAACAGGTGGAACTATCACTTTGCTGTTTGATTCTCCGCGCACGATAGAATCATTTGATTTCGTGGATGAAGAAGAACCGGGCACATTTGCTTTTGCTTATGATGCATTTGATAATTTGATTGCATTTGCCGCAGTTCCTGCATTGGGTAATGCTACGATTCAAACAATTCCCTTTGCGGCAAGCGGTGTGCGCAAACTCGTATTCTCTATTGACGGTTCAGGTGCAGTAACCAATATCGTGTTTGGCGATTGCTGCTGCGATGGCGCTGCTACGGCAACTGCCACAGGCGGCACGGCTCCTTATCTATTTGAATGGAGTAATGGCGTGGTTGGCAGCGGCATCAATGAATTATGTCCTGATGAATATTGTGTAACAGTTACGGATGCAAACGGATGTTTCGCTGTTTCGTGTATTGACATCGTGCAGGGCGGCTCAGGATGCGATGATGGAGATTCCTGCACGACTGATGAATGTGTGAACAGCACATGCGTGAACATTCCGATTCCCGGTTGTGAAGTTGCAGAACCTTGCACTTCTGAAATCACAGGATATACGTTAGTGTATGAATCAATGCTTGGTGAAATCGGACCGCTCGCTGACGGACAGGTGATTAATCGAGATGAATTATGCCGCTTCAACATCCGCGCAGATTTCTGTGGTGACCAGATTTCAAGTGTGAAATTTATTTTGAATGGAAGCACGTTCCGCGTTGAAAATGATGTGCCGTATGCGCTCGCGGGCGATAACCCCACTTGGGATTATCACGTGTGGATTCCCGCTCCTGGCAATTACACCATGACTGCAATTCCGTATTCACAAGATTTCGGCAACGGCACTGCGGGCATTTCACTCACTATCAATTTCACTGTGATTGACAACACCCCCAACGAAAACGAAAATTGCGTGAATCCGCCTATCGTGGATTGCAATGGCGATGTGAATGGAACTGCATTCATTGATGCGTGTAATTTCTGCGTGTGGGGTAACACGGGCATTCCGCCAAATTCGTTGTGTCCGTGTGATGAAGAAGCGCAGATTTTTGTGAATGAGCTGCCTGTGCTTTGTCAGGGTTCCGTGTTATTACTGAAAGCAGATGCTCCGGGCGCTGCTTCCTATTTATGGTCAACAGGCGAAACCACGATGGAAATTGTTGGTCAGCCAGACGGAGTATATTCGGTAACTGCTACCAATGCTTTTGGTTGCGAAGCGATTGACACACAAACAACGCCTCCTGCTTCTTCATTGCTTTCTGCGTATGTGATGCTTGCGGAAAATTCGATTGCGCTGGATAAGAATAAAGTGTTCCTCGGTGGTGCGGGTGCAAGAGCTGTAACAGGCACCATCACGCTTGATGATTTTACACAAGTAACAACTCCAAATACGTTTGTTCGCGCTGCAAATATTTTTGTGAATGGAGGCAGCGCTGCTACTTCACAATTTAATGCGCCTGCAAACATTCCGCTTCCCGCATTTGAAAGCAACGTGGCGGTGGGCGGAGCGGCAGTTGTTGTTCCCGCGAATACCGTGCTGACATTAAACAACGCAGTATATGGCGGCATTCAGATTGACAGCAACTCTACTGTTACATTTACACAAGCTGGAATTGATATTGATTCGCTTATCACCGGCAAAAACGTAACGATTCGTTTTGAATCAGCCTGCGTAAAGCTGCGCATCCGAAACAGGATTGTGCTGGGTGAGCATAATGATTTCAATGCCGACACGACAGCAGAAGTGAAAATTTTTGCAGAAGGAAATACAACGGTTGGCAGCAGAGTAAAATTGATTGCCGACATCTATACGTTAGGCACACTGCAAACGCTTGCAGGTATTTCAACTGACTACACTACGATGATTGGATTCTACATCGCAAATACAATCACAGGTGGTGAATACACCGGATGGTATTGGAACCCGACTTGCGGTTGCAGCGGTTCAGGCGGTCCAAGAGGCGATGCGAAGATGGGCGGTGTGCAGCAACTCGAAGTGGTGCAGCAGGAAGACAAAGTGCTTGTGCGCTCTTATCCGAATCCGTTCTCTGAAAAACTCAACGTAGAGTTTTCAGTGCCGGTTGATTCAAAAGCAAGGCTCGATATTTTCAGCAGCAACGGAAAGAAAATCGCAACACTGTTTGACGGTCAGGTGAAAGCCGCTGAACTGCGCAAAGTGGAATACAACCCAACAACTGCTGCGAACGGTTTAGTGCTGTATCGCCTGCAAACAAACAAAGGCGTTTACTACGGCAAGGCGGTAATGGTGAAGTAGAATGAACTTACGAAACGTAGGATTGAAATTCTAATCGCTGAACGTCACCTTTCTGTTCGTATTTGTAAATCGAACGTGAGCGGAATCTATTTCTAATTTTAGCTTTCGCTGAAAGTTTCATGTTCTCTCGCCAGCACTCACTCAATGCACCAGCGTCACGTTGCCGATGAGAGTTTTAATCTCTTCTCCGCACTTCATGCGCGCGTAGTAGGCAAATACGGCTAATTCCTGCGTTACGCCTTTATAGATGCCGTTCCATCCTTTGTTCGGGTCTTCCGTTTCAAACACGATTTCGCCCCAGCGGTTGAATACTTTGAAATCAATCAAATTCAAATCGCCCTGATGCAAAATGCGGAACTCATCATTGTGTCCGTCACCATTTGGTGAGAATGCGGTGGGAATCGCGAAGTTGCCTTCGCAATCATTCATCACTCTCAGCAATATTTGTTGCGTGGAAGTACATCCGGCAAAATCCCTCACCGTGAGTGTATAGATGGTTGTTTCATTTGGTGAAACTGTTGGGGTTGGGCATCCTTCACAAGCCCAGTTATCAGCCCACCAATCGTAATCGGAAAATCCGCTGTTCGGAGTGAACGTGATTTGTCCGCCTTGCGCAATTGTAATTACGGAATCCAAGCCTGCTTCGGGCGCAGGTAAAATATTCACTGTAACAGAAGCAGTGTCTTCATTGCAATAGCCAGATTGAGAAACTGCAACTTGATAGGTTGTTGTTTGCTGCGGACTCGCAACCGGATTTGCGCAATTAGCACAACTCAATCCCGCTGATGGAAACCACACGTAATCCGTTCCTCCGATGGCGGTGAGTTGCACGGAATTTCCAAAACACAACACGGTATCTGTCATTCCCTGAGCAGTGAGTAGCGGTAACACGCTGATAATTACAGAATCAGTTTTTGCACAGCCGAATGAATCAACCGCATATACATAATAAGTGGTAGTGGAAGTTGGCGTTGCTGTTGGATTGCTACTGTTTGGATCTGTGAGTGTGGGATTTGGCGACCAGATGTATGTTGTTCCACCCGTTACAGATAATTGAATGGTTGCGCCTTCGCACACGGATGTATCAGGCTCTGCGCTGATGACAGTTGAAGAAGATGCGATTGTGATTTGAGCAGCATCGGTAGCAGTGCAGATATTGATGTCCGTAACCGTTACGCTGTAATTGCCCGATGTTGTAACCGCAAGTATTTGATTTGTGGAATTATCATTCCACAAGTAAGAAGCAAAGCCGATTCCTGCATCAAGCAGCACATTTATCGTATCACAAACAGCAGTATCATTGATGCTCACCGATGGATTTGAAAATACAGTGAGCGAAACAGAATCTATTGCAAAACAACCGTTGCTGTCTGTTACGAATACAATATAAGTACCTGCTGAGTCGGTCGAATATGTTTGTCCTGAGCTTTGGTCTTGCCATGTATAAGTAGTAAATCCTGCGCCTGCATCAAATGTCGCTGTGATTCCTTCGCAACCGCTCACATCGTTTCCAAGATTGAGCAAAGTTGTAGAAGAAGAAAAAGAAATGTCTGTCGCATCGGATGCCGAGCAATTATTTACATCGGTAACAGTTATGCTGTAAGTTCCGCTTGCCAAAACAACCAGTGTTTGATTTGTTGAGCTATCGCTCCATACATAAGATGTAAATCCGCTTCCGGCATCAAGTACAAAATTTGTGCTGACACAATCTGCTGAATCAAGAAACACAAATGGATTTTGGAAAACAGTCAGGGCAACCGTATCACTTCCTGAACAACCGCTGCTATCTGTCACTTCCACGAAATAAGTTCCGGTGGAATTTGCAGTGAAAGTTTGTCCCGTACTTTGGTCATGCCAGATATAAGAAGTAAATCCAGCGCCTGCATCAAACGTCACAATTCCACCCGCGCAAAAACTGGTATCATCACCTAAATCAATTCCAAGAAAGTTTGTTGTAGAAATGTAAAGATTGTTTGATGCGCTCGTACACCCGGTGCTGTTGGTGGCGGTAAGGTTGTATGTACCTGCGGAATCAATCAGGATGTTTTGAGTTGTTTCCCCGGTTGACCACTGGTAGTTAGTCATGCCTGAAGGACCATAAACTCTGTTGCTGTCGGAAATGCAAACATCATAACAACCGTAAGCGACTAAGCGCATGTCGGGCAAAGATCGAACGGTAACAAATGCGCCACCTGTAGCGGCACAGCCATTTGTATCAATAATTGACAACGTGTGATAACCTCCGGTGGAAAATGTTGCGCTTTGTGTTGTTGCTCCGTTGTCCCATTCATATTGATATCCGGCAGGAGCGGTGAGTGTGACGCTGCCGCCTTCACAGAAAGTAGTAGGACCTGAATTTGAAATGGTCGGGAAAGGCGGATTCGGAAAAATAGTTACAACCAAAGCGGCAGAAGTATCCTTGCATCCGAGATTGTCGGTAACTATCACTGTATAGTTACCGCTATTGGCAGAGGAGGAGATGTTGACGGATTGGGTTGTGGCGAGATTTGCTCCGTCTTTTATCCATTGATAGGTAAAACCTGGACCTGATGGATTCGCAACTAATGTCACAAAATGCGCAAACGCACAAAACATAACCGGTCCATTTGCAGCGATGTATGCCTGCGGACGAGGATATGCTTCAATCACCACAGGACCTGTTGTGTCTTTACATCCTGCAACATTCGTCACCACAACAGAATAAGCTCCCGATTGTGTTGCTGCGATGCTCGAAGTAGTTTCACCGTTTGACCAGAAATAACTGAATCCTGCACCGGCAGGCGCGTTCAGGGTTAAACTGCCGCCCGAACAAAAAGTTGTTGCTCCGGAATACGTGATGTTTCCCGCAGTGAATTGCGTGACATTCACCGCGATAGTTGTTGATGCCGTGCATCCCGCAGCGTCCGTTATCGTGAGCGTGACATTGTAATTTCCTGCGGAGGCGTATTGATGCGCGGCATGTTGCACATTGGCAAAATCTCCATCACCAAAATCCCAGCTCCATCTTACAATTTCCAATGCGCCTGTTGAATTATCCGTAAAAAGCGCGGGTGTGCCGAGACAAGCCTGCTGATATGTGAAATCGGCACTCAAATTCTGAATGTGTACCGTATCGCTGAACGATGCGTTGCAAGCTCCGTCAGAGATAGTGAGCGTTACAATAAAATTTCCAGCAGAGGAAAAAGTGTGGGAAGGATTTTGCGAAGCGGAATTATTTCCATCGCCAAAATCCCATTGCCATGTTGTGACGGGCAAGGCACTGGTTGAAGCATCTGTGAATTGCATGGGTTGTCCGAAACAGCCCTGCGAGAAAGTGAAATCAGGATTCAGCACTGAAGTAATTGGCACTATATGTTGTATCAAATTCCAACACACGCCATCATCTGTTCCATATAAGCCAACGGTGTAATTGCCGGGCGCATTAAACGTGTGCGCAGGATTTGCTGTCCATGCGTATGCGCCATCTCCAAAATCCCAGAAGTAAGCAAGCGCAGTCGGTGAAGTTGTATTTGTAAATTGAATCGGGTTGCAATTGGAAAATAGGAAATCAGGATTCACAGTCAGACAACCGCCACCGCCCGCACCGGGCACACCACCTCCTCCACCGCCAAGACCACCGCCCTGATTTATCACAGTTACAGATGCATCATCGGTGCAACCATAATCATTTGTCACAGTGACGAAATATGTTCCCGCTGAAGAAACATAAATACTCTGATTAGCTGAGCCTGTTGACCATTGATATTGATGAGCATCAGGATGCGCGGTCAATTCCAAAACAACAATCGGAGTTAACGGAGGACCTGCTCCTGTAATGGAAGCAACGGGCACGGGCAGTGTGGGCAATGTATTCAAAGTAATTGAAGCCTCGGACGTGCATCCATTCGCATCGGTAACGCTGACGGAATAGGTTCCGGCAGCATTGATATTGGTAAACGTATCGTTTGCACCGGTACTCCATGTATAAGAAGCATAATCGCCCGGAACAAAAAGCGTCATGCTGCTTCCATTGCACGTGAGATTGGATGTATCAATCAACGGAGGGTTTGTCCCCGTGATATAGACAACCAGATTGTAGGAGTTATTGCAAACAAGTTCTGTTACGTTCACTGTTCCCCACGGTCCTGTGTTCCATTGCACGGTGATGTTGTTTGTTCCGAAGCCTGAAAGAATTGTTCCTCCCGTTACCTGCCACAAATAAGGAATCGCAGGATTAGAACCCGCTGAATAAGCAGCGGTGTAACCTGCACAAACGGGAGTTGGTCCTGAAATAATTACCGGAGAATTATTGGAAATTGTAACTGCAAAATTTGTTGTCGTTGAGCAATAGGGCCACGAGTTGCGGTCTTCCTGCTGCACGGTGATTTGCCCCGCTCCGGCAGTATTCCATTGAACTGTGACGTAATTGCTGCCTGCTGTTCCACCACTTGTGATAGTTCCGCCTGTCACCGTCCATGTGTTATAATTTCCTGCCGGAACAAAATAAGTATTCGTGGAAGTGGCGCACACATTCAGCGCACCGCTCAATGCGGCTGGCAACGGCAGCGGCTTGATGCTGACAGAAATTTTTTCCAAAGCATTACAATAAATTCCCGCAGGCGCATTCACGGTCACATCACCAATGGGACCATTGCCCCATTGAACGGAAATTGTATTTGTTCCTTGTCCCGAAACAATTGCACCGCCTGTCACATTCCAGTTCCACGTATAGCTTGAAGTGTTGGGCGTTCCGCTCACGGAATATGTTTGTGTGGATTGGGCACATGCAGAAGTAGGCGCTGACAAATAAAATTTGTCCAGCACATTTATAGTAAGCGTATTCTGCCCGCCACATTCCGTGAGGTCATGAAACACGTTGAGCGTAATCGTTTTTGAGCCTATTGTAGAAAAATAAGTTGTAATGCTGTTTGTGCCTTGTCCGGAATTGATGCTGCCTCCCGTAACTGTCCAATTATAAGTTGTTCCCGGCAACAAAGGCGCTTCAAAAACTGCATCGTTGAAGCGGCAAATGGTTGTTGGTCCGCTGATTTGCGGATTGGGCGAAACGATTGGAATTTCAATCACGGTGGGCAGGTTGCAATATCCCGCTGCACCGCTTAATTGCAATGAAATCACTCCCACCGGACCAGTGGCCCACTGCACAGTGATTTCATTGTCAGATGTACCACCGCCATTTGTAACTGTGCCGTCTGTTATAATCCATGTGTAAGTTGCGCCAGTGATTGCCGGAGTGGAATAGGTTTCTGCATTACCTGAGCACACTGTGCCGGGGCAACTGATTTGCGGACCTGGATTTTGAAGCACATTGATAGCGATGGTTGTGTCATCCGGGCAGCTGCCTCTGTAAAAAGAAGAATCGTTGGTGGAAATGGTGAGCGTGGCATTGTATGTTCCGGGAGTCAAATATACATGCGAAGGATTCTGCTCATAAGAAGTTAGCCCATCTCCAAATTCCCAATACCAAGATGAAAAGTTACCTGTCGAGAGGTCGGTGAAATTTGCAGCCCCTCCAAGACAAATATCAAACGTGCTGAAACTGGCAACAGGTCTTGGAAGCACCTGGATTATTGTTTGGTCAGTAGCAGAACATCCGAAAGCAGTTGTTTCCGTTACTTTCAAAAGCCCTCCGCCTTCTACATTCCAATAAACTACAACATTGTCTGCCTGTGTGCTGCCGGCAATATTTCCGCCTGTAATTTCCCATTGATAACTGCTTCCCGCGTTCAAGGGCTGTTGAAGTTCATACACTTCTGTTGTATTCAGACACGCATCCGCGTTTTGGTTTATTGTGCCGCTGCTCTGGTCAGTAGAAATATTGATAGCAGGATTTGGGAGCGGATGAATTTGCACTGCGCTATTTATCGTGGATGAACATCCAATCGCATTTTGCTCATTTACCCTGACCGTTCCTGTTCCGGTTTGAATCCATTGCACGGTGATAGTGTTGGTTCCCTGCCCGCTGATGATAGTTCCACCCGTAACCAACCATTGATAATTATTTCCGGTTGTAGAAACGCTGTACGTTTCCTGCACATTTGCACACGCAGATAAACTGCCTGTGATGCTTTGTGCAGGCGGGTCATAAATCGTGATAGTTCGCGAGGTGTTCGTGTTTAACGCGCCATTGCTCACTTGCAGCGTTACGATAAATATTCCTGATGTAAGATACTGGTGCGTTGGACTGACGCTCGCGGAAGAATTACCATCGCCAAAATTCCACGACACGGTTGTAAAACCGGTAGAGTTGTTGGTGAAAGTTACGCTACGGTCACATGCTGTTTGGTTGGTGAAATTGGAGGAGAGCTGCGCGAAAGAACCGCCAACCGATGAACCGCATACTATGAGGCTCAACAGAATTTTTCTGAAGACGGAGGGCATAGGTAAATACACAACTCAAGATACAGAGAAATTATTGCAGAAAGATGACAATTTTTTTTAGCCTCACCCCCGCCCCCTCTCCAAATGGAGAGGGGAGTCCAAACAGCATCAGAAGCAAAACAGGCTTCAATAAATAAAGCATAGCATTTTCAGAAGATGTCTCTTTTAAAAAAAAGTCACGTACGGAATTTTTTTGCAGCACTGAAAATCCAGAAGTAAAAACTGCTGTTGAAATTTTCTTGTTAGCGAATCTGTTCGGACTCCTTCTTCCGCCTCAGGCGGAGCGGGATGAGGCTTCCGAATTTCACAGGCACGTCTCGCAATTCGCCAGCAAAATATAATCAGGCGTATCAGCGGCTGTATTGTGACGGTAAGATTTTACTACTTCGTTTTTGTAAATCAGAAAAACGCCAGGCAGTTGCGCGTAGTCGCCTTGTGGCGCGCCAATGCAATTTCCTCCAAGAATACCAGTGATGAATCCGCGCATCAACACTTTTAATCCAAGCAACTGACGAAAGTTTCCGCGTTCCAGCGCAAAGGAGTTGTACAACATTTTATCAGGGTCGCTGATGCGGTGGAGGTCATTCAATCCATAGCGGCTTGTCATCTCTTCTGCTTTTTGTTCGTCAGCCATGTGTACTAAAATAATTTTCGTTCCCAGCGCTTCAATCGTTTCTCTGTCTCTTGCTAAGGAGGTCATTGATTCACGGCAAAACGTGCAGCCGAAGTGCCTTAAAAAAACAAGCAATACCGGAGCAGAGCCTGAAAGCAATGTGAGTGATGCGCCCTTGTTGGTGAGCACAGGCAGGCGGCTCACATCCGTGCGTGAGGAATAGAAGTAGTTGAGTTGCTCTGAAAATTTCCGGTTCTGTTCAAATGCTCCAAATAAAATAATTGCAAACGGCACAATCCAAATCAGGTTGTTGGAAAAAATGACAATCCATGCGCTTTGCGGAATTTTTCCAATCACAATAAAATAGGCGAGCACCAAAGCAATCAGCGCGTTGAAAATCAAGCCAATCATCACCACCAGCCAATGCCTGAACGGGTTGCGGCTTGCGATGATGTAGCCGATTCCATAAACTCCGACCATCACGCTGATAACCTGCCACAGCATCGGGTGTTCGGGCAAGCCAAGCGAGGCGAGATTAATCGGGTGCAGATGAAACACGAACATGCCGATGCCATACAGTAGGTTGTAAAAACCTGCGACCAAGAGTAATCCTCTCATCCAGCCTGTATTGATGTGTAATTTCATTAAAAAGGTTCAGCGTGTAAACATACAAGCAGGAGTTTAGTTTTACAAGTATGCCACATTTTTTAAAATAGAACTGTCGGCTTTCAGATTTTAAAGTTCAAGCCAGCAATGTATCTTAGTTCAATGAAACCAATTTTCTTCTTTCTGTTAGTGCTTGCATTTTCGAATGTTTGCAAAGCAGATGCCCAAAGTTTTTCAAAAACTGAAAAATATATTTGTCTTGACCGAGTAATTATTCAGTTTGATGAACAGGTAACAGAACAGCAAAAGGAATCTTTCTTTCAGAAATCACAAAGGCTCGCTCCGCTTTCAAAAAGTATCAGGCTGGATTATCCGCCCGTAATTATCGCACGGCTTAATGCACCTGTTGCTGATTATGCGGAGTTGAAACAATGGATGTTGCAACTACAATCTGAACCGGAGGTGTTGTTTGTAAATCCTGTTTTGAGAAATGCTGAAGGAGACGAAGTTTCCGTATTGCAGGAAGTTTTTGTGAAAGTGAATGATGCAAGCCAAAAGTTGAAGTTGCGTGAATTGACAGAATCTTTTTCTTTTGAAATCACCGGTGAATATCCCTACGATGAAAATGTACTTATCATCACTCCAAAAAAAAATGCCGCGCTCAATTCGCTTGAGCTTTCCTGCAAACTCGCAGACTTGAATTTCTTTGAGTATGTGCATCCCAATTTTCTTTTTAGTCCTATTGTTACAACCAACGATCCGTTTTTCAACCGCCAGTGGAATATCGTGAACACGGGTTCTACGCAACAATTCAGCGGCACAGCGGGCGCAGATATGTCAGTGGATTCAGCATGGACAATTACACAGGGAGATACCTCCATCAAAATCGCGATTCTCGATTCGGGGGTTGACACGCTGCATCCGGATTTAATGCCCAACCTGCTTTCGGGTTATGATGCAACAGGCGCGGGGAGCAACGGCTACCCGAATAAAAATTTCGAGAAAGATGCACACGGCACTGCTTGCGCAGGCATTGCTGCTGCGGTGTCTGATAACGGAGCGGGCTTATCGGGAATCGCGCCCAATTGTAAAATCGTTCCGATAAAAGTTTTCTATTACGTAGATACTGCGCTCGGATTGAATTTTAGTCCCCCTATTCCCTATACCACGTCTCTCTGGATTGCAGATGCTATTAATTGGGCGGGCAGCACAGGTCAGGCGGACGTGATGAGCAACTCGTGGGGTGTTCCCGATATTTTGTTCGGCTTGCTGCAACAACCAATTTCATTGGTGGAAGATGCAATTAATCATGCGCATGAAAACGGAAGAAATGGAAAAGGCACACCGCAGCTTTTTTCAACTGGAAACGAAGACGATGATGAACCGATTTGGCCCAGCCGGTTAGAGCAAGTGATTGGCGTAACCGCAACCAGCATGTGTGATGAAAGGAAAAGCCCCACATCATGCGATGGCGAAAATTGGTGGGGAGGCAACTATGGCAGCGGAACAGATGTGGGAGCGCCCGGGGTGAAAATACCTGCTTCCGATATTCTTGGCAGCAAAGGTTTTTCGGCAGGCAGTTATACTCCCGACTTCAACGGCACTTCCGCAGCGTGTCCGAATGCAGCGGGCGTGATGGCGCTGATACTTTCCGTAAAACCCGGATTGAAAGCCTGGGATGCCGGATATCTGCTCGCAAGCTCTGCGGATAAAGTGGGAGGATACGATTATGATTCAATGCGCTATGCGGGAGGTTGGTCGCAGGAGCTTGGTTTTGGAAGGGTGAATGCGTTTAATGCCGTGCAGTTAGCAATGGATTATACGGGAGTGAAGAATAATGTCAAACAAAAAAATCCCTTTTCTATTTATCCCAACCCGCTTAAAACGGATGTATTTACCGTAAAGTTTGAAATAGATAAAAATGTGGAAATCAAAATTTCGCTGGTGGATGTGAGCGGAAAGATTCTTGCAGAAAGAGTAAATGAATTCCAGGCGGGAAAACATCTCGTTCATATAGATGCTCCATTGCATCCGGGAATTTATTTTGTCGAAATAAATACAGGTCGGGAAATGCAACACCTGAAACTTCTATTTTTAGGCAGGCAATAAAGAACCGGATTCCCGCAGTGAAATTTCAATTAGAGCAAGTAGTTCCCCATCCGCTTGAAGAAGCAGATGTTTCCGCTTCGCAAGTGTGGCGCAAGCAGGTAGAATTGCATGCGGGAAAATTCATTCGCCTGCAAGCTGCATCTGGCAGAGGAAAGACAACCTTCCTGCACATTCTTTACGGGAGAAGAAAAGATTTTTCAGGGAAAGCATTCATTGACGGAAACGATATTGCCCGCATGGATGGGAACAAGTGGGCTGCGCTGCGACAGAAAAATATTTCAATTGTTTTTCAGGAACTCGCTTTATTCAGCGACCTCAGCGGCTGGGAAAATGTGTGGCTGAAAGCAATGCTCACAAAGCATTATGACAAAGATGTGATTCTCACTCTGGCAGAACGACTGAACGCAAAACATCTGCTTGAGAAAAAATGCGGCATCATGTCGTTTGGCGAGCGGCAGCGCATTGCAATCTTGCGCTCGTTGGTGCAGCCGTTTGATTGGTTATTTCTTGATGAGCCGTTCAGTAATCTCGATGCGGAAAATTCACGGGCAGCAAGCAGCTTAATTATAGAAGAATGTAAAAAGCGCAATGCAGGATTACTCGTTGCCGCGTTGGGCGCAGATGAATATTTTACCTATCACGAAACGCTCTTGGTGTGAACAAACTGCTCTGGAAAATATTATTGAACAAGCAAGGCAAGTGGCAATTTCTCATTGCAGGCGCGGGGTTTTGCATCGGGTTGTTTATCCTGCTGCTCTCGGTGCAACTGTATTATGATTTCAACCAAATTCTTTTTGCGCAACAGGAGAAAGAAAATCAATCATCTTATTTGCTGATTAATAAAACGGTAACGCTGCTCAATACGTTTGATAAAAGCATTTCGGGTTTTACGCCTGCCGAAATTGATACTGTGAAGCAACAAGACTTTTTCGTTTCCATCGGTGAATTTCAAACAAACCAGTTTGCGATTTCAGCAAACCTCACGATGCAACTGGGGTTCAGCACCGATTTGTTTTTTGAAGCAATACCGGATAAGTTCATTGACAACAAGCCGGAAGAGTTCAAGTGGGAAGCGGAGAAAAATTTTGTTCCCGTGATTGTTTCCACCGAGTTTCTGAACCTCTACAATTTTGGCTACGCGATGACGCAAGGCTTGCCGCAACTGCCGCCTGATGCGATTAAAATGTTTCCGTTTGATGTGACAATCAAAGGCAAGGGAAAGGAGAAAAAATTTTCTGCGCGGGTGGTTGCTTTCAGCGACAGAGTGCCTTCTGTGCTGGTGCCGTTGGATTTTATGACGTGGGCGAATGCTGAATTTGGCGAAGGCGCAAAACAACCTTCACGACTGATTGCAGAAGTGAAAGATGCGGGGGATGAGCGCATGAAACTATTTCTTGAAAAGAAAAAATACATCACCAACCAGGAGCAGATGAAAACGCAGAAAGCGGGCGCGGTGCTGAAAATGGTGATTACGCTGACCGGAGCTGTGGGAGTTTTGTTTGTCGCGCTGTCGTTTGTGATTTTCGTGCTGAATTTTCAATTAGCGCTTTCGCGCGCAAAGCAGGAAATTGACATCCTGCTGAACATCGGCTACACGCGCCAATCCATCAGCGGCATTCTTACCATCCAGTTAGTGTTGATTTTATTGCTTGTGGTGGCAGCATCTTTTGCCGGTCATCTCATTTCGATCGAAAAAATTCACGGCTTTTTTGCGCAACATGGATTCGTGCTTGTTGCAAAAACATCACTTGCGTTGCTTGTGAGCGTTTCTGCTGCTGCCTTAATGTTGCTGGTAAATACGATTGCGCTGAAAATTTCTCTTCGCTGAATTATTAGACCTCTTTCATAATTCATTCCTTCTATCTTCTCCTCTGGAGAAGAATAAAGAGGAGGCGATAAAAAAGCGAATTATGATAGAGGTCTATTGCTTCGCAGGTAGTTGCTCAACCGCTTCCTTCGCCACAGTGCTTTTTTGAATTGCCGCATGTTCCGGCATTTTTGTACTCAGGTAAACGAAGCCTAACAATAACACACAGAGAACAAGAAAAAGAAAATTAATTGTGTCATTTTTCTTCATAGGCAGGATTTGTTGGTTTACAATTATCATCGTCTTAACGCTTGATTAACGTAGTTTGTTATCTAATTTAGATGCAAGCGCAGAGAAGGTCAAGAAAAAGTGGGGAATTCCTGAAAAAATACCGGAATATGCCTACGTGTTTTCCCGTGTAAATTGCCGGATGAAGTCTTTGTGCAGCGGAAACTGCGCGGAGAGTTGCGCGAAAGAGCCTAATTCAAAATCCTTGAAATCAAAGCCCGGAGCAAGCGTGCATCCTGCAAGAGTAAAGTTATTTTCATCTAAGGGCTGCGCGGCAAACCAATGATTTGCGGGAATCACTAACTGAAGATTTTCTCCTTTTTCAAAATCGCTTCCGAGCATTTTTGTGATTAAAGTTCCTTCCGGTAATAGCACATGAATCTTCAAACTGCATCCGTCATAAAAATGCCAGACTTCATCTGACTTCAACTTGTGCAAGGCTGAAAATTCATTTCCTTTCAGCAAAAAATAGATTGCGGTGGAAAAATTTCTGCTGCCAAAATAATTCGGCAAACCTGATGCGGGAATCACGTTCGGTGAACGATAGCTTTCTCGGAAATAGCCGCCTTCGGGATGTGGTTCAAGATGCAGTTGCTCTATCCAATAATCAGCGGTGTGCGACATCGCTGTAAAGATAAGGGCTTCTTTGGGTAATGAAATTTAAAGGGATTGAAAGATTAAAACAGAAATTTCTTAGCACGCATTCGCGTTCGGGCATTCTTTCGGGGTGGGCTTCACACCCTGATGCTCCATGCCGGTAGAATTATTTTGCGGCTGTGGAAACGCGGGCTGCACAAAGGGAAGCGGCTTTTTATCTGAACAATCTTCTTGAATAACGGGCGACTGGTTGGAGGTAGTGTTTGTGGTTACGCTTGATGAGGAGATGGAAAATAAGAATCCATTGATGAGGACAAAAAGAAGCATATTCATGGCATTGCGATTTAAGTTCTATACCAAATTACGTGAATAACATGAAAAAGGCAGCCTCGCCCGATGGCTTTTTAGACGAAAGCGCGCTTAATTCAGACAAACGAATTTGTAGCGTTCGTAGCGTATCGTTTGGAATTGCTTCTCCCTGATTTCAGTTTACCGAAGCATTGCGCCATTCAATCGGGTGAAAAGCGTTATCTGTCTATGAATGATGAAAAGCGCGACAGCCGCGATTAATTTTATCGTATGAACAGGATGGCGATTCCGAAAATTTTGCAGACCAGAGTGTTTTATCACGTTGCGTTTTGGATTGTCTTCGTCACGGTGTTCACGCTGTTCCTCGGCTCGAAGTATGGCTATTGGGAAAGTTTCAAAGACGTGACCCGCGAATCGTTTTCTTATGTGCTCGTGGTTTATATCAATATTCTTTTTCTAATTCCGCACTACCTGCTTCAAAGAAAATATGCGCAATACATTTTCTTTCTGCTTTGTTCGCTTGTCGTGATGGTGCCGGTGCATTCGGCAGTGGAATACTACAACTTCTATAACGTGGAAGAATTAAAGGGACAAGTTCGGCTGGAGCGGCTGGCATTTTTTTCCCTCATCAATATTTCGCTTGTGCTTGCGCTCACCACCGGGCTAAAGCTGGGCATGGAATGGTTTAAACAGCAGCAGCGCAACCAGGAGTTGGAGCGCGAGCGGCTACAGGCGGAATTGAAATTCCTAAAGTCGCAAATCAATCCGCATTTTCTTTTTAATACGCTAAATAATCTCTATGCGCTGTCGCTTCAAAAGTCGGATAAGGCGCCTGAGATGATTTTGAAACTTTCAGAGATGATGCGTTACCTGCTGTATGAAAGCAATGCGAAAATGGTGCCGCTTGCGAATGAAATCCGTTGCATGGAGAATTACACTGAACTCGAGCGCATTCGCCAGGACGGGCGAACAAAAATCAATCTTGAAATCAACTGCGCGGAAAACGGCAAAATGATTGCGCCCTTGCTGTTCATCCCGTTTTTGAAAAACAGCTTTAAGCATGGCGTAAACAGTGCCATTGAAGCCGGGTGGATTCACATCAAATTAGATGAAAAAGAAGGCGCACTTTTTTTTGAAGTAGAAAACAGCAAGCCCATTAAACCAATTAAAAAAGGAAACGAAAACGGTATTGGATTGCAAAACGTAAAGCGAAGATTAGAACTGATTTATCCGTACAAGCACGAGTTGACGATTTCTGATGCGGCTTCTTACAAAACAAATCTTAAAATTTTATTGAGATGAAATACAAATGTCTGATTGTTGACGATGAGCCGCTCGCGCTCGATGTGCTGGAAAGCTATATCCACAAAGTGCCAAACCTTCAGCTTGTTGCAAGATGCAGTAATGCAATCGAAGCGCTGAGCCAATTGCGCAACCATGACATCTCCATTTTGTTTCTTGATATCCAGATGCCGGAAATCACAGGCGTTGAATTTCTGAAATCGCTGAAAAATCCTCCTTGTGTGATTTTCACTACTGCTTATTCCGAATATGCGATGGACGGATTCAATCTGGATGCGGTGGATTATCTCTTGAAGCCAATTTCATTTGACCGTTTTTTAAAAGCAACAAACAAAGCCATTGCGCAACTCACTCCGCTGAAATCGAAGAAAGAAGCCACATCTGTAAATCACGAAAACGAAAGCGATTTTATTTTCGTGAAATCAGATAAGAAGATTGTAAAAATCGGATTAGACGAAATTCTTTATATCGAAGGACTGAAAGATTATGTAATGATTTTCACGCCCGCAGGAAGAATCATCACGCTGCAAACAATGAAAAATCTGAAAGAAAAACTTCCGTCTGACCAATTCATTCGCGTGCATCGTTCATTTATCATCTCGCTGAACAGAGTGAAAAGCATTTCCAATAATTCCGTGGATGTAAACGGAAAACAAATTCCCATTGGAAAACTCTATCGCGACCCATTTATGAAAGTGGTGGAAAAGGACAGCCTGATTAAGTAGCAGGTGCTTGAATCCTGTATCTTTAGCGCATGAAGTTTTCTGTTGTTTTTGGTTGTTTCATGCTTGCTTGCTCGCTGCTTTCCGCGCAAGACCTCTACTATCAGCGCGGGGTTTATAATTATAGTTTGGGAAATTATGAGAATGCGATTGAAGACCTCACACAAAGTTTAGAAATCACTCCTAAAGCGCTTGATACTTATTACTATCGCGGCTATTCGTATCTCTATTTGGGCTATCATAAACAAGCATTGAAAGATTTGATGAAAGTTGTGAAGAACGGTCCCGAAAACGAGGAGGTTTACAGCGCAGTAGGACATACATATAGCGAAATGGGAGATTATGAGAAGGCGCTGAAGTGGCTGGGCAGGGCGATTGAACTCAATCCAAAATTTGCGGAAGCATATAATAATCGCGGAGTGTGCTATCACCGAATGGATGACTTTCGACTGGCAATTCAGGATTTTGACAAAGCTGTTCAAATAGATACAGCGTATGCACTCGCCTACAACAATCGCGGCTCTGCGCGCTATTACAATCAGAATGTTGCCGCGCCTAATAAAAATGATGTGGAGTTAGCGATACAGGATTTCGTGCTTGCGCTTCAATACAATCCGAAGATGACGCTCGCGATGCGCAATCGCGGTGTGGCAAACCGTATCATCGGCAACTATGAGGAAGCGTTGAAAAATCTCGATAAAGCAATTGAGATGGATGCAACGCTCGCGGAAAATTATTTAGAACGGGCGCGTACAAATGCGCAGGCGGGCAAGAATGAAAAAGCAATTGAAGATTTTATGACCGTTGTAAAACTGAATCCTGCGAATGCTGATGCATTTATTGAAATGGGAAATGCAAAATCAAAGTTGGGATATTACAATGAAGCGATTGAAGACCAGATACGCGCGGTCCAGGTAAACCCTGATTACACCACGTTAGCATACTATAATAGTGCCTGCAATTATGCGCTGATGCGCAATAAAAACGCGATGCTGGATTATTTGGAGAAATGCCGGAAGAAAAAATATTTCAAAGAAAGAGAGAGCTACAAGCGCTTTTTGCAGGATACTGATTTCGAAAACTTCCGCACTGACGAAGACTTTTTGAAATTTCAACAGCGTGTTGCAAAGGGCGTGAAGAACTGATTTGTAAGGAGCGTGGCTTTTCCCCTTTTAGGGGAAATACAAAGGGGTATTTTAATGAATAGTCTCATCACAATTTATCCGTCTGCTTTGAGTTAAATAACTTTCAATTTAGAATGGCTCCACCTAAACGCTCCGTCATCTGCTTGCTGCTGATTATCTGCGCAACATTCACCTCATTTGCGCAGGATTCCACCATTCTTGTGAAAGGTACAGTTGTTCAGCATCCGGCAATAGGTTTCGGTGATTTCATCATTGTGAATCTTACAACCGGCAGGGGAGAGTTTGGGAAAAGTGATGGCACTTTTGAAATAAAAATCAAACCCAAACAGGATATCCGCGTTTCCTGCCTTGGATTTAAAACGGTGACGGTGAGTTTCCGCGATTCGGTTTACAAACCAATTTATCATGTGCGTGTGGAGATGAAGCAATTGACCATCCAATTTGATAAACCCGTCATCATCCGTCCGCAACCTACTTATAAAGATTTAGAGGAGGCGCGTGAAAAAATCGGAACCACAGAATATGAACCGATTATCGCAAGCCCGGTTGATGCATTCAGCAGTCCTATTACTGCGCTTTATCAAAAATTCAGCAGAAAGGAACAAGAGAAGCGAGAGTACGTTGAGTTGATGAACCAGAAGCAATTAGAACAAGCGTTGAAAGATATTACGCGCTATCATATTGATTCAGGCTTGTTTGAATTGGAAGAAGATGAAATTGTGTTATTTATTTCCACTTGCCCGCTTGAGCAGGATTTTGTGAAATACGCATCGCTTTATGAAGTGAGCATAGCGTTGCAGAACTGCTATGCAAAATTTAAAAACCAGAGGAGGTATTGATTTAGAGAGAGTTTAAGGTTTTTAGCGCGGCTGCATTATTATACCCGCTTTCAAATTTCAGGCTTCAAACTAAATGCTTTGCTATCTATCAATAAATATCTTTTCTGTGTCCCACATTGATGACATCCACAACAAGCATATTGTCAAAAATATCATAGAGGATGCGGTAATCAGCAACACGGATACGATAGCCATCCCTTCCCTTTAGTTTTTTGCAGCCCGATGGACGGGGATTGTCCGCAAGATTATAAATGCCTTTTTTGATGTTGGAATAATACGGCTCAGAAATTTTTTCAAGAGCCTTAATGGCTCTTTTCTTTAAAGTCACACTGTAAGCCATTACTTTGACTTGCGTTTAGCTTCAATCATTTTAAAGGCTTTGTCAATGGGAATAGAAGGCTCTTTAGATTTTTTAGCTTCGTCATAGAGGCGAATGTCTTCCAGTTCCTCAAGCTCTTCCAGAATCACTTTAAAATCCTTTAGGGGAAGCACTACGGATATTTTTTTGCCCGAGTTGTCGGTAATATATTGTGGACGCACTGTTAACATGTCTGAATTATTTTGCTGGAATTATAGAGCGATGCTTTGCATAGTTGTGAAGTTAATGCAAAAACTTTTTGCTTATTCCTCTTCCTTCTTCAATTCCTTCACCACTTCAATCTTATCCCCGTTTTTCAGCGTGCGCGAGATTGCGCGGTAGGGACCTGTCACTACTGCCATCGTTTCATCTACGCCTTCTTTGATTTGAATGTATTTATCGTCCTGAATTCCGGTTTTAACTTTCACCGATTTTGCTTTTCCGTTTTCATGCACGAAGACAATCTCTTCTTTTTCCGTTTCCTTTTTTTCCTCCTCCTCCGATTCGCGAATGGTTACGCATTGTATCGAAACGGACAACGCATCTTTGATCAAATCTGTTTTTATTTCAGCCGTTGCCGACATGCCGGGCTTGAACGGAAACGGATTGGTTGCCGAAACAAGCGCTTTGTAAGAATCAGGCAACACACTGATTTTCACGGTGAAATTGGTTACCTGCTCTGAAGAAAGAATTGCACCCGTGCTTGCTGAGTTGGCGATATGCCGCACGATGCCTTTGAATTTTTTATCTATGAACGCATCCACTTCAAGTTCAACCGTGTCGTTGAGGCTCACGCGCACAATATCATTTTCACTCACGTCCACCTGCACCTCCATCTTGCTGAGGTCAGCAATCGTAAGCATCTCCGTGCCCGAGAACTGCGCGGTGCCCACCACACGCTCGCCTTTCTTCACATTCAGCTTGGAAAGAATCCCTTCCATCGGAGCATACACTTTTGTCTTGGTAAGATTATCCTGCGCCTCTTTGAATCCTGCCTCCGCGCTCTTCACACTGAATGCCGCTCCTTTCACGCTTTCTTCCGCAGCTTTCAACTCCCCTTCCGCGCTTTTAAAAGCGGCAACTGCATTATCATAATCTGCTTGTGCTAACACTTTCTCCTGGTAGAGTTTTATATTTCTGTCAAAAGTTGTTTTTGCATTTTCATACTGCGCCTGCACTTGAATGATGCGGGCATTTGCATTGGCGAGCGTTGCTTTCGATTGGTTCACCATCGCTTCTGCCTGCTCTACAATGGATTGATAAGTGTCGGGTCGAATGGTAAACAACAAGTCGCCTTTCTTCACGGAGTCGCCTTCTTCAAAAAAGAGGTCAACAATTTCGCCCGACACATCGGGGCTGATTTTCACTTCTGTTTCCGGGAAAATTTTTCCGCTGGCGGAAACGGTTTCTTCAATCGTGTGTCTGCCCGCTTTTTCAACAGTGACTTCTGTGGCGTTGCCTCCGCCTATCCAGCCTTGCTTTTTCCCAACAATCGCAACGGTTGCAAGAATTGCAACAAACGCAGCGAGCAGGATAATGAGTTTCCAGGAAGAATTTTGCATCAGTTCAACGTAATCGGGTTGCCAAGATAGAAATCCAAAACTTTCAGTTTGAAAATATAATCATACTTCGACTGAATCAATTCGCTTTGCACGGCAAGCAGATTGTTGCTCGCGGTGGAATACTCCAGCGTGTTTGCCGCGCCCAGGTTGAATTTTTTTGTGACGTATTCAAACGAGCGCTCTAATGCCGACACGCTGTTTTGCGCGGCAAGAAATTTCTGGTAAGCCGCTTTTGCATCCGCATAGGCAACATACACATCACTCTTCAACTGGTCTTGCACGGCTTTCAGATTATACTCCGCTTTCACCGCCTGCAACTCCATGTTCTTCACTGCGGTGCGCGTTTGCAGCCCGTTGAAGAGCGGCACAGATAAGCTGAATCCAAGCGAATGATACAGGTTATCGCTGTATTGCCCGAGGAAGGGCGCATTCTCATAAATCGGTTGTGTAAAAATTGTTCTCACAGGCGTGAAGGAGCCATCATCCACATAGCCGATTAAAATATTTTGCTGGTCCACATCAGCCGTGATGCGCCTTGCGATGCTCGAATGATTTGTGCGCAGGTTGTAAAAAAACGACAGACTCGGATAATACAGCCCGCGCATTGCAGAAAGACTTTTCTTCGCGCTCAGCACACCGTATGTTGCGCTTTGCACCGAAGCCTGGTTGCCCAGCGCTATTGCATAAATGGACTTTGCATTATTCTCTCTTAACACAGCAGGGGCGCTCATGCTGATTGCAGGAATTTCAACATCAAATACCGCAGGGTCGTCCAATTGCAACAGAATGGCGAGGCTCAACTTCGATAGCTCAACGCCATTTGCCGAAACGATGTAGGTGAACGTGTCCGTAGCCTGCTGCGCTAATACATCCAATAGATTTCCTTCGGGCAACACGCCCGCGTTCACCAATTTTTTTGTTTGTTCCACCTGGTCGCTGCTCAGTTTCAGCCGCTCTTCAGCAGTTTTTTGCGCTTCGGTATTCAGCAAAATTTGCAGAAACGAAGAAGTGATATTGAGCGAAATCGTGTTCGCAACATCTTCCGTAGTTGACTGGCTGGCGAGCACGTCAAACTTGCGTTGGTTCAGCGTGTTGATTTTATTCAGCCCGTTGAACAGCGTAACTCCGCTCGTTCCTGAGAGGGAACCGGTCTGTATGCGCTGGTTCACAAACTCATACGTAGTAGGGTCAATGGAGCGACCGAAATTCACCCCGTAGGAGAGGTCGCCATTGATGCTGGGAAGAAAATCGGCATACGCCTGCGTGCGTTGGTTGCGCGCAGCCTCCTCGTTGAGCCGCGTTTGCTTGATTTGCAGGTTGTTTTCCAGCGCATGTTTAAGGCACTGCTCCAGCGTCCATTTCTCCTGGGCGTGTGCAATGAAAACCGGAATCAGCAGAAAAAATGCAATGAATCTTGCCATCAATGAAAAGAGGAACGCAAAAGTAGCGAATTTGCTTTAGGCTCAGGTAAACAATAGATGAGGAGCGAATGTTTTTAGACGAGAGTAGGGGGCGCGTACTGACCTCATTTCTTTAGCGCATTGTTCGGTAGCGCTGACAGCAGAAGGGCAGCAGTGTCTTTCAGCAAAGCAACAGTTCCCGTCATTGCGAGGCTCTGCGAAGCAATCCCCCCTGTTCCCGTCATTCTGAGCGGAGACCTACGCAGCAGTTTACCCCGCTCTGCGCATTGGCGTCAACCTAAGCATCAACTTTTATGTCATCCCTTCATGATTTCAAGGTGATTCAGTCAATTTATTTCTATAATAATGTCACTCCTTCAGAGTTAAAATGCAATCAATCCCGAAGGGATGAAATTATTATAGTAATGGAAAAAATGGGTATCCCAAACCCCGAAGGGGTGGAATAAATTTTGTGATAAGAAATCTCCGAAATCAAAACACAGCAAGGAGTTCGAGCAGAATTATCAAAATTAGGTTGACGCCAATTCGCTCTGCGGGGAAGAATCTCTCATCTATGAAGTGTGAGATGCTTCGCTTTGCTCAGCATGACGTCTTCATTCACATTTAAAAAAAAATCTCCAAACCTTTGTTTTTTAACAAAGGTGTTTACTTTAGCTTGTACCTATGCAATTCGTGCCACACCTTCCTGCGAATCCCCCCCCCCATACAATAATTACATATTATATGTAGTTTCCTTTTTCACCTGCCGCGCAGCCTCCGTTTCAATTCGTCTTGGCGCGTTAGAAAGGGCACTTTCAAAGTTTGCAATTCCCCTTTCTAAGCTGACAAACCGACAGGTCAAATTTGCCATTACCCTATTAAACACGCTGATTATCAATCAGTTAAGTGCATCAAGAGCCAAAGCGACCCTATGTAAGCCCTCTGCCGGGGCATTACAAGGTGAGCGTGAAGGGGGG
>JAWXCB010000052.1:0-22490 GCA_034440455.1 Chitinophagales bacterium
GCTGACAAATCCTGCCGAAACAGGATTTTATGCACATTATCTAATTTCTGTTCCATGATTTTCCGGTCAAATAATTCTATCGGATGATTATGCTGTTGCCAAAACTGCCAGCCTTTATTGTTAGGATTATATTTTCCCCAAAGTTGTCGCAAGAGTTCCGTTTCGGGACTCTTGTGACGTTGGATATGCGACAAGACTTTCGTCTTGTTGAGCGCAGGCAGTCCTTCCTTATAGTTTCATCGTGCCCGTAATTTTCCAAAGCGCTCCGGAAAACTGGGGCGCTTTGTGTTTTGAAACTTTACATCGTTACTTGCGTTTATTATCTTTGAAAAAAATAGAGTTATGGTAGTTTCAGAAATCACTCTTTTTAATACTCTCAGGCAAAAACTTGGAGAACAGGAAGCTCTGGTGGTGGTGGAAGGCAATAAGAATGCCGTGAAGGAAGAATTCGCAGTAAGGAAGGAAGTGCTTGCCACCAAACAGGATTTGTCGGAAGTAAAAGCCGAAATCATTAAATGGATGTTCATCTTCTGGATAGGCACTATCGGAGTGCTTTCGGGCATTCTGTTCGCCCTGCTGAATGCTTACTTAAAGTAGCATCTTAAATCCCGAAGGCATCAGTTTACACCCCACAAATTCCAAAGCGCTCTCCGGTATTACCGGAGGGCGCTTTTGCTTTTAGCCCATAGATAAAACTGAACTTCTGACGAGCATCGCTACGAGTTCGACACGATAAATAAACGAAGTGAGTACGCGCCACATAATAATTAGGAATTAGGAATTGAAGATCGGGAGCAAATACAATTCACAATTTCCCCCTGCTCAAGCAAGTCTTCAGCGATGGCTTTGCGAATTGCTACCTTGGTTGCGGTAATCATTTTATAGTTTCACCTTGCCCGTAAAATTTTAAAAGCGCTCCGGGCAAAACCCGGACGCTTTTGCTTTTGAGGCTTTACCGAGTTACCTACGTTTGTTATCTTTGAGAAAAGTATCGTTATGCTCCGAGAAAGCGACAAACTTACTGATACGCTGATTCAAATCATTCAATCGCTTTCTGAAACGAAACGGAAAAAGATTGCCCGGAACATCACCGGCAAGAGCAAATTGAAATCAAAAGCCAAACGAAAAATCAGGGATAAAAAAGATAAGTTTAAGCAGTTCAGCGATTACCTCGACAGTTTAGGGAGCCGCTTGCCCAAAGACTATAAGTTTAACCGGGAAGAGGCGAATGAAAGATAGGGTTTCATTGACAGCAACACGCTGATTTACGGAACCTACGGGAATCCTGAGAAAAAGAAACGGGCGAAGGAAATTTTAGTAAGCGCGCAATTTGAGCGTATCATTTCAATTCAGGTTTTGAAAGAGTTTGCGAATGTTTGTCTCAAGAAAAAACTTCACAGTTCTGAAAAGGAACTCATTGAAAACATTCTTCAATTCAAGAGCAATCTTTTCATTGCTGACATCACGCCTGAAACGATTATCGAAGCTATACGAATCAGTATAGCGCATCAACTCTCCTTTTACGACAGCCTCATTATTGCTACCGCATTGGAGCAGGGTTGCAAAATTCTTTACAGCGAAGATTTGCATCACGGGCAAATTATCAGGCGGAAGATGAAGATTATAAACCCGTTTGTGTAAAAAACCAAGTTGTCGCAAGAGTTCCCCTCATCCCGCGAGATTGCATCTCGCGGGTAATATGAAGCAAGTTTGCAACTTCATGCGTGAGCTGTATTTACCATAGCAGGAATCATGAGCCACAACTATCCTGCACACAAAGCCTGCGCATGAATCCGCCTAAAGCGAATTGCCGAAAAAAAGAAGGCATAAGCAGGCAACCGCTCAAAGCAGCGCGTCATTATCTCAAGCTATCACATGTACGTTGATAAATTCCCAAGTTCCTTATCCAACTCCATCGTAATTTTTAAATTCTAAAACCCCTCATTATGGTAAAAGTAACCGTCAACGATGACCACGTTATCTTCGATGTAGTCGGGATGCACAAGTTCTGGAGCTTCAAAGACCAGATTAAAGTGCCCCGCGAACATATTGCAAAAGCGCATAACAACCTGAAGGCACTCCCTGTATTATGGAGAGGCTGGCGACTGCCGGGAACGCATGTGCCGTTTGTGATTACTGCCGGCACTTATTACCAGCGCGGAAACAAAAACTTTTGGGACGTGGTGAAGCAGCGCAACGCCATCATCGTGGAGCTGAAAGACGAAAAATACAAGAACCTGATTATTGAGGTTGAAAAGCCGGAAGAAACATTGGCGCTGCTAAACGCTGAACCAACAAAATAGCATCCCAAGTTTTAACGATTGCCGTAACTTACTGCACAAGGAGTTTCCCTGATGTGATGAATTTGCCATTGTCTTTCAGGTGGTAATAATATACCCCGCTTTGTACATACAGGTTTATCTCCGATTGCATCGCTGATACTTCCACATGAAACACCTGTGCACCAAGAAGGTTATAAATCTCAATCACCCCTTTTTTTATTTGCGGTTTTCCGTTTTCAAATTCAATGGTGAACTTTCCAGTTGATGGATTTGGATAAACCTTCACTGATGAGAGTGATTCAATCGCTCCAACCGATGCAGGTTCTACTATCTGAAAACTTTGCAAACAGGTTGTTCCATTATATTCTGCTTTGAACGTGTAGATGCCCGGTGTGGTGGGCAGCAGTTTTGACCAACCCCTCAAGTTGGTTTTACTATTTGCAGTTCCCGTGTATGTCCAACTGTTGAATGTGGATGCATCTGGATTCAGGATACTTAAATTGACATTCATCCCGCTGAAGTCATGCGTGATGAACACATAAAACTTAGCATATCCTGCAGGCAATCCTACTCCCTGGAAGGGAATTTCAAACACTATGCTTTCATTAGGCGTTTCCGTAGCGGGACAACCCGGAATCACAATGTCCGTTGTGTTTACGGATACTTTGCTCAATGCGGTTTCCGCATAAGGTGGCTGCGCTGTCCACCACGAGTTGGCATTTAACGTATTGCAACTGCCTGCAAACGGGTCAACCCGTGTTGCATTCGTGCTGCCGCTCCATACTTCAAAATGCAGATGCGGACCGCTTGAGTTTCCCGAACTTCCAACTACTCCCAAATATTCCCCCGCAACCACAGTTTGTCCCACGGATTTAGCAGTGACAGAATTCTTTTTCATGTGCCAGTAGTTCGCCTGCGAACCATCAGCATGTTGAATCACGATGTAATTTGCAGTATCGGTAGTAGCCGCGCAGTTTTTATCAAAATGTCCCTCACTCTTATAAAGGATAGTGCCTGACGCTGCGGCAATCACCTCAACGAGGTCGTTATCCATTTTATAAAAATTAAGTGGCCATATCGAGAAGTCTGTTCCTCCATGACCATCATAGGTAACCGTGCCGCAATTGTAATCGGTAAAAGCACCGCTGACAGGGTTGTGATCAACACCTGCGCTGACATAATAATAGCGGCAATCCTCCAAGCCTGCTGCTGCCCTGAGCGGAAAAGCAAGCGAATTAAGCAGCGCGTCCCGTTGCATACCTGCATGTAATCCTAATAACCTGCGGCTTTCGGCACACTGCTTTTCCAGCAGCGCATATTCCTGTGGCGTGATACAAAGATGAGCGGCTTTGTTCTGTTCAAACACATCTCCTCCCCAATTACCAGTTTGTGCGCATAAAGAATTTGTAAAAAGGGAAAGCAGGATAAGCAGCGCGGAAGTATGAATGGTTTTCATTGTATTAAAGATACCACATCCTTATGGAAGCAAAGCAAAAGCGGCAAATTGAAAGTGCAACACACATCCTTTACTTTTGTCTTTGGTGTGATTTGAATAAAACGAATGAAGCAGTTTCTCAAAAACAAAATTGACGGCATCTGGAAACCAACTGATAATTTCAGCTATGAGATAATCTCAAGCAGAGAGGAGAAGCCATTCGCCAATGAACAACCGCATTTTATCGAAGATGCTATAAACATATCCTACGCGAATGACAACACTAAATGGTTTCACCGCGAGTACATCAAAAAATTAAAAAAGCCGATTATCATCGAACCGGAGTATTCCTACTGCATCACAGATTTCAACAAAATAATTTCCTCAAGCGTATTCTTCCCGAAACTACTGCCTTCGTTTCCAAACTATGTTTTAGCATTGTTTCGACCGAAAGAAAAAATCCAAACAGCTATCCTCTTTGACGGGCAGGTCGGCACAAACTATTTCCATTTCTTCTCTGACATCCTCAGTAAAATCTGGCTCTTCAAACACATCCCGAACAGCGGGCAACTTCCCATTATTATCGGACACAAAACATACGCCACGCCTTATTTTCAATACCTGCTTCAGCATTCTGATTTAGGAAAGTATAACTGGGTGGTTCAAAAGCAGGGGCAATACATCCAAACGCAGGAGCTTTATTTATTAAGACCAATGCCGTATGAAAAAAGTTATTTCACCAAAATAAAATTGCTCTTGAATCTCCCGGGTGTTCCCGCTGCAAACAGAAGAGTGTTTCTCACCAGAAGCAAGAAGGCAGGTCGCTATCTCGACAACTTTGAAGCAATCGAAACCATCCTGAAGCGCTACAACTTTGAAGTGATTGACACCGATGGAAAAACCTTAGATGCACAAGCTCACTTATTTCATTCCGCAGAATACCTCATCAGCCTGCACGGTGCCGGACTTACGAACATTATTTTTTCCAATAGCAATTTGCGATTCCTCGAAATCAATGCCGCTAACCGTATTTCGTGTCAATACTACTGGCTCTCAAAGACATTGGGCATTCCTTATTACGATGTAGTGCTTGGTGAAAATTTAACAGACCCAAAAAAAGGATTCTCGCTCAATCCTGAAAAATTCGAAGATGCTGTTAAGCGGCTGCTTGACCCGACACCACGCGATTGGTGAATTATAAATCATGCGTATTTATTAGAATTCATCCCTGATTGTTCTATTTTAAACATGAATAAGCCTGTAATTGCAATGAGCAATACACGCAGCCACCTTGGATTTATGTTCTCAAATAACTTTTAGATGAATACTACTGAAATGACATTGGTGGGAGATGGGAGTTTGCAAAGGAAGTTCTTATGCCGTTAGCTTACTTCGGTTTGTAGAAGGCAACAAACTCATCCCAGAACTTTCGTTCTGAAAATGCTTTTTCAAGTTCTGTAATCCTGTCGGTATTTATTCTGATGAGCGGCTCTGAAAAATTTGTTTGATGTTCGAGGATGCAATCACAGGGCTTACCAAGCCGGCTGCCGGCTTCACGCGCAACTAATTGGGTAAATGCTCCCTGCGAGCCGACAATGCCTGACGGAGCAAGCTTGATACTGCCCGTTTCCAACGCCTGAATTTTTTCACAGAAATAATGATAGTAGCTTGCGAGCAATCCCACCGGAATATTATCGCGCACATAGTCAGGCGTATTCACTTTGGGCGTTTGTCCCTTCAGCCAATTGTTCATCAGATAGCTCGTGAAACGCGGCTCTTCATACTCGCCAAACGGGTTTGGAATTACGAATTTGCCAAAAGTCATTTTAAAATGCATGGAATAATATTCAAACACTTGTGAAGTAAGCGCTTTTGACAAGCCATAAGGCGAAAAGTGAGGCAACCCGTCAGATCCCTCGCCTTCACCGCCCTCAAAAACAGAACCCGTAACGATGATTTTTTTACATCCGCAGTTTACCAGCGTCTTCAATGTCTGCACAACATTATTGGTGTTATTCTTCACCGCAAGCGCAACATCAAAATCGAAGTCCTTGTAATTCTGCACCCACGCGGCATGATGACAGCACAGAGCAAACTTGCCGACTTCAATAAGTTTGAGAAAAGCCTCATCGCCAAACTTTATTCCGAATACAGACTTTGCGATATTAGAAACCTGCTGCACACGCTCCTTCCTGATACCACTGTATTCCTCAATGTCTTTTGCAGTGAAAACACAGGTTACTTCATGCCCATGTTCAGCAAGAGCTTTTACAAACCAATAGCCGCTAAAAGAACTTGCACCTGTGAAGAGTATTTTCATATCAATGTGCCAATTTACTGATGTGCCAATATGCCAATTTGTAGTAACAGTATCCGTAATTTCCAATACTCAACACTCCACACTCAACCCCCAACACCCAAATGATATTCCTCATTAAAATCAGGGTGTTTTAAATCTTTGTCGGAAACTACTGTTGGGAGAATGGGCCACTTGATGTTTAATGCAGGGTCGTTATAGCGAATGCCTCGCTCGCAATTGGGTGCATAAAATTCGGTGACTAAATAAAAAGCTTCCGTGTTATCTTCAAGCGTGATGAATCCGTGCGCAAAGCCTTTGGGCACATACATCATCTTCCTGTTTTCAGCAGAAAGTTCTGCGCCATAAGATTTCAAATAAGTGGGTGAATCTTTCCGCAAATCAACTATCACATCATATAGACTTCCCTTGATGCAGCGCACGATTTTCACTTCAGCTTTGGGTGCGAGTTGATAATGCATTCCGCGTAGCGTTCCTGTATACACGCTCAACGAGTTGTTGATTTGCACGATAGCGCTGTCCAATCCCGCTGCTTTAAATTCATTCTCACAAAACGCTCGGGCAAAAAAACCTCTGTCATCTTCGCGCTTCTCCAATTCAATGATATAAGCGCCTTCTAAACCAGTGGAGATGAATTTCATGGATTGAGCAGTTGCAGTTTATGTTTTAATACGCGCAGTCTGAAATATTTGTCGCCTTTAAAATCTTCAAGGCTAAATTTCTTTTTCAAATAATGCTTGTGCAATTCTTCAACGCCAGCGTGCAGCGTATAGTCAAGCTTAAACTCAGGCACAAGTTGATTCAGCAAATCAAATTTTACGCGATAGTCACGCGGGTCAACGCCCACTTCACCTGTATAAGTGATTTTCGCCTGCGGCATAAATTCCTGCACATAGTTGGCAACATCGCGCACCTGAAAATTTTCTTTATTGCCGCCTATGTTGATGGCTTTGTTATGCACTTTCTTTTTATCGGCTTTTGCCATGTAAACAAACGCTTTCGCAATGTCGCTGCAATGCACCAATGGTCGCCACGGTGTGCCATCGCTCATAATGCGAATCTCGCCAACAGCATGGGCGCAGGCAAGCAGATTATTCACCACAAGGTCAATGCGCAACATTGGTGAATAGCCATACGCAGTTGCATTGCGCAAATAAACAGGCGTAAAGTTTTCATCTGCAAGCGGACTAATCCGCTCTTCAGATTTCACTTTTGAAATAGCATAAGCCGACACGGGATTGAGGGCATCCTCTTCCGCGAGGTCAAGCTTCGCGCCTTTTCCATACACAGAGCAACTTCCTGAAAACAAAAACATCGGCACGTCTGCTTCTTTGGCGAGCTTCGCTAAGTTCACGGTGCCTTCAAGGTTTACGCTGTAAGTGATTGCCTCATTCAAATCGCCCATCGGGTCGTTGGAGAGGGCGGCAAGGTGCATCACACAGTCATAGCCTTCCAAATCCTTGCGGGTGAGCGAGCGAAAGTCTTGGAGCAATTCTTTATCCGGTCGCACGAAGGTGTCGAATGCGCAGCCAGCAAATAAATCAAGGTCGCAACCGGTAACGGTGTGCCCGTGTTCTTTCAACTGCCGCACGAGATGCACTCCAATGTATCCGAGATGTCCTGTAACAAAGTATTTCATTTAGTTAGGGTTTTAACCGCAAAGGCGCAAAGACGCGAAGATATTTCTGTTGCTGCGATGCAAAGAAAATAAAACTTTGCGCCTTTGCGTCTTCGCGGTGAATTTATTTCATCACCAGGTTTTCCATTTTGCATTGCCTGAATTCCAGAATTCTTCCAACTCTGTTTTATCGCGGATGGCATCCATGCACTTCCAAAAGCCATGATGCCTGTAAGCTGCAAGCTGCCCGTCATTTGCAATATCAATCAGCGGCTTCTTTTCCCATTGAATGGTTGACATGTCGCCTTTCAAATATTGAAAGATACCGGGCTCCAGGACAAAAAATCCCCCGTTAATCCAGTTAGAATTATCTTCTGATTTTTCCCGGAAGTTGGTTACAATATTCTTTTCATCGCTTTCAATTTCACCAAAACGGCTCGGGTTCCTGATGGAAGTGAGCGTAGCAAGTTTGCCGTGAGCCTTGTGAAATTTCACAAGTTCTTTCAGATTCACATCAGCAACGCCATCGCCATAAGTAAGCATGAAGGTTTCACCGCCAACATATTTTTCCACCAGCTTTAAACGCCCTGCTGTATTTGTATTCACTCCGGTGTCAATCAGCGTTACGCTGAAGTTCTCCTTATTTGTATAATGCACATCCACCTTGTTGTCGTTGAGCTTCACGGTAAGGTCGGAGTTGTACATGAAATAATTGAGGAAATATTCCTTAATCATCTGCCCCTTATAGCCAAGGCAGACGACAAAATCAGTGAACCCTTGCGCAGCATAGATTTTCATGATGTGCCACAGAATCGGCTTACCTCCTATTTCAATCATTGGCTTGGGCTTGAGTACCGACTCTTCGGAAATCCGCGTGCCTATTCCTCCTGCAAAAATTACGGTCTTCATGTTTTCTTAGTTAAGCTGAAAAATGCGCTTCCATCGGTTCAGGATAATTTCCTTTGAATGATGCACGCCAATATACGCTTTCATTTTTTTTAAGAGGGCTGCTCTTTCGCTTTCGCGGGCAAATTTATAGCGCAAAATCTTCTCTACCCATTCCTTCTCATTCGCTGCATACATTTGAATTCCGGCAGCATTCATCACTCTTGTGTAAGATGGCGAAGGACTGGTGAGCGCGGGTAATCCTGCCTGCCAGAAAAAGAGTAGTTTGTTTTCGGGCTTATTCCACATAATAGCCTTCTTGCTATCAAGCGGGATGAGCGCCAAATCGTAGCGGATTGCCTGCGATGCAAAGGTGTCGAACTTCCATTCGTGAAAATGATATTCCACTTTGAGCTTGTCTAATATCGTTTTCGTTTTCTTTGAAAGCCCCAAAGGATAAGGAATCAGTTTGTCGGTGATAACGTGCAACTCAATTTCATTTTCTATTTCTTTGAAAACCTTGCTTAGTATCAAAATATTCTCCACCGTGTATGACTGCCCTTCCCACACGAGTTTTAGCTTCTCCCCTATTTTGTAATCCGACTTCACCTCTGAAATTTCATTCTCGAAATAATCGAGCGAAACATGCACGTTCTTGTTGTATTGCTCAATCAACGCTTGCTGCACAGGCGTGGAACACACCACCGCATCGGCTATCCTGATGATTTCAATAAATGCTTTCCGGTAATCAACAAAGAGGTTTTTATCTTTTCCCGTAACAAACCGCGCAGCGCCTTTTAAATACATCTTCACATTTGCCTGCTCCAAGAGGTAAGAATCAATCAACTCGAAAACCAGTCGTGTGCGCGGATGTTGCTTCTTGTATGCAATCCATTCAGACACATTGCAGCTTGAAGTGAGGAACACCACATCATATTCTTTGCGCGCATCTGCAATCTCAAAAGGAATTCTGGTTTCTTTAGCAAAAAAGACAAAGCGCCTTCTGTCTCCGGGATGTCTTAGTGTATTGTTATGTGGAAAGTAACCAACCTTTAGCGAAGCAAAAGAAGAAAGAGATTCATTTTGCCTGACCTGGGAAACCATTGAAGCGTTTGGTTTATTGCTCAAACGTCCACTTCATCGTGATGAAGGAATCAACAGGCAATGCTGCATTCACTCTGTGAATAAAATACTTTCCTTCTAATATCATTTCGCTTTTTTTCAGCGTGATTATGTCTAAGGGCGTGCCGTGCGGATTGAAAACCAAACCGGTGTCGCTGATTGCAATCTGCTTTTCTTCTTCGAGCAAAATATAATCTCCGGTTGAAAACCCAATGAGTACCTCATCTTCAAAGAAAAAAGATTTCACCAGTCCATCACTCAAAAAGGAAACCTTCACTTCAGTTGTATCAAGCCAGTTTTCCCAAATGTCAACGCTGCCTGAACCTTTTTGCTCCATGGAGACTAAGTTCCAGTTGCCTTCAAGACGGTCTTGGCTTACGCGGCTACAGCTTGTCAAAGCGATTGAGAAAAGCAATAAGCAGATGGCGTGTTTCATTGCGCTATTCATAGAAAGCAAATTAAAGGCAAATATTTGGAATCTTCACCGTCATTTTAAACCCGTTAATTTTGCGCAAACAAAAAATATGAATCAAAAACATCCCAAAGAATCGGAAGTTGTGATGACGGAGATTGTCCTGCCTAATGATACCAATGCTTTGGGGAACCTGAGGGGTGGAAAAATTCTGCATTGGATGGATATTGCTTCCGCCATCAGTTGTGGAAAACATGCGCAGGCTTCGGTGGTAACCGTTTCGGTAGATAATGTTTCCTTTCAAAATCCGATTAAGCTGGGTGATGTGGTAACGATTAAAGCGAAGGTGACGCGCGTGTTCAAAACTTCGATGGAATGTTTCATTGACGTGTGGGCGGAAAATCTTCCCTCACAAACCCGTTATAAATGCAATGAAGCATTTTACACGTTTGTCGCGCTTGACAGCAACGCGCGACCGAGACAGGTTCCTGCTCTTTTGCCCGAAACAGATGAAGAGAAGAAAGCATTTGCAGGCGCATTGAGAAGAAGGGAACTCCGATTAGTGCTTGCAGGACGCATGAAACCGGAAGACGCGGGTGAAATCAAATCGCTGTTCAGTAAAGGACAGTTCTAAAAATTTCTTTTTTTATTTTGCCTCATCCCTACCCTTTTCCTTAAGGAGAAGGAGAAAATGGTAATTTTTTGAACTGCCCTTAAAACGTAAGTGAAAAATTTGCCGTCTGGCTTTTTTCAGGATCTTCAGGCGCGCGCACTAAGTTGCCTGTTCCAAACAGCCGGTTTATGTCTATTCCTGATTCGACAAGTTTTTTAATGAGCGTGAGCGAGCGGTAAACATCCAGCCTGAACTTTCTCTTTTTAACGAGGCTTGGTGGATTCATCATAAAATTCTCATAAGAACGTACCCATGTCAACATCTCCTCATCTAAAATATCCAGTAGTTCAGTTTGATGACACATTCCGTTTACTTTCACGTCAATGCGCGTATTCAATTTTAAAAACTGCACAAGGCTGTTAAACACGCTGTCGTCTGCCTCGCTTGCAAACCGCGCTGAGTTCTTTAAAAAATTTATCCGGTAGGATACAATCTCTGTTGAAGTTGGAGTGAAAAAGCTGTCAATATCCCCTTCAGCGCGTTGCTGCGGGCTGATAACCAATCCCGCAACAGAACAACGCTTGTACAAACAAGTGTCGAGAAAGAATTGCATATCTGCAAGCGTGAGCGCACTGAGGCTGTCTTTAAAATCGCTGTATTCATCCAAGCTCAGGCTTTTCCAATATTTGCCAATCAGGAAAACATGTTCGCTGTTATCCGATTTCATTTTATTGAATCTTGAAAGAACCGCTTCCTTTCCAGCAGCAAACTCAAGGGAATCAATCAGGCTGTCGTTTGCCCCCGATAAAAAAGAACGGAAACACGCATAGCTTTCGCCCAGGCATTCTGATTCAGGCAATGCCGTGAATGTGAGCTGGCTAAGAAAACGCACCATTTCATTTTGCATCTTCACGGAAGCCATCCTACACGAGTCTTTAAAAAAATGATGAATCCTTGAAGCGGGATTTGCAAGCAACTCGGAAAGCACCAGCGCAGAATAATTATTCTTCATGCCCTCAAATGAATTCGGACCCTGAAACGCAATTTTATAGAAAGGCGTGGAAACCAAAGAGTCTTCAACCACCAACTGGGAATTTGCAAGCAACGCGCGATAATTATATCCCGGAAAACGCCCGATGAGGCTGTAGGCGCATTTAGCCCATCTGCTAAAGATTTTTTTGGCGGTCGCCTCCATTTCCCGCCTCTCCACATTGCCTTTGATAACCAACAGCGCATTTCCGGGGCAAAAGTATTGCTGCGACATTCTGGTGAGACTATCGGGCAGCAATGCGGCTGTCGAATCATTCCATGCGTTAATGAACACTCTTTTTGAATAGTTGTTTTCCCATAAAATAGAACCCAGAGCGCTATCCAACTTTGCCAGCGTATTGCCGTTCAACTCTTGCCGTGCAGCATTTGAAAGATATACGGCACGCATTACCTGCTGCGAATCGGCAGCAACGGTCACGCTTTCATTCATCGCCTGCAACACATTGCTCAATTGTGCTTTCGGAGTTGTTACACGCAGAAAAATATGCTCATAAGATGTTTCGCTGTAAATCGAAAAAAGGGAACTGTCAGAAACAGATTGGCTGACATTGCTTGATAAATGCTGCCTGAATTTCTCAACCAGAATTTTTTCATAAAGAAAAGAAAGCCCGTCAAAATCATTGTCTTCTATAAACGAGCCGCAGTTGAAAGTAAGACCAACAGTGACATCCTGCGCAAGACTATCTTCAATAATATATAAATTGAGCCTGTTCGGCAAGCCTGAGATGTGTTCCTTTTTTGCCGCAACATTCTGCGCATTCAATCCGCAGCACAAGGTGAAAATGCAGATGCTCAACAACAACTTTTTCATCGGGGCAAAACTACAATTTAGAAGCAAGAAGAAACCCCTAATAGATAACCACCTTTAAATCCTGCTTTACCTTTATTCCTTCTCTGAAAAAAAGAATGCCCATACGGAAAAGGTCAACGGTTAAAGTTGCCTGCGGAAGTTGCGCAACTTCTTTCCATGCTTCATTCATTTCTTCCGACCAATAGATGTCGTCAATCACAATCGTGGCATTTTCTGCAAGATGCGGCAGCAATAGCCTGATGTAGCGGATTACTGAATCCTTCCGGTGGTCGCCATCAAGAAAAATGAAATGAATTTTACCAAGCTCCCGGATTGCTTTGGGCAATGTTTCATTGAAATCTCCTTCCAGCAGCCGGATGTTTTTCAATTGCAGTTTTGAGAACTGCTCTTGCGCAATTGCTGAAAGCACCTGTGAGCCTTCCAGCGTAATGAAGGGCGCTGATGATTCGGCTGATGCGAGATACAGCGCGCTGATTCCAAGCCCCGTTCCCAGTTCAATAAAATTTCCGGGGCGAAGATGATTTACCAAACGGAAGAGCAACTTCCCGTAGTTCTGCGGGAGCGAAGTAACCCTTGCAATGTCGCTTACCTTCCTTGTTTGCTGCGGCAACGCTTTGGATTGTTCTCCGAAATGATTCTCCTCAATTGTTCGCGCATCTGACAACAGCGACTGACGGATTTTCTCAATATCGCTGAAGGCGTAATAATCTCTGTTATCACGAAACACATCGTTTACCAATTCAAAAAGAAAAGGCGAATGAATGGAAAAGCGCGAGAGCGCAGCCCTCCTGAAATTCAAATAATCTTTTGCAACGCGCAACTTCTCGTTGAATGAATTTTGCATGGCTGGCAAATATAATTTTACGGAAAGGTTTCATCAAAACAAGTTTTGCCGCTCGCAGCAGGTATTCTATCTTTCAGCAAATATCTTCATGCAGTTGAAAATCCTGTTTATCACCCTCCTCTTTTCTCAACTTGTTTTCGCAAACGATACCATCAAACCTGTTTCCTATTCGGACACGTGTGCGCTTGATGGTGCTATTCCGAAGCTTGTCACTTACAAAACACAACTTGGCGGATACATTTGCGGCAACAGCGTTTTAAATACTCCCGAAAAGGCGCAGAAATATTATTGGAGTGATTCGGCTAAAACTCTTACTGCGGTTGCCTTTTGGTTTGGGCAGAAAATGCAGGCTCCGTTCCCCGGACTCATCAAAGCAAAGGTCTATCGCGTAAACCCTTCCACGGGCGCGCCTGCTGCCCTGCTTGCCGAAAGCAGCATGTATTCCGTAGGCAACATTGACACTTCTGACAACCTCACTGTTTTAAATTTCTCATCTCCTGTCATGCTGCCCGATACTTTTTTTGTCGCGCTTGACCTTACGCTATTATCACCGGGCGATTCTATCGGGCTGCTTTCAACAAGAGACGGTTGTTATTCAGGCGAACAGCTTGCGTGGGAAAAAGACAGCACGGGCGTATGGGTTCCTTTCAATGACGGCACTTCCATCACCTCCTGGGGATTGGATATTGACATGGCGATTTTCCCTGTTGGCGATTTTGGCTTACATACCACTGTTGAGCCAATTGATGAAAGCCCTGCGAAGGTTTTTCCAAATCCCGCTTCAGATAAAATAATCATTGAATTGCAAAATGAAAATGCCTTTTTAATTCGCGTTGCTGACATGCAAGGAAAATTTGTTTATGAAAATAATTTTCTCCCGCGCGAACAAAGAATTGAACTGAATACTATCAACTTCACGCCCGGAATTTATTTTCTTGAAATAACGAGCGCAAAAAAAACAAGCGCGCAGAAAATTATAATTGCCCGCTAACTATTCATCGTTTCCCGCTATCTATGAAACTTCAGCGCGACAGAATTCTTTTTGAAGACAATCACATCATTGCGATTAATAAACATGCGGGTGAACTTTCACAAAGCGATGATACGGGCGATACTTCTTTAGAAGATACGGTGCGTGTGTACATCAAAGAAAAATACAACAAGCCGGGAAACGTATTTCTGCAAGCAGTGCATCGCCTTGACCGTCCTGTGAGTGGCGTGATGCTTTTTGCCCGCACAAGCAAAGCCGTTGAGCGCATGACAGGGTTACTGCGCGAGCGTGAAGTAAAAAAAATCTATTGGGCTGTTGTAAAACAAAAGCCTCCGAAGCTGCATGATGAGTTAATCCATTATCTGAAAAGAATAGAAACCAAAAACATCACGAAAGCCATTCACGCGCCAACATCTGATGCGAAAGAATCAAAACTTACTTACCGTATTTTGAAATCTGCCGATAAATATTTTCAGATTGAAATCATGCTTGAGACGGGCAGGCATCACCAGATTCGTGTGCAGCTTTCTGAAATCGGTTGCCCGATTGTCGGGGATGTAAAGTATGGCTATGCAGCGCCTTTGCCTGATGCTTCCATCGCGCTGCACGCAAGAAAAATCGAGTTTATTCATCCGATAAAAAAAGAACCCATCGTTATCGAAGCTACTCCGCCCCGCTCTCCTATTTGGAAACGCTTTGACAGCCGCTAAATAAAAATGTCCCGCTTCTTGAACGGGACATTTTTAATTGAAATAAAATTGAACTTATTATTGCGCAGTCACATCCTCGCTTGCAGGAGCTTTCTCTTCCATAACGGGCGCGGATGGAGTTATTTTTTTCGGTGAAGCGGGTTTTGGTCTCGGCTTCACTGCTACTGTTCTTGCAACCACTTTTTGCGCTGCTGCTTTTACCTGCGCTTCCAATGTTTGAATTTTCTTGCGCAATTCTTTCGCTTCTTTTGATTTCAACAATTCATCTCTCTTTTTCAGGAACTCATCTCTCTTTTTTGTTAGTTCATTGTTCTTCACAAAGTCCTGAAATTTTTTCTCCAATTCTTTTCTGCGCGCTATCACCTTCTTGCGCGTATCTTCCACTGTCTTCTTAAAATGCGGCTCTTGCACTTTTCCTTTTTTAACTAAGTCAGCAAAGGTTTTATTGAACTTGTTGCTTGTTTCGTCAGCCAAGCCTAAGCCTGCAAGGAATAAGTTTCTTAATGCTTCATTACCTTGCTTTGGTTTTGCAGCGACTGTTTTCACTGCTGCTTTTGCCTTTGGTTTTGCTTTTGTTTTTTTTGATTGTGCCATGGAAGTTTTTTTTATGGTGAAGAATTTCAACCTAAATGTAGAGAATATTTCACTGAAATCAAGGTTTTCAGGACATTTCTTTAAAAAAGAATCTGTTATCCGCACAATGAGCGGATATCCGTGTTCTTCCTTTTACCGCCAACCCTATTTTTCTTTAAAACAAAAAACCCTGCCGTTTCCGACAGGGATTTTGTTTTTGAACATCGAGGGATGATTACATCATTCCACCCATTCCACCCATGCCTCCGGGAGGCATTCCAGCGCCTGCTTTTTCTTCTTCGGGCTTGTCCACTATCAAGGCTTCGGTAGTGAGCAACATGCCTGCAATAGAAGCTGCGTTTTCGAGCGCTACGCGGGTTACTTTAGTCGGGTCAATTACACCGCTCTTGTAAAGGTTTTCATATTGGTCAGTGCGGGCGTTGTAGCCGAAATCACCTTTTCCTTCCTTTACTTTCTGCACTACGATGGAACCTTCGATTCCTGCGTTTTCGCAAATCTGGCGGAGTGGATCTTCAATAGCCCTTCTCACGATTTGTACGCCTGTCTTTTCGTCATCATTAGCAGCGTCAACCTTGTCGAGTGAGCCTAAAGCGCGGATAAACGCTACTCCACCACCAGGCACAATGCCTTCTTCAACGGCAGCCCTTGTAGCGTGGAGCGCATCATCAACGCGGTCTTTCTTTTCTTTCATTTCAACTTCAGTTGGAGCGCCAATGTAAAGCACTGCAACACCGCCTGCCAACTTCGCAAGTCTTTCTTCGAGTTTCTCGCGGTCGTAGTCAGAAGTGGTCTTTTCAATCTGCGCTTTAATCTGAGCTACGCGAGCCTTGATGTCGGCTGATTTGCCTGCACCTTTTACGATTGTTGTGTTTTCTTTGTCAACTGTCACCTTTTCAGCGCGTCCAAGGTAAGTAAGGTCAGCAGCTTCGAGCTTGTAACCTCTTTCTTCGGAAATCAATGTTCCTCCGGTGAGAATTGCAAGGTCTTCGAGCATCTCTTTTCTGCGGTCGCCAAAGCCAGGAGCTTTTACTGCGCAAATTTTAAGCGTTCCACGAAGCTTGTTTACCACTAATGTAGCAAGCGCTTCTCCTTCGAGGTCTTCTGCAATGATTAAAAGCGGTTGTCCGCTCTGTGCTACCTTCTCAAGGATAGGTAACAATTCCTTCATGCTGGAAATTTTCTTATCGTAAATGAGGATGAGAACCCTTTCGAGGGATGCTTCCATGTTGTCAGCATCTGTAACGAAGTAAGGAGAGAGATAGCCTCTGTCAAACTGCATTCCTTCTACAGTTTCGCTGTAGGTTTCTGTGCCTTTTGATTCTTCAACCGTGATCACACCTTCTTTGCCTACTTTCTTCATTGCTTCAGCAATTAGCTTTCCAATGATGGGGTCATTGTTTGCGGAGATAGAACCTACCTGCTCAATTTTATTGAAATCATCTCCTACTTTCACTGACTGCTTCTTAAGGTCGGCAACAACTGCTGCAACTGCCTTGTCAATTCCACGCTTTAAATCCATCGTGTGCGCACCTGCGGCAACGCTCTTTACTCCACCACTGATGATGGACTGCGCTAATAATGTTGCTGTTGTCGTACCGTCACCGGCAAGGTCAGATGTTTTGGAAGCTACTTCCTTTACCATCTGCGCGCCCATGTTTTCAGTAGCGTCTGCGAGTTCGATTTCTTTCGCTACGGATACTCCGTCTTTCGTGATAGAAGGTGCACCGTACTTCTTGTCAATCACCACATTACGTCCCTTTGGTCCGAGGGTTACTTTCACTGCATTTGCAAGCGTGTCAACGCCTCTTTTGAGGGCTTCTCTTGCTTCTGTGCTGTACTTAATGATTTTAGCCATTTGTTATTTGTTTTTGTTGGTTTCGTGAATGAATAAATTAAACAACTGCGAGAATATCAGATTCGCGCATGATGAGCAGTTCTTCACCATCAACGGTGATTTCCGTGCCTGAATATTTTCCGTAAAGAACGGTGTCGCCTACCTTTACAGTGATTGGCTCGTCCTTCTTTCCGTTGCCTACTGCAACTACTTCGCCTCTCTGGGGCTTTTCCTTTGCAGTGTCGGGGATAATGATTCCGCCTTTTGTTTTTGTTTCAGCTTCCTGCGCTCTTACGAGGACACGGTCAGCCAATGGTTTAATGCTTACTTTCTTTGCCATGGTTTATTGGTTTTTAGTGAGTTAAAGTTGGTTTTGAAGTGATTCTTGTTTGTCACATCTTGTGCCAACGACATTTTCAGGTCATTTTTACAGGAAAGTGTTGAAAATCTTGCACGATGGCATTAAATTCAAGGTTAGCTTGTGACAGAATTTCTTAGCCTGAAAGAATTTAACGCTCGTTTGGGCTAAGGGGCAGCAAAAGTACAGTTAAAACATTTTGAAACAAAACCCGTTGAACTATGAGAGTTTGGAGTTTGAAGTTTTGAGTTTGATGTGTTGGGAATAAAAGAAACGGCTAATCACTAACAACTGACAACTATCAACTAACTATGACGCAATTAGATGCCAACTGGATTACAACGGGGTTGATTGACTTTGAATACAAGAAGTATCTCCTCTTAGCTTATCTCCAGAAAATAGGGGCGCATTTCAACGAAAAGGCGCTTTATCCCTTTCTGTCCGATTTGGTTTTCCACTATTCTAATCTGGTTTCTATTAAAGAGAAGAAGGCGATTGCGGTAAACCAGTTTCCGAAGATGCTGACGAAAATCGAGTTCCAGAACTTTAAACTGGAGTATGAGCAATTAGTTCATGATGACAAATACATGGAGGAAATCTCCAGCATTGTGGAATATGCGCTGCCGAAGCTGAAGGAGTATTTAAAGGAAGGGAAAGACCTGTATGAATTTGTGGAAGACAAATTATTAGTTTACCCGGTGGGTGTGATGCCGATAAAACCGGCTGCGGGCTACCTCTTTTTAAAGGAAAAGGACAGAAATGCTGTGCGCGTGTATGAATATGCCGTTACCCTCTTTGAAAATGCTGAAGAAAAATATCGCGGGTTGAAGACGCAGTTTGTAAGCACCTGTTATATCTCCATCACAAACACTTACGAAAACCTAAAGGTGGATTTAATCCGCAACAATAAAAACCTGCCGAACCCTGCGGCTTATGCCGTGGAGAGTAAACTTGATTTCCCGTTTGATGAAACCTTTTTGCCTGTTGCAAAAAGGGTGTTGGTGAAGAAAATAAGCAGCGATTTTAAGGATTAAGTACAGTCCTTCCTCTTCTGGAATTATCCGTTAGTATTGAATAATTGGTCTGTACGGGGAAATAATTTAATTTCAACGCACATGAACAAGCAGATGCCTTTCCTTCTGGTGGCAAGCATGAGCGCATTTGCGCAGCGACCTTCTTTTGATGCACAAACACAACCTCCCGCGCCTGATTATGCAGATGAAAAAAACTGGAGCGCCCTACCCTTTCGCACAGATGCGGCTGATGCGATTCCAAAGTCGGAAACATGGATAAATGATTCGCTGAAAGAAGTGGATGTGTTTTATGTGCATCCCACCATTTATCAAAAAGGCAAAACTTGGAATGCGGATTTAGGTGATAAAAGGCTCAATAAGAAAGTGGATGAGAAGCCCGTGCATTACCAGGCGAGCGTATTCAATGAAAGTTGCCGCGTGTATGCGCCCCGCTACCGGCAGGCGGTTGTAGATGTATTCTATGAAAATAAATCAACGCCTGATGACAGCCACAAGGCATTGGAATTTGCGTATAGCGATATAAAGCGCGCATTTGAATATTACATAGAACATTACAACAAGGGTCGCCCGATTATTATCTCTTCGCACAGCCAGGGTTCCGTTCATGCGCGGAAGTTGCTACAGGAATTTTTCGACACCACGAATTTGAAGAACCGCCTTGTGGCAGCATATATCGTGGGTATGGCAATCAACGAGAACATGTACAGCAATCTCAAAATTTGTGAAAATGAGAATCAAACAGGTTGCTTCGTGGGATGGATAAGTTACAAAACGGGACACGAGCCTGACAACAAATTTTTCTTAGGCTCGCAAAGCGTGAACCCCGTTTCATGGAGCAGAGATACCGCATGGGTTGATAAATCAAAAAGCCTCGGCACGGTGGTGTTGAATCTCAATAAGAAACACGCCCAATCGTGCTACACACAGGTAACAAGCAATCCCGGCATCTTATGGGTAAATACAAAAGCCCCGCTTGTGCGCTACATGAAAAACATGCACATCGTTGACTACAACCTGTTTTGGTATGACATCCGCGCGAATGTGAAAACACGGATTTCGGCTTTCTGGAAAAAGTAACTTCTGATAGTTTAATTCAGCTTAATTAAGCTGAATCTGTAGATTCTCTTGATAAATCCTTTTTCTTCTTTCTCTTCCCTTTTCCATGAGAATTGCAAACTCTTCCTCCGAACGGAAACGGTTGGGATTAGGCACAATGCCGACTGATTTCAAATGACTTGAGCGGGTAGTGATAGACATCTGATGGTGCTGATTGAAAAACTCAGTATCCACTTGAAACATTTCGAAGTCGCTAAAGGGCAAACTCCTTCACATAAAAGATGGCTGCAAGGATTGGATAGTCCACTAAAACCTTATTTATTTTTTCGGCAAAATACTTATGCACCAACTCAAGGACCCTGCGCTTGTAGTCATGGTTTGTGTCAATGAATGTGCAATGATATTTGGGCGTTCATCAATTTCACTGCTACTGAGTGATCGGAGAGATTGTAGCCGTCATCGGGTTTCAGGAGTTCCTGCGCCTTCGCTCGCCTCTGGCGACTGAGCCTGTATCAGGCATCTTGCCTGTTTAATATTTGAAAACAAATAATGCCGGAGGCAGAAATAATCTTCACTCGCGTGACCCCGCTTTGCGGGGCAAGTTGCGAGCGAAGCAGTATCTTCTATGACAAAACATGGATTCGCAAGCCGCTTTTCGACCGCTACGGTCAGCGGCTGTGCGAAGCGCTCACAGATGTGTTTATGGGCGAGCGCGACTACCCGCATGATGCGATGAAACGCGCAGGAAAGTATCTGAAAGAATTGGTGGTGGCGGGGTAAGCGGGATTATCACTGTTTCACTTCCGGGTGGCTGTTACCAGTCCCATTAAGCCATTTTTATTCTGCCCTCACGCACTTGTTGCATGAACGCTTTCTTTTCGGATAAAGTCATGCCCTCCAGTATGGTGTGCGAATATCAATTAACCGATTTTTGCGACAATAATTTTTTCAAATATGCTTTCTCTTCCGCAAAGGTCATGTGCATGATTTCCTTACTCAATTGGTCACGAATTTCACGCATGGTTTTTACAGCGTCAAAATTTTTCTCTTTTTTGTTCGTTTTATTTTTACTCATGGCTTTATTTATCTCTAATGGTTTCGTGATTGTTTCGCAGTTCATAACTCTAAAATTTCTTTTGGCGTTCTCATTTCAAGCATCGGATAATTGTGTTTCAAATTAACAGAGTTGTAACCTCTTATCCGTTTCAAGTTTACAATATGTTTGAAGTTCCAACTCACAAGCACATCATCTCTGTTAATTGTTGCGATGGCAATATGCTGGCAGTCAGCTTTACTTGTTGCGCCAACAACTTTTTCGGAAATATATCTGTCTGCTAAAACCTTGCCTATTCCGTCAGTTCAACTCGTTGAATTTGTTTCTTAGAATACTTGTTCAGATGATTGCGAACATGTTCAGGGGAGCTAAGAAGTTCAGCTTGCAAAAGTTCAGAAACAATCAAAACGATTTCTCCCTGCTCAACATTCTTGAAAAATTCTTTGGTTGCTTCGTCAAATTCTTTGTCATAGAAACCGCCAACTACTGATGTATCAATATAAATCTTCATTGTTTGCTATCAAGCTACTCTAAAAAGTTATTGATAAAAATGAGTTTATCGTCTTTGAAAAGCCGTTCGTTTAAAACCCAAAAGATCAAGTTTTCTACCAGGATTGCGTCCCTAACGGGCAATTGCCATTAAGTTAAGGAATAAATTGGGCTAAAGCCCCTTGAAGTGTCGTCACTCTTTACAACCGTTGGCTGAAGTCAACGGCAATTAAACTTCACAAAGCAAGCGTTTCATTGCCGTTCGATTTACCAAACGGATAACAGATGAGTAAATCTTTATGGCTTTAGCCAAAAGGAAAGATGCAAGAAAGCTTCACTTAATGGCATTTGACTTCTTCGGAAAACACCCTTTGACTAAAGGGTAACGCGCTCTTTTGCACCGCCTCACCCCCGCCCCCTCTCCATTTGGAGAGGGGAGACCAAACTGCATCATAAACAAAAGAGGCTTTCTCTAAATGAGAATTACATTTTCCGAAGATATCTATTGCCCTAACGGGGCGTATTTCCCAACCGATGCACTGCAAGCGGATGATAAAACTCTAATTTACGCTACCTGTCCCGACTTATTCGGGATTCATCCCCGCTTTTATTTGATGGAATAGCACATGTTATGCTGCGCTCATTGCCTGCGCTGAAACGTGGCTACTTTTGCTTCGCTGGGGTGTCGAAAGACACCCCTTTATCCTTCGTGCCAAGTCTCTCTGCGGAAGACTCGACACAACCAAGGGGGTGGGGTAAGCATGGTCTGTGAGCGGCATTCCGCTATAGCGGGGAAGGTCTTTCACTTGAATGAAACCCGTTTCGCTCTCAGCCTTCGCTCGCGTCCCGCAAGTGAACATTTTCCCTGCCTCCGGCATTCTTAAACACTACTGACCGACAAAAAAATCATCTGAAGTTCTAAAAAGCAAGGGGCGGTCAAATTGACTGCCCCTCTTTTCATATTTTGGTTTTGACGAACTA
>JAWXCB010000053.1:0-13572 GCA_034440455.1 Chitinophagales bacterium
ATAACCGGCAGGAATATTTATATCACCGTTGGGTGTAGCAGAAATTGTTGCCGAGCCGTTGACAGAACAAACAGAAGAAGCATCGGCAGTCAATGTTCCGGCATCCGGGGAGTTGCTATAAACAACAACATAATTATTTGAAAGTGAAAATGAATCATCTGTCAATGCACCAAAAGTCAAAACTGTGTCTCCAATTCCTATCAGCACATTTCCAGTATAACTTAAACCCCAAACCCAAGATTCTCCTTCACCGGCTCCATCAAAATCAATTGTGCCGGTGGTATTTATAGCAAGTACTTCAGTTGCGGGAGATGTGATAACGTAAGCATAATTCGCAGATGATGTGCTATTGTTGCTCATTGTTATCAAATCAGGGATGCCGTCACCGACACAGGTGAAAACAGGGTTTCCTATATTGGAAGTAACTGTACCGCCATCAACAGCGCGAACAGAGGAGATGCTGCCGAGCAAAAAGGCAAACAGCATAATTGTTTTTGTTTTTAGGGCGTCCATAAGATTGGGTTTTTAAATTTTAAGAATTTTCATGAAGAACAATCGGCTAATCGAAAAGTTTTTCGTTCTGAAAATTATTTTCCGAATCTTTCGTACAGAACAAACCACCTATAATTCAGTTATTTTGGTAAATCGTTAATCTTTTTATGAAATATCTTCTAATAGTTGTGATTGTTGTTGCGATCATTGTAATCGCTGTTCAAATCTATTTTACAATAAGCATGTCAAAAATTGAAACCCATCATTACACGGTGATTTCACAAAAGGGAAATGTTGAAGTCAGAAAATATGATCCTGCTATTTTTATTAACTACACCGAGAAGGGAGGAATGTTTCAGGTGCAGAACAATGCTTTCAGAAACCTTGCGGGTTATCTATTCGGCAGCAATGCGCGGGAACAAAAGATTGCCATGACCGCTCCCGTGCAAATGGAACAGAAAGACAACGATGCGGTGATGCGGTTCATGATTCCCTCTGAGTATAAATTGAAAGACTTGCCTGCGCCTACTAATAGCAAGGTGTTAATGACTGAGGAGCCTGCATTTTATGCCGCAGCAATTCGCTATAGCGGTTTCAATAATGAAAGCAAATTTCAAAAACACAAAAAGCAATTGGAAGAATTCATCAGCAATGAAAAATCGGAATTGGATGGTGCTTTTATTTTCCTCGGTTACAATCCGCCTTTTCAGTGGTTTGGCAGAAAAAATGAGGTGCTAGTGAAAATTGAGAGCATCGGAATTGCTGTTCCATGATTTCGGCAATCAGCATCGTTTTCCCACATCAACTGTATCGGAATAATCCATGTCTGAATAAAAACTTCAAGGTGGTGTTGCTATAAGACCCTCTCTATTTCACGCAATACGCTTTTCATAAACTCAAACTTGTATTCCATCGCGCTTCCATGCAGCGCTACGCAGACTTTCTGCGCGAGCACGGATTTGCAGTTGAATACATTGCCTTTCATGAACATGAAAATCCGGACATGCTGCTGGCGCAATTCCGCAGGAGCGGCAGCACAGCGATTCACTATGCCGACACCACCGATTATTTGCTTGAGCGCAGATTAAGGCGCTATGCGGAAAAATATCAAATAGCGTTGCGCAGCTATCCTTCTCCAAATTTTCTCACCACAAAGGAAGAATTAAAAAACCTGCTCGGCAGCGACCGGAAATATCGCATGGAGAATTTTTATATCAACCAAAGAAAGCGGCTCTGAATTTTGGTTGAAGGAGAAAATCCTATTGGCGGCAAATGGAGTTTCGATGCGGAGAACAGAAAAAAAATGCCGCGCAGCATACAAGTGCCGCAAATTTTTACATCCGCTGAAAACAAGTATGTTGCCGAAGCGAAAAAATATGTTGCTTCCACTTTGCAAAAAACCCCGGCAATGCGGATGCGTTTATTTATCCCGTCACGTTTGAGGATGCAGAAAAATCACTGGAGGATTTTCTTGAAAACAGAATGCACTTGTTCAGAACTTATGAAGATGCGATTGCTCGTGAAGAAACTTTTCTCTTTCACTCCATACTCACGCCTGCGCTGAACATCGGCTTGCTTTCGCCCGCTGGCGTAATGGAACGAACGCTTGTCTTTCATCAAAGAAAGAATTTTCCGCTCAACAGCCTTGAAGGTTTCGTTCGGCAAATCATCGGTTGGCGTGAATTTATGCGCGGCATCTATACGTTGGAAGACGTGTATCAGCGCAGGAAAAATTTCTGGGGATTTGAGCTGAAAATCACCGCAAGTTTTTACAATGGCACCACGGGCATTGAGCCGGTGGACTCTACCATTCGGAAGATTCACGAGCGCGCTTACTGTCATCACATCGAGCGCCTGATGGCGCTTGGCTCCTTCATGCTGCTGTGCGAATTCCATCCCGATGAAGTGCATCGGTGGTTTATGGAGTTGTTTATTGATGCTTACGGCTGGGTGATGGTGCCGAATGTGTATGGCATGAGCCAGTATGCCAATGGCGGATTGATTACCACAAAACCCTACGTGTGCGGTTCAAACTACATCCTGAAAATGAGCGACCATAAGAAAGGCGATTGGCTCGCAGTGTGGGACGCGCTGTTTTGGAGATTCATTCATGTGCATAGAAATATGTTTGCGAACAACCCGCGCATGAGCATGATGGTGCGACAATTAGAAAAAATGCCTCAGCAGAAATTACAAATGCAACTTGCTGTCGCAGATAAATTCCTGAAAACGATGTAATAGTTGCGATTTCTCAATTTTTCTATGACTCGCAACGACAGATGCTGGATTCTGAAAGGTATCCTGAAAACCCTCTCAGCATTTTTTTGTTAACTTGTTGAGGAATTAAAAATTAAATTTTCCCTGCCAACGTATGAAGCGATTACCGGTAATAATTGGGATTCTGATTTGCTGCCTCAGCGTATTTGCACAGCCGGGCGGGAGAGGAGGCGCAATACAACTCATTGCAGATGGCGATAATTTCCTGCGCCAGGGAGTATTTGACCGCGCTTTACAAGCCTACGCCAGCGCCATTGCTCGGGATCCCACTTATGCTCAGGCGTATATGAAGCGCGCCTCGCTGAACGCAAAACTTAGCAACAATAGGGAAGCCATTGAGGATTACAATAAAGCGATAGCCCTCAATCCCTATGTGGAATATATCTAAGACCAACGCGCAAAATTGCGCTTGCTCATCTCTGATTTCAAAGGCGCAATTGAAGATTTAAACAAGGGCTTGGAATTATCTCCTAATAACAAGTTGATGATCGCGCATCGCGCGGAAACAAAAACATTCATGCAGGATTATGCAGGCGCGCTCAATGATTACACCGCTTTGCTGGACTCTTTTCCCAATGACACTTTAGGATACCTTTTGCGAGCTTCATTTTTCATAGACCTGAAAGACTACGAGGCTGCCCATCGCGATATTCAAAAGGCATTGGTATTATCTCCAAATTCTTCAATTAGCTACAATCTACTTGGAATTTATCATCGCAATACGGGGAATGTGGAAGACGCTGTGCAGGCATTTACAGTTTCTATCCAGCACAACCCGGAATTCGCCCTTGGATATTATAACCGCAGCATTGCCTACCGCCTCATGGGAAATAATCAGGCTTCCGCCAATGACCTCGACAAAGCAATCGCGATGGACACCCGTATGAAAAACGCATATTTCAACCGCGCTATTTGTAAAAAAGACGCTGGCGATTATATTGGGGCGCTGGAAGATTACAACAAGGCGGTCGAACTTGACAGTGAATTTTCAGATGCTTTATACAACCGCGGTTTCACAAAAAAAATTATGGGCGACTATGCAGGCGCGCTTACGGATTACAATGAAGCTATTGCGGTGAATCCTAAAGACCCGAATCTGTATAATGCGCGGGGTAAAATCAAGGCATTATTTGGCTATTACAACGAAGCAATTGGGGACTACTCCACTGCCATTTCTCTTCAACCTGATTACGCAGACGCTTGGCTAAACCGAGGCGTAATTCACATCATTAATTTGTATAAAGATTCCGGGTGTGACGACCTTCGCGAAAGCATGCGCCTTGGCAGTCGGCTGGCGGAAGATAAGTACAAATATTTCTGCACGAAGTATTGATGCGGTAATACAGCATAACCGAATCTTCCGCTTCCATCGCTGATTTACGTTTGCAGTTCAGAGTTGCTTATTCTGCCATCAGCGCAGTTGCTTAAAATTTAAATGACTTAAGAACTCGCTGCGGACTTTGCTTTTGTTGAACTTGCCGCGATAGCTTGCAGTGAATGTGCTGCTGTTCACGTCATTGATGCCGCGCGAGGCGACACACAAATGGTCGGCTTCAATCACAACAGCGACATCATCGGTTTTTAAAATATCTGCTAAACTGTTGGCGATTTGTTCCGTGAGGCGTTCCTGCACCTGCGGTCGCTTGGAATAATATTTTACGAGGCGGTTGATTTTCGACAGCCCGATAACATGCGCCTTTGGAAAATATGCCACATGCGCTTTCCCGATAATCGGAACAAAATGATGCTCACAATAAGAATAGAGCGTGATGTTTTTTTCCACGAGCATTTCCTTGTAGCCATAGTCATTCGGAAACACAGTTGCTTTTGGCTTGTTGCGCGGGTTCAGCCCCATGAACGCTTCCTGCACAAACATTTTCGCCACACGATGAGACGTGCCTTTCAGGCTTTCATCCGTGAGGTCTAAGCCCAGCGTCTGCATGATTTCACCGAAGTGATGCGCGATTGTTTCAATTTTTTCGCTGTCAGATTTTTCATCTGCCTGCGTAAGATGCAGCAATTCCTCTGTCTCTTCAGCAAGCGCTGCATGGTGATGATGCGCGTGTCCGTTCAAACTGTTTTTGTGAAAGCCATTGTGCTGCGGTGCGTGTAATCTATTTTCTGTCATCGAAAGCCTTTCATCATAAAACAAGCAGATGGAGAGATTGTTTCAAGAGCGCTATTGGTGTAATTTTTTTAAAACTTTTTGTTTTTCCAAAAACATTTTCACCGCCTCCGTGTTTAATACTGCATTAACAAACCAAAATAAAATTAAAAAATGAAAAAGCATTTGTTTCTCTATGGAGCCATGGCGCTCTCAGTTTTATTCCTGTTCTCTTCCTGCGATGAAGATGATGATGACAACGACATGAACGCACATGCCAATGTTCTTGTAACACACGCTTCGCCTAATGCGCCTGGTGTTGACCTCTTGGTGGATGACGTGAAAGTAAATTCCGCTGCGCTCACATTCCCAAACAACACAGGCTACCTGATGGTAGATGCAGGCACGCGCAACATCAAGGTGAATGTTGCGGGAACATCTACTACGGTGATTGAAGCCGACCTCGACCTGATGCAGGATGCGAACTATTCTGTGTTTGCGGTTGATTCGGTTTCAAAAATCAGCGCGTTGGTAATTGCGGATGACCTCGCTGCTCCTGCATCGGGCAAGGCGCATGTGCGTTTCATTCACCTTTCGCCAAACGCTCCTGCGGTTGACATCGCGGTAGATGGTGGCTCAGTAGTTTTCGGAGATTACTCTTTCAAAGAATACACTGCATTCACTCCGCTTGATGCAGGTTCGTATGATTTGGAAGTGCGCGTTGCAGGCACCGCAACGGTTGCGCTCGACCTCGACCCCATCACGCTTGAAGCAGGTAAGATTTACACTGTGTTCGCGAAAGGATTTCTTGGAGGCGCGGGAGCGCAAGAACTCGGTGCTGAAATCATCGTGAACAATCCGTAAGAACTTTTTTTCGATTGCACAATTAGAAGCTCTGCCGAGAGGCAGGGCTTTTTTTTTGTTAAGTTGTAAACCTTAGAAAGGCTGTTAAGAGAATTCTTCGCGCTCAGCGTTTCACAAACTTTTCAATTTGTTCCGCGTCTTCTTCCGTCCATGCTTTGATAAAGTAGCAACCGGAATTCAAATTTGAAAGGTCAAGCGCAACCTGCGTATTTCCTTTTTGCAATTTTTCTGTTCTGCTCAAAATATTTTTCCCAAGCATATCAATCACAGCAAGATTGACATTGCTCGCAGAGTGGTTTGTAAATTTTACCGTGATAAAATCTATTGCAGGATTCGGAGAAATATCCATTTGAAATGTTTCTTCTTCAGACGCAGAAGATGATAATTCGTTTTCGGGACTTGTCTTAAAACTTTTGTTGGAATGATTAGCTGTCCAGTCTAAGTTGATGAGTTTGTTGTTTCCTGTTCCATGAAAGCAATAATTTGAAGTTCCAATTACCTGCACAGAGTTGAAATCCTTGTTGGCATTAATATTCAAAGTCAAAGCGTACCTTCTTAATCCATCTGGAACATTATGCAACAGCAAACTAATTTCCAATTGGTTGCCCTTTAGTTGCGAGGAGAGAACCGTTGTTTGCTTCACAGCAAGATATTCATATACTTCCTGCAAAGGCGCCATCCAAATTCTGTCTGAACCGTTTTTACCAAACGTGTTGTCAACGTATTGCGCGTAAAATTTGAAAGTAGGATAAATTAAATTTCCGTTGAAATCCGTGCTCATATTATGTGTGGCATTATTGTACCAATAGTGGTCGCCATTCCCGCTCAGGCTTGCCGCTTCGTCAATATGGTCAGTGACGTTTGACTGGTTATGCGTACCGTTTTGAATGAACTGCCTTTTTAATTTGAAATCATTCAAATCAAGCGCAGCATCCACCTGCACGATGTCGTCATAAAAGCCGGAACCGCTTTGGTCATACACTGCAATCATTCCATTATTAAATGCAGGATGCACATAATTCTCATCGCCTGCGGGAACTACAAAGTGAGTCATATCAATACCGGTAAGCGAATCAACGTAGCGTACATTTTCATTTACCTGGTAGTCATAGCTGAAGTCAGTATCATTTGCCGAATGTGTAAAACTGTGATTCAACACATCCCAGCCTGCTGCATGAAGCTCTATCAATTCAGCCCATGTTATTCTGTTGTCCGTGCTTCTTGATTTGTGCAGGTCTTGTCCAATATTATTTCTCGAATACCATGCAAGCCCGGCTTTGAAGGGAATATTATTTCCGCAGCCATCGGTATAAAACATGCCGGGATACATGATGTTGTCATATTCATTCAACCCACCATTAAACATTCTATAAGCAATTCGATAGCCGTCCATGTGTCCGTCATCCATCGTGTAGCTGTACGCAAAATCTTTATTGTATTTCAAAGGCGCTTTTTCCACGCTGTATGAAGAAGGAGCGCTGTTGAAAGTCAAAATTATTTTCAGCGTATCATCTATCGAAGGTTCAACGCTGATATGAACGGGGCTTGAAGCAACAAACTGAGTTGATTGATAGGCGCGCGCAGTCAGCGTATAATTTCCAACAAGAATAGTGTTCCAATTGAAACTATAGGGGCTGGACATATCAGTGCCGAGCAGCGTATTGCCGCGATAGAATTCCACTTTAGTGATCCTTACATTTTGCGTGGAAGAAGTGATTAGCTCGACAAGCAGTTGCCCTGACTCTCCTTTTCCATCATGCGCATTCTCCGTTTTTGTATCGCCAAACCACAGGAAGGGCGCGCTGCCGCCCGCGAATTCGATTTTCTGAATGCCGATTTCAAATGCCGCTGCGCCTATGCAACTTGGAAATTCAATATATTTGACTGCTGTGAAATCAAAACCCGGAAAAGCAGAAAGCGGAATCGTAATTGTTTTCCACTCATTGCCGATGCCGCCTGCGGCTGTAACATACGTTTGTAAGGACGAAGGACTTTTTGAACTGCCATTCGGCTTGAACTGAATTTTATTCCATTGCGCTGTACCGGTAAAATCACGAAGCGTCAACTTCAATACATTGTTTCCACCTGCGGTTACATTATAGTTTGAGCCATAGATTGTACTCGCACTATAACCCATCTTCAATTTCTTCCAGCTTGAAGCGGCATTGGTTACTTTCAAATAAGGCGCATCCGATGTTCCGGTTGCTTCAATTTCAGCGCTGATTGTGATGTCAGAATTTTCAAGAAAAAAACTATTCTCCTGTGGGTTGATGACACTTACTGTGAAAGGAAGGACTGCGGTGTCAACTGGCTGTTCATTGACAGAAATAGTTATTGCTGAAGAAAAAGCAGTTGCGCCATCATCGTCAAACGCTTTTGTTTTCAGCGTAAAGTTTCCGGAAGAAATATTATTCCATGCGAATGAATACGGACTGGTTAAATCCGTTCCAAGCAAATTATTTCCTTCATAGAATTCAACTTTCGCAATGTTGCCATCGTTGTCGGAAGCAGTAGCAGTGATGTTAATTATTGCAGGAGCAATAAACTCCGAGTTGTTTGCGGGGGCTGTGATTGTTGATGTGGGTGGTATGTTTTGCGGAACAACAACAGTTGTATTTGCCGCCCAGTTAATTACTGCATCAAACAATTTCCCTCCATCTGCAGTGAGTGATGCCGCGCTGTTATCATGCAGAAAAAAACCTACTCTTCGCGCAGGAGCATTCAAGCCTTGCATTGCCGCGCCCGTTTCATAGCCGAAGATTGCAGCCTTCGTTGGAGTGCCGACAATCGTTGCGACCGTTATCGCATTCGCTGTAGGTTTCCCCCAGGGAATTGTTTGGTTTGATGGATAAAGTGAAATATTTCCTGCGGAAAGTCCTGCTGCCAAAGGATGCGCGCTATTCGTCAGCGCGATTTGTTTTTGCGAACCCTGCGAGCCATAGTTCCCGCTTCCGCCTGTCATTTTTAAATCTGCAAACAATCCGCTTTCGCAATTAATCACCGGCACAGCTACGTTGGTGAACGCATCCTCCACATCATCTGATGTTATAGTGGAGGAAATAAAAACAAGATTTTTTCCTGCGGCATCATTTGCAATTGCTGCATCATCTGCCTTCACTGTTACAACGAAATTCAATGACTCAAGCCTCGTCTTGATTGCATTGTCGCCACCATTGAGCGTTGTGTTTCCGACAACAAGCAGCACATATTTTTGAGGAATAGAAGTAGTGCCCTCAACGAAAATATTTACTGTTGCAGAGGTAGTTGTCTTTCCTCCATCGGCAGTCGCAACCGCTTTGAGCGTGTAATTTCCTGCGGCAACATTTGTCCAGATAAAACTGTAATCGCTTGTGAAATCAACGCCAAGCAAATTATTTCCCGAATAAAATTCCACCTTCACGATGCTGCCGTTGCTGTCGGCTGCATTTGCGGTGATGAGGATTTCAGCAGGCGCAATAAAAGCTGCGCCCTCAACCGGACTTGTAATCGCTGCAGATGGTGGCGGGTTAGGCAATTCAACAGAAATATTTATTGAAGCTGAAGCGGAATCATTTTCATTATCGAATGCCCGCGCAGTGATGGAATAATTTCCCGCAGGAACAGCTTCCCACAAGTAAGAATAAGGACTCGTTGAATCTGCTGCAAGCAAATTATTTCCTGAATAAAAATGCACAACAGCAACATCGCCATCTGAATCATCTGCTGTTGCAAGAATTTGAATATCGCCACCGGGAGGAAATGTCGCTGAATTTGCGGGCGAGGCGATCGCTACAGTCGGGGGAAGATTCTGAACGCTCAAATTGGCAGCCCACAGAATCGCTGCATCAAGCAGCGCAATTCCGTTTGCGGATAAAAATCCTGCTCCATCATCTTTCAGAAAAAACCCGACTCTGCGCGCAGGTGCAGCTAATCCGTCCATCATTGCTCCGGCTTCAAATCCGAAGATTGAAATCTTCTGCGCATCACCGGTGAGCGTGGCGATTTTCAGGGCATTGCTGTTCGGTTTCCCCCACGTGATTCCGTCAGAAGTTGAATAAATGACAGTATTACCGTTTGGTAATCCTGCGGCAAGCAGATGCCCCGCATTCGTGATTTTAACCTGCGTCAATGAATTTTGTGTTCCATAGTTTGAAGTTGCTGTTGCCGTCATCTCCAAATCATCAAACAGCGCACTTTCACAATTAATCAGCGGCACGGCAACATTGGTAAACTTGGTAGTGATGTCTGTTTACGAAACTGTAGCGGAGATAATCACGAGGCTTTTCCCCGTTGCATCCCCTGCTGTTGACGAAGAAGCTGATTTGACGGTGACCGTATAGCCCAAAATCTGTAGCCTGTTTTTTAACGCCAAATCACCGCTGTTGAGATTGGTGTTGCCTACCACTAATAATGCAGTAGGAGTTACAGGCAAAGGCGAGCCATACAAGCACACACTAAGAAAAAGCAGGAAAGCAGAGAGGTAAATTTTCACGGGTGTTTTTAGGGTTATGGCAAAATAACCGTGTATGGCAACATTAGCAAGCAAAATCTGTCGCTGTGTTCACGAAATCTGTGGCAAAAACTTTCTGTTTGATGAGAAGGAGATACGAATTATTTTCCGTGACACTTCTTATACTTCAACTTGCTGCCGCACGGACACGGATCGTTGCGCCCCACCTTCGGCTCGCTCCGAACGATGGGTTTGAAAGGGCTGATGAAAGTATTGCTCAGGATCGGCTCATCATCCCATTCTTCTTCATCCTCTTCAGAATCATCACCGTTTTGATAGCCGGACCAGGTTTTCAAAATATACGCATACCTTGATTGGATGGAGTAAATCTTTCTTTTAAGGTCATTGTTAGGATAACGCGGCTCGTGCAATTCTTGGATGACATCTTCTATCGAACCGCATACGCCTATTCCGGCTAAACGGTGTTTATAAATTTCGGTAAGCAATGGCTCCAGTTCTTTAGCATCCATATCGAGCAAATCGCCCACAATGAAGCCTATCATGTTTGTATCAATAATTCTGTCATTCTCTTTTTCCGCAAGGAAAAACAAGAGCAGGTCTTCGTACCATTTGATAATCTCATCCCTGCGCTCCGGTTGATAGAGCGCTATCTGGCTCACAGCCGTAGAAACCTGGGTGCGGGCGTAGCAATCATGGTCAGGCTCCATCATGAACAATTTCAGCGCGTCAAGCTGATTAAATCCAAGCGTGTAAATACATTCCCAAACTTCTTCTGTGAGAAAATCGGAAAACCAGTAATCCAAATAATCTTTATCCTGCCGTAGAATATCAAGCAACACAGGAAGGCTTTCCTCAGACTTCAACTCTGTAAGCAGGAATAGCGCGTGCAGCAAAAACTCATTCGAGTTGTTATCCCAATCTTTGTTGCTGAAATAATCGAAGCGCGCCATGCTATCGTAAATCACTTTATGCAGGTCTGGTATTAGCGTTTCGCGCGGCAGTGAAAGAATTTCCGTGATGATGTCGGAACTGATGCCCATGCCGTTGCAATACAAGTGCTCCACCTGCGGATGCGTGAACACGGGCTTCTCCGTAGTGGGTTCCACTACTTTTTTTGCAACAACTTTCACGCTCCGGGATTCTTTATGCTCCCGCTCCCACCGCTCTGCTGTCTTTTCCAGCCTGAGCGCCATCACTTGCATCTGTAGCGGCTCAATCTCTATGAGCGGGTCTTCCAATTTCTTCAGCACATCCAACCGTATCTCTGCTGCCTTTAAATCTTTGATGCCCACAAAATACATCAACGCAATCCTGTTGAATGAAGCCACCTCATTGGTGTGAAACTCGTTGCGGTGCGGGTAGAGTTCTTTGATGTCCATGTATTCACCCAGCACTTCCGGCACTTTATCAAATTCTTCTTTTGCAATGTATTCTCCTGCCAGATTCAACTTGCCAAACAGGTAGTCAGGATGTTCCTTCAGCAGCCAGTTATTTACCTCATTCGCTTTGGCTACGTTTCCCTGAAACGCATAGAGCGTTGACAACTGGTTCTTGAACTGCGGCACGTGCGGATATTTTTCAATCAGGTCGTGCAGTTCGCGAATCGTGCTGTTCTTTTTGCGCTGCACTTTTTCGAAGGTTTGCCTTAGAATTTCCTGCACCTCATCATTAATGCCGAAGTAATCGTTCATGAGGTTGGGATTGCCTGTAATGGCGTATTTTGACAGGCGATAGCGGGAGCCGGTGGTATCCATGACAGAGGAATTTTGATGTAAATCAAAAGTACGAAATACCCTCTTTCGCAACTCAAATCCATGAACAATTCTTCATGCTCTTCGCGCTGCACTCGCATTGTGTTCTTTGTGGTTTAATAATTCAGAAACCACGAAGGACGCGAAGATTTTTTCACAAAGAACACAAAGCCCTGCTTCGTGGCTTTTGTGTTGGATTTTCTCTGTGTTCTTTGTGGTTAAAATTTTTCATTTCAACCGCTCCAACATCCCTTTCCGCTTCACGATATTGTTGTAATCCCATTGTATCTGTCTCAACTTTTCAAGCCAGTGTTCCAAATCGTCCTTGTCGAACTGGCATCTCAGCATGTTAAGAATTGCCGCGCAAGTTGCAAACACGGATGATGAAGCGCAGAAGTTGTTTACACTGATTGAAAGCTACCGGGTTCAATACGCCAAGCGAAGGTCGCTGATGGAGGAGTTGGATAAGGTGTGAGGGTGATGTTCTTTCTTGGCAAAGGAACGCATTGCGCCTTGCTTGCGCTGGGCAGAGAGTAGCCAAGCATAACTAATGGGCAGTTCTAAAAATTGCTTTTTTATCGCCTTACCCCATCCTTCTCCCGGAGGAGAGGGTGTCATTGGTAGAATTTTTAGAACTCCCCTAATAAAATTGAGCAGAATATCTTTGGATGAATTTTACAAACTCAATGAACAAGGGGAAAGAGATAATTTATCTTGACAATAACGCTACAACTCCGATTGATAAACGGGTGTTGGATGCGATGATGCCGTTTCTAACAAGTGAATTTGCGAACGCAAATAGCACACATCAGTTTGGTGTAGGTGCTTATGAAGCTGTGAAAACTGCACGAATACAAGTGAGTGAATTGATTCATGCAGAAGCAAATGAAATCATTTTTACAAGTGGTTCAACGGAAGCAATCAACTTGGCAATTAAAGGCGTTGCTGAAAATTATTCGGCAAAAGGAAAACATATTGTAACGGTTGCAACGGAACATTCGGCTGTGCTTGATGTGTGCAAGTATCTTGAAACGAAGGGTTGCGAAGTAACTTTTTTACCTGTGAAAGCTGACGGACTTATTGATGTTACTGAACTGAAAAAAGTTTTGCGAACTGATACAATTCTTGTGTGTGTGATGTATGTGAATAATGAAACCGGTGTGATACAACCGATAAAAGAAATTGCTGAACTCACTCATGAAGTTGGTGCGTTGTTTATGACGGATGCAACACAAGCGGTTGGAAAAACAAAAGTTGATGTTGATGCTTTAGGAATTGATTTGCTCTGCATGAGTGGACACAAAATTTATGCTCCTAAAGGTGTTGGTGCGTTGTATGTGAGGCAAAGAATAAATCGTGTGAAGTTGTCTGCACTCATACATGGGGGAGGACACGAAAAAGGAATGAGAAGCGGAACGCTGAATGTTCCTGCAATAGTTGCTCTTGGTGCTGCCTGTGCAATTGCACAAAAGGAAATGTCAAAAAACACTGAAAGCATTTTGTCTTTAAGAAATTATTTAGAAAGCGAGTTGCTGAAAGTTGACGGCACAAGTGTAAACGGAAATACTATTGAACGGCTTTACAATGTTTCCAATTTAATTTTTCGTGGTGCTGATTCAGATGCGGTGATTATG
>JAWXCB010000054.1:0-130841 GCA_034440455.1 Chitinophagales bacterium
GCTTCTAAAACATTCGGCATCAACAAATACCGTTCATTGGTTTTGTATTGTTCCTCATCAATCACTGCGGCAATTGCCCCTTTCTTCAACGCGTCAGCCGCATACAGATTACCATTGAAGGTTGGACCTTTCAGCGCAAAGAAGAAATCGCCTTCACCAATGTTGCGCGTATCAGTCGAGACATTACGGCATTGCAGATAGACTTTGTAAAGCGCTTCGAGGGGTGTAGTTGCAGTCATGCCGGGCTAAAATAAAGAAGCCCCCTGATTCAGGAGGCTTCTGTTATCAATGCGCTATTGTTATTATTATCTCTTCTTGAACTGGTTTCCTCCGGGGAGGTCGTTGCCAGACGGACTGCCCACTCTGTCCATTGCGCAACGGAATCCAACCATAGCTGTAGAACGCTCTTCATCCATAAATCTTCTTGAGCCGGGTGAAAGGTAATATGCTCTGTCAGCCCATGAGCCGCCTTTGTAAACGCGAGCTTTGTTATTAATCAGCGAAGAAACGCCATAATTGTAAGCGGCTGCCGACATTTCATCACCATCATTGTAATTGATTACTTCGGCTTTTTTATAGTTGGTACGGTTTACGTTGTCTTCGTCTTTCACCTTCACATATTTCACGCGACCCAAACTGTCTTTTTCAACCGGAATTCCATCGGCATCCAATTCAGGTTCCATGAACACATTGCCTCTGAAAGGATTGAGTTCGTTTACATCCTGAGTTGACATCGGTCTGTAAACATCCATTACCCACTCACTTACGTTACCCGCCATGTTGAAGAGACCATAATCATTCGGAAAGTACGTATCAACCGGAGCAGTGATTTCAGCATTATCGTTCAATTTGCCAGCCATACCCATGTAGTCACCCTGACCTCTCACGAAGTTTGCGAGAATCGTACCCTGCCATCCACCGCCTTTCGGGAAGCGAACGCTGGTGCCATTCCATGGATAAATTTTTCTGTCAGTGATTCTTTCTTCATCAGGATATGGTTGATTGCCTGCTAATGCTAATGCGGCAAATTCCCATTCAGCTTCGGTAGGCAGGCGGTAATCCGGCTGCACAATTCCATCTTCAAACTTTACGCGCCTTTCGCCTGAACCGCTTGGATTTAAATCAGGCAAATTTTTCTTTACCATCCCTTCATACTGACCGATAAGATATGCGTCTGTATTGAAGTTATCTTCATTCACCTGATTTGGATTGATGTCCAAAATTCCTTGACTAATCAACAGCAATTCATTTACCCTGTCAGTTCTCCATTTGCAATAATCGTTTGCCTGCAACCAGCTAACGCCAACTACGGGGTAGTTTGCATACGCAGGGTGACGGAGGTAATATTCAACGTAAGGCTCATTGTAAGCGAGTTCATCTCTCCAAACCAATGTGTCGGGAAGCGCCTTTCTCTGCACTTCAGGATAGTCCGCGCCAAACACTCTTCCAAGCCAATACAAATATTCACGGTATTGCAGATTTGAGATTTCAGTTTGGTCCATATAAAAAGACTTCACTGTTACTTTCCGGGTAACATTATGATGTTCATACATCACATCTTGCTCGCTTTGCCCCATCGCAAATGAGCCGCCTTCAATAAGCACCAAGCCAGGACCTGTTTCCTGTCCGGCATACTCTACGCGCTCAAAGCCACCCCAGTCAGAGTCATTGTAATTCCAACCTGTTGTTGAGGATGAGTCTTTCGTACACGATGAAAACATGAATGCACTAACGAGCGTCAAACATGCTAAAAGCGTGGATTTTTGATTTTTCATGAATCCGTTTTTTTTAAGGAACGCTAAAATAGGCTGTTTATTTTAATTTTAAAAATTCAGAAAATTCGGGCAGTCTAATTTCCCGTTATTTCGCTTGGAATTCAGCGAGTTGTCCTCCCCGCCCATATTAAAAGTAATCGAAACTTCATGCGCCCCGCCCGATAATCCCTGCAATTTTGAAACAGTATAATCATAGCTGTAACCCACGCGCACGTATGACACTTTCACCCCCACAACGCCCATAACGGCATCTGAGTTGGAAAAAGTATGTCGAAACCATGCTCCGGCATAAAAATATGTTGTGTAGAAGTAAGTTCCGAGATTGATTTGCGTGAAATTCGATTGCTGGGCAAACATTACGTTGGGAGAAAATGAAAGGTTGTCTTTTTTATCACGCGGAGTAACATCAATATCGCCACCCGCATGAAGAGCAATGCGCATATCCAAGCGCGCATTATCATCACCGGTATAGGATGCTTTTGGTTTTGTTAGATGCCGCACAGAAACCCCGCCATAGATTTTAGGCGAAAAAGCGACAAAGCCAGCTCCGAAATCGGCAAGGTCAACGGTATTATCGGTAGGCAGTTGCTCCCCGGTTGGGTTGGCATTTCCAAATTGATCCTCAAACCCGTAAATAGGATTGATTTGGTCGGAAAAAGTAAGCCGTGCCCAATCAACCGATTGATGTGAATAGCCGCCCTGCACCCCGATTTTGATTCCGAAGTTTTTTGAAAGTTTTAATTGATAGGCATAAAGAAGGCTGATAGAATATGTGTTCAGTAGTCCTCCGGCAATTCTATCGCCAAGAAAAAGAACGCCAATTCCCCCGCTCAGTTTATCAATGTGCATGTCAAAAGATGCTGCATAAGTAACGTAGCCCTTATCAAGAGAAGGATATTGATTGCGGTAATTTAAATTGAAGCGGGGACCATAAGAAATACCCGTGAGCGCAGGATTCAGATGGAGCGGAGCGGAATTAAATTGCGTAAACTCAGGGTCTTGCCCGAAGGAGTTGACAACTTGGGTTGCAAATAAAATTGTTACAACTAAAAATTTCTTCACTGCGCAGAGAACTTTTTGAGCAATATTTTTTTTATCAAAGGCAATAAGGTCAACGAAAACCCGTTTGTCAAAGGTATCAAAAAAAGCCTTCTTAAATTAGCGTTTACATATTCTTTAACTTCTGCCATCCATGAGATTCAAAATCATTTTAATCCTTCTTATTAGTGCGCTTCAACTAAACGCGCAGGAAGTTTTGAAATTGCACAGAACGCTGCAATGGAGAGAACAACCCCAAAAGATTACGTTCTCCGATTTTCAAACACGCGACCTGCCTTATTTTGACGGAGCTAATTATCCCGCAGATTCCGAGTATCTGCCCGTTTATTTTGAAACGCTGCCGCTTCGCTTAAACGGAACCACTGAAGTGAGCATCACAAATGCCGTTTACCTTACTCTCAATAAGCAGTTGTATTCAATCACTGAAAAAAATTTACAGGAAGGAGTTGCAGTGAACGCTCAAAAAGGGTTTATCAAAAAGCAGCCCGTTGCATCCTTATCGCTTATTCCACTGCGTAAAAATCCGATGACGGGTGAAATTGAAAAATTAATTGAGTTCGATTTAGAAATCCGCACTACGCCTGACCAACAATCATTCGCCTTAAAACAAGCACAATCTTATGCGACCAACTCTGTTTTGAAAACCGGACGTTGGTATAAAATCGCTGTGAGTCAGGATGGAATTTATAGAGTTGACTACAACTTTTTGAAAAACATCGGCTTGGACGTTGACAATATTGACCCGCGCAATTTTCGCATTTATGGAAATGGCGGAGGAATGCTTTCTGAAAAAAATGCTGACTTCCGGCATGATGATTTAGCAGAAAATGCAATCAGCGTTGTTGGAGAATCGGATGGCAGTTTTGATGCAAGTGATTACATCTTGTTTTATGGTCAGGAACCGCATCGCTGGAAGTATGATGCAACAGGGCAGCGGTTTCATCATCAAACCAATTTGTATTCTGATGTCACTTATTATTTTATCACTGCTGATTTGGGTCCGGCAAAAAGCAGATGGTCGCCCAACGCTTCGCTGAATAATCCTACCGTTACAGTAACAGATTGTGATGATTACCGTTTTCATGAACTGGAAGAATCCAGCCTCATTGGTTCAGGAAGAGAATGGTTTGGCGATTATTACAATTTCAGCGTTACGACTAAATTGTTTCCTTTTTCCTTCCCCAACTTACTTACTTCTGAACCGGTTTATCTGAAATCAAGCGTGGCTGCTCGTTCCACTGCTTCAACAGGATATTTTTATGTACTGGCAAATGGGCAAACGGTGAATACGCATACTTTAACTAAAGTAGGCACTAACTATACAGATATTTATGCGAGAGTCGAGGAAAAGGAGAATACATTTACAAGCTCGGGTAGCACAATTAATGTAAGCGTTAATTTCAATAACCCGTCATCAGGCGCAGAGGGATGGCTGAATTATCTTGAATTGAATGTCAGGAGAAATCTGATATATGCCGGGATTCCGTTGATTTTTCGCGACAGCCGTTCCGTTGGAGCAGGAAACAAAGCAGAATTTGTAATTCAGAATCCAACTTCGGGGTTGATTGTTTTAGATGTCACCGACCCTGTGAATGTTTTCATCCAACAATATTCTAATTCGGGCAGTGAGGCGCGATTCACCGTGAGCGCAGATAGCTTGCGGGAATTCTTAGCATTCGTTGATGGAGCCGGAGTTTTAATTCCAACAGTAATCGAAACAGTTTCAAACCAAGACCTCCATGCCATCGGTCAGCCGGATATGCTGATTGTTACGCCTGCCTCACTGAAAAGCGAAGCAGATGCGCTTGCGAATCATCACCGCAGTAAAAACAACCTTACTGTTTCCGTAGTGGACGTGAATCACATTTACAACGAGTTCTCATCAGGCGCACAAGATCTCTCAGCAATCCGTGATTTTGTGAGAATGCTTTATATGCGCGCAGGTTCTGATACATCATTGATTCCGCGCTTTTTGTTGCTTTTCGGAGATGGCTCGTATGATTACAAAGACAAAATAGCTAACAATACGAATCTTGTTCCTTCTTACCAGAGTCCGAATTCAGTAAATCCCACCACCACCTTCGTTACAGATGATTTCTTCGGATTCTTAGATGACAGCGAAGGCGGCTCTATTGATGGTGGTGCGAATTATCTTGATATTTCCATTGGGCGCTTGCCTGCAAAAATTCCTGAAGAAGCGCGCGCAATGGTGAACAAAATCATTCATTATCAATCAACGGGCAACACGATTGTTGACCCTTCTAATTGTGTTGATGGCGATTGCAGCGTGTTCGGAAACTGGAGAAATAATATCACCTTCATTGGTGATGATGAAGACGGTAATATTCACATGCGGCAAGCTGATGACCTTGCTGAATATCTTGAAATCAACCATCCTGAATATAGTATTGATAAGATTTTACTGGATGCTTATCCCGAACAATCTACTCCGGGCGGTAGCCGCTATCCTGATGTAAATGAAGCGATTGGCAGAAAAATTTTTTCCGGCACGTTAATTATGAATTACACCGGGCACGGAGGCGTGAACGGCTGGGCGCACGAACGGATTCTTGACATCAGCGGAATCAACTCCTGGAATAATTTCTGCAAAATGCCGCTATTCATTACCGCCACATGTGAATTCAGCCGCTTCGATGACCCAGAAAAAGTTTCAGCCGGAGAAATGGTGTTGCTGAATCCAAACGGTGGCGCAATCGCCATGGTAACTACAACGCGGTTAGTTTATTCCGGTGCGAATTTTACGCTGAATAATGCCTTTCTGCAAAAAGCATTTGCCCCCTTCGGAAACAGGATGCCGACTATCGGTGAAGCAATTATGCTTACGAAAAATTCTATCGGGTTGGATGCCAACAACCGCAAGTTTATCCTGCTGGGCGACCCGGCTGTGATGCTGGCATATCCGCAGTATAATATTGCCACAACTCAGGTGAATGAGGCGACAGCAGCGGATGACACACTCAAGGCGTTGAAAAAAATAACTGTGACAGGCGAAGTGCGCGACAACAATAATGTGAAGATGACTGCGTTTAACGGCACCGTGTTTCCAACCATCTACGATAAATCAGTGCCGGTGACTACGCTTAAAAATAGCGGTGGCAGCGCTTTTACATTCAATCTTCAGAAGAGCGTCATCTATAACGGCAAAGCCAGCGTGACAAACGGGGAGTTCACTTTTACATTTATTGTTCCGAAAGACATCGCCTATAATTTCGGCTCAGGTAAAATCAGTTACTACAGTGAAAACGGGCAAATTGACGCGAACGGATATTCCAACGTAGTGATTGGGGGCACCGCCACCGATTTTGAAACCGACCTGGAAGGTCCGCAAGTAGATGTGTTTATGAATAATGAGAAGTTCGCCTTTGGCGGCATCACCGATGAAAATCCGATTCTTCTTGTTAAATTAACTGACTTTAGCGGCATCAATACTGTGGGAACAGGCATCGGACACGACATTACCGGACTGCTGGATGAAAATTCGCAGAACACCCTTGTACTGAATGAATATTATGAAGCCGAGTTAGATAATTACCAGGCGGGCGAAGCGCGTTATCCGCTTGCAAACCTTGAAAATGGCAGACATACGATTGCGGTGAAGGCATGGGACGTTCATAATAATTCAGCCGAAGGCTACACCGAATTTGTAGTGGCGGATGATGCGGAATTGGCACTGAGTCACGTGATGAATTACCCGAATCCGTTTACCACAAATACCAGTTTCTTTTTTGAGCATAATTGCCCGTGTAAAGAACTTTTTGTGTCAGTAAAGATTATGACCGTTTCAGGCAAAGTGGTGAAAACCCTTGAGCAGCAAGTGCTTTCAGACGGCTACCGCGCTGACGGCATCCAGTGGGATGGATTAGATGAGTATGGAGAAATCATTGGGAGGGGAGTTTACGTATATAAGCTCAATGTTCGGACTCCGGATGGAGCCTCCGCGCATGAATTTGAGAAATTAGTGATTCTGAGATAATTCAATAACTTTGAGAGACTAACCATGAAAACACGCACATTAAGACTCGCTTCCGCAGTTCTGGCAGTGCTTTTCTGCACAGAAACCTTCGCGCAAACTTCCGGTGGGTTAACAGCACAATCGGAATTTCCGGTAACAACTGCTGTCCCCTTTCTTCGCATTATCCCTGATGCCCGTTCAGGCGGCATGGGCGATGCGGGCATCGGTCTTGAAGCCGATGCAAACGCAATGTTCCATAATCCGGCTAAACTGGCATTTGCTAAAAAGCCGTTGGGGGTTTCAATGAGTTACGTGCCGTGGCTGCGTTCATTGGTAAATGATATTTATATGGCGAATGTTTCTGCCTACTACAAATTAGATGATTTGCAGGCAATCGGAATGTCCATGCGGTATTTCTCTTTGGGAAATATTCAGTTTACAAACGTGCAGGGCGAAAACACGGGCGAGTTCAGACCGAACGAATTCGCGCTTGATGCAGCCTATTCAAGACAGTTGGTGAAAATCAAAAAAGGCGGTGGATTTGCAGCAGGACTTGCGTTGCGCTTCATCTATTCAAACCTTGCCAGCGGGCAAACTATTGCGGGCGTTGACATTCAACCCGGATTAGCAGGGGCAGCCGACATCGCCTTTGCATACAATCAGGATTTTAAACTGGCTAAAAAATATAAAACAAATCTTGCCATCGGATTGAATTTCTCCAACATCGGCAGCAAGATTACTTACACCGAATCTGCTGAAAAGGATTTTATTCCAATGAATATGGGGTTGGGCGTTCAATATCAATTCAACTTTGATGACCACAACCAAATCAATCTGGCTGTTGACATGAATAAGTTGTTAGTACCCACGCCTTCCACAGAAGATGATGACAGCAACGGCATTTATGACTATCGTGAAAAATCAGTACCTCAGGCGCTGTTCACATCTTGGGGTGATGCGCCAAACGGATTTTCTGAAGAATTGCGCGAAATCACATGGTCAATCGGGTTGGAATATTGGTATGACCAGCAGTTTGCGATTAGGTTCGGTTATTTCAACGAAAACGAAAACAAAGGAAACAGACAGTTCTTTACAGCGGGCTTGGGCTTACGCTTCAAGGTGTTTGGCTTGGATTTCTCTTACTTGATTCCGACATCATCACAGCGCAATCCATTGGACAACACCATGCGCTTTACGCTGATGTTCCAGTTCAACGAGTTCAAAAAGAAACAGGAAGCACAACCAGATGGAACAAGTTCTCTTGTGAAATTCTGAGAACAACAAGACTAAAAACAAAAAAGGGACGCTCCGAAAGGTTCGTCCCTTTTTTTGTTTCATCTTGTAGAAACGCAAAATTTTGCGTCTCTACCGCAGAAACGGATTATTCCTTTTCTCATATCCAATCGTAGTTTCAGGTCCGTGTCCTGAAAATACTTTCACAGCATCTCCAAGCGGCAGCAGCTTTTCTTTGATGCTTTTGATGAGCGTGTTGTAATCTCCGCCCGGCAAATCAGTGCGCCCGATACTTTGCAGGAACAGCACATCACCGGCAATCAGAAAATTTTCTTTACGGCAGAAAAGTGAAACTTCCCCCGGTGAATGTCCTGGCGTAAACAACACTTCAAGTTCTGAATTTCCGAAACGGAGCACATCGCCTTCTTCAAGATATGCTTCTGGCGCGGGTGATGGAGTAATACTTACGCCAAACATTCCCGCATACATTGGGGCGGCATGTAAAACTTCTTCTTCCATGCGATGTAAGAGGGGCTTCAATCCAAACTTTTCATGCACGAAACTGTTGCCCATCATGTGGTCAACGTGACAATGCGTGTTGATGAGTTTTACAGGTTTCAGTTTTTTTTCAGCAATAAAATTTATTAACTCTTGCTGCTCGCTATTCGTAAAACATCCCGGGTCAATGATGACACATTCTCTTGTTTCATCGTATAAGATGTACGTATTTTCCTGAAAAGGATTAAAGGTGAAACTGGCAATAGTCGTCATGAGAATGCGTTTTAAGTCTTAATTTCAAAACTCGCTAAAAAGTAATTAATAAGAGTGTCACTGCTGCAAATCACTCAATTGGTCTTTCCTAAGTTTAGCAAGAGATTACTTGTCATTTTGCTGTTAAGCCCGTTTGCCGTTTTCTCACAGAACACGCAAATCACTTTCGGACAAAATAGAGTTCAATACAAAGAGTTTACCTGGTCGTATTTTGAAACCGAAAAGTTTGTCACGTACTTCTATCTGGGCGGGCAAGACATCGGAAAGTTCGTGATTGAATATGCGGAGAAGGAAATTCCAAGAGTGGAAGAGTTGCTTGAATACCGCATCAACAGGCGCATTGAAATTCTCGTGTACAACGACCTCTCCGACCTCAACCAAACTAACATCGGGCAGAACATTGATTTGCATAACACCGGTGGGATGACGAAGATTATCGAGAACAAGATGTTCGTCTATTTTGACGGCAATCACGAACATCTGAAACAGCAAATCAGGAGGGGCATTGCACAGATTTTTATCAACCACATTTTATTCGGTGGAAACTTGCAGGAGATTTTGCAGAATGCCGTACTCTTGAATTTGCCCACGTGGTACACCGATGGACTTGCCGATTATGTGGGCGAAGATTGGAGCGATGAATTAGATAGCAAACTGCGTGACGGCATTCTTTCAGGCAAGTACAAAAAATTCAGCAAGCTCACAGGCGAAGAAGCAAAATTTGCCGGACACGCTTTGTGGCATTATGTGGAAGAAAAATATGGCAAGGCTGCGGTTCCGAATTTGTTATACCTCACGCGCATCAACCGCAGTATCGAAAGCGGGTTTCTGTTTGTGCTGGGCGGCTCGGTGAAAAGCATCCTTGCCGAATGGAATGATTATTACTTCAACCATTATGCGCAGGAAAAAACCGCGCGTGAGAGTCCCGTGGACAGTTGCCGCGTTGAAAAAAAACCGCGCAAAAAACAGCAACACTATGAAGTGAAACTCAGCGCTGACGGCAAACGCCTCGCGTACGCCACAAACAATTCAGGACTTTACAAAGTGCGTATCATCAATTACGAAGAAGGAAAATCAAAGCGGGTTTTAAAAGCCGGAATTAAAACCATCACGTTGGTTAATGACCACTCCTATCCGCTCATTTCATGGTCGCCTGACGGAAAAACGCTTGGCGTTATTTATGAGAAGCGCGATAAGATTTTCCTCATGCTTTACAATCTTGAATCAAAAGACAAGGTTGTGCAGCAAATCACAAAATTTCAGCAGGTACACAGTTTTACGTTCACCGATGACCCGCGCCTGCTGGTGATGTCGGCAGCCAACCGTGGGCAAAGCGATATTTATACTTATTCCATTCCATCAACCACCGTTGAGCAAATCACGAATGATTACCATGATGATTTGGAAGCGGGGTTTGTGAAAGCGGATGGTCGCAGGGGAATTTTGTTTCTTTCCAATCGCGAGAAGAATGAAATGATTCAGGAAAAGTTAGATACCGTTTTACCCGGAAAGAATTTTGATTTATTCTTCTACGATTTAAGTACGCGCTCGCAACAATTGACGCGCGTTACCTCTACGCCAAACTATTCGGAGTCTGACCCCGTGCAGTTGAGCGATAGTTTGTTTTCTTTTCTTGCTGATAACAACGGAATCAGAAACAGATATGCCGCATATTTTGAAAAGATTTTTACCGGATATGATACGCTTTATTTTTTCCGCGATTCGGTTGTAACAAATCCCGCGTGGAATATTGATTCACTTTCACAAGCAACACGAGCCAAGCTTGACTCGGTGAATGTAGTTGAAGTTTATAAAGACACTGCTTACACGTTTCCGATTACCAATTCATTCACCAACATCATCGGGCATGACGTGAGCGCAAAGGCGAAAAAGGCGGTGGATATGCAACTCATCAACAGACGTTTTGAGTTTTACGTAACGGACCTTTCGGATTCTTCCTACCTGCCGCTGACTTTGGAAAACAGTTTCTACCAAAATTTCAGGCTGGGACAAATCAGCCGCCAAAGAGCATTCGACAAAGAGAAAAACAAACTGAAGGTTGATTTCGAAATTGATGGCGAGGATACTGTTCTACAAGAGCCTGAAGAATTTTATTTCCAAAGCGACTTTAACACCGCGCCTGAAATTGACGTAACCGCATATCCTGAACTTGAAGCGTTGGACGGGGCAGAACCCGTGTTCAAACTCACGCGTGTGCAGCCTTATAGAGTAAAGTTCTCTACAGAATATGTGCTCACACAGTTTTTGGACAACAGCATCATCATGACGAACTATCAGAAGTTCACGCCCGGCTACCCTGTATTTCAAAGCCCGCCTCTCAGCATGATGATTAATCTCGGCATCAGCGACCTGTTTGAAGATTATCGCATCACAGGCGGATTCAGGCTGCCCTATGATTTTGATGGCTCTGAATATTTCATCGCGTTTGAAATGCTGCGTAAGCGGCTTGACAAAAAAATGCTGTATTACCGCAAGGTTGATAAACAGACCTACTATGATGTTATCCCGTTTTACAACATTATTATTTCTCCGGTCAACTTGCCGGTGGAAACAAAAATCAAAACCAATTATTTTGAATACCGACTTTCCTATCCGTTCGATGTGATAAAAAGTTTGCGCCTTTACATGGCTTATCGCCACGATAATTATGTGTTCTTATCAAAAGATGATTTCAGCCACAGCCTGCCCAACTATGCAGAGAGTTGGGTGTTTGCGAAAATGGAATACGTGCATGATAACACGGTGAATGTCGGGCTGAACCTGATGAACGGCTTGCGCTTCAAGGTGTTTGCAGAAATTCATAAACAGATTTTGTTCAATGAAAAGAACCTCTTTAAGGACGTCAATATCAAGATACCCGATGTGAATGATGCTTACCTCGGTGTGTTCGGTTTGGATTTCCGCTATTACCAGAAAGTGCATAAAAACATCGTTTGGGCAAATCGTGTTGCGTGGGGTTCATCCATCGGCACACGAAAATTGATTTACTACTTAGGCGGAGTTGACGGATGGATTTCTCCGAATTTCGAACAAGGCACTTCCGTATCGCAGGATAATAATTACGCGTTTCAAACGCTCGCCACCAACATGCGCGGCTTTGACCAAAACGTGCGCAATGGCAACAGTTATGTGGTGTACAATACCGAGTTGCGCATTCCTTTGTTCGCCTACCTCTCCAACTCAACTATTAAATCTGAGTTTGTGAAAAATTTTCAAATCATCGGCTTCACCGATATGGGCACCGCATGGGAAGGTTTGAATCCCTGGAATAAAGACAATCCGCTTTTCACCGATGAAATTGGAAGAGACCCTGTAACCGTTACGGTTGAATATTTTAAAAACCCAATCGTGTTTGGCTATGGCTTCGGGCTACGGTCAACCTTGTTTGGCTATTTCATCCGCATGGATGTCGCTTGGGGTAATGACAGCGGCATCAAAACCGAATCGCCCAAAATTTACTTTTCGCTCACTACGGATTTCTGAGCGCCTTATTTTATCCGCACCAGTTTCTTTCTGATTTTTTCTCCATCAACAATCAACTCTGCAAAAAGGACACTGTTAAATGCCAGACTTGTTTCAAAAAATATCCGGTGCAAACCTTCGCTTTGACTTTCTAATGGCTTTTCCATAACAACTTTCCCAAGCAAGTCATAAATGCGAAATGATGTGCGGGCTGATTGAGGCAACTTATATTCAATGGTAAGAGTTTTATCAAAGGGATTGGGATATGCTCTAAAATAAACACGTTTATTACTATATGCAGAAATCCCGCTTACTCCATCAAGGATAAATTCCACACTGCTATTCTGAAGGTCAAAAAATACACTGTCAGCCGTTGCATTAAATGCGAGGTAATCACTAACATGAAGAGCGGCATTTATGGGAAATGTAGTAGTGTTTTTAGCTACAAATTTTAAATAAGCAACTGCTCCATGCCCGTTTGCATTTATTTGGTCTTTTCTGCCGACTGCGGCATCAGCCTCACCCGATACTTCTGATATCTTATCAAACCAAAGGTTATCGGAAGTTCCTCCTAAGAAGCTGTTTGGAAAAACTGCTTCCATCGTGCCTGCTTCAACATAGCTGTTGTCAAATCCGATTCTGAATGCAATACCGTAAATCGCATCAACAATATTGTTTGTGTCTCCGACATGAATTTCAATTGTAACTGTATCTCCGGGCTGGTAAATGTTTTTATCAGAAAAAAGAAAAAGAGGAGGTTCGCCTGCTCTGTCACCCCCACGTTGCTTTCTGGGATGCACTAATCCATAATTCAAACTAATCGCGTCTAAATCATTCCAATCTATGATTCCATCGCCATTGCAATCAGCATGAGCAGCGTTTATGCCTAAGAAAACATTCTGGCTCCATTCCTGGCAAGAATGGCCCATCCACAGATTACTAATACTGTCCCGGAGATTTCCCGCGAAGCCGTAGTTAAAAATAAGCGGGAAGAAATCGAAAATGTTTGCAGATAAATCATCATTTGCATCTCCGGGCCAAACGAGAATTTCAGAATAAACCGGGCAAGCAACTAATCCTATTGTATCATAAAGAATCCTCTCAAACCCGGTATTATCGGTTATTTTGATTGGAAATGAGTCTGGTATTCTAAACGTGGAATCCGTTGAAACCGTGATCCATTGCAGAATAGTTTGCGCACATCCAATCGGCACATTGCATGTCCCGCTGAAGCAATTACTGCAATCAGTTATTGTATCTAACTCCTGCCAAGCATAGGGGGCTACTCCGTTTGAAACGAGGAGCATTGTGTCGGAAGTAATGCAAACCTCCAGCGGGTTAATCACGGTAATAAAGATGGAATCGCTCCCGCATGGAATGATGTAAATAACGGTATGTGTTCCGTAGCCTGCCAAAGCCGGATCGAACGTGCCTGCCAATGAATCGGTAATGCCAGTTCCGCTCCATGTTCCTCCTGCGGTTGCAGCAGACAGGGGCACTATAGAATCGTTAATGTAAAACGGTCCGGTTCGCCCGATGGACGTATTACAACACGAAGCAAGCGGAAGAGTCGAACACGAAGACATGTTAATGGATTGCAAATATCCCGTTCGTTGTACGCTTGCAGTGTTTCCTGTGGCGCCAACAACAATCACCTCTCCATTAGCGCTCACTTCAACGTCAAACACCCTGAAAGGAAGCAGCACAGAGTCCAGCACATTCAAATCTGCATCAAATTTCAGAACGCGGTCGGCTGAACCTACATACACATTTCCGCAAGCGTCAATATCAATTCCGCTGTTTCCCGGCATTTTGAATCCCATAAAAATAACTGTGTCTATACCTCCCGTAATCGTTGCAGTCGCAAGAATGTTGCCGTCAGTGAGCGATCTTTTGTGAACGTGCGTTCCGTTTTGTGTGTAAACAAAATTTTCGTTAGCGCGAATAGCGCAGATTCCTGAGTTACCGTTGCTTGGTCTGAAAAACTCTGACTTGTAACCGAAATTGTAAGTAGAATTGATTGCAAATGAATTATTGCCTCCGGAAAGGTTGAAGTCATCATTTATTGCACCGATAGTATCAAGGGTAAGGAAATAATATTGTGAATTTCCGGATGAAGTAATGGCGCGCACTTCATTAATATCCTGGAAAAAACTTGTAGGACGAGTGCGTGAAACCAAAGCAGTATCTGTCACATTTCCATTTGAGGTGTTTATCTTAAATACGACTCCATGACTAAAACTAATGTTTATTAAATTTAATTCTGTACCCCCTACCATCATTTCCGTCTGGCCACAATTGAATGCTATTGACCAGTACTCGTCACTCTGTTGTCCCTGCTCAGACCATTGGAGACTGCCACTTGTGCTTATTTTTTGCATGGCGGCATTAGAGCCGGCAGTGATATAACTGTTACCCTCCAAATCAGTGGCTAATGTTCCAAGCCAAGTGCCAGTTGTGTCCCATGGAGTATTATAAGTCCATTGTAAAACTCCTGCTGCATTATATTTCTGCAATCGCATCGGCATATCGCCACCAATGATGTAAACATTGCCTACTGAGTCTGTTTCACATTCCCACACACCGTTTGAATTTGGAAGCACGGGAATTTGCACCCAAGGGTCAATAATGAGTTTTCTCGTTTGGTCATAGCTGCTCACATAAAAGGAAACAACATCGTTTCGGATAATAAAACCGGAAGGGATTGCTTCTTTGTTTCCGTCAGCATAAAATGTTACTGGTGCATGTTCAATGATGTCGCCAAAAGATGTGGAAACAATTAAATGACCAGACTCGTCAAGTGATGGATTGTATCTGTTTGCATATTTCATCGCTATTTGTGAAATATCTGCCCCCGGGTGTGCGACAAGCGAATACTTAATTCCTGACTGAGGATGAAACGTATATTCCACGTCAATATTCGGATAGATGTTTTTATAAGTGAGCTTTCTGTACCCCTTTACGCTTTCAATTGCATAGTGCGCGGTTCTTTTCTCGTTCGCCATGCAGTAGATATTGTTGCTCCCCGTTAGCTCTTCTGCGAGAATGGTTGCGGCAGGATTTGCTCCTTCCCACCAAACATGCACAAGCTCAGTCTTCACGAGATATTTTGGCTTTGAAGCATCTCCTTTTTTTCTATTGGGATTTCTATACCAGTTATCAAAACGATATGTCCACCCTTGCGTTGTGAAAAGTATCTGCATGTTACGGTCATCCGCTGCAAACAAGATTTCTGTACCCGGTAGATTATTCCTACCGGTAAACTGCCCCTTGTTTTCAACGAAGCATTTCTTTGATGTCTCAAATTGAACAGACCATTTTAAGGCATCTGAATTTTGTGCGCCAGTGAGAATTGAAAACAGCAGCGCAACGCAACTGAAATATATTTTCTTCATAAAACTAAAGTACGGAATTTTTAGATATGCTGAAAGCGCCTGAATGCAGACCTGAATTTTCCCAAGAGTCTCCTCAATCACATACACAGCAGAGCTACCTTTGCGGCTCTGTTATGTGGAAGATTCATCTTTCTTTGTTTACCGTGAACCTGTTGTATGGTGCGAATTATTCCATCGCCAAAGAAGTGATGCCCGCCTATATCAAGCCCTATGGCTTTGTGGCGCTGCGCGTCATCTGTGCATCGGTGCTTTTTTTTCTCGTACACCGCCTTTGGGTGAATGAAAAAGTGGCGCGAAAAGATTTTCCGCGTATTATTCTCTGCGCTTTTTTCGGAGTTGCAGTCAATCAACTGCTGTTTCTGAAAGGATTGGATTTAACCACACCCATCAATGCATCGCTGATGATGATTACCACGCCTATCAGCGTGCTGCTTATTGCCGTGCTTGGCAATATCGAAAAAATCACCTTCAGCAAAACTGCGGGCGTTCTGCTTGCCGCGCTTGGAGCATTTGTTGTCATTTATTGGGGCAAACATTTCACACTGGATTCCAACAGTTTCCTCGGAGATATTTACGTGCTCATCAATGCAACAGCTTATGCAATTTTTCTTGTGCTGGCGAAACCACTCATGAGCAAATACCATTCGCTTACCATCGTAAAATGGATATTCCTCTTTGGCTTGCTGTTCGTGCTGCCCGTTGGCTGGAATGAATTCAGAGCGGTGGAATGGAATACGATGCCGCTTAACGCATGGTTGGGCATCGCATATGTAATCATGGGCGCAACTTTTTTTGCGTACCTGCTCAATGTATTTGCGCTCACAAAAGTTGACCCTTCGCTCGTGGGAATTTATATCTATCTGCAACCGGTGCTTGCCACCATGATTGCGCTTGCGCTCGGCAAAGACGAATTGAATTGGGTGAAACTGTTTGCTTCCGCGTTGATTTTTACAGGCGTGTATTTAGCAAGCCGCAAAACAAACGCATCAGTTTAGTTGCCGCACTCGTTGCGGTATCCCCTGAGATACAATTCATAAGCGGATGCCGGAACAAGTCCGGCATGGGTGAATAGTTCGCTTGAATCTTTATTTTAGCCGCTCTAAAAAATCACTATGCTCCGGTCAATGACAGGTTTTGGAAAAAGCACGGCAGCGATTGGCGGGAGAAATTATTCCGTTGAAATCCGCTCGCTCAATAGCAAGTACCTTGATTTAAATCTGAAAATCCCTGCTTTCCTTCGCGCAAAAGAATTGGACATCAGGAATTTGTTATCCGAAAAAGTGATGCGCGGAAAAGTAGAGTTGGCGATTGAAATGCAATCGGGCAAGGAGCGGCTTTATTCCATCAATAAGAATGTATTCAAGCAATATTATTCTGACCTCGAATCGCTGATGGAAGAGTTGGACATTCCCTCAGGCAATTTGATTGACTCCGTAATGAAGATTCCCGATGTGCTTTCCAGCGCTGATGAAAAGATGAATGAAGCGGATATTTTGAAAATTGAAAAGCTGTTTGAGAAAGGCGTAAAAATATTAGATGAGTTTCGATGCCGCGAAGGAAAGCAGTTGGAAGAGGATATGGTGAAGCGCATTCAGCGCATCAAAAAAATTACGGGCGAGGTAATCAAGATAGAAGGACGTAGAAAAGAACAAGTGAAAGAACGCCTGAAGCAAAAATTGCAGGAAGTGATTGCCTCCGGTCAGGTGGACCAATTGCGGCTGGAGCAAGAGTTGATTTTTTATGTTGAGAGGCTTGACATCACCGAAGAACTTGTGCGGCTGAAAACGCACTGCGATTATTTTTTAGAAGTGGCGGGCGACAAAGAAATTTCCAAAGGAAAAAAATTAGGCTTCCTCGCGCAGGAAATCGGGCGCGAAATCAATACGATGGGTTCAAAGGCAAATGATGCTCCCATCCAAAAGCATGTGATTGAGATGAAGGATGAATTGGAAAAAATCAAAGAGCAGGTGAATAATGTTTTGTAGTTCAGAAGTGAGATGTTAGACGCGAGACATGAGATATACGAAGTGAAATGAAAGAAAAGCTCATCCTCTTTACAGCGCCATCCGGTGCGGGAAAAACTACTATTGTTCATCGCTTGCTTGATGCAGATCAGCGGCTTGCCTTTTCTGTTTCAGCCACTACCAGAAAAAAACGCGAGAAAGAAACTGATGGGAAGGACTATTATTTTCTTTCGGAACAAGAATTCAAAGAGAGAGTGAGAAAAGGAGAATTTGTGGAATGGGAAGAAGTGTATCTGGGCGTTTTCTACGGTACGCTGAAAAGCGAAGTGGAGCGACTTGCGAAAGAAGGCAAAGCGATTCTCTTTGATATAGATGTGAAAGGTGCGTTGAACATCAAGCGGCAATATGGCGACAGTGCGCTCGCAATTTTTGTGCAGCCGCCCAGCCTTGAAATTTTAAAAGAACGCCTGCGCAACCGCAAGTCAGAAAATGACGAAAGCCTGACAAAGCGAATGGAACGCGCTGATTATGAGATGGGTTTTGCTGATAAGTTCGATGCGGTGGTGGTGAATGATAACCTTGAACAGGCAATGGAAGACGCAAAACAAAAAGTTGGCAGATTTCTTGAATTAACCTAATGAAACCCTTTGAAGATGCGCGCGTATAACCCAAACATGGTAACCCAAACGACCCAAGGAGTTAAGATTAGTGTTGAATCTTTTTTTCAGCAGGATTACTCCAATCCGCTGAATTGGGAATATATGTTTGCTTACCGTATCACGATTGAAAACACAAGTTCACACACGATTAAACTTTTGAAAAGACACTGGAACATCTTCGACTCTATTGGCGAGTTCAAAGAAGTGGAAGGTGTTGGCGTTGTTGGTAAACAGCCAACGCTGAAGCCCGGTGAACAACATCAATATGTTTCCGGTTGCAGCCTGAAAAGTGAAATCGGCAGAATGCATGGCGATTACCTCATGCAGCGCGTTGAAGACGGCAAACTGTTTAAAGTTTCCATTCCGGAATTTGAGCTGGTGGCTCCGCTCAAGCTGAATTAATCTACTTTCCCTATTTCATTTTTTCAAACTCCCCTCCTGTGACTTGCCTTGCGCGTTTGCGAGGAGGGGTAAGCGTATGCACTTGAGCGTAAGCGGGGGTGGTGTTTGAATTTTCTAAATTTACCGGATGAAAAAATTCTTACCCTTTTTATTTCTGCTTGCTTTTACAACATCCATTTCAACAGCGCAGCAAACCGGAGATTTCTATATCGGCTTTCCAAGCCCCGACTCGCTGCTCACTGAAGATTCGGTGCATCTATATTTCCATGTGCCTGCTTCTTATCAGCAAGGAGTTCCATCTAAATTGATTGTTGGTATTCACGGCTTGGGAAATCCGCAAACGCCCGAGCAAATCCGGAATTATTTTTCTCCAACTGCTGACAGCCTGAATACAATTGTCGTTTGCCCGAAACCTTATATTACTCAACCTGTCTCTATTGATCATCCGCGTAGCAAACTCGTTATCAATATCGCTCTCGATTCCGTGTTGCAATGGTATTCCATTGACACGAATGAGCTTTTTATTGCTGGCTATTCGGCAGGGAGCGACATCGCTTCGCGCTATACTTTGGAGCAGCCTAAATATCGAATGAAGGGACTCATTTGGTATGCTCCGGGCTTTTTTTATCAACCGAATCTATCCGCGCAAATTGAATTTCCACACACCTGTCTTTGCTTTGGTGATGCAGACCCGCTTTCCAATATTCTCGGACAAGTTACATCCATCCGCGACAGTTTTGCAAACAGCCCATTTGAATTGTTTTATAATGAAATTCCCGGCATTGACCATACGATGGAGTTTCCCAACTTCACGCGCGAGATGCTGGAGTGTTTCCGTTTTATGAATGACCCTGTGAATTTTGTTCCCGACTCATCGTATGTGGGAGGCAAAATAATATCTGCCACTGCTCTTAATTTCCACCCAAATCCAACAACCGGAAAAATAATTTTTGAGGGAAATCTGTTTAGCGAAGTTGAAAATTTGCAAGTGCTGGATTTATCCGGCAAAATAATTTTTGAAACGGTTAAGGTTAAAGAAAATCAGGAAATAAACATCACAGGACAAACACCCGGAACCTACATCGTTCGCGCGCAGGTGAAGGGCGAAAATTATTTAGGAAGGCTTGTGCTGATTGAAAAGTAATTAAGCCTCGATGAGGACATTACTCAGCATCGCCAACGAAAACGGAAACAATTGCGCTGTCATCACTCCATTCTTTACTGCGGGGTCATTGTCCATGAAACTTCTTGCGGCATCTGCGGACTCAACTTTGAAGATGCATAAGCCCGCATTGTTTTCGTCTTCAATGCTCAGATTTGTTCTGCCCGCGAGTAATACGTTTCCTGCATCGCAATTTTCTTTCAGGTAGTTGAAATGCGTTGAAATAATTTGCCGTGCTTGTTCCGTCCAGTTTGCTTCTTTGCGATAGCGCGGAACGAGTTTCAACTGATAGATAAAGTATTCCATGCCGCTTGAAAATTTCCGTCAAGTTACAAAAGCTATTTTAGCCTGATGATTTCAAAGCAGAAACATCTTGCCCGAAACATACTTGTGTTGCTCTTGCTGTTTTTGTGCGTTACAGAAATCACAGTGCGCATTGTTTTTGCTGTTAAAAATTACACTATAGGAAAAGTAACACCGGCATGGATGGCTTTTAATCCTGTAGATTCACTCCTGCTGCAACAATCCTGCTTCACAGATGCTCAGGGTATCTACAAGTTGAAAAGAAAGTATTGGGAACAGCAAGGACACGCAATTAATCGTGAAAACTTTCGCGGAAAAGACTTTATTCCCGACTCGCTTGATGATACCGCTGTGTCCGTTCTATTTATTGGCGATTCCTTTGTGTGGGGCGCTCATGCGAAGCCCATTGACAGTTGCTTCGTTGATTTGCTTGACCGAGATGAAAAATTTGTTTGCTACAACGCAGGCGCACCCGGCACTGACCCCGCGCAATATGCGGCTGTTGCCGAACATTATGTGCCGCAGTTGCAACCAGCTGTCACTGTTGTGTGCGTGTATCTTGCCAACGATTTGATGAGCGAGCCGCGTGCGATTGTTCCAAACGAAGAGTTGTGGTATCAGACCAATGCGGGATGGATGCCAGTGAACTATAAAGGAAAGCATTTTGCCACTGCGCAGGAATCTTACGAGTACATCACGAATAAATATGCGGCAAATGTTGCATGGGAAAAGCTGTTGTTGAAATCAGCCCTCGGCACAGCAATTCTCTCGCTGCCGTTCCGATTGGAGGAATATGCGGAATGGAATGCAAAAAGAAAAAGTCCCGTTACGAATGATTACCTGCGGAAAATTCAATCCGTTTGCGCGAAATGGAATTCACGCTTTGCCGTAGTAATTATCCCTGCTGTGCAAACTGACCTCACGAAAGATTTTTTCAAAGATGCGCCCGCTTATGTGCAACAGCAATATCCCGCATTAATGAACGGAATCGAAAACGCCTGTTTCATTTTGCCCGCAAAAAAAGAAATGTATTACCCCCCACCTGACGGGCATCTGAATAACAGCGGACACAAATTTGCCGCTGAGTTCATCCGCGCAACTATCCTTTCCTCAACTCCTCTTTGATTTGCGTGATGCGTTCAGGAATCGTAGTGCCGTTCAAGTTAAAATCATTCAACAGCATCACCTCCAGAAATTGCGTTACCTCCGGCTGATGCGCTGTTGTTTTTCCGGTTTTCACATCCACATATTTGATGGTAGTCCACATCAGACATTTGAGATGCTTCTTGTCCATGTCGGTCATGTAATATTCGATAATCACGGTGTCGTTGTCATGAAAAATCATGCGCGACATAATCTTCACCCATTCGCCATACGCCACCGAGCGGATGTAAGAAATATTGTGATTGTAAACTACCCAGGAGCAGCCGTAGCGTTTGAAAATATCACCGGGACTGTAGCCGTAGATTTTTGAAATCTGATCTTCGCGCGCGTTGAAGAAATAGTCAAAATACTTTGCGTTGTTCAAATGCCCCAGCGGGTCGCAATCCTGAAAGCGGATAATAGCAACGGCTTCGGTTTCTTTCGGATAAGTTTTAGACGGGTCGGGAGGGAACATGCTTCAATTTTTATTCTTCAAATTTCAGCAATCCTGCCCATAATCATTTTTGAAGAAACAATTGTTTTGCAAACTCACTTCCTGATGCAGTTGTGATTTTGACAGAGTAGATTCCGGCAGGAAAACTCTTCATGTTAAATGGAGCGCTTTGGATTCCAGGTGGAGACAAGTGCAATTCCTTTTCAGCAACTTTTTTTAATCCGGCATCAAAAATTTCAATCGTCATTTTTCCGGTTTCGTTTGAATCAAAGCGCACCGTGATTTCTCCCGAAGCAGGATTCGGGAAAATTTGAAAATAATTTTCAATGGATGCTTGTGTCCGTATTCCGCTCACGATTGGCGAATAACCTTCGGCAAGCGGAGCTTGGGGTTGCGCAGTTGTTGCTAATTGAGTTGCCGAAGTTGTTGTTTCTAAATACTGTGTCCCGTCAAGCGTGTAAACTGCTGCGTTGAAATTTTCTTCCGAGTTGCGCGCGTTGGTAGTTTCTACAAAATAAAAATCACTCTGCGCTTTATCAGGCGTTACATCCAAAACGAGGTAGCCGTTATGCTCCATATCAAGATATTGAATAGGATGATTATTCGTTTTCACAGGTGCAAAGGGAACATTAAAATCGGGGTCGCTTGAAGCGATTGCCGGAGTGATGAACTCCACCGCAACTGAACCCTGATGCGTTGCTGAATCATATTGTGCTACATCGTTTGGCAAATCCCACGCCCATGAACTGTGAATATCTCCAGTGAGTACAACCACATTATTGATTGCGCTGTCAGCAATGTGATTCAAAAGATTGTCGCGCTCGGCAGAGTAACCATTCCATTGGTCATTATTAATAAGGCTGCCAAGAAAACGCAACTGCGCCATCATCACCTGCTGCCCGATGATGCGCCATTGAGTCGCGCTGCTGTCGAGATTTGCGATGAGCCAGTCGTATTGGTCGTGTCCGAGAATGGAGCGATTCTCATCTAAAATCATCGTGTCATTAAATTCTAATTGTTTCATGCGTCCTTCCCTGCGTGTATCAAGCATCAAGAGGTCAATCAAATTTCCGTATTGCAGTTTGCGGTAAATGCTGCCGGGGCGCGTGGAGTCTTCGCGAATCGGAATCCATTCAAAATAAGCCTGTGTGGCATCCTGCTTGATTTGAGCAAACTGTGCGCTGTCGGGAAAGTGTTCAGCGCCATGCATCCAGCAATCATTGCCGGTTTCGTGGTCATCCCACACATTTATCCAGGGATATTGCTGGCGGGCATAAACCAAATCAAGGTCGGTATGATATTGCGCGTAGCGTGTGCGAAACATCGCCAGCGTGCTGCATCGCGCGGCTGGGTTCATCGGTCTGCCAATATCGCCTTCATCATCGCTTTCATAAATGTAATCGCCAAGATGAATCACGGCATCCAAATCGTTGCGTTCGCCAATTCGCGCATACGCATTAAAAAATCCTTTTGAGAATTTCGCGCATGTTGCCACTGCGAATCTTGCCTGCGCAACGCTTCCACTGGGCGCAGTTTTCGTGCGACCAATCAACGAATAATTTCCACCTGTTTCAAAATCATAATAATACCAGGTGCCTGGTTGCAATCCGTCCGCATCTATCTTCACGGTAAAATCATGCAAAGCATTTGTTGTAAAATTTCCTGAGTTAATGACTGTAGTGAAATTTGTGTCCGTTGCAATTCTCCAATTCACCGTGACAGGTTGTGTTGTATCCGATGGAGAAATGCGCGTCCAAAGAATCACTCTGTCAGTAAGCGGGTCGCCTGAAGCGACACCATGCAGAAAGGGAGGATATGAAGTTTGGGCGAAAATCTGCGAGAGTCCAAGAGCTAAAACAAAAGAAAAGAAGATGCGCATGAAAATGATTTTGAGTAAAGATAATTCGCTGGTTCGGTGATTCGACAATTTGAAAATGAAATTTCCAAGAAGTATTTCGATATTCGATCCCCGATTGATTAGCACAGAATGACAAAAACCGGAACAGACATTTCGCTTGCGCAACAATTTTTGAGGAATGGAGAACTTGTCGCCATCCCGACTGAAACTGTGTATGGATTAGCTGCAAATGGTTTAAGCACTGATGCAGTGTTAAAAATTTACGAAGCGAAAAACCGTCCCGCATTTAATCCGCTCATTCTGCATGTTGCGGATATTGAAAAGGCGAAAGAGTTAGTTGAATCATTTCCAGAGAATGCAATGAAGCTTGCAAAAGTATTTTGGCCCGGACCGCTCACATTGGTGTTAAAGAAAAAACAAGTTGTACCCGACCTTGTTTCCGCTGGTCTTGATTCTGTGGGTATTCGTGTTCCAAATCATCCACTTACACAGGAGCTACTTCGCAGCCTTGATTTCCCGCTTGCCGCGCCAAGCGCAAATCTTTCGGGATACGTAAGTCCCACCACACCACAACATGTAAAGCAGCAATTAGGCGATAAGGTTGCTTATATTCTTGATGGCGGAGCTTGCACAGTTGGCATCGAATCTACAATTGTGAAAGTGACCGGTGAGGAAGTAATCGTGTTGCGATTAGGCGGAATTGAGTTGGAAAAAATTGAAGCTTTGTTGGGCACAAGCGGACGCTTGCGCCAGCACATGAAATCAACTGACGCAAGCGGACGCTTGCGTTCAAAAGGAATTTTAGCTCCCGGAATGACAGATGCTCATTATGCTCCTGACAAGAAAATAATACTTGGAAACATTGCAGAAAATCTTTTGATCTATTCAGACAAGAAAATCGGGATTCTTGCTTTCTCTCAGTCGTATCAAAGCGATGGCGCAAGCGGACGCTTGCGCCAGCAAGGGTGCTGGCAGGTTGTAGAATATATTTTATCACCCACAGGAAATTTGCATGATGCAGCCCGCAATCTATTTTCCTATCTGCGCAAATTGGATGAATCGGATGCGGAAATTATTCTTGCCGAACCAGCGCCTGATGAAGGTTTGGGCAGAGCGATTAACGACAGACTAAGAAGAGCTTCGCATTGAACGCGGAGATTTTCTAACTTTGGTGAGAGAACGCACCGTCAAAATCAGAACATCCAAAAATTTGAAAAACCATTTTTTTGAATGAAATTTGAAGCTCTGATTCCCGAACATTTAAAATTCTTACCAATGAAACAAACTATCCTGCTTCCATTTTGCCTGTTGCTTTTTTCCGCATCGCTCATCGCGCAACCCGTAGGACATCTCACTGTTTTCTCCGATGAAGGAGATAAATTTTTTCTGATTTTGAATGGCGAACGTCAGAATAAAGAAGCGCAAACCAATATCAGAATTGAAGATCTGTCGCAGCCGCAATACAGCGCGAAAATTATTTTTGAAGACCAATCGCTGGGCGAACTTTCAAAAAATCTTTACATCGCTGACGAGAACATGACGCTGATGGATGTGACCTATAAAATCAAGCGCGACAAAGCGATGAAACCAAAATTGGGCGCGATGCCTTTCTCGGCAATTCCCGTGAGGCAGGGATTTGTTGCGCCCTCCAATGTCTATGTAGTGCGCTATGGTGCTCCGGTAGCAGCCGTTGCTCCGGTAGCTTCCGGCACCACCGTTACGCAAACCACCACCACAACTACAGGCGTTCCCAACACCGTAGGCGCGAATGTAAATATCAACGGAATGAATATGAATATGGGCATTTCTATCACCGACCCGACCATGATGGAAACAACGCACACCACCACGCATACCACAACTACAAGCACGGGCGCTCCAACGCGCGATATTCAGCCTGCCGGATGCGCAAACGCCTACCCGATGTCGGCAGGCGATTTCAGCAGCGCACTCGCCACTGTAAAAAATCAGGGGTTTGATGAAACTCGTTTAAAAACGGCAAAACAAATTGCTTCAAGCAACTGCCTGAACACAAGTCAGATTACGCAGATTTGCAACGAATTTGGTTTTGAAGAATCAAAATTGGACTTTGCAAAATTTGCTTACGACTATTGCTCCGAGCAGAAAAACTATTTCAAACTGAACAACATTTTCGGGTTCAGCAGCAGCGTAGATGAATTGACGGAATATATTCAGGGGAGGCAATAATTTGATTTCATAAGGCGGTGTCTTCCCAGAGTTTAATATAATTTCCATCCGGGTATGTTACCCATGCGAATTTTCCTTCGGGAGAAATTTTCACGCCTTTCACTTCAATGTTTTTAGAGCGCAGAAATTTCACAAGCGCATCCAATTCGCGCACGCGATAATTGATGCAGAAAACTTTGCCTTCAAACTCAGGTCGGTTTTTATTTTCAAGAATTGACCAAGCAGCGTAGCCGCGTTTGTCGATATCTTCTTCATTGAAATAGAAGGAAGCATTTACGAAGACTACGCTCAATACAAAATCCGTGTCTTAATCGTGTGCTTCACTTTCTTGATTTCTTCAAACGCTTTTTTGGAAGCAGACTTTTCTACGTCAAGCACTACGTAACCGATTTTGTCATTCGTCTTGAGATATTGTCCTACAATATTTACGTTCAGTGCGGAGAGCATTCCATTTAATTCTGAAAGCACACCGGGAAGATTTTTATGAATGTGCAAAAGGCGATGTGTGTTGTGTTGCATGGGCAAACTCAAAGGCGGCACGGAGTGCGAGCCGACTGTTGCGCCTGTATCTAACAAACTGACAAGTTTTCTTGAAACATCAAACCCGATATTTTCCTGAGCTTCCAGCGTAGAGCCACCGATGTGTGGCGTGAGAATTACATTCGGAATATTTTGCAGCGGGCTTACAAATTTTTCATTCTTTGATTTCGGCTCTGTGGGAAACACGTCAATCGCTGCGCCTTTCACTTGTCCGCTCAACAACGCTTCGCGCAATGCAGGCAAATCAACCACTCTGCCACGGCTCAGGTTCAGCAAAATACTTCCCGGCTTCATCTGCTTGATGCGCGGAGCAGTCATCATATTTTCTGTCTGCTGCGTTTCAGGCACGTGCAGCGAAACGATGTCTGCCTCTTTCAGCAGTTTCGACAGTGAGTCAAATGCAGTTGCATTTCCCAGCGGCAACTTCGGCTCGATGTCATAAAAAATCACGCGCATGCCCAGCGATTCCGCAAGCACGGATACCTGCGAGCCGATATGACCATATCCGATAATGCCCAGTGTTTTTCCTCTCAACTCATGACTTCCCTTTGCATCTTTCAGCCAATCTCCGCGATGGGCGGCTTCGTTGCGTTCTGGAATGCGCCTGATGAGCATGATGCTTTCAGCCAGCACGAGTTCGGCAACTGAGCGCGTGTTGGAATAAGGCGAATTGAACACTGTGATTCCCGCATCTGTAGCTGCGTTCAAATCCACCTGGTCGGTGCCGATGCAAAAGCAGCCGATACCAATCAGTTTTTCGGCACGGTCAAGAATCTTTTTTGTGACATTTGTCTTGGAGCGAATTCCGAGAATATGAACTTCGCCAATTCGTTCCGCCAATTCATTTTCACTCAGCGCTTTGTCCTCAAGCTGGATATTGGAGTATGCGCTTTTTTTAAATTCCCCGATTGCCGAAGGATTAATGCCTTCCAGCAGCAGGATGTTGATTTTTGATTTTGGAAACGAGGTGAGCGTAGCTGTTTTTTTCACGGGATGGGAATGTGCGGCAAATTTAACCTTTAGGCTATTTACTCGTATAAACCAACGCCCGTCTTGGAGTATATTTAGTGAACATTAGCGCATTGAAAAACCTATTTACCTACATTTTTTTTCTTGCATTGCTGCCCAGTCTTTCGTTTGCGCAAAACTGGAAGTATGGCAACGGCTTTAAGCAAACGCCTTTTTATAAGAAACCCGGCAGCATCTCCATTCAAGTCAACAACTTTATGTTTTCGGGACGCAAGGTGGCAACGCTTCCCGTGAATTTACATTTCGCAGTAACTCCGTTTAAGAATGTAACGCTTGGTCCGATGGTTACTTATTTCCAATTCAAACATTCAGAGTTTGAAGCCATTAACGCCACGCGCTGGATAAATCCCGACATCCGCTACCACGAAATGATGGCGGGGTTCAGAGCGGAATATCACCTCAATGATTTATTGCAAACAATGATGCGCAGGCGCATTCCGCAACACATTGTGGATGTGTATGTGGCGGGATGGGGCGGCTATTCTTTCGTATGGGTGAACCATGAAAAAGCCGAACAGGATTTAGTTACCTCCAATGAAAAATTCAGGGGCGGATTCAGTTTTGGTGCGCGCAGCCTCGTGCTGAAATGGCTCGGCTTCTCGCTTGAAGGCGGCTACTCTTCTTATGGCTACTGCTCGTTCGGGATTTTCTTTATAGCGCACTAAAATTTTTTCACAAGGCGATTTTCATCAAGCATTTCCTAAGGCTCAGTTTCTTATTTTAGCCGATGATGAACAAATTACATTTTTTAAGCGTCAGTTTCCCTGATTTCACCCTGCCATTAAACGACCCTGTGCTGGTGTTTTCATTGGTACTATTCATCATTTTGCTGGCGCCATTGGTTTTAAGCAGGTTAAGAATTCCGGGCATAGTCGGGCTGATTGTTGCAGGGGTTATCATCGGACCGAATGGATTCAATATTCTGGCGAGAAATGAAGGCATCGTTTTATTTGGAACAGTAGGACTGCTCTACATTATGTTTCTTGCAGGGCTGGAACTCGACCTCACCGAGTTTAAAAAATATCGTCACCGCAGCATCTTATTCGGTGGTTTTACTTTTTTTATTCCCTCGTTGCTCGGGTTTCCTGTTTGTTATTATCTCCTTGGATATGACCTGACGGCATCTCTGCTCATTTCCAGCATGTTTGCCACACATACACTGGTCGCATATCCTATCGTGAGCAGACTTGGAGTTGCCCGCAATGAAGCCGTTGCCATCACAGTGGGGGGAACGATTATCACCGACACAGCAGTGCTGATTCTTCTTTCGGTAATCACCAGTTCTGCGGAAGGTGAACTCAATCAGGAATTCTGGATTCGGTTGATAGTTTCAGTGGTTGCTTTTGCAGCCATTGTTTTACTGCTTATTCCACCTATGGCACGCTGGTTTTTCAAAAATATTGAAGGAGAAAAAACTTCACAATATATCTATGTCCTGGCGATGGTTTTTCTTGCAGCGTTCCTTGCCAAACTTGCCGGACTGGAGCCTATCGTGGGAGCTTTCCTTGCCGGGCTTGCGCTTAATCGGCTAATTCCGCATACATCCCCCTTGATGAACCGGGTTGAGTTTGTCGGCAACGCGCTCTTTATTCCTTTTTTTCTGATTAGCGTTGGGATGCTTGTGGATATGCGCGTGTTACTGAAAGGTCCCCAGGCGCTGCTCGTTGCCGCTTCGCTTACCACTACCGCTATTGCCGGAAAATGGCTGGCTGCCTTATTCACCCAAAAGGCTTTTGGCTACCATCCGCATCAGCGGCAACTGATTTTCGGACTCAGTAATTCGCATGCTGCCGCAACGCTCGCAGTAATTCTCATAGGCTATAACCTCAAAATATTAGACGAAAATGTTTTGAACGGAACCATTGTGCTTATCCTCATCACTTGCTTAGTAGCTTCATTTGTTACAGAAGGGGCTGCAAAAAAAATCGCTTTGGAAGAGAGCATCACAAAAATCAAGCTGCACGATACGGAGGAAAAAATTCTTGTCCCCATTTCTAATCCTTCAACAATTGAAACGATGATGGACTTTGCCATCCTCGTCAAAGAGCAGGAATCGAAGCAGCCAATCTCTGCGCTTGCCATTGTACAGGATGATGATGAAGCGCGTGAAAAAGTGGTGATGAGCAACAAGATGCTGGAGCACGCCATCGTGCATGCTTCAGCTACTGACACCAAGGTTCATATCCTCTCTCGGGTTGACCTGAATATCGCAAGCGGAATTTCAAGGGCGATAAAAGAGATGCGGATAACCACCGTCATCATCGGCTGGAGCGAACAAGCGCGCCCCATCGGAAAGATTTTCGGAACCACGTTGGATAATCTTTTAGAAAGCGCTTCACAAATGATTATGGTATGCAGAATTCTGCTCCCGATTAACCTTGTAAAGAGAATCGTTGTTGCCGCTCCTGAAAATGCAGATGCCGAGCGGGGGTTCGAGTTGTGGGTTCAAAAAATAGTGCGACTCGCGCGCCAAACAGGGAGCCCGGTTCACCTTTATAGTTTTAATCGTACTGCAGATGCCTTCAAAGAAGTCCTTAAAAAAATGAAATCGCCAGTCACTATTTATTGCTATGAGCTGGATTTTTTATACAAATTCCTTGCGCTCGAAAAAGAAGTGCAGGAGGAGGATGTTTTTATTGTGATAAGCGCGCGAAAAGGAACGATTTCTTATAGCAGCAATCTTGATGAAATCCCCGGAAAGCTGGAAAAGTCTTTCCAAAAACACAATTTCATCATCATCTATCCTGAACAGATTCCTGTGGCTCCCGTTGAAAAAATCATCACCCCTGAAGATTTTATTATTTCTCCCAGTTGAGCCACAATCCTACTTCATATTGTGATACACATGCTGGATGTCATCATCCTGCTCAAGGCTTTCCACCAGCTTGATGATATTTTCCTGCTGTGCCTCGTTCAACTCAACAAGTGTGCGCGGGATACGCTGTTTCCCCGCGCTGATAATGGTGTATCCTTTTTCTTCCAGCGCTTTTGACATCGCGCCAAAATCGGTGAAAGCAGTGAAGATGTAAATCTCATTCTCATCAACCGCGAGGTCGTCCAATCCGTGGTCAATCAGCTCCAGTTCCAGGTCTTCCACATTCAGCGTGCCCTTCGCGATTTTAAAAACACCCTTCCGTTCAAACAGAAAATCCAGCGAGCCTGTTTTCCCCAACTCGCCTTCTCCTTTTGAAAAATACATCCGCACATTCGCCACCGTACGCGTAGGATTATCCGTAGCCGCCTCAATCAAAATCGCAATTCCATACGGACCGTAGCCCTCATACGTCAGCTCCTCATAGTTTTTTTCATCTTTTGACGAAGCCCGCTTAATCGCAGACTCCACCTTTTCCTTCGGCATGTTCGCCCCCTTCGCATTTTGCATCGCCATCCGCAAATGCGGATTGTTGTCCGGGTTCGGTCCGGCACTTTTCACCGCAATCGAGATTTCCCTGCCGATGCGCGTAAAAGCCTTCGCCATCCGGTCATAGCGCGCAAACATCGTGTGCTTACGTTTTTCAAAGATGCGTCCCATGAGTTATTTCAGTTTACGAGCCACAAATTTAATAAAGATACACCCGCCTGCTTTCTTTGGGTATAGGACAATTGCGCGGCTGTTTCTAATGTCCCCCTTTGCGCGTTGTCATGCCGGACTTGTTCCGGCATCCCCTCAATAAAAGTAACCGCGTATGCGAAGGGGATGCGCCCTTGGCAGAGGGATGATCTTTTGGCGCGTACTGACTTCGTTTCTGCAACAGTATCTTTAGTAGCGTTACTCGTCAGAAGCGCATCATTATCTATCAGCAAGCAGAACTAAGAGATCCGGATAATCATTTGAATTTTCATTTAGCACTGACTACTTTTGATGAAGCACACTTCGGTGGGAATTTTATAAAGAAAGGTATCTTAAAAAAATAAAGAAATGACTCAGAAAGAAAAAAATAAACCGCAACCTCGGGCTTACTTTTGAGTTGCTCCGGCAGGTGGTAAAAGACCCTTCCCTCCTTGAAAAAATTCCTCACGGCTCCACATTGGAATTCGTTGAAAAAGACTTCGCAAAACTGGAAAAGACAGGCAGGCGCAAAACGCGCACAAAAACCAAATACCTACGTGTGAATTCAAATCTGGATATTATTTGAGGAGGTGCACCGGCATCGTGGAATGTATGACAGCCCTCAAAGACAAAAAACTCAAGTACCACACCGCGAAGGAGAAGAATTAAATTTATTTGAGGAGGATTTGGCGCGGGTGACTTCGTTTCTGCCTCGGTATCTTTTGTAGCGCGTAACTTATGGGGTTTAGTAATTATCTGTGAGCGGAGGTCAACTCAACATTTTTTATTAACTTTTGAGTTCTGAAAAATTAGAATATGCTTTCTATCAAAACAACAATCGAAGAACTACAAAAACAAAAAGCACCAAGAGAAAATAGACAAGATAATATCAGATCAGCTATTTTAGAAAAAGAGAAGAGGGGAGAAGACTGCAAGTACCTTAAAATAAAATTAGAAGAAGAAGAATTTTACATCAGTCAAATTGAGGCTGAAATAAAATCATACCGAATAGATTCTGATTAACTTTTCCAGCTAATACATGAAATCAGTTGTCTTTTTCTCTTTGCTTCTTTTTGTTCTTTCGTTTAATTTAAAAGGACAGAAGCAATTAGATATTAATCAAACAATTGCATACATAAACGAAAAATTAAAAACTCTCCCAGAAGAAAAAAATGACTTACTTCTTACCTATTGGGAAATAAAAGTTTCAGACGGCATACTTACCGCAGAACAAATAAGGCAATATATTTCGCCTTATGTAGACAACAATAAGTACGTTACCAAGTATTCTATTCGCGTTTTGCTTCTTGACGGTTTAAGCAGAAAAATTCAAGCCGCCACAATGCCCGAATGAATCGGAGCAAAATAATCGTCACGAGCATTTTGTTCTTGACGGTTTGAGTAGAAAGATTGTCTCCAGAAGATTTACGGGCATGACTTCTTTAGCAAAAGAGTCTCCGTAAAAAATCGAATCAAAATAAAAGCAGGAAAAGTAGAAGCGCGCTTTAAAACTTGTGAATCACCTTAATCTGGTGTTCACTGAGATGTTCTTTGGCAGCTTCGAGATTCTCCGTAAATCCGAGAATAAAACCACCACCGCCTGAGCCGCAGAGTTTGAGATAGTATGCTTTTGTTTCGAGACCTTTTTCCCATGCCTTGCGGAAAAGCTTTGGAATCATCGGGTGCAAATTTTCCAATAGGAATTTGGAAACGTGATAAAGATTATAGAACAGGTCTTTTGTTTCTCCCTTTAAAAAATCCTTGATGCACTGGTCGTTGTAGGGAACATAATGTTCATGGAATGTTTTCAGAAAATCCTGATGTGTGCATTTTTCCAAAAACCACTGCACCAGCGGCTGCGTGCGCCCGGGTGTTCCGGTATCAATCAGAAAAATCGCGCCTTTGCCTTCTTTCAACTCTGCGGGCAATTTCACCGCGCCAATGTTGGTCTTCGATTGAATGAGCATCGGCAAATCCAAATAGCATATCAGCGGGTCCATCCCCGAACTCTTGCCATGATAGAAAGATTCCATCTGCGCGAGTTGCTCTTTCAATTTTAAAATATCATCGCTCTTGATGGTTTCGCGCTCAAATTTGTTTGCGGCATAGTTGTCATAAATCGCTGCCACCAATGCTCCTGAACTACCCACGCCAAATCCCTGCGGAATATCTGAATCGAAGAACAAACCATCCTTGATATCTTTTTCCAACCGCGCAATATCAATCTCTGCCAGCAGCGTGCCTTCTTTTTTCAGGCTTTTAAGATACTTGAGATAGGTCTTTAACTCTCCGCTTGAATGTTCCGCTTTGTGGGTTGAATTTTCAGCATCAATGAACGCCATTTTTCCTTTGTAAGAATTATAGGGAATCGAAAGCCCCATCGAATTCTGGATAATGCCATACTCTCCGAATAGCAGAATCTTGGAGTGATAGGACGACTCTTTTGCAGTATTCATGCGCTTAGTTTTAGGGGACCCTTTCCTACGTTGTCTGATATGACTTGATTGTGCTCGCAAGATACAACAAGTTCCTGCTGAATTAGTTGACCGATGTCAACTTTTACACTGTTGGGGTAAAGCAAGTGTACATTGGGTCCTGCGTCAATCGTAAAACAAACGGGGATGCCGGTTTGTTCACGGAATTTGCGCACCTTTTTGATAATGTCAATCGTTCCCGGCTGGAATAAAACAACCGCTGGCGAAGACGAAAACATCAGCGCATGCAGCGTAAGGGCTTCATTCTCAACGATGTCGCAGAAGCGCAGCAGGTTCCCATTTGCCATACACGCAGTCAATTCATGAAGGTTCTGTGATGCCTGCCCGTAGCGGCTTTGCGCGAAAGGATGCGCGTTCATCAACTCATGCCCCGCACGGCTGGATACATCCTTTTTCTGTGAACTCACCACAAGGATATCGTCATGAAAATCATGGAAAATAGTGTCCGTCTTTCCCTGAAAGGGGGAGGCGAATTCATCACTGGTATCGGGTAGTCCTTCTATTTTGCCCCACGTCACAATGCCGCCATACACCGAGCGTGACGCGCTGCCCGAGCCAAGCCGCGATAAAACAGACGCCCTGCGGAAGAAGGCTTCTGGATTCGATGTTATTCCTTTTTCAAGTTCTTCCAAACTGCAAACACAGAGAGCAAGGGCGCTCATGCCCGATGCTGATGAAGCAATTCCTACTGAATGCGGAAAGCTGTTTTTGGAATGAATTTCAAATTGATTTTTCGTGAGAAAGGGAAGTTCTGCGGTGATGTTTTGAAAATATTTTTTGATTTTGGTTTCAAAATCGGGTTGTGCTTTCCCTTCAAAAAAGAAGGCAAGTTCAATCTCCTTTGAGGGAGATTTTTTTTCCGCGAAGCGTAATTCTGTTTCCGTAAATGAATTACTAAGCGTAAAACTCAGCGAAGCATTCGCAGGAAGTTGATTGCCTTTTTTGCCCCAATATTTAATGAGGGCGATGTTGGAAGGCGAGCGCCATTTGATAGAGTTAGTCATCAACATCCCGTTTGGTAAGTTTATGAGGATTCAGCTTTGTGTGAAAAATGTCAGTAATAACTACCGTGTCCTTCTCAATTCGGGAAATAATTTTGTAATTCCCCTCAACTAAATACCTCCGTTCTTTTTTTGCCGAATCAAAGTGCGGCTCTGCTTGCCCTGTAAAAGGATGTGTTGTAAGTTGGTCTGTCCGCTCAACCAACTTGCGAATGAATTTATCAGCAGGAATTTCTGATTTTTCCCTGTTTGAAATGTAGAAATAAATTTCAGACAAACATTGAGAGGCAAAAGGGGTCCACTCTACTTTGTAGCGCGCCATTTACTTTGTAATTCCGAAACGTCTTTTAATTTCTTCCTGAGATATCAGTTTCCCTTCTTTCATTTCTTTCTCCGATTGCGCATCTCGCGCAAACAATTCCGCTAATGTCATCGGTTTTAACGGATAATGTTTTTTTTTCGTTTTTTCCTGAATTCGTTCAACCCCTATGCCTCTGACAGTCCTTTTGATTTTTTTTCTTGTCTCCCTTACAGATTGAATTTTGTCTTTAGTTAACACACAAAGAGCATTCAGTATTTCAATGTCGTCTGTTGACTGAATTCTTTTTACCAGCAGCTTTTTAAGTTCAGTAGCACTCATGATTTGAAAAATTAAACATTATCTGTTAATACTGCCTGTCTAACACATACCAGCTAAACGCACGCAGCATCAGCTTTGAGAAAGAATCGCGGATGAGCGGGTCAAGTTTTTTCCATTCTGTGTCAATCAATTCGCGGGCGTGATCCTGGCAGGCTTGAATGGCTCCACAGTCTTCAATAAGTTGTACTGCCCTGCCAAGTTTTTTCAGGTTCTTTGGCTTCGAGCGAATAATGTCCCACAACTCTTTGCGCTGCTTGTAATCAAGTCTTGACATCGCTTTCGCAACGGGAAACGTGATTTTCCCTTCAGATAAATCTTCTGCTTTTGTTTTCAGGTTATTCTTAAAGCCGCTGAGGTTCAGCGCATCATCTACGATTTGAAATGCAACACCGAGGTTTTCATAAAATCTGCCGATGGCATCCACTTGTTTTTTAGAACCACCACCCATCAATGCACCTGTCATGGCAAGTGTGCTTGCGGGCACTGCTGATTTCAAACGATGCGTAGCGAAAACTCGCTTCTCCAATAATTTTCCATTCCCTGTTTTCACTACTTCGGGCATCATGTAATCCAAGCCCGAAATATCCAGCGCCTGCCCTGAGTGCGCAGCGCGCAAGGATTCAAAGTAGAGATTGTAAATCTCCACTTTCTGTTTTGGCTTGATGAAGTCAGCATGATACACGATAATCTGACCGATGAAATAAGCTGCCGTTCCTGCATTGATGGCAATCGGCTCACCGAACAACACATGGCATGAAGGACCGCCTCTGCGAATCGGAGATTTGTCTTCCACGTCATCTACGATGAGCGAGCCAACGTGCATCAGTTCGGGCATCGCAAGCCAATCAGAAACGTGCTGTGAGTTACCGCCCACAATATCACAACATGCGAGCGCGGCATACGAGCGCCACGATTTCCCTCTGCGGTCAATAATCGTGCGGATAGGTTTTATCAGCGCATCAGAATATTGCTTCGTATCAATGCCGTCAATATGATGCTTGTTCTTTTTGTGCGATACGAGTTCAATCAATTTTTCAGGAGTCGGATTATGCGGGAGAATTTTTTCGATTGACTTCAATGTTTCGCGGCTCACCACTTTGAAAAAGTCATCCATGGACTCGAGCTTAAAGAATCCATGCCGCTCCACGAAGCCAGGACCTTTCACCGTTTTACCATTGAATGTTCCTTCGGTATTAATTCTTCCTTCCCAAAAAGCGGGTTTTGAAATCACGGTCATGAATTCCTGCTGCTCAAAGGGTGTGGTCACATCTAATGCAATCTTCGCCTCCGGAATTTCCAGCTTCCATTTAATCGGATAATCGTTGAACGTGCGCATGCTCGTCCACTTGTCAAGCGGCTGTAGGTTGAATTTTGTATAAGCTTTACGATTGCCTTTCGGGTCAATTACGATTGCCCATTTGCCAACGCCTTTCGGAGTTTTTCCTGAGAGGTCAAACAGGTCATACGCGCTGATTTCATAACCGTTATCCAACTGCGTGGAAAGCCAGTTCCAGCCGACATCTTTGCGCGGCTCCTCTTTTTCCTTTCCGTTTTTATCTTTTTTCTTTTCGGGCGGCTTGCCAAATTCGTGGTCATACCAGCCGCTTCCGCTCACTTCTAAATTTTCCTTTTTCAGCGTAATCGTTCCTTTCACCTCGCAGCGCGGAATGAAATAGTAGAACATGTTTTCAGACGAAACTCCGAGCACCACGCCATTGTCACCATGACGCACCGGTGGTTTTTGCGGGGCGAAATTTAATGTGCAGCCCACTTGCTGCTCGTCATCATACAAATGCAAATCGTACGTGCCGTCAGCGCGTTTTGTGTAGGTGTTGCCGTCAATGTAGAGGTTCAGTTTATTCTCATCTACCTCCACATCTTCTTGAATCAGTCTGTCGGGATAGGGAACATTTCCTTTCTCCAGCATTTCAATCACGGCTTTTCGCAGGCGGTGGTCGTTTACGATTTCACCTTTCTTGATTTTATCCAAGCCGATTTTCGGAGCCACCTTGTCCACCAATGAAACGGGAAAATATTTTTCCTTCCGCTCGTTTCCTTTATCATCAAAAATCGCCCATGTGATGGAATGCCCGTAGTTGAAGCGTTTCTTCTTTTCATCATATTCCAATAATCTGCGGAAGAAAGATGCAAACACAGAAAGTTGTCTGCCTTCTTTGGTTGTAACGTGGCAGTTCATATACCACCACTCAATCGTAGATGATTGATGCGGCAAATCGTGAACGGCAAGGTCAATCGCTCCAGCTTTGGGCCAATCGGAAGGATGGACAAAATCTTTTGTCTTCTCTACTTTAGAAGGCGTGGCAGGATTGCGTTTCGGTTGTACCGGTGTTTCCAAGATTTAGAAATTAAGAGGCGACAAAGTTCGGCATATTTCGGAAGGGAAGAATGACTTTTTTCATGCTAATCCATTACCCAAAGGAATGTTTCAGACATAGCATATTTTAAAACAAAGAAAGCAATCACGCTTACAATAGTTGTTGAGATGCTTATCCATTCAAACCTATTAAATCGCACTTTTCCAACCTTCAATCCAATTGTCATGATGAGCCCTATTGGGATTGTAAACAGACTAATAAAAGTGAATATCAATGCAATCAAATCAAGCCAATCTATTCCAAGGCTGTACGGATCCGGATCATGTCCATAAATTGGTAAACGACCAAACATAAGAACACCAATAGTCACCATAACCAGCCAACACATAATACTTACTGCCGGAATGAATCCCATCCACTTGTTAACTTGTCTTATGCCCTCCATTGAAATTGCAATTAAACCTTAAAAAGCATCTCCTCAAAGGAGAAAATCGTTTCGAACCCTTTCATCTGAAAATAGCCGCGCGTATCAAACGATTTATTTTCCGCCAGCGCCATCACAAAATCACCGCCCCACGCCCCAAGCGATTTTATCGCTCCCGGAAAATCGTTGAAGTGAATGTCTTTTACTTTATCTAATTGCAAGGCAGATGCAACAACCGTTTCATGTTCTTCCAACAATGCGCGAAATTCCGTTGCGGTTACAGCGCGAATCATGCGCTCGGTGATGGATGAAATTTTCTCAATCACTCTTTCATCGGGCGAGGTGTTGCGGAATTTTCGCACAGCTTCACTGCTGTTTTGTTTTTTGCCGAGATACGCGAAATACAATTGATTTGCAAAAGGCGGCTCGAAACAGAGTTCCCGCCACACAGCCACGCTTCCTTCCAAATGATAGAGAACCGCTTCTTTTGCTCCCGCGCAGGCAACATCATAACCGGAGCCATCCAGTACGTTAAAAAATAAATCGAGCGCATCCACTTTCGCCCACGCTGCAAGGTTGTAAACTAAAGTAGAACTGCTACCCAAGCCCCAGCCGGAATGAAACTCCAAACGTGAAACTGCACGTACATTTTTTTCCTGCTTCAAAAATTCAGCATTCTTCGCGCGGGCCGCACGTAGCAGATCTTGGAGCAAGAAATGAGAAACCTCGCCTTTCTTTTCCAACGATTTGAAATCATTCAATTCAAAGATGACGCTGAGAAATATTTCACCCCTTTCATCCTGTGCTTCCCAAAAGAGTTTTCCATCGTTACCGGGAATTTCCGTCACTTCCAAATGCTGACCAAAGCGCGTGGGAATAGCGAGCGCTTTCGCGCCATTCAATACAAAATATTCCCCGCTCAGCAGCAGTTTGCCGTGCGCGTAGAAATGGTCCTTCAAATTATTTGTGCTTGTTTTCAGTGACAGTAGGGCGAATGGAAATCAAAAAATTCCTGACCGCAGTGTAAGAAACCACATTGGTTTTGAAGTACTCTTTTGCCTGCGCAGTTTCTGTTTCAGACGCATTGAATTGGTTGAGAATATTCAGCAGGTGCATTTTCATGTGTCCTTTCTGAATGCCAACGGTAGTCATGGATTTTACTGCGGCAAAATTATTGGCAAGCCCTGCTGCGGAAGCAATCATCATGAGTTCGCGCGAGTTGGGATTGCCCAACATTTCAAAAGAACGCTTCACCATAGGATGAAGCGATGTCAATCCACCAACCACACCCACCGCCATCGGCACTTCAATCGAATAGTGGAACTTGCCGTTATCAAGCTTCACATCTGAAAGACTTTGATAGCGCCCGTTTCTCGCAGCGTAAACATGACCACACGCTTCGGTTGCGCGAAAATCATTTCCGGTAGCAAGTATCACAGAATCAATACCATTCATGATTCCTTTATTGTGTGTCGTTGCACGATACACATCAACCTTTGAGATTTTGATAGCCCTGGCAAATTTGTTTGCAAATTCTTCTGCGGGCATTCCTTCAACTGTGCCAAGTTTATTGATGTCGCATTCCACCCAGGTGCGCACAAGACAATCAGGGGTGTAGTTGGAAAGGATGCACATGATGATATTAATATCATGCTCATCACCTTCAAATTCTTCGTAACCCAATGCTTCTCCTTTCAATGTTGCTGCGAAATTTTCCAGAACGGAATTGATAAAATTCGCGCCCATAGACTCGCACGTTTCAAACGATGCCTTGAGTTGATAATAATCGGTGTCGAACGCAGTCATGTTCACTAATTCAATATCAAGAATGCCGCCTCCGCGCTTTTCCATATTGCGCGTGATGGGGTGCGCATTGCGAATCATGATCGGCTTGATGTGCTTGATGAATTTTTTCAGTTTTTGAAAATCACCGTGCCAGTTGAAATGCACCTGCCCGATTTTCACGGTTGAAATCACTTCGGAATGAAAGCCGCCACGGTCTTTCCAAAATTTCGCGCTCTGCGAAGCGGCAGCAACCACTGAACTTTCTTCAATCACCATCGGCACCGCATACATCTTCCCGTTCAGGAGAAAGTTGGGCGCAACATTGTAAGGGATAATAAAATTCGTGAGCGTGTTTTCGCTGAATTCGTCAAACAACTTCTGCGTCTTGGGGTCATCCTGCCAGTAACTTTGAAACTCGCGGACAACTTCATCCGGATTTTCAAAAAAGTTATTTGCGATCCATTCCAGCTTTGCTTGCTTGGAGAGTTTGGAAAAACCTTCGATTGATTTCATGGACGTAATGTTAGGATAATTGAACAGCCGCTTTATTGATGAATATCACCTTAATATACTGATTCAGCGTTTCACTCTCAAGTAAGCTTTTGCCAATTCCAATCCCTTTATCTGACCTGCAACATACTCTTGCAAAGCATCATAAGAAGTTCTCGCTCTCCCTAACATCGCAGAGCCTTGTCCGTAAATGCTATTGCAATTCAGACTTTGCATTAAATAATAACCATCCAAAAAGGATTTTACTCCTCCTGAAATAATCACTTCATTGCAAAGAGATTTCTTTCCAAGCGCTTTGAGAATTTGATTTGTAATCCCGACCATTTCTGTTGCGCTATGCCCGATGTGCGCCACCTCGTTAAACAAAGTTTGCTGTTGTTTGTTTGAGCGGAGCAATTCCACTTTTGAAAAATTCGTGCCTCCATGCGCGGCAAAATCAATCGCAGCAAGCGGCAATTGAAATAATACCTTCAAACTTTCAAAGCCCATCCCTTGCCCCACTTCTTTCACGATGATTTTAAACCTCACTTTATCCAACAATCTGCGAATCGTGTCAATAGGCGGTTTGCTGATTTTGTCGCCTTCGGGTTGCAACCACTCTTGTAATGGATTGACATGAATGAAAAGCCCATCTGCTTCTAAGCGTTTGATGAGTTCTTCAATGCGCTTCACGCTTTTGTTTGCCAATTCCTGTTCCACCTGCGCAATGCCGAGGTTGGCAAAAAACGGACGCTCGTCACCGAGTATAGGGCGCAGATTGAAGTCTTTAAAATAGGTGTCGCCTTCAAGCAAAATTCTGCACGAGCCAAGCCCCATGCCTAACCCGAATTCTTTACAGGCTTTTGCAAGGTTGTGATTGATTTTATGCGCAAGTTCTGTTCCACCCGTCATGCTTGAAATCCAAATCGGGGCTTTCATCTCTTTTCCAAGGAACGATGTAGGCTTTAATGCTTGCGGATGCGCGGAGAGCAAAGGCTCGTAATAAAATCTATTATCCGTTTGAATTCCTTCCTGTGATTTAAACGCAAGCTCAATGTGGTCTTTCTTGCGGGAAGCAAATTGCTTAGTCTCTTTTGATTCGGCTTTCTTGCGCATCGGGTTGGCGGCAAAGTTAGGTGTGACTGATGCAAAGAAAAAATGACAAAAAAACACGGTTCGACTAGGCTCACCGTGACAACAAAGTGAATTCGTACTTAGCTGGTTTGTCAGCCTGAGCGAAGTCGAAGGCTGTTTAGTTAAGAACTAAATCTTTCTTCCGATATTTGAAACCACTAAAATTTAATCTATGAGTCTTGAACAGAAAATAATGGCTTCGATGAAAGAAGCAATGCTTGCGAAAAATGAAGCTGCACTGCGTGGATTGCGCGCAGTGAAATCAGCCATTCTGCTTGCAAAAACTTCGGAAGGAGGCGGTAAAGATTTAACCGAAGAGCAGGAAATTTCGATGTTGCAAAAACTCATTAAGCAACGGAAAGACAGTCTTACGATTTTCGAACAGCAGAGTCGTCCTGATCTGGCGCAGAAAGAAAAAGATGAAATCGCAGTGATTGAAAAATTCCTGCCGCAACAATTGAGCACGGAGGAGTTGAAAGCCGTGATTCAAAAAATCATTTCCGAAACAGGAGCATCCGGCATTAAAGACATGGGTAAAGTGATGGGCATGGCAAGCAAGCAGCTCGCGGGGAAAGCAGATAATAAGGCAGTGTCGGAAGTAGTGAAAGCGATGCTTTCATAATTCCCGCATGCTCCTCGATATTCTTCTAATCATCTGCGTTCTTGCCGGTTTCATCAACGGTTACAGGCGAGGCTTGATTCGGGCATTATTCACTTTTGTGGCGCTCTTTTTCGGAGTGCTGCTTGCGCTGAAATACAGTTATATCGTTTCTGATTATTTCTACCGGCAACATATCACGCAATCAAAATTTCTTCCGCTCATCAGTTTTGTGTTAGTCTTTTCAGCAGCGCTGCTCTTGATAAATCTTCTCGGCAAGTTTGTAGAGAAAATGGCAGAAGCCATGCTGTTGGGGGTAGTAAATAAATTGATTGGGGGACTATTAGAAGCAGCGATTATGGTAATGGTAGTAAGCACGCTTCTATGGTATCTTGATCAACTGCATTTCATTTCTCCTGAATTACAGGCGGCATCAAAAAGCTACGAGTACCTCATTTCACTTTCTCCCGCAGTCATTTCATTTGTTTCCAAACTGCTCCCATTTTTCAGTGATGTTTTCAAACAATTAGAACAACTGTTTGAAAAGCTACCAACACCACAAGATGAGGGAAGTGTTGTGGCATGAACCTACCTATTCTAAAATCGTATTTTTGATTCATGCTCAGTATCACTGAAGAAAATGGTTTTCGTTATCATGAAACAGGTAAGGGCGAGGTGTTATTGCTGCTGCACGGATTGTTCGGGGCATTGAGCAATTTTAAAGACGTCATCGAGCATTTTTCAAAAAAAATGAAAGTGTGCATCCCGTTGCTTCCTCTTTATGATTTATCGCCAGAAGAAACCACAGTGGAAGGATTGGTGAATTATACCAAACAATTTATCGAGCATAAAAAATATCAATCGGTCATCCTGCTTGGCAATTCATTAGGCGGACATATCGCGCTGATGTACACGATGCAGCTTCCTGAAAAAGTGAAATCAATTGTCCTTACCGGCAGTTCGGGATTGTTTGAAAATGCGCTGGGTGACTCGTATCCCAAGAAGAGTGACTATGATTTTGTGCGCCAAAAAACGGAATACACTTTTTTCGACCCTGCTGTTGCAACCAAAGAATTGGTGGATGAAGTCTATGAGATTGTAAACAGCCGCGAGAAAGCGTTGCGCATACTTTACCTCGCAAAATCCGCGTTACGGAACAATTTGAGGGAACATTTGTTGAAGATACACGTTCCAGTAATGTTGATTTGGGGGAAAGATGATAAGATTACGCCACCATTTGTAGCGGAGGAGTTCCACAAGTTGCTGCCGCAGTCTGAGTTGAAATTCATAGAAAGATGCGGACATGCAGCGATGATGGAGAGGTCGGGAGAGTTTAATTTGATACTGGAACACTTTTTGGACAACTTATCGAAAAGCAAGCAATGACAGCTAAAGAACTTATATCACCGCTCATTCCACCGCTGAAACTTTCAGACACGGGCGACAAGGCGCTCATCTGGATGCATGAATTCAGCGTGGCTTATTTGCCTGTGGTCAGTAAAGGCAAGTTCATCGGGCTGCTGAATGAAGAAGATGTGATGGACTTAGATGACCCCAGCGAGCCTATCCGCAATTTTGAATTGAAGCTGCCGAAGCCTTTCGTAACTGAAGGCGTACATATTTATGAAGTAATTAAGCTCGCTGCTGAAATGAAGTTGACCATCATCCCGGTGGTGGATAAAGATGAAACCTATCTCGGAGTCATCACGCAGGAGAGCATCATCAGCGCTTTTTCACAGTTGAGTTCCATTAATGAAAATGGCAGCGTGATTGTATTAGAGTTAAACAAGAGCGACTATTCGCTTGCGGCATTGGCAAGAATCGTGGAAGAAAATAACGCCTCTGTGTTCAGCGCATACATCACAACGCACAACGACACCATGAAGGTGGACGTTACATTGAAAATCAATACTTCTGACATCAAGGAGATGATTGCATCGTTTGAGCGGCACAACTACAAAGTGATTGGCTCTTATCAGGAAGCGGAATACTACGATGATTTGAAAGACCGCTTCAACTCACTGATGAGTTATCTCAACATTTGATTCCATCATTTATAGATGGAAGAACACACCGAACACTTTCAGAGTACAGCTATCTTATCAAACCCCGTATAGCTCCGCAACGCTTCTGGAATGATGATTCCGTCAGGTGTTTGATTATTCTCCAACAGAGCAGCAACGATTCTTGGCAAGGCGAGCGCGCTGCCGTTCAGCGTATGTGCTAAATGAATCTTTCCATTTTTATCACGGAAGCGCAGCTTCATCCTGTTTGACTGGAAGGTTTCAAAATTTGAAACTGAACTTACTTCGAGCCAGCGTTTTTGCGCAGCAGAATAGACTTCTAAATCATACGTGAGCGCGGAAGCAAAACTCATATCGCCACCACACAGTTTCATCACGCGATAAGGTAATTCCAATTTCGTAAGCAAGCCCTTCACATGCTCTACCATTTCTTCCAGTGTCGCGTAAGATTTTTCAGGATGCTGTATCTGCACGATTTCCACTTTGTCAAACTGGTGAACGCGGTTCAATCCGCGCACGTCTTTTCCATAAGAGCCGGCTTCTCTTCTAAAGCAAGGTGAGTAAGCCGCACGTTTCGCAGGCAAATCTTTTTCTTCCAAAATCACATCGCGAAAAATATTCGTCACCGGCACTTCGGCTGTCGGAATTAAATACAACTTATCCAGCTTCGCTTCATACATCTGTCCTTCTTTGTCAGGTAGCTGCCCCGTGGCGAAAGCAGTTTCTTCATTCACGAGATAAGGTGGAATCACTTCTTCGTAACCCGCATTTATTGCTTCATCTAAAAAGAATTGAATCAACGCGCGTTGCAATTTCGCGCCCCGTTTTTTATACAAAGGAAATCCCGCGCCTGAAATCTTGGTGCCGAGTTCAATATCAATCAGGTCATACTGTGTAATTAAATCCCAGTGAGGAACTGCCTTATCATGCAGTGTCGGGATAACACCGCTTTCAAATACTTTCACATTTTCTTCGGGAGTTATTCCATCAGACACCGATGCGTGTGGCAGGTTGGGCAGCAACACAAGTTTCTCGCGCACGAGCGCTTCCATTTTATCCAGTTCTTCCTGCGTGGTTTTTGTTTGCTCTTTCAGATCGGCTGATTGCTGCTTCAGCACATCCGCTTCCTGCTTCTTGCCTTCGCTGAATAGCTTACCCACTTCTTTCGAAATACGATTTGCATCCGACTGAATGGTGTTGAGCCGATGTTGCAGTTGCCTGCGCTCGCTGTCCATTTCCACAAGTTCATCTACCAATGCAATTTCCTTGAAATTCTTTTTGCGCAACCCCGCCAGCGTTACGTCTTTGTTTTCCGCGATAAAAGATACCTGCAACATCTTTAAAATTTATTTGCGGCAAAGATAAGAAGTAGGCGATTTGTATCTTCGGGAAGAAAAAAATCAGGTTATATGAAAACAGAGAACCCCATTTCTACAATCTATTTCATCGCTTGTCTGTTTGCAGTTTCTTTCCTTGCTTGTTCGGATGTAAAAAAACCGGATGAGAAGGAAGATGGTCTGCTTTATTTCCAAAACAATGCACCCGGAGTGAAAACCGGTGGAGTAAAAGTGATTCCGATTGAAACTCCGAAAGGCACATTTAAAGTGTGGACGAAAACCATTGGCAACAATCCGAAAATAAAGGTGCTGCTGCTCAATGGCGGACCCGGACTGACGCACGAGTATTTTGAATGCTTTGAAAGTTTTCTTCCGGCAGAGGGAATTGAGTTTATTTATTATGACCAGTTGGGCTGCGGCAATTCAGATAATCCAAACGATACTGCGATGTGGAGTTTGCCGCGCTATGTGGAAGAAGTAGAGCAGGTGCGCAAAGCATTGAATCTCACGAGCGATAATTTCTACCTGCTCGGTCATTCGTGGGGCGCAATTCTGGCAATGGATTATGCAGTGAAATATCAGCAAAATATAAAAGGGCTTATCCTGTCGAGCATGATGTGCGATGCCATTGATTATGACAACTATGCGGCTGACGTGCTTTCAAAACAAATGGACTCTAAAGTTTTAGATACCATCATGACGATTGAAAAAAATAATGACTTCAATAATCCCAAGTACATGCAGTTGCTGATGCCGCATTTTTATGCAAAACATATCTGCCGCATTCCGCTTGCGGAGTGGCCCGAACCTGTCACACGCTCTTTCGCAAAAATTAACGCATCGCTGTATGTGACGATGCAGGGTCCCAGCGAATTTGGCATTGCCGGAAACTTAGAAAAGTGGAGCCGGAAAAATGATTTGAAAAATATCACCACGCCAACACTCACTGTAGGCGCAAAATATGACACGATGGATCCCGAACACATGAAGTGGATGGCATCGGAGTTGCCAAACGGCAGTTTTCTCTATTGCGCAAACGGCAGCCACATGTGTTTCTACGATGACCAGGAAACTTACATGGAGGGACTTATCAAATTCATCAAAGCGGTGGACGAAGGGAAAAAGAAAGTGGAGTTGTAAAGAAGTCTAACGAATCGCTTTTCTGATTTTCGCGCAACGCTCTAAAATCTTTTTGAGGTTCTTTAAGGGCAACATACTTTCTGCATCGCTCATTGCTTTAGCCGGATTAGGATGTGTTTCAATAAACAATCCATCAGCGCCAACAGCAACCGCAGCGCGGCAGAGTGTTTCCACCATTGCGGGGTCGCCACCGCTGGTGCCGCTGGTGCGATTTGGTTTTTGCAAAGAGTGTGTGCAATCAACGATTACGGGAACTTTAAATTCCTGCATTCTTGGAACAGAACGAAAGTCAACTACTAAATCCTGATAGCCGAATGTGGCGCCACGCTCTGTGAGCATAATTTTTTTATTTCCCGTAGAACGCACTTTCTCCACGGCAAAACTCATGCTGTCAGGCGAGGCGAATTGCCCTTTTTTAATGTTCACCCATTTGCCTGATTCTCCGGCTGCGATTAATAAATCTGTTTGCCTGCACAGGAATGCGGGGATTTGCAGATAGTCGGCAAAGTCTTTTACTTTTTCAATATCTCCGGTTTCATGCACATCGGTAAGCACGGGGACTTTCAGCTTGTTTTTTATTTCTCTCAAAATTTCAAAAGCCTCATCTTCACTCATCCCTGTGAATGAACCCAATTTCGTGCGATTCGCTTTTTTGAAAGAACTTTTGAAAATAAATTCAAACCCAAGCTCTCCGCAAATGGATTGAGCAGCGCGCGCTGTTTCAAAACATACTTTATAGTTTTCAACTACGCACGGACCCGCTATGATTGTAAATCGCATACACCAAGATTAATAAAAAAACAAAAGCCGGACGATGAGTCCGGCTTTTGCATTATTCTGAAAGAAAAGTCGCTCTTTAACGCACCACCGTGATTCTGCTTGTCACAGATTCTTTTCCGGCAGTGATTCTCACCATGTACATTCCTTCCGGCAACATACCCAAGCTGAATCGCTCCGTTACTGCTTGCACTTTTGTGAATTCGCGAACGATAACTGATTCGCCTAACACGTTGAACCATTCAATTTTTACGGGTTGCATTTCCTTTAATTCCATCTGCACATTCACAGCATCCGTTGTTGGATTCGGGAAGATGGAAAGCAAACTGATGCTTGCAGGTAATTCAATTCCCACGCCTGTGCCTACTACTGCGGTTGCAGTGGCAGCGCAACCGTTGGCATCGGTGAGCGTCACCGTGTAAGTTCCTGCATCAAGGTTTGTCGCAGTTGCTCCTGTTTGAACAGGATTCGTGCTCCACGAATAAGTGTAAGGAGCAGTGCCGCTGCTTCCTGTGGCTGTTGCGCTTCCGTCATTTGCACCTACGGCAGTTTCATTTGTTACTGTTGTTGTAACTGAAGGCTGAACTGTGTTTGTTCCTACCGTTGTGTTGTCAGAGCCTTCGCAACCGTTCGCATCTTCAACAGTCACGCTGTATGCGCCAGCGCTCAGATTGTTGAGCGTTGAGGATGTTTGCCCGCTGCTCCATGAGTAAGAGTAAGGCGCAGTTCCGCCCGTTGCAACAGCAATAGCGCTTCCGTTTGGAGTGGTGCAGGATGTTACAACTGTTGTCGTAATATCAACTGTAATAGTAGCCGTGTTGTTGCTGACGCTTGCCGATGCGGAAGCGGTGCAACCGTTAGTTGAAGTTGCAGTTACTGTGTAAGAACCCGCTGCAAGGTCTGTTGCCGTTGAGGTTGTTTGAATTGGATTGGTGCTCCACTCATACGTGAAACCGCCTGCACCGCCTGAAGCTGTTGCTGTTGCAGAACCGTTCGGGCTGTCGCAGTTGGTTACGTTGTTGGTTGAAGCAATCGTTACCGTAACAGCCGGAGTGTTTGTTCCGATAGTCGTTGATGCTGTTGCAGTGCAGCCGCTTGTTTGGTCAAGCGCGGTAACGGTGTAGTTGCCCGCTGCCAAATCAATAGCTGTTGCGCTGGATTGTGCCGGGCTGGTACTCCATGTATAAGTTGCCGTGCCTGCCGCGCCTGTTGTTGTCGCAGTTGCTGAACCATTATCCACCACACAGGATGTAACAGGATTTGCAGCAATAGAAACATTCAGTACAGGTTTATTATCTGCAATGGTTACTGTGGTTGTGCCCGTGCAGCTATTATCATCAGTTGCAGTTACAGTGTATGAACCCTCTGTCAGTCCAATCTGCGTTGCTCCATTTTGTCCGAAACTCCATGCGAAAGTATAAGGACCCGCTCCGCCTGTTGCTGATACAGTTGCTGAACCATCCGGATTGCTGCATGAACTGTTTCCGGTTGAGTTGGAAACTGAAACAGTAATTACAGGAGTAGTGCTGGTAACTGTTACGTTGCCCGTGCCAGTACATCCTACAGCATCAGTTGCAGTAACTGCGTATGTTCCACCGCCAAGGTTAGATGCAGTTGCTCCGGTTTGATTTCCAGCCGCTGCATTCCATTGATAAGTATGAGGACCTGTGCCGCCTGTTGCTGAAACAGTTGCAGCGCCATCTGGAGCAGCGCAACTTGTGCTTGGAGTTGTAGAGGTCGTACTTACAGTAATTGTTGGAGTGGTTGTTCCAACTGTTACGTTTCCAGTACCGGTGCAACCTGCTCCGTCCGTTGCTGTTACTGTGTAAGTTCCTCCTGCGAGATTAGAAGCCGTTGCTCCTATTTGATTTCCTGCCGCTGCATTCCATTGATACGTGTAAGGACCTGTGCCGCCCATTGCTGACACTGTTGCTGCGCCATTCGGATTCACGCATTGCGTATTCGGTGTCATGGATGAAGTGCTCACCATGATTGTAGGAGGTGCGCTCGCTACTGATGCGCTGCCTGTGCCCGAACAACCGTTTGCATCAAACGCTGTCACCGTATAGCTTCCCGCAGCAAGGTTTGAAATTGTAGCTGTCGTGCCGCTTGTTGACCAAGTGTAACTATAAGGAACAGTGCCAGCAGAAGCGGATGCTGTTGCAGAGCCGTTTGGCGCACCACAAGATGTATTGTCCGTATCAGTAACGCCAACTGTCAGAACTGTGTTTGTGGTTCCTACTGTTACCGTTGTAGTTCCTGTGCAGCTATTCGCATCGGTTGCAGTTACAGTGTAAGTTCCTGCTGTTAAGCCTGTGAGCGCTGCGCCAGTTTGGGTATTACTCCATGCGTAAGTATAAGGAGCAGTGCCGCCTGTTGCAGATGCGCTTGCTGTGCCATTTACGCTGGTGCAAATTCTGTTTGTGGAATTCCCTGTTACTGTAATAGTTGGGCAAGAACCCTGAGTGCAGATTTCTGAGAGGATGAAATGTGAAAAATCTTCACCCCATGCGCTTGCATACGTATTCCAAGAGTTATCATCCCACTGTTCCCATGCTGTGTTCGGGCTTCCGCTGTTGCCTTGATTTGTTATTAATGCCACCGTATCGCCATTGGCATACGCGAAGGTAATTCCGATAAAATAGTTGCCTGTTACAGCAGCAGGAGGGTTAAAAGTTACATAGGTGAAATCAGGAATCGCAACATCTGCTGCTATATCAATGATGTTTAAAGTTTCCGATGCCAATACTGTACCCGGCTCACCGCCTGCGCCATCACTGTCCCACACTCTTGCTATTATAGTGGAGTTGGCATTTGCATATTCTGCAACGGCAAAAAGCAAGAAAGCTCCGGTTACGTTGGCTGCGGATAAATTGGAAAATTCTTCCGCTTTTGCGATATCGCCAAACGAGTTATGACCTGAGACATACCCGGTTCCTCCACTAATTCCATAGATAGAGGGTGTATCCACAACAAACAAATTAGATAGCGTATCGCAACCCCCGGGCTGTGGTGCTTGTGTTCCTTGCCAGTAAGCTACGCCATCCTGAAAACCATTACCGGTGTAGCGATAAGGTTCATTGTTCGTTACAAATTGTCCTGCGCCCCAAATGCCTTTCGCTACTGCAACGCTTTCTCTACCATTGCCGCTTGTTTTCCATTGCGTGAAATCCACCATGCTTGCTGGGTCTGCGAACGCGCCTGTGCCGAGATATAAGCCAAGGTCAGAGCCGGCTGCATTCGGATTAATTGTTGTGATGCGCAGTTTCACGGTGTCGCCCGCTCCAAGATTGAGCGCGCCTGCAAGCAGTGTTTGCGTAGTGAGGTTCGCTGTGTAACTAAAGTTGGAGCATAAACGGTATGCTGAAATATCCTGTGCGCCTGTTCCGAAATTTTTAATCGTTACTTCGTCCGTCACCGGATTCACGCGCAGCAACCTGATTTTTGGAACCTGCGGACCTGCTGCTTCGATGCCGGTAAGTTTAGCGATGTAGTTGATATTCTGTACAGGATTATCGGTATCCGTTCCGCCCACTCCGTCACAATCCCAAAAAATATCCGCTCCTGCTGCTGTGGGCAACAGCAAATTATTGAATACATTGAGTCGGAAAGAGTTGGGATAAAAAGCAGTGCGGTCTGCACTGTAAGGGGCGCCTAAGTTCGGACATGCCCCTAAATCAACAAAGCTGTAGAGATAGCCGAACGTATCTGTTTTAGCTCCTGCATATTCAATACGAAAGCCAAATTTGGTTGAAGAGGGAAGCGTCAGGTTCGGTGCAACAAAAAGTTCTACAAATTGCAGCCAGTTGTTTTGACCGGTAAAGGACATTGCGCCTGATGTGAAAGTCTGTGACCAAAGCGTAATATTTGTTGGATAGCCGCTTGCGTTTAATTGCACCAGCTTCACAGTAGCCGAATCACTGATGCCGTCATTATTTTCGTGGCCAACTGCAAAATACACCGTATCAATGCGAATCGAGTCGAAATCAGAATATTTGTAACCTGTGCCTGATATATCATCATGCAAACTATCAAATGCAACTACCACATACCTGTCGCCAAAAGTATCAATCGGCACAAAGCGGGTGTTCATGAAGCTTGCAAGCTGCTGGTCATCGCCATTTGATGCAGCGTAATCAATAAAAATTTCCGTATTCGCCATCCTGTTGGCGGATTGCGCGTGGCGCTGGCGAATGGCATCAAGCGGGTTGCCGTTCTGCGATTTAAAATATTGCTGTTGTGTTCCTTGCGGAAAACTTACCTGCGCTGTGGTTGAAAATGCAAGCGCAACAAATAAAAGGCTAAGAAGCCACACTGTCTTTTTCATAATGCTGATTTTTTGATGAATGGGTTTTTTGTAAGGAGCACTAAAATAACAAAAGTTTGAGAACGCTTGAATGCGGCAGGTTTTTCCGATTAGCTGTGGAAGAATTTTATTGTTCTAACCGGAATTGTTTGATAACAATTATTGAAGTTTCTGAAATCAAAACCAAGAAGAGCTTTGCGGGAAAAAGAAAAAATATGATAGAAGTAAACTACCGACAACAAACTTTTCTATTACTACTTTATCTCCCACACTTCTTTTCCGCGCAGCAATTTGTCGAGGTCGCCTTCACCCATTTTATCGGTAACGGCTTTTACCTGCTCGTTGAGCAATGCTTCATACGTGGGACGCTGCTTCGTGTAGAACACGCCAAACGGGCGCGGCAAATGATTCTGCTTAGTCGGGTCATCAAAAAAGCGAGAGAGGATTTGCGCTTTTACCAAATCTGTTTCATCATGAATCCATAAATCATTTGCGCTCGCGCCAGTTTCAGTCAGCGTTACAATTTCAGGATGAAATCCATTCAGTCTTATGCCCTTGTCTTTATTAGCTCCATAAATGAGCGGCTTGCCGTGTTCAAGAAAAATTGTTTCCTCCGGCTGCGTTGCTTTTTCGGTATAAGTTGCAAATGCGCCATCATTAAAGATGTTGCAGTTCTGATAAATCTCCAAAAATGAAGTACCCTTGTGCGCATTCGCTCTTTTCAAAATTTCAGGCAAATGCTTCGCACCCACATCCATTGAGCGTGCAACGAAAGTTGCATCGCAACCAATCGCCAGCGCAACGGGATTAAACGGATAATCAATCGAACCAAAAGGAGTTGACTTGGTGACTTTGTTGAATTCAGATGTCGGAGAATATTGTCCTTTCGTAAGCCCGTAAATCTGGTTGTTGAAGAGCAGAATATTCACGTCAAAATTCCTCCGCAGAATATGAATCATGTGATTACCGCCAATGGAAAGTCCATCGCCATCACCTGTTACAATCCACACGCTCAACTCAGGTCGGGCAGCTTTCAATCCTGAAGCAATCGCAGTAGCGCGTCCGTGAATAGAATGCATCCCGAACGTGTTTGTATAATAAGGAAAACGCGAAGAGCATCCGATACCGGAAACGATTACAATGTTTTCTCGCGCAATTCCCAAGTCGGGTAAGGTGCGGTGCGTTTGCGCGAGAATGGAATAATCACCACACCCCGGACACCAGCGCACATCCTGATCGGTCTTGAAATCTTTGGCGGTAAGCGCAGCGGTGGTAGTTGTTGTACTCATGATTGTAAAACCTCCAATGCTTTTTCTCTTAACTCGGCTTTCGTGATGGGAATGCCTTTAATGCGGTTGTACCCAATTGCCGGAACAAGAAACTTGTCACGAATCACTTTTATCAGTTGCCCGTTATTGATTTCAGGTATCAGCACTTTATCGAAACGCTTCAACAACTCGCCCAGATTTTTCGGAAACGGTTTCAGATAACGCAGATGCGCATGGGCGATGCTGTGACCTTCTTTCTCGTACAATTCTTTCACTACTGATTTTATCACTCCAAATGTTGAACCCCAACCAAGAATTAATACTTTCCCTTTCTCCGGTCCAATTTCAATTTTCTGTTCGGGGATATAATTTGCGATGCGCTCCACTTTTTCTTCGCGCAACTTCACCATGAATTCATGGTTCTCCGGGTCATAAGAAATATTTCCGGTAAGGTTTTCTTTTTCCAAACCACCCACGCGATGCTCTAATCCCTTTGTGCCCGGCACTGCCCACGGGCGTGATAATTTCTCATCACGTTCATAAGGCATGAATTTATGTTCGCCATTCAACTTTGCGAACTCCACTTTAAATTCAGGAATATCCGCAGACTTTGGAAAACGCCACGGCTCAGAACCGTTAGCGATATAGCCATCACTCAAAAAAATCACAGGTGTCATGTGTTGCACTGCGATGCGGCATGCTTCCATCGCACTTTCAAAACAATCAGAAGGCGAGCGCGATGCAATTACCGGCATGGGACACTCGCTGTTTCTTCCATAAAGCGCTTGCAATAAATCTGCTTGTTCTGTTTTTGTTGGAAGTCCCGTTGATGGTCCTCCGCGTTGCACATCAATAATCAGTAATGGAATTTCCAACATCACCGCTAATCCCATTGCCTCCCCTTTCAATGCCATGCCGGGACCGGATGTTCCGGTGATTCCAAGACTTCCGCCAAACGATGCGCCAATGGAAGAACAAATCGCTGCAATTTCATCTTCCGCCTGAAATGTTTTCACGCCAAAATTCTTATAGCGCGAAAGCATGTGCAGAATATCAGAAGCCGGAGTAATCGGGTACGAGCCATAAAACAAGGGCAACCCTGATTTTTTTGAAGCTGTAATCAAACCGAGTACAGTAGCCTGATTACCCATGATGTTGCGGTAAACGCCCGGCTCCATATCTGCGGCAGCCACATCGTAGCGCGTGGTGAAGGTTTCCGTTGTATCGCCATAATTAAATCCAGCTTTAATTACGCGAATGTTAGCCTCCAAAATGTCCGGGTCTTTGGAGAATTTTTCTTTTAAAAAATTCAGCGTACTCTCCATGTGCTTGTTGTACATCCAAAACAGGAAGCCGAGCACGAACATATTTTTTGATCGGTCTTTTTCTTTTGTACCCAGCGGCAATTCTGCAAGGCATTCCCGCGTAAGGCGCGTTACGTCAATTTCATATTTTCTGAAATTATCCAATCCTTCACCCAGCAGTGGGTTCGTTTCATATCCTGAAAGGCGAAGATTTTTTGTGTCGAATCCTGATGAATCCACGATGAGAGTTCCGCCTTTTTTCAGGCGTTTGATATTTACTTTCAGCGCAGCGGCATTCATCGCCACAAGTACATCAAATTCATCGCCCGGAGTGAAAATTTTTCTGCTGCCGAAATGCAATTGAAAACCCGAAACACCTGCAAGTGTTCCCTGCGGTGCGCGGATTTCTGCCGGAAAATCGGGGAAGGTGGCGATGTCGCTGCCGCCTAAAACAATTTCATTGGTAAACTGACTGCCGGTAAGCTGCATCCCGTCACCGGAATCGCCCGCAAATTTTATGACAACGGCTTCTATTGCCTCTAAGGTTGCTTTCATTATTTATAGGAAACAAAAAGTTGAAGCAAAATTAAGGATAAAGGATGCAATCGGTTTTGGCGGGCGAGAAGTTAGTTCGCATGTCATTCTGGCTTTATGCCGGAATCCCCTTCTCATAAAGACTGTGATTAGGGGATGCCGGAACAAGTCCGGCATGACATCAGGTCCATCGTGTCCTTTCTGCGTTTCATCGAATAAATCCTAATCGCAAAACGGAGCTACTTATTTTAGCCTGCTTAAAACCAACCCGATGTTTCTGCAAACTCTCAAATCACTTTCTTTGCATCTTCGCTGCAATTTTTTCCTGCAATGAAACCGCGAAGCAACAAACTTCAACTGACATCAATATGGACGACTCAACTCAAATCGCACAGCTTGTCGCGCTTGACAATGGCACAATTAAAGTGGAAGATTTCTTCCGCAATCCCGAACGCACGGCTTATCGTATTTCGCCCAACGGGGAATATCTTTCTTATCTGGGTTCATATCAAACGCGGCTGAATGTGTTCGTGCAGAAAATCGGATCTTCAGACAAACCGGTGCGCATCACCAACCAAACAGAACGCGACATCGTTGCCTACTTCTGGGCGAATGATGATAAGCTGGTTTACATGCAAGACAAAGGAGGTGATGAAAACGACCACATCTACATTGCCAATCGGGATGGCTCGGGTGAAAAAGACCTCACGCCTTTTGATGGCGTGAAAGCAGAAATCATTGATAACCTCGAAGATTTCGACAACGAAATGATAGTCGGTTTGAACAAGCGCAATCCACAACTGTTCGAGCCTTATCATCTTGACCTCACAACGGGCGAGTTAAAACTGCTTGCAGAAAACACCGATGTGATGAATCCAATTTCCGGTTGGCTCACTGACCATGCGGGAAAAATTCGCGGGGCAACACAAATATCAGGAGGCGTGAACGTGAACCTGCTGTATCGCACTACAGAAAAAGACACGTTTAAAGTGGTTGCCACAACGAGCTTCAAAGAAAATCTCAGCCCGCTATTTTTTACGTTTGATAATAAATATGTCTATGCGCTTTCAAACATTGGGCGCGATAAGGATGCCGTAGTGAAATATGACATCGCAAACGGAAAAGAATTGGAAGTGATTTATGAAAACCCGGAGTTTGATGTGAGCGGGTTGCAATATTCGCACAAACGGAAAACGCTCACCAGCGTGTCGTTCACTTCGTGGAAACGCGAGCAAAAATTTCTTGATAAGGAAACCGAGCAGATTTACAATCGCCTCAATCGCGATTTGGGAAGGTATGAAGTGGTAATTACCGGCAAGAATAAAAACGAAGACAAATTCACCATCCGCACTTATAGCGACCGTTCGCTGGGCGCATTTTATTTGTATGATTTGAAGAAAGATGAGCTAACGAAACTCGCTGATGTGCAACCCGACCTGAAAGAAGAAGACATGGCGGAGATGAAACCCATCTCTTATCAAACTCGCGATGGACTTACGATTCATGGCTATCTAACGCTGCCGAAGGGCGTTGAGGCAAAAAATCTTCCGGTGGTGGTGAATCCGCATGGCGGTCCGTGGCATCGCGACAGTTGGGGATTTAATCCTGAAATCCAGTTGCTCGCAAACAGAGGCTATGCCGTTTTTCAAATGAATTTCAGAGGCTCAACAGGCTACGGCAGAAAATTCTGGGAAGCGAGTTTCAAACAATGGGGACAAAAGATGCAGGACGACATCACCAATGGTGTGCAGTGGCTCATCAAAGAAGGCATTGCTGATTCTAACCGCATTGCGATTTACGGGGCGAGCTATGGCGGCTATGCAACGCTGGCTGGCGTTACGTTCACTCCCAACCTCTACACCTGCGCGGTGGATTATGTGGGCGTGTCAAACCTGTTCACGTTTTTGAAAACGATTCCGCCTTATTGGAAACCTTATTTGGAGATGATGTATGAAATGGTTGGTAATCCCGAAAGTGACAGCGCGATGATGGCGGCTGCCTCGCCCGTGTTTCACGTGGACAAAATAAAAGTGCCGATGCTGATTGTTCAAGGCGCAAAAGACCCGCGTGTGAATATTGACGAAGCTGACCAGATGGTGAAAGCGCTGCGCGAAAAAGGAATCAATGTTCCCTATTTAGTGAAAGAAAATGAAGGGCACGGCTTTCAAAACGAAGAAAACCGTTTTGAGTTTTACAAAGCGATGAGCGGGTTTTTCAGGAAAAATTTACTGAAAAAAGAATCCTGATTTTTTACTGCACCACCACTGAAACGCTCTTGCTCCAATTTGAAGTTGTAGTTCTTACTAAGTAAAAACCTGAAGTTCTGTTGCGCAAATCAATGAGTAATGGTTGGTTGAGGTCAGAATTATTCTGAAACATCATTTCACCAAGAGAATTATACACTTCAACTTTTGCTTCTCCCTGCTGTTTCGCGCTGAGATAAAAAATACCGTCTTCGCTTGGGTTGGGGTAAACGGTGATTTCGTTTTTAGAAATGAGTTGTTCGATTCCTACTGAATTTTTTTCTGCAACTGTAACATTATCTATGTAAAGATTGTTGCCTAATCCGTTTTGCGCGCGGAACATGATTTTGATTTGTTGTCCTGCAAACGCAGAAAGATTTACGTTGCGTTTTTGCCAATCGCCTGCGCTATTTGGTTTCCAGTTTGCGCTTTGCTGCGTTGATAGAGTAAGCAGGTCGTCTCCCGAAATACCCGCCACTTGCGTGAAGGTTTCGCAATCATTTGCTATCAATACTTCCAAGTTGCCGTATTCAAGCGAAGAAGCATCCGGCTTTTTTGCAAAGGCAAAATCAAAAGTTAATTCCGGCAAACTTGCGCCCGTAAGGTCAATCACCGGAGTGATGATTGCGTCCTGCTCGCCCATCACATCATACACGTGATAGTTTACCAATGCCGCTTTTGTAGTTTGTCCATCGCTGCCGGTGATGCTGCTCTGCAACGACCAGCCAACGCTTACATCAGGATTTTCGCTATCCCAACTTACCGGAGGAAAATAATTACTGCTGAAATCTTCCATGAAGGGAATAGTAACAGGAGTAACTGGCGCAACTAAGAAGGGTTTTTGTACCGTATCATTTCCTGCAAAAGCATCAACAGTATTATTCGCGCTGCTGAGATAAATAGCGAGCGAATGGCTTCCGTCAATAATTGTTGTTTCATCCAACTCAACAATTTCCGATTCGAAAGAAGCAAGCGAACCTGTCCATTGCAGCGCAACCGGAGTTGCGTTGTCAATGGCGTAATGGATTTCTGCGCTCGTGAGCGTTTGCAATCCATAGTTCGTGAGTTTGATTTTTGGCGTTATGGAATTTGCGCATGTTCCGCTTGCAGGATAGCGCGCGCCATCAATGCCTGCATTCACTGAATCCACCGGCTGCAATCCGGGGGATGACAGAATACCGCTGCGCAGCGTGTTCAGCGTGGCTTGCATCACCGCTGCCTGCCCTTGCGTGAACATATTCATGCAACGGTCATAGGTGTAGTCCATGTAATTTTCAATCTGGTCGGGCATATCAGTTGGCGTCTCCGCACAACTGTTGCTGCCCGGATCGCAGGTATAATTTGCAGATGCAACGGGAGGCGTATCACAAACGTGGTCGCCTTCAGAAATACAATTTGAACCGCTCATGCCCGAACATCCGCCCAAGAAAGGATGAAACAACCCAAGCCAGTGACCGACTTCGTGCGTAGCTGTTCTGCCGAGGTTGAAAGGATGTTGTACACCGCCTGTCGTACCGAACGCGGTGTATTTAATCACCACGCCATCATACACGCTGTTGCCTCCCGGCATTGTCGCGTATCCGAAAGTGCCTCCAGCATTAAAATTGCACACCCAAATATTTAAATACTTGTCCGTGTCCCATGCAGATTTGCCCCCGAGCGAATCAAATTTTACATCATCATTTGCAATAGAAAATGAAGTAACATTTGTTGCAGTTCTTGTGATGCCTGTTGTCGCGTTGCCGTTTGGGTCTTGCACCGCTAACTTAAATTCAATCTGCGCATCCGCAGCGATTGATTTGAATACGTCCTGCGTACGAAATGTATCTGTATTCATCCTGCGGAAATCTTCATTAAGCGCGTCAATCTGCGAGCGTACCTGCTCATCAGAAATATTTTGTGCGGAATTATTGTACACCACATGCGTCACTACCGGAATATAAATCACAGAGCGTTGCCTGCCGGTTGTGTTAGCAGCCTGCTGAAAGAGTGGCTGCATCGTTGCGCGCATCATCGCTGCTTCATCAGAATGCAATTGCATCCACGCATCCGTGGCGCAGCGTGTTTGTTGCGCAAAACTATTTCCAGAAAAAACAGAAACGAGAACGGCTAAGAGAAAAATGATTTTTTTCATTGCTGCTGATTTAAGAGGATTACTGAATGAGAAGTGATTTGCTGAATGACGTTTGTTCACCTGAAATTTTGATATGGTAGATTCCTTTTGCAAAATCTTTCAAGCTCACTCTTTTCGTAAGTTGTTTCTGCGCAAATTCCAACGATTCTTCATGCGCCAATGTGCCAATGGAGTTATAGATGTTCATGTGCAGATTTTTTTCGGTGGAAATAATTTGCACATCCACCCAATTTTCAGCGGGATTTGGGAATACATTCAATGTGCTATGAAGCACAATTTGCTCGGCTGTTCCGGTGGGAGCAACGCCATGGCAGATTTCGTTCTTTGAGAAAGGTGCGTTTGTTTCTGTAAATGCAATTGTAGCAACAGCAAGATTTGCCGCGCCCGTTGTCACCACAACATCAGCTACGTTCGAAGCCTGCGTACTGATGGTTGTAAAGTCCGTTTCGTCACCATCGCAAACAGCTCCATCGCCCGAAAATTGCACGACATGCATATCGCGCGCGCCTGCTGTTTCAGAAAATCCTGCTGCGATGAAACCATCGCCTGTTGTTGAAGTTGCAATGCAGGAAGAGCGTTCCCATCCTCCATTATCATAAATACGCTCCCAATCAAGTATGCCGGAGTCATTAAAATGCAGCACGTAGTAATCACCTGCATATCCTTCACCGCTCACGACAAATCCGCTGCCGTCATTCACGATGTCATAAGCGCCATCCCAGCTTGATGTGCCGCAAGTGCGCGTCCATACGTGCGAACCGTCTGCGTCTATTTTTACAACATAATAATCAAGCGGACCTGACAACTGCGTGGAGCCTGCAAAAACATATCCGCCATCAGTGGCTTCAACAACTGTATTCGCCTGGTCAACACCGGTGCCGCCAAATTCTTTTGCCCACAAAAGATTTCCGGCAGTATCGGTTTTAATTGCAAACGCTTCATCGGTGCTGATAACAGCGCGTGAACCTGCCATCACGATGCTTCCATCAGAAGATACAGTTGCGCCAAAGCAACTTTCAAAATTTGAACCATCATAATGTTTCGCCCAAATAATGTTTCCGCTTTCGTCAGTCTTCATCAGCAAATAATCACTTGCTGTGCCGAATGACCATGTGTAGCCGGTGACGAAATAATCATTGCCCGCCTTGAGCAGTTTACCGGCATATTCGCCATTTGTACCTCTGTATGTTTTTGACCACTGCGTTGTTCCGACAGCATCCACTTTCAGCAAAAAAATATCTCTGCCTGTTGTGTCAAGTGATTGCGTTTCACCCAAAATCAAATAGCCGCCATCGTTTGTTTCAACGATTGACAGCGCGGTCTGTTCTTCAGCATCGCCATACACTTTTGACCACAGCACATTGCCTGCGGCATCTGTTTTCACCGCTACCGCATCTGAATTTCCAGCGCCATAGGAGGTGGTATAGCCAACCATCACATACCCACCAGACGTAGCGATGACATCGGTAATCGCATCGGATGAATCAGCTTGTAAAGAAGTTTTGAAAGTAGATTGCGCGGAAGTGTGCAGTATTCCAAAAAGGAATGCAACCGTGAGTAGGTTTTTCATGGATGAGGGGTTTTTTAGAAACGAATTGTTTGGGTTAAAAACAATACGTTCAATTTCTTCTTACGGAAAAAAGAAAAAATGGGTGCAGAAAAGAATCAGGAGAGGTAATTTCAGAATGGAGAAGCAAGAGAAAATCACTCACCCATACGCCCTTGCATCCTTCCCTTCCATGTAGTTCATAAAAGCGCGGTTCACTACTTTGTTGCCGCCCGGAGTGGGGAAGTTGCCGGAGAAATACCAGTCGCCCGTGTGGTTGGGACAGGCTTTGTGCAGGTTTTCAATCGTTTGATAAATCACCTGCACCTCTGCGTTGATGTAATCGCTTTTTACGATTTGCGCAATCTTTGCCGAAATTTCTTCATCGGAAAATTGAGCGTAGAGCTTCTTCACATGGTTGGTCACCTCTGCTGCCGGAAGCGCCTGTTCTTCTTTACATTTTTCATACACTTCATCCAACAATTCATCCATGTTGCGCTCTTCGAGCAACACAACGGCTGCGCGGAATGCGATGAAATCTTTCATACGCGACATATCAATGCCGTAGCAATCAGGATAGCGAATTTGCGGAGCGGAAGAAACGATGATAATTTTTTTCGGGCGCAGCCTGTCAAGATTGAAAAGAATGCTGCGTTGCAGTGTGGTACCGCGCACAATCGAATCATCAAGCGCAACAATCGTGTCCACATCATTCTTGATAAGCCCGTAGGTTACATCATACACATGCGAAACAAGTTCATTGCGCGCGGCATCTTCCGTGATGAAGGTGCGCAACTTGGCATCTTTGATGGCGATTTTTTCAAAGCGCGGTGAAAAATTCAGCACTTTTTCCAACTCGGCATCTGTAGTTTGTCCATTCAGTCCGATTTTGCGGAGCGTTTCTTTTTTGTGTCGCGCAAGATATTCGTTCAGCCCTTCCTGCAAGCCGAGAAAAGCAATTTCAGCAGTATTTGGGATGAAAGAAAAAACAGTGTTTTCTAAATCATGGTTGATTGCGCGAAGCACCGTATCTGTGAGCAGGTAGCCGAGTTTTTTTCTTTCAGTGTAAATGTCTTTATCCGTGCCTCGTGAAAAATAGATGCGTTCAAAACTGCATGATTTTCGTGGTGCAGGTTCCTGAATTTCTTCTTCAGTAATGCTACCGTTTTTCTTCAGGATGAGCGCGTGCCCGGGTTTTATCTCGCGAATCTTTTCTACGATGGGAACATTGAAACACGTTTGAATAGCAGGACGCTCGGAAGCGACCACCGCCACTTCATCATCAATGTAATAGTAGGCGGGACGAATGCCATTCGGGTCGCGCATCACAAACGCATCGCCATGACCAATCAATCCTGCAATGGTATAGCCCCCGTCAAAATCTTTCACCGAACGGGCGAGGATGCGCTTCACGTCCAAGTTTTCGGCAATTAATTCAGAAATTTCACGGTTTGGCTTTTCCTGCGCTTTGTAGTCATCAAACAACCGCTGATTTTCTACATCCAGAAAATGTCCGATTTTTTCCAACACAGTTACTGTATCAGAATCTTCTTTGGGATACTGACCGAGTTCAATCAACTGCTGAAACAACTCATCGTTGTTGGTCATGTTGAAATTGCCCGCCAGTAATAGGTTGCGCGTCATCCAGTTGTTTGTGCGCAACACGGGATGACATTGTTCAATACTGTTTTTCCCATGTGTGCCATAGCGCAAATGACCAAGCAGCACTTCTCCCACAAATTTCATATTGTCTTTCAGCCATGGTAAGTCGTGTGATTTTTCCGGGTTATTTTTCTCCAACTCCACAAGGGGCGCCAACACAGCATGAAAAACATCGGCAATCGGCTTTGATGAATTGGAGCGCTCGCGGTGGATGTAGGGATGCCCGGGCTTTTGGTCAAGGGTAATTGCCGCTATGCCTGCTCCGTCCTGCCCGCGGTTATGCTGCTTCTCCATGAGCAAATACAACTTATTTAAGCCATAGAGCAGCGTACCGTATTTTTTCTGGTAAAACTCCAGCGGTTTCAGCAGCCTGATAAGGGCAACTCCGCATTCGTGTTTGATTGCATCACTCATGGTACAAGAAGGATGTAAAGTTAGCCAATGACGGCTGATAAACGCGGAGCATACATAAGAGGTTCAGTGGATTCTTATGTTTTTGATAATTAGAGTAGTCCCGGCAGGAATCGAACCTGCATTTAAAGTTTAGGAAACTTCCGTTCTATCCATTGAACTACGGGACCAAAAATCTGCTACAAATTTAGAGAATCTTCTGACCAGAAAAATCTCTGGCTATTTAGAATTTGTTTAGCGAACCTGCATTTAAAGTTTAGGAAACTTCTGTTCCCCGCCCGACCGAACGGAGAGATTATACTGAAATTAAGGGCAACTCAATCGGTCGTTCGGGCGGGTATCCATTGAACTACAGGACCAAAAATCAGCCCGCAAATTTAGAGAATCTTCTGACGGGAAGAAACGCTTACAACTTATGCAGCAAGGTTGTGGAAGACTGACCTCCTGTCTTTATCTGAAGCAGATAAACTCCTTTTTCCAAGTCGCTGATATTAAGATGTATTTCTTTTGAAGAAAAAATTTCCTGTTTCACCGATTTTCCCACCGCATCAAAAATTTCCACTTCGACTTTCTCCTTTCCAACCTGACTTTCAATTCTGATTGTCACTTTATCAGAAGCCGGATTCGGGTAAACCGAAACCAAGTTCTTCACAGAAATATTATTCCTGATTCCCACCGCTGAGGAATCACAAATCGTATGTTTTGAAACAAAATCCAACACGAACGCAGTCATAAGGTTTCTCTTTGAAGTATTATTTTCCCACGGCACATGTAAGTCACCCGGGAAGGTGAGGAGGGTATCTTCCGTTCCGATTTGTGCGCACCAACTATGAATTGCTCCGCTGCCGCAGAGGTCAACAAGATTATCAAGAAACGAGTACAGCACATTACCACAATTGTAAGGCACGGTGGGATCACTGTTTCCATGACAACTCACAATCGGCATATCGTCTGCGCCTATCCATTGGAGGATGTTAATGCCGCCTGCGAGATTAATTACTCCGCTCACTGCTGATGAGTAGCCCGGATTGCCACTATTGCCATCTATACCACCGCCTTGCGCCACGATTGGTTTGATGTGCGCAGGCAATTCTGCGGTATCGTTGACGAATGCTGCATGCAGCGCAGTAATCGCTCCGGCTGAGTTTCCGCCCACCCAAATCTGGTTTGGGTCAATACGTAATTCGTTTAATGTCGCTGCATCTTTTTTGAAATAGCGCACAGACGCTTTCATGTCGCCCACGGCTTTCAGCGCTATCGCAAGCGCATTAAGAGAATCAAGCAAGTCTGGCTGGCTGTTAGCAAGGCGATAATCAATGGATGCCGAAACGTATCCCCGCTTGGCAAACAGTTCGCACATCGTTGTGCAGGTGCTTTCCGTTCTGTCGCCCTGATAGAATGTTCCTCCATGCGCCATGATAATCACAGGGCGTTTGGCAAACGTGTCGCCATCGGGTTGATAAATATCCATTTTCAGCGTGTCGCCATCCCCCGGACGCACGGTATAGACATCCGTATATTGCACGGTTGTTTTAGTGAAGCCGCTGAAAATTTCGGTTTCATATCTGCCATTGCAATTTTGCGCAAGCGCTGTATGAACTGTTGCAGGTAAAAGAAAAATCAACAGTGAAAAAAAAGTGTTTCTCATGGTGTACTGAATTATTGGGTTTGTAATTTGAAACTTGAATATTGTAATTTATTTATCACCACCTTCGCCTTTAAACTGGTCGTTCTTGTTTTTGAAAAGGACATTGAAGGTAGTTAAACTGCCGTAAATTCTTGTGACATATTGTTGCAGGTTCACTTTGTCTTCGTCTGTAAGTGTTTTGTGCGCGTTAATCTGCTGCTCCAACACGCGCAGGCGGTCGCGCAGCATCACGATTTTGTGGAAGAAAACTTCCAGTGGAATTTCCTTCGATTGCAGGCTGGTGTCAGAAGGTTGCAAAACCATTTTCCCGCCAATCCAACGGTCGCCCAGCGGAACCACTTCGTCAAAATCTACAAAGCGTTTCAACACATTTTCCAATGCGGTTTCAACTGCTTCAATGCTTAATGATGAGTCAGAAGTTGCCGCTTCAATTACTTCTATGCCAGCGTAGCTTCTTGAAATTTCTTTGTCTCCGATGTTGCGGAAAAAGATTTTGTAGGATTCCAAATCCATTCCGCAAATGACACCATCGCCAAATGCTTCATGTTTCACACGCGAGCCGATTCCAAGATTAGGGTTTGCCATTTCAGTTTACAGTTTGTGGTTTTCAGTTTACAGTTCCGCACAAGTTCAAGAACCGTAAACTTTTTTTAGGAAGCGAAAATTAACAGATTTACCTGCAATTTATCCTATTCATCATTTAATCAGGCAAATCACAGTTCAGACAATTTCTTTATAGCAAAAACAATCTGCGAGATGGTCGTTCACCATGCCGGTTGCCTGCATGAAAGCATAACAGATCGTGGTGCCGCAGAAATTGAATCCGCGTTTTTTCATGTCTTTACTCATCGCGTCTGATTCTTTGCTGCTGGCAGGAATCTGCTTCTGCTGCTTCCACTTGTTGTGAATGGTTTTGCAGTTGGTGAACTGCCAGATGTATTTATCAAAACTGCCAAACTCCTCCTGCGTTTTCAAAAATGCTTTTGCATTTCTCACGGATGAATCTACTTTTAACCTGTTACGGATGATGCCCTCATCTTGCATTAAAGCATTTAGTTTATTTGCATTGTAGCAGGCGATTTTTTTAGCATCAAAATTGTCAAAAGCCTTGCGAAAGTTTTCGCGCTTGCGCAGGATGGTGCTCCAACTTAACCCCGCCTGAAAACCATCGAGTATCACCGCTTCAAACAACTTTCGGTCATCATGATTGGGGCGACCCCACTCGTGGTCATGGTAAGACACCATCAGCGGGTCGGTGCCGCACCAGAGGCAGCGTTGTTTTTCCATAGATTGAGTTGATGCTTAAAGTTATATACAGGCCTACTCCTTCACCACCTTCTTCACAATCCTCTCACCGTTGGCGATTACTTCAATTAAATAAACACCGTTTGGCAGGTAATTTAAATCGAGCATTTTTGTGTAGGGGCTGGCGAGGTTGGTTTCCTGCCTGCGGAATAGCACCTGACCTTGTATGTTGCTGATGGTGAAAGATGCTTCGCGCACGGTTGGGTTTTGCAGCGTGATGGCAATATCTGTTGAGAAAGGATTGGGATAGGCAATGACATCAGCATCTTTATCCAAATCGGAAATATTATCAGAAATTTCCCAGCAGAATTTTACTATCCAATAGTCATTTGTTGAATCAGAAACTCCTCTATTGGGTTCAGTAACATATCCACCTGCTTCTGTAACGGACGTAGCTATAACATAACATCCATCAAAGGTTTGAAAAGCTTTTCCAAAAAGTTGACCGTCTGGTGAAAAAATAGTTTTATCCCACTGTTTATTTCCACTCGAGTCAATTTTTAATATCCAAGTTTGGCTAATTCCTAAATTATCTTCAGATTTATCCGGACCTGATGGACCTTGTATCTCGCACGTTATCAGGAATCCTCCATCAAAAGTTGACGCAACGCCATTAACAACACCAATTCCACCCTTATAACCTCTATCCCAAATTTTATTTCCATTCCCGTCAATTTTTAATAGCCACTGCGATCCGGGATTTGATATATTCCCACTTAAAGTTGAGTTTGATTTTCCACCGATAAAGTAGCCGCCATCCATCGAATTAATGGCGTAGGAAGTATATTCCCCACCAGTGCCACCGTAGGTTTTGTCCCATTGCTTATTGCCCATCGAATCAATTTTTAAAATCCAGAAATCTCCAAATCCCCACCTATTTTGCGTTTTATCCCCGCTACTATCGGAGGCTGAATAGCAACCCAAAACATATCCTCCATCATCTGCAATCACAATGCTAAAGATGCCATCTTGGTTTGTTCCTCCATATCGCTTATCCCATTGCTTGTTGCCAAACTCATCAACTTTCACGAGCCAGCCATCATCGTAAAAATGAGTCGGGTCCCAATTTTCTTCCGTTTTATCTCCTCCGATACCTGAATTAGAATAACCTCCGAAAATGTAGCCTCCATCACTTGTTTGCTGCAATGCCCAAAGGTTTTCACCATCTGTTCCACCAAATCGCTTATCCCACTGTTTATTTCCTAACGAATCAACCTTTACAATCCAGTAATCTCCACCTCCCCAAAATGGTTGCGTTTTATCTCCGCTTATTTCTGAATTTGAAATTCCTCCAAGTATATATCCGTTATCTGGGGTGTGCCGTAAAACATGGAGTGTTTCATTCCCTGCCCCTCCAAACCGTTTATCCCATTGCTTGTTTCCATTTGAATCAATTTTTACAATCCAATAATCCTGATCCCCTTGCGAAGATTGGGTTTTATCTCCGCCAATGCCGGAATATGAATCACCACCTAAAATATATCCTCCGTCTGAAGTTTGTGCAAAAGAAAAAAACCAGTCAATCCCTGTTCCACCAAATCGTTTATCCCATTTTTTAGTAAATACTTCCTGTGCATGAACAGAAGGGGTAAATGAAACAGATAGAAGAATTATTGTCAGGGTATTTTTCGTTGTCATGTTTACAACTTCACAAGTTTTCCTGCACACATGGTATCTCTGTTAATCAGTATTTTGTAGAAATAAAATCCCTTTTGAATGCCTGCTGTATTCCATTCATGCGCATATTTGCCTCCGGCCATAACTTCATTTGCTTTGTAAATACACTTCCCGTTTAAATCCTCAATAGCTATTTGAACAGTTGAATTCTCTATTAAATTATCAATAATTATTGTAACTGCGTTTTCTGATGGATTGGGATAAACCACAACCTCAAGTTCGTTTGTTGTATCCCCAAATATTATTTCACCATTATTCCAATTTGAAGAAGTATCATCAGCGTTGCTAATCTTATAAGCACCATACTCCGGACCTAAATGGCTTTCGGGACAAACCAAAGGATAATCAGCGTTGACCCAATCCACCGCATAAAGGTAGCCATCTGTTTTGCTAACGTAGAATAGTTTACCCAAACTTTCGGATTCAACTGCAATGGGACCAGATACTAAATCTCCAAAATAATCTAAAGGCGTTTTATTCCAATTCTCACGGCTAATTTCATTCCCATCGGCATCAAAACTCTGTTCCCCGTCATTAAAATAGTACCACACCTTTTCGTCACGTTCCTTTACAAACAGTATGTTTTTATCATGGTTCAAGGTAAGGTAGGAATTTACAAGATTGCAGTCCGCGCAAATGTTGTAATAGTCAGCGCAAACGAAGTCATTATTTTGATGAAAAGGCGGTACATTATGATTTCCCAGTTTCACCACGCCAGCAGGGTTCGCAGAGTTGAAATTCCACGGGTAATAATATAATGACCTTTGTAAGGGCGCTGAAGTTGCAATGAAAAAAATGCAGGAGTTGATTTCATCTAACTCAAGATGAAATGTGAGGTTTCCTGGCAGGTCAACTACGGGCGTGGGTATTTTTTGCCATGAAGTAAGAACTACGTTTGGCAAATAGAGTTGCCGCAAGTTGTATTGATTGTCAACGTAAAAGGCTAATGTTCCGGATTTATTCACTACAACGGGTGCACCCAACCCACCGGGCGAGTCAAGAGAAATTTTCCATTTGCGCGCACCGGGTTCCCATACCCATAAATGGTGGTCGGTGCCTTTGTAATACACCAAACCTGTGGAAGTAACCGAAATGTAGCCCGCGCAGTTGGCAATATAATTTCCTTGGTAAATATGATCAAATGCCTGATGCACCGTCCAAGTATTATTATCTTTCTTAAGATACATGAGTTCATTTCCAGTTCCCTGATAGTAAACTAAGTCTTCGTTCACGGCTGTTAAAAAATCTTTTACGTTTCCGATACCTGATGTTATAACCCTTTGTTCTGTCCAATCATTATTACTAATGAATGAAACGTAGGCAACATTTGGATTTGCCTTATTCTGATGAAATACTTTAACATCGTTACCTGAGCCAATCGTTGCTATGCGGCTATAGGGGGAAACTGTATAATAGGAAGCTTTTTTTGGCAGATTATAATTAGTGGTATTTGCATTCGGATTTTCCAATGTTAATGGTACATCATTCTGCAAATTTTGCAAAGTAGGCGGTCTGATGGATGGATTATTTCGCGGTTGATAATACCTGACATAATCTACTAAATATTCATAGGTATCTTCAACATCATCCAAAACTGCAAGATTGATATAGAGGCGAAGCAAGTTTGGCAACTGAGCAGGAAAGGGGTCTTGTGCATCCAGAAAAATAGACCATGTTTCTTTACCATCAACGAAAAATATTATTTGGTCATCAGAAACCAGAAGGCTAAACGTGTGCCAATCTTCAGTATAATCGCAGGGAGTTAACTTAAAAAATTGCTGACCACAATCCGTATCGCCAGTACTTGCTCTTGTAGCGTCAATCCCTCCTGATTGTGTTCTATGATTATTAGGAGCTTCACTTAACCATCTGCTATCGTCAAAAATATCGAACTCGGTAACTCCGCTGAATATCCAAAATGCAGGCCATGCTCCGGTACCGGGCATTTTACATCTGATTTCGAATAAAGCAGGTGTTGCAACACTGTAATGTTCTTTGCTTCCAAGCATACCCGACCTGTATGTAAAACTTCTATTCGGAGTGCAAGTTGGAATAAACGGAGTTGTTAGTTTGGTGGCAGCTAAACGCACCATGCCATTAACAAATGACACCTCCCCTGAACTACCTATATCATCATTACTAAAGTTGTAATACTGCCGTTCAGTAACGCCATGAACGTGGTTGTCACAGTTTGCCGACAAGCAACCGGGGTCATCGCAATAGTTCAATGCCCATTTAAGTTGAAAATCTGGATGGGCGGCTGGCAATGTGGGCGTTAACGAAGTATTGTAATTAAACTCATCACTTAAATCCGATTGTAATTCCCACTGGCTCTTATCCAATAGACCTGCGCTCAATAATGGGTATGCTAACCTTGCACCTGTTCTTTTCGTTTTACTTACTTTTCCTGTTTCATTATGCCTGCTGCGCAGGTATATCGCGGTATCTTTTCCGGCATCAAGGTAAAAGCTGATTGTGGCGGGCGAGGCAAGAATTTCAGAATCATCAAAATCAGGGTTAAACGCCCACTCGATTTGGTTGCCGCCTGCGCCTGCATAAATGCTGTCAAACACAAACTCAAGCTTTTGCTGTGTGTCAACTACCGCATATTGCGCTTCGGGCGGCTCGGGCGCGGCAATCTCAGTAATAGTTACAGAGTAGTCATTTGTTTTTGTCCCGCATGAGGGCAATCCTTTGGCAACAGCGCGTATCGTAAAATCAGAAGTTACATTGCTGATGCATCCGGTAAGCGAATCTATATCTGCGCTGCCGCTGTGTATTTTATAAATAAGGCTTGTGCTGTTTTCTGCCGCTGCAAAATAACATATGCTGTCGTCAACATGCACAAACGTATCGCCCTCAATAAACACGGGCGTTCCAACAGAATCAATCGCCCGAATCACGTAGCTCAAGTCAATAATCGTAGTGTCGCCTGTGGCGGTATCAACAGTAAGAATATTGAAAACAGTTGTTGTGTCAATAATGCCTGCATTGAGATGAAGCACAGAATCATTGCCTATGCCGCTGTCAATGGCTATCGCATGTATTCTTAAAAAATATTCAAGCCCAACATCTGAATCAGCTATATCAATTGTTTTTGTAAATCCTGCGCACACCGCATCAAACGTATCAGTGGGCGGCTCTTGCGGCTGCATGGTGTCCACAATTGCAATGGTAGTAACTGCTTCTGTGTAACATCCTGTTGTGCTGTCGCGGCCTCTCAACCATAGCAGGGTGTCTGCCATCGGAGCTACTGTAACGCTGATGTCATGAGGCGATGCTTCAATCTGCGAGCCGGAGAAACTGCTGTCATACGCCCACTCGATTTGGTTGCCCCAGTATTTTGCCGTGATGTCGGGAAAAGTAAACGAGTAAGCCGTGTCGCTTGCAACGAACTGCGGAGCGGGAGAAACGGGCTTTGCATAATGGCTTGCCGTGCCTGCTACAGCCCAATTCACGGGCTTATGCAAAATCATCAAATCGTATTTGCTCAGTGAATCCGTTTGAAATTCTCTCTGCGTTGTGTTGAGCGCACCTGCAAGTTGCGTCCAGTCTTTCCAGCATTTGTTGCCGAGGCGCGAAAGAATCAGGCTGTCGTCTGTTCCGTTCAGTTCACTGCTGTCATACTTCAGTGTAATTTCTGAAACAGGGTTTTGCGTGTATTGTGCGGCATTAATGAACCAATATCTGTCAGCGATTTTCAGCGCATGGCTGTCAACGCCCGCAGAGGCAAAAGGATAGCGCAGCAGTTCATACGGTTTCGGAAAATTATCGCTCTGCGTTTTGTAAGTGCTGAATTCGATAATTCCATTTTCTCCATTGCCTATATCAATTACACTCAGTTCAATCCCCACATCCTGCAACGAGTCATTCACAAACGGCACTTTGTATTTGCCTGTGTTTTCCCCAATGTGCCACACCACCTTTCCCCACAATGAATCTTCCGCAATCAACTTTCCCTCCGTAACCTGCAAGGCATTCGTATCGCCATTCAGCAGCACCAGCTTGTTCGAGTTCAACTGCAACACGCCCTTTTGCAAAATCATCCCGCTGTCAATTATCATTTGCGCAGCATTGCCTGTCAACCGAATATCACCCGCATTTTTAAGCGAGTCCGTTTTCAGCGTTGCGCTATTTTGAATTACACTTGCGGTGTCCATGAGCATTTTGCCTTTCACCGTCATCGCACCGCCTGAGATAGTGATTTTGCCTCCGGTGGAGTTGAGTACTTGAGCGTTTGCAGGTATTGAGTATTGGGTAATGAGTAGTGAGATGAAAAATGCAATTCGTGAAAACATGATGCAGGAATTTGTTGGTTTTCAAATGCCTCAGTAAAATACCATACACACGAATGTAATAAACGGAAACGCAGTTGTGCGAGGGAAAAGTGATAAAAAGTTATCAACTAAGTAATACTGCGTAATTCATAGCAATTCAAAAAAACCTTACAGTCTTTTTAGCAATTCAGAAAGTTTTTCCCCTGCTTTTTAATCAGAGAATTCCTTTTATATTTGCATCCAGAAAATGTGGAGGGGACAGATAGTCCCCTTTTTTATTACGCAGGTGGATACAGAAACAGTCAAATTGAAAATTACGGAGTGGCTGGAGGAAAAATTCAAGCAGGAACCTGAATATTTCCTGGTGGATGTGAAAGTGCAGGGCAAAGTGTTAGCGGTCTTCATAGAGGGAGATAATGGCATCGCGATTGAAAAGTGCGTTGCCTTTAGCCGCCACCTCTCAACACATTTGGAAGGTGAAGCGTTGCTGGGCAGCAATTATATTCTGGAAGTTTCATCTCCCGGAACAGAAAACCCCTTCAAATTGTTGAGGCAGTACAAAAAATACATCGGCAAGGATGTGAACGTGGTGAAATTTGACGGAGTGAGACTCGATGGCGTGTTGCGCGATGCAGATGAAATGAAGGTGACGCTGGAAACACAAGTGAAAGTGAAGGGCAAGCCAAATGAAGTGAAAATGCACGAAATACCTTTAACAGAAATAAAATCAACAAAGCCAAATCTTAATTTTTGAGTTATGAATAGCATTGAACTGATTGAATCGTTTTCGGAGTTCAAGGACAACAAGAACATTGATCGTCCTACGATGATGAAGGTGCTGGAAGAAGTGTTCCGCACACTCATGCGCAAAAAATACGGCTCCGATGAAAACTTTGATGTCATTGTAAACACCGAAAAGGGTGACCTTGAAATCTGGCGTAAGCGCGAGATTGTTGAGGACGGCAAGGTGGAAGACCCGCTGAAGCAAGTAGGGATTACCGAAGCAAAGCAGATTGAAGAAGATTACGAAGTAGGCGAAGAAGCCTACGAGGAAATTCCGATTGAAAGCTTTGGCAGAAGAACCGTGCTCGCAGCGCGTCAGACATTGCAGTCGAAAATCACCGAATTAGAAAAAGACGAAGTCTATAAGAAATATAAAGACCGCGTGGGTGAAATCCTCACGGCTGAAGTCTATCAGGTTTGGAAGAAAGAAGCCCTGCTGCTTGATGATGAAGGCAACGAGTTGATTCTCCCGAAAATGGAGCAAATCAAGCATGACTATTTCAAGAAGGGCGACACAGTGAGAGCGGTGGTGAAGAAAGTAGAGATGCGCGGTAACAATCCGGTTGTGATTTTATCAAGAACGGATAATGCCTTCCTCGCGAAGTTGATGGAGTTGGAAGTTCCTGAAATCTTTGACGGGCTGATTACTATCAAACACATCGTGCGTGAGCCGGGTGAAAAGGCGAAAGTGGTGGTAGAATCTTATGACGACCGCATTGACCCCGTAGGCGCTTGTGTGGGGATGAAAGGTTCGAGAATTCACGGCATCGTGCGTGAGTTGAAGAACGAGAATATTGACATCATCAATTACACCGCAAACCTGAATCTGTTGATTCAGCGCGCGCTGGCTCCTGCTAAAATCACTTCATTGACTATTGATGACGAGAAGAAATCCGTTTCGGTTTATTTGAAACCCGACCAGGTTTCGCTTGCCATCGGCAAAGGCGGTCAAAACATCAAGCTCGCGAGCAGATTAGTAGGACACCAGATTGACGTGTTCCGCGATATTGAAGAAGGTGAAGAATATGATGTTGATTTGGAAGAATTCTCCGATGAAATTGACAGTTGGATTATTGACGCATTGAAAGGCATCGGTTGCGACACTGCAAAGTCAGTGTTGGAACTCAATGTCGAAGAATTAGCGCGCAGAACCGACCTTGAGGAAGAAACCATCAACGAAGTGGTGAAAATCCTGAAGGCTGAGTTTGAGCATGACGAGAAAAAGTAAACAGCGCTAATGTTCGCGGCTTGTCATTAAAAAAAGCAAACTGCAAACAACAAACTGCTATAGAAACAGAGCGGTTGTTGCCGGAATAAAAGAATATGTCAGAAGTAAAAACGATAAGAATTGCTAAAGTAGCCAGTGAGTTGAACGTAGGCATACACACTGTTGTGGAACACCTGAAAAAGGCGGGACATGATGTGGAAAATAAGCCTACGGCAAAACTCACAGAGGAGATGTATCATCTTTTGCTGCGCGATTTTCAGAAAGATGTTGCGGATAAAGAAAAGGCGGAAAAAGTCACCATAGGCGCTGAACACAAAGATGTAGTGCTCTCATCTGCCATCACTGCTCCAAAGAAAGAAGCCGAATTAGATGAGGTGCTCATTAAATCTTCCGCGAAGGAAGCCATTGCACCCAAAGAGAAAAAGGAAAAGCCAAAGCCCGCAGAAAAGGAAGAACCGGTAGTTGAAAAAGCGGAACGGACTGATTTGGGAGGGTTGAAGGTTGTAGGCAAGGTGGATTTAACTCCAAAGCCAAAACAGGTTGAAACTCCTCCTGACCCCGTTGTTGAACCCGCAATTGTTGAAGTTAAGGAAGTCAAGAAAGAAAAAGAGCCGGTTATTGAGCCGGAGATGATTAAAACCGAGCGTATTCAACTTACAGGTCCGCGTGTGGTTGGCAGAATGGAGTTGCCGGTTGAGAAAATTCCGGAGAAGAAAGAAAAGCCACAGGAGTCATACGGAGATGCGCAGAAGCGCAAGCGCAAGAGAATCGTAAAACAAATCACGCTCAAAGAAGGCGAAGAAAGACGCCCTGACGGAGCAGGTGCCAGACCGGGGCAGGGTGGCTTCAACCGTCCGGGACAAGGTGGTTTCAACCGCCCCGGACAGGGTGGTTTCAACCGTCCGGGACAGGGAGGCTTCAACCGTCCGCGCACGGATGAACAGCAACAGGTTTCCGAAAAAGAAATTCAGGATAAAATCAAATCAACGCTTGCCAAACTGGGCAAATTAGGCACCAGCACCAGAGGCAAGGGCGTGAAATCACGCATCAAGCGCCAGAGAAAAGAAGATGCAGCCGCAGTAGCACACGCTGATTCTATTGAATCAGCAAATGTGATTCAGGTCACTGAATTTATTTCAGTGAGCGAATTAGCCAGCCTCATGAACGTGAGCGCAACCGAAGTAATCAGCAAGTGTTTGAAACTCGGCATCATGGTTTCTATCAACCAGCGGGTGGATGCCGAAGTAATTGAATTGGTGGCAGATGAATTCAAGTTTAAAGTGAAGTTCATCAGCATTGCCGACCAGATGGAAGAAGACGAAGACGAAGATGATGCACCGGAAGATTTGGTAACCCGCGCACCCATCGTTACCGTGATGGGTCACGTTGATCACGGAAAAACTTCATTGCTCGATTTTATCCGCAGCACCAATGTAATCAGTCAGGAAGCAGGCGGTATCACACAACATATCGGGGCGCACGAAGTAACAACTGAAAGCGGACGAAAGGTAGTGTTTCTTGACACGCCTGGTCACGAAGCATTCACTGCAATGCGCGCGCGCGGAGCAAAAGTGACAGACGTTGCAGTAATCGTTATCGCTGCCGATGATGCCGTGATGCCGCAAACGCGCGAAGCCATCAGCCACGCGCAGGCTGCAAACGTACCCATGATTTTCGCCATCAACAAGATTGACAAAGAAGGCGCACAGCCCGAAAAGATACGCGAGCAACTCGCCAACATGAACCTGCTCGTGGAAGAGTGGGGAGGCAAATTCCAATCACAGGAAATCTCTGCCAAAAAAGGATTGAATATTGACAAGCTGCTCGATAAGATTCTGCTGGAATCCGACATGCTCGAATTAAAAGCAAATCCCGAACGCCATGCCACAGGCACCGTTATCGAAGCAACCCTCGACAAAGGGCGCGGCTACGTGGCGACATTGCTCGTGCAAAACGGCACGCTGCATGTCGGTGACATCGTGGTGTCAGGCACCAACATGGGAAAAGTGAAAGCTATGTTCAACGAAAAAAGCGAGAAGCGCACCGAAGCCGGTCCCTCTTCCGCATCGTTGATTCTTGGATTAAATGGCGCACCGCAAGCGGGCGAATCATTTAAAGTTTTTGAAGACGAACAAGACGCAAAAGAAGTCACTAACAAACGCGACCAGATTATCCGTGAACAAGGTTTGCGCACCAAGAAACATATTACGCTTGATGAAATCGGCAGACGCCTTGCGCTTGGCACCTTCAAAGAACTGAACGTCATCGTGAAAGCCGATGTGGATGGCTCCGTGCAGGCATTGAGCGACTCGCTGCAAAAACTTTCCACGCAGGAAATCGTGGTCAACGTGGTGCTTTCCGCAGTCGGTCAGATTACCGAATCAGATGTGCTGCTCGCATCCGCATCCGATGCCATCATCATCGGCTTCAATGTGCGCCCGTCCGTTTCTGCCCGCAAACTGGCTGAAAAAGAAAACATCGAAATCCGCCTCTACTCCATCATCTATGACGCGATTGACCAAATCAAGACAGCGATGGAAGGCTTGCTCGAACCCACCATCCAGGAAAAAGTCACCGGCACTGCCGAAGTGAAAGAAGTGTTCAAGGTGAGCAAAATCGGCACTGTTGCTGGCTCGCAGGTGGTGGACGGCAAAATCACCAACAAGTCGAAAATCCGCCTTGTCCGCAATGGAATCGTTGTCTATACCGGTGTCGTTGACACGCTCAAGCGCTTCAAAGACGAAGCGCGCGAAGTGCTCTCCGGGCAGGAGTGCGGCATCTTCATTAAAGATTACAACGACATCAAAGCAGGCGACTTGATTGAGAGCTACGAAGAAACAGAAGTGAAGCGCACCTTGTAATTTTCCCGTGCAATCGCACAGATGGCTTCCGCTCCATTTTCTATCCTGATTCCCTCTTGGAATAATTTGTGTTACTTAAAGCTTTGCATTGAAAGCATTCAAAAGAATTCTTCAGTTCAACATCAAATCATCGTTCATGTAAATGAAGGCGCGGATGGAACGCTCATTTGGGTGCAGGCAAACAGAATTGAACACACCTTCAGCCTTGAGAATATTGGAGTCTGCAAAGCGTTGAATGCCGCTGCGCAGCTTGCGCAGCGCCATTTCATTATTTACGTGAATGATGACATGTATGCCTGTCCCCAATGGGATACATTTCTTTCGGAAGAAATTGAACAAGTGGGCAGTCAATCGTTTATGTTTTCATCAACGATGATTGAACCCCGCGAGTCGGGGAATTCGTGTGTAATTGTGCAGAATTTTGGAGATGCCCTTGAAAACTTTCAGGAAGAAAATTTACTCCAAGCTGACTTGGAAAAGTTTGCTTGGTGTGGAGCATCATGTCCCCCTGTTTTACTTCCGAAAGCGCTTTGGCAAAAAGTCGGTGGAATGAGCGAAGAATTTTCACCGGGCATGTATTCTGATCCTGATTTATCCATGAAAGTATGGCAACAAGGCTGTAGAGTTTTCAAGGGCATCGGAAAAAGCAGGGTGTATCACTTCCAATGCAAGACCACGGGACGCATCCCAAAAAATGACGGCAGAAAAACTTTTCTGAGAAAGTGGGGCATCCTGCCTTCTTTCTTTTATAAATATTATCTCCGGATGGGCGAATCGTGGAATGGCAAACTGCAAGAGCCAAAGAAAAATCTCCAATTCTGGATGCAGGAGTTGCGCTCGCATGTATTAAGACAATTTACTTAAAACAACGCAGCATGAGCATCAGCGGATTTATGATGGTGAAGAATGGCGTGAAATTGTATTATCCTGTAAAGGAAGCAATCCAGTCCATTCTCCGTTGGTAGATGAATTCGTTATAGCGCTTGGCGATTGCGATGCAGACGATCTAACCGAAAAAGAAATCCAAAGCATTCAATCAGACAAAATCAAAATCATCCGCACGGTGTGGGATTTGGAAAAATATCCGCGCGGCATGGAGAATGCCCACCAAACCGACATTGCGAAAAATGCCTGCACAGGCGATTGGCTTTTTTATTTGCAGGCAGATGAAGTTGTGCATGAAAAAGATTTACCCGCAATAAAAACTCGCTGCGCACAACTGCTGCACGACAAAGAAGTAGAAGGATTGCTGTTTGATTATTACCATTTCTGGGGCGATTACAATCATTGTCACCGGTCGCATGGATGGTATCAGCAGGAAATACGCATCGTGCGGAATGATAAAGAAATTCACTCGTGGCAGTCGGCACAGTCGTTCAGGCGCATCCCGAATTTTGAAGGAATAAATTATCGTCAGAAAAAAGACACCACTAAACTGAAAGTTGCAATGGTGGATGCACACATCTATCATTATGGCTATGTGCGCCCGCCCCGCTTTATGCAGAAGAAAACAAAATCACTTGCGACAATTCATAAAGGCGAGATGATTGTACACCAGATGTTTCGAAGCAGACCTGCTGAATTTGATTACGGACCGCTGGGAAGAATTCCCCTTTTTAAAGGAAGTCATCCGGCAGTGATGCAGCAGCGGATAAAAGAATTCAACTGGGCAGATGCGCTTAACTATTCTTCGGAATTTACGCTCATCAGGGAAAAACATAAACACGAGAAACTGAAAAACCGCGCACTTTCATTCGTTGAAAACCACTTGCGGAACGGCAGACACTTGTTTGCGCCAAGAAACTACATCCTGCTGGATAGATAACGCTTACTTAAAACTCCAGTCGAAACTGTTCAATTCCTGAAGACAATTTTTAAGCAAGTCAATACCACCCCTGATGTCGCTCTTGTGCGCCATTTCAATCACCTGATGGATGTGGCGCGTTGGAATGGAAACACAACCCGCAATCACTCCGCGCGGACTCATGCGCTGCATCCCCGCAGTGTCGGTGCCGCCTCCGGTGAGGATTTCGGGCTGCCATGTGATTTTGTGTTTGGCTGCGGTTTGTTTCATGAACGCAACCATACGCGCATCGGCAATAGCCGAAGTGTCCATTAATTTTATTGCCACGCCTTTGCCGAGTTTTGTAATCATCTCTTCGGGCTTTGCCCCCGGAACATCATACGCGATAGTAGTATCCAAACCGAAACCAAAGTCAGGCTCGATGTGATGCGCAGCCACCATCGCCCCGCGAATACCCACTTCTTCCTGCACAGTGAACACGCCATACACATCGTGCGCGGGCTTTTTCATTTCGCGCAGCGTTTCAATTAAAATAAAAACCGACACGCGGTTGTCGAGCGATTTGCAGTTCACACATTCGCCCATCTCAATCAGCTTGCGCTCGCGGGTAACGGGGTTACCGACTTCAATATATTTCTCCACTTCTTTTTTCGGCAAGCCGAGGTCAATAAAGAAGTCGCTGATTTCAGCATTCTTTTTGCGCTCTTCGGGCGACATTACGTGAATCGGCTTTGAACCCATCACGCCAATCAAATCTTTTTTGCCGTGAATAATCACGCGCTGTGCGGTGAGTGTTTTCGGGTCGAAGCCGCCAAGCGTGGTGAATTTCAGAAAGCCATTATCATCAATGTGATTCACCATGAACCCGATTTCATCCATGTGCGCAGCAACCATCACTTTCTTGTTGCCTTTGCCTTTTTTAAACGCGATGACGTTGCCCATGTTATCAATGGAAATAGCATCCACAAGAGATTTCACTTCGCGCAACACGATTTTGCGGATGCGCTCTTCATAGCCGGGCGCACCGGCTGTTTCACAGATTTCTGCAAGGAGTTTTACGTTGAGGGGCATTTTCTACTTATTAATTCTTTAAAATTATTGCTACTATTCGACCATAGAAACCTTCAGCATATTCGTGCGCAACTGTTTCTGAATTGGCATGCTGCCGGTGTTCACGATAATGTCTCCGGGTGCTACGAGCTTTTTCTCTTTCAAAATTTTGATGACATCGCTGATGGTTTCATCTGTGCTCACGAATCCATTATAGTAAAACGGATACACGCCCCACGACACACTGAGAATTGCAAGCAGCGCTTCGTTGTCGGTGAAAATAATAATCTTTGCATGGGGGCGATAGCTGGAAAGCATGAACGCGGTGTAGCCGGAGCGTGTCATCCCCACGATTACTTTAGCGCCCAATTCTTCGGCAATCTTACAGGCGTTGTAACACACCGCATCCGATAAAAATGATTTTGATGTTTTCTGCGGAATGAGATTCTTGTTATACACCACTTCTTTTGACTCCACATATTTCATGATGCGTTCCAGCGTTTCCACCACTTTCACGGGATGCGCTCCCACAGATGTTTCATTGCTCAACAGCAGCGCGTCAGCGCCATCAATCATATCGTTTGCAACATCATTGATTTCAGCGCGGGTCGGTCGGGCGTTCGTCACCATGCTGTCGAGAATTTGCGTTGCCACAATCACAGGCTTTGATGCGCGGATACATCTGCGCACGATAGATTTCTGAATGAACGGCATTTTTTCCAGCGGCACTTCCACGCCCAAATCACCGCGCGCAATCATGATGGCATATGCTTCTTTGATGATTTCTTCGATATGCTCCATCGCCTCGGGCTTCTCAATTTTTGCCATCACCTTCACAGCGTTCCTATCCTTGATATGCTTGCGTATGTGCGTAATATCTTTTGCGGAGCGCACAAACGAAATCGCAATCCAGCTTGCTTTATTTTCCAATGCGAACTTCAAGTCATCCAAATCTTTTTTCGTGTAAGCCGCCACCGACAATTTTGTGTCAGGCAGATTCACGCCTTTCTTTGAATGCAATTCGCCTCCGTGCAACACCTTTGCTTTCACAGAATCTTTTCCGTTTGTCTCCAGCACCTGCAATTCAATCTTGCCATCATCAATCAAAATCTTTTCTCCCGCTTTCACTTCCTTCGCCAGGTTTTTATAATTCACGAAGATGTCGGTCTCGGTGCTGATGCTTTGCTTATTGGTGATTCTGACAATGTCATTTTTTGAAAGAATCACTCCGCTTTTTGCATCGCCAATCCTGATTTTAGGACCTTGCAAATCGGCAAGGATGCCGATGCGCAATCCGAAAGTTTGATTGATTTTGTGGATGTAGCCGAACGTAATCTTGTGTTCTTCGTGTGTGCCGTGTGAAAAGTTGATGCGGAAAACATCCACGCCTGCTTTCACCAAATCAACGAGCGTTTCATAGCTGCGCGACATGGGACCGACTGTGGCGATAATTTTTGTTCTGTTGTAGCTGCGTGTCATTCGAGAATAAGATTTTGTTTAGAACGGAGTTCGGCAGGATTGGCGGCAAAGAGCGCTTCAATGCCTGCAAGATTTTTTAACTGTTGCAAAATTTCTTCTTTCGTTTCCTCTGCTGCGTCCCCGCGCAGCATCAGCAGGTAATCCACCCGCTTCAATTCAGGCAGCAAAAATGCGCCCGCTGATTTATTCGCAAGAAGATGATAATGCAGAAAATTGATAGGGTCTTCGTAATGAAATTGATTGAAGTACGCTTCCTGCCGTTTTTTTTCATTGCTGATTTTCAGTTCATCTTCACGCGATAGTTCAATATTCAATGAGCGATTGATTGCCCAGCAAAGACGGTAATCTTTCAAAGATGAAATCAGGCAAATGAGACTAAACTCAAAATCAAAATCAACAAGAAGACGGTGTTTGCTCAAGAGAAAGCGATGAATGGCAAATTTATGATTTAGCAATGAGGCGAGCCAAAGCCGAAAATCAAAGGCAATTAAACAGGGAAAAGTCCAAAGCAACCCAAATAGACGGGTTCAGCGTATTCCTCCTTGTTGTAAAATAAAAGCTCAACTCATTGCAATATGCAACGCGCCCGCTCCGTTTCATCGCCATATTTCACGCTTGTGAAAAAATTGCTCTGCCCTGCCTTTTCCATTCTCTTGCTTTGTAATGCCGCACAGGCAAAAATCTCCGATGCGGTTCAACTGCTCTTTTTGAAAAATCATGTATCGGCAGGATTCGCATTTCCCGTAACGCTTGCAAAACAGGAAAGCCACACGGGGTTGGGTGAGTTTGAGATGCGGACGCTGCCCGGCTTTTCAATGCAATTCGATTATGCGTACAATTTTAATCCTTACATCGGCATCGCTTCAGGCTCGCGCATGGGCATTAAAAATTTCGGTTATCATGCAGCGGCAACACCCGGAGAGTTTGCTATTCAGAAAACCGTGAGCAGGGATTATGTGCAAATGATTCCCTTTTTCAGCATTCCGCTGCTGCTCACTCCGCGCTTTTTTATTTCAAAGCGGAGCTTGCTGCAAGCGGATGTGGGCGGGAGCATCACCTTCTTCATTCCTGCCGGAACAATCAACACGCTGAACTATTTTGACGGAACTGATATGAAGCGCGTGTTTGAGATGAAACTCTTTTACCAGGATCGTCCGCTGTTCATGCTCCATGCCGGTCTTTCCTACGGGCTGATTCTCAAAAGTGAGAACATCCTGAAGATTTGTTGCAGCATTGATTACGGCAGAAGCAGGGCGATTGAAGGACATTACACTTTCTATGGCGATGATATGAAAGTGGGCTACGGCAAGATGTATTCTTCGCTTAGTTCTGTTGAAATGGGCATCAGCTATGTGTTCACACGCGCTGCGGGAATCAGGAAAAGCTGAAACAATTCGCAAATCCTGACTGACGACTTTCCTTTAGATTTGCACCCTGTTTATTGAAAGAAAATTCCATCCATGCATCTGAGTGAACAAGAGCAAATCCGCAGGCAGTCGCTTGAGGAAATCAAGAGATTAGGTATTAATCCTTATCCACCTGAACTGTTTGATGTAAACGTAACCACCAAACAAATCCGTGAAGAGTTTGAAGCGAATAAAGAAGCGTTTCAAAATGTGAGCATTGCCGGTCGGTTAATGTCAAAGCGCATCATGGGCAAAGCGGCATTTGCCGTTATTCAGGATTCAACAGGCAAGATTCAATTTTATATCGTGCGCGATGAGATTTGCCCTGGTGAAGACAAGATGCTTTACAATACCATTTTCAAAAAAAATATTGACCTTGGTGATATTATCGGCATCAAAGGATTTGTGTTCACCACGCAAACGGGTGAAATTACAATTCATGTAAAGGAATTCAAGTTGCTTGCAAAGTCAATCAAGCCATTGCCTGTGGTGAAGGAAGCCGATGGAAAAGTGTTTGATGAAGTCACCGACCCGGAATTTCGCTATCGCCAGCGTTATGCAGATTTGATTATAAATCCAAAAACGCGCGAAGTGTTTCTCAAGCGCACGAAGTTGATTAATTCGATGCGCGAATTTTTAAATGGGAAAGGCTATCTCGAAGTAGAAACACCTGTGCTGCAACCGATTTATGGTGGCGCTGCTGCGCGTCCGTTCTCTACGCATCACAATACACTTGATACGACTTTGTATCTGCGCATTGCCGATGAGTTGTATTTGAAAAGGCTGATTGTGGGCGGGTTTGAGGGCGTGTATGAAATCTCAAAAGATTTCCGCAACGAAGGCATGGATCGCACACACAATCCCGAATTCACCATGATGGAATTGTATGTGGCGTACAAAGATTATATCTGGATGATGGATTTGGTGGAGGCGATGGTTGAAAAAATTGCGCTCGATATATATGGTAACACGCAGGTGAAAGTGGGGGAGAACATAATTGACTTCAAGCGCCCCTGGCTGCGCTTAACAATGTATGAAGCGATTCAGAAATTCAGCGGCATTGATATTTCTGCTATGGATGAACAGCAAATTTTTGAAACTGCCCGCTCACTGAAAGTGGACGTGGACAAAACAATGGGCAGAGGAAAACTGATTGATGAAATGTTCAGCAAACTTTGCGAGCCACATTTGATTCAACCTACATTTATCACGGACTATCCCGTAGAGATGTCGCCTCTTGCGAAGAAGCATCGCAGCAAACCCGGATTGGTGGAGCGCTTTGAAGTGATTTGCAACAGTAAAGAACTATGCAACGCATTTTCCGAGTTGAACGACCCGCTTGACCAGCGTGCGCGTTTTGAAGAACAACTGCAACTGAAAGCGCGCGGTGACGAAGAAGCGATGATGCTTGATGAAGATTTTCTTCGCGCCCTTGAATATGGAATGCCGCCCACAGCCGGCATCGGCATCGGCATTGACCGCCTCACGATGCTCATGACAGATTCGCGTTCCATTCAGGATGTGATTCTGTTTCCGCAGATGAAGCCGGAAGTGAAATAGATTAAACAATCGTAAGGGTTTTCTGTTTTAGATTCGTCTGAAATATGCCTGAACTTATCCAACTTTCCGCGCTATTTGTTTTCGTCTATATGACTGCCCTTTTCCTCGTTGCGCAAATCATTAAGAATAACAGCATTGCAGATATTGGTTGGGGCATCGGGTTCATCCTGATTGCGGTTGCCGGAATGATTGCATCCGGAATATATTCTCCGCGTCAGTTATTACTTAGTGCAATGATTCTATGCTGGGGCTTGCGGCTTGCCGGTTATATTTTCATTCGCAACAAAGGCAAGGGCGAAGATTATCGGTATCGCCAATGGCGTGAAGAGTGGGGCAAGCATATCATTTGGCGAAGTTTCTTACAAGTGTTTATGCTGCAAGGTTTTTTGATGCTGCTGATTGCCTTGCCGCTGATTGTTGTAAATGCTTTTCCTGCGAATAACATCACATGGATTGATAGTGTAGGATGCTTTGTTTGGTGCGTTGGTTTTTATTTTGAAGCGAGAAGTGATTATCAAATGATGCAGTTTAAAAAAGAACCCGGCAGCAAAGGAAAAATCATGACGCGCGGATTATGGAAATATTCACGCCACCCCAACTACTTTGGTGAAGCGTTGCTTTGGTGGGGCATTTTCATCGTAAGCATTTCAGCAGGGCATTGGTGGATTTCAATTATCAGCCCACTGCTCATCACATTCCTTTTACTTAAAGTTTCAGGTGTTGTGATGCTGGAGAAAAAATACGAAGGCAATGCCGAGTTTGAGGATTATGCCAAACGTACCAACGCATTTATTCCGTGGCTGCCTTCCGAAAAATGATGTAAACCGCAAAGACGCTATGACGCAGAGGATGAGTTTTCTTTGCGCCTTTGCGGTTTTTCTTCCTAAAGAATAAAATCGGTTGTAGAGTAACGTATTTCTCCATCCACCTCAATCATTAATCTTCCGCTGTCATCCACTCCTCGAATAATTCCCTCGAAAGATTCGGTAGAAGTTTTGAAAGTTTTCTTTTCATCCAAACGATAGAGGTGTGATTGATACGCTTTTTTTATTGCAGCAATGTTTCCTTCTTTGAGTTGCAAATAGCGCTTTTCGAGAAAAGGAAAAAAATCTGGTAATAACGGAGTTAAATCAAAGTGTTTTCCAAGCAACATCCTCAGCGATACGGGATTCGGAATATCGGGACTGAACACAGTTTGATTTACATTGATGCCGATGCCGATCACCGAATAACTCAGGTTTTCTTTCATCAGCGCATTTTCAATCAGAATGCCGCAGAGTTTATTGTCAGCGCAGTAAATATCGTTGGGCCATTTGATTTTCGGATGCACTTGCAGGCTTTCAAAAAAGTCATGCAGCGCCAGCGATGCCACATAATGCAGCAAGTGCGCTTTTCCCGCTTCGATAAAATCAGGATACAAAATCACGCTGAATGTCAGGTTTTCACCTGCTGCGCTTTCCCATTTCTTGCCAAACTGACCTTTTCCCGCAGTTTGTTTGCGGGTAAATATGACAGTTCCTTCCGCTGGCTTGGATTTTGACAACAACTGTTTCGCGTATTCGTTGGTGGAATCAACGGATGGCAACTCAATCAGAACCTCTCCGATAAAGCGGCTGTTTGCTATGGTGTTCAAGGGGAAATGAGTAATTTTAGTGACTTCCTAAAGTCGTAATATAAAGAGACACAACCAACATTTTTGAGAACTACTACCGTTAAAGCGAAACCAAAATCAAAGACAAAGTTACCCGCGCTGAGCAAAGTAATTGTTGACGCTATTTTAGATAAAAAAGGGGAAGAGGTGGTAAGCCTTGACCTGCGAAAAATCGGAGATGCGGTCACAGATGTTTTTATTGTCTGTCACGCCACCTCAAGAGTGCAGGTGAAAGCGATAGCCGACCATGTGGAGGGAAAGGTGAAAGCAGTTTTAAAAGAAAATCCCGTGCGCTCTGAAGGGTTTGAAAATTGCGAATGGGTATTAATTGATTATTTTGACGCAGTTGTCCATATTTTTCTAAAAGAAAGAAGAGAATTCTACCAATTAGAAGATTTATGGCAAGATGCCGAACGAACAGAACACGAATAACAACCATGGACAACACAGAAAATAAAGACGAGAAAGCTCCCGAACCGAAGAAAGAGAAAAAGCCTGTTTCAAAACTGCTTCCCAAAACGCCCAAGTTCAGTTACTACTGGATTTATGCTGTGATAGCCGTGCTCTTGCTTGCTTTCCAATTTTTCAGCTTCCGCAGCACCATTGAAACCATTGACTTTCGGAAGTTTCAGGAGGAAATTCTGAAAAGTCATGATGCCGAAAAACTTGTTCTGGTGAATGGCGAAGTGGTGGAAGTGTATATTAAGGAAGACCGCCTGAAGAACGAGAAATACAAAGACATAAAAGATAACGCATGGGGCGGCATCAATAAAGGTCCCCACTACCAATTCAAAATCAGTTCACCGACTTATTTCGAGCAGCAGATGGATGCTGCGCAAAAAAGTTTTAAGCCTGATGAAATTGTGCCGCTTGACTACATCAAAAGATATGATTGGTCGAAAGACATTATCGGTTGGCTGATTCCGCTTGCTTTGCTGATTGGCGTTTGGATATTCATTATGCGCAGAGTGAGCGGTGGCGCGGGCGGTCCGGGCGGACAAATTTTCAATATCGGAAAATCGAAAGCGCTGCTGGTGGATGAAAATGCAAAAATCACCATCACATTCAAAGATGTGGCGGGCTTGGATGAAGCAAAAGAAGAAGTGATGGAAGTGGTGGATTTCCTGAAAAATCCGCAGCGCTACACTGCGTTGGGTGGAAAAATTCCCAAAGGCGTAATTCTTTTCGGACCTCCGGGAACAGGAAAAACATTGATGGCGAAAGCTGTTGCAGGTGAAGCGAAAGTGCCGTTCTTCTCAATCTCAGGTTCTGATTTTGTGGAAATGTTTGTAGGCGTGGGCGCCTCGCGTGTGCGCGATTTGTTCAAGCAGGCGAAAGAAAAAGCGCCTTGCATCGTCTTCATTGATGAAATTGATGCAGTGGGCAGAACGCGCGGCAGAAGCGTGATGCAGGGAAATGATGAGCGCGAAAATACGCTCAATCAACTGCTTGTTGAAATGGACGGTTTTGGTACTGATGCCGGTGTGATTATTATGGCGGCAACCAACCGCCCTGATGTGCTTGACTCTGCGTTGATGCGTCCGGGAAGATTTGACCGTATTATTTCAATTGATAGACCTGACCTCGTTGGCAGAGAACAAATTTTCAAAGTGCATCTGAAGCCTATCAAGATTGGTCCCGATGTGGATGCCAAGCGTCTCTCTACGATGACGCCCGGTTTTGCAGGCGCAGAGATTGCAAACGTCTGCAATGAAGCTGCGTTGATTGCTGCGCGAAGAAATAAAAAAGCGGTTGATATGCACGACTTCAATGATGCCATTGACCGCGTGATTGGAGGCTTGGAAAAAAAGAATAAAATCATTTCTCCCGAAGAGAAGAAAGTTGTCGCATATCACGAAGCAGGTCACGCAGTGTGTGGATGGTTCCTTGAATATGCCGACCCGTTGGTGAAAGTTTCTATTATTCCGAGAGGCGTGGCTGCGCTGGGCTTTGCGCAATACTTGCCGAAAGAACAATATCTCTATTCCACCGAACAGTTAATTGATAGAATCTGCATGGCGCTGGGCGGCAGGGCTGCTGAAGAATTAGTTTTCGGGCGCATCACCACAGGCGCGCAAAGCGATTTGGAGACAATCACGAAAATGGCGTACTCGATGGTTGCTATTTATGGCATGAATAAAAAAATCGGGAATGTTTCTTATTACGACCCGAACAGCGACTATAGTTTTAGCAAGCCTTACTCCGAAGACACTGCGAAGATTATTGACGAAGAAGTGAAAAAGCTGATTGAAGAATGTCATCAGCGCACGTTAGGACTGTTGCGGGAGAAAAAGAATGAGTTGGAAATTCTTGCGCAGGAATTGTTGAAGAAGGAAATCCTTTACAAAGCTGACCTTGAACGGCTTATTGGCAAAAGACCGTATGAGCCGAAGCATGTGTATGATGAAGAAGCGATAGAAGCAACATCGGCTACTCCCGAAAATACTTCTACAGCGCAGGCGCTAACTCAACCGCCTTCTCAGCAACAGTCGGTGAGTGAAACAGGCGTCTCTTAGCGTTTTGTAATTTCGCTTTCGACATTGTGATTCGCCTGAGGCGGAGAAGCAATTCCTCTTCAATTCTGTGAGCAGCAAAAAAGTCTATTTCATTTCTGACGCGCACCTCGGCACTCCTAATCACAAGGAAAGTCTTGTCCGCGAAAAGCTGCTCGTACAGTTGCTTGATACAATTAAAACGCAGGCGGAAGAAATTTACATCGTTGGTGATTTGTTTGATTTCTGGTTTGAATACAACAAGGTAATTCCGAAAGGCTTCACGCGCATTCTCGGCAAACTTGCGGAGCTTTCAGATGCCGGTATTTTGATTCACTTTTTCACAGGAAATCACGATGTGTGGATGCGAGATTATTTTGAAAAAGAGTTGGGCATTCCCATCTATCATGATGCGGTGGTGAAAAATCTGAAAGGAAAAAAATTCTATATCGCACATGGCGATGGCTTAGGTCCGGGCGACCACGGGTATAAGTTTCTGAAAAAGATTTTCAGGAACAGATTTTGCCAGTTCTTGTTTCGCTGGCTGCATCCCGATATTGGAATTTGGATTGCAGATTTTTGGTCGAAGCGCAGCCGCTATGTTTCACAAGGCGGGGAAGTGGAACAGTGGAAAGGAGATGATAAAGAATGGCTTATGATTCATTCACGCAAAATGCTGGAGCAAGAGCACTTTGATTTTTTCATTTACGGACACCGCCATTTTCCGAAGGAACTCTTGCTGAATGAAACCAGTCGTTTTATTAATTTGGGAGATTGGATGACCTGGTTCACATATGCCGAATTTGACGGAGAGAAATTTGAAATAAAGAAATTTAAATAGAGTAATGGTTGCGAGTTACGGATTACGAGTTAGGGGTTTCAAATTGAAAAGCGCAGGGAGCTTGCTGTTTCTACTTTTTTTATTTTTTCCTGCGTTGCTCCCCGCGCAGACAAATGACTATCAGCTTTTGAAAACCATTCCTATTGAGGCAACACTGCTCACTTCCGACAGGCTTGGCTATGGATATGCAGTGAACCAAAAGCAAGAGTTGCTGCGTATCAACAAAAAAGGTGAAGTAGTATTCAAGTTTAACAACAACGCGCTCGGAACAATTACATCGGTTGACGCGAACAACGCGCTGAGAATTCTTGTGTATTACGCAGATTACTCCACCATCATCACCCTGGATAATACGCTTTCACAAACGGGGAGAATCAACCTGCTGGAACTTGGCAGCAATCAAGTGAGCGCGGCTTGTGTCGCCCTTGATAACAACATCTGGATTTATGACGCAGTGCTTTATCGTTTGCGTAAGATTGACGCGAATATGAATGTACTCATGCAAAGCGAAGATTTGAACGCGCTTATCGGGCAATCAGTGCGCGCAAACTTTCTGATGGAGAAAGACAATTTCCTTTATGTGAATGACCCTGCGTTGGGAATCCTCGTGTTTGATATCTATGGCACATACATCAAAACCCTTCCGCTCACGGGGCTGAATCAATTTCAAAAAATACAAGACCGCCTGTTATTTTTTAAGGAGGGGAAATTGTTTTCCTATCACCTGCTCACGTTCAATTTTGAAGAAATATTATTGCCTGTAACCGATTGCGTAAATGCGGCAATCGAAAAAGACAGATTGTTTGTGTTGCAGAAAAATCAATTAGAAGTCTATTCGTACTAATCAGTTTGAAGTTTGAGGTTTCAAGTTGCCATTCAACAAAACTTTAAACCTTAAACGTTAAACCCCAAACTAAAATATGCTTGACAAACTCCGCCATATAAAAGAACGCTGGGAATCAATCGCCCAGCAGATGACTGACCCGCAGATTATCTCGGATGTTTCGCGCTATTCCAAGTTGAGCAAAGAGTATAAAGACTTACAAAAAATCGTGCGCGTTTACGAAGAATACAAAAACCTGATGAGCAACATTGAACATAGCAAAGCAATGCTTGACAATGAAAAAGATGAAGAGTTACGCCAAATGGCAAAAGCGGATTTAGAAGAGATAACCCCGAAACAGGCAATTTTTGAAGAAGAAATTAAAAAACTGCTTGTACCAAAAGACCCCGAAGATGAAAAGAACGCCATGCTTGAAATCCGCGCTGGCACAGGCGGTGATGAGGCAAGCATTTTTGCGGGCGACCTGTTCAGAATGTACATGCGTTTCATTGAGGCGAAAGGCTGGCAACTTGCTGTGGTGAGCGAGAGCGCAGGCACGATGGGCGGCTATAAAGAAATCATTGCGGAAGTTACCGGTGAAGGTGTTTATGGCGTGTTGAAATATGAATCAGGTGTGCATCGTGTGCAGCGCGTTCCGGCAACAGAAGCGCAGGGCAGAGTGCATACTTCGGCAGCATCCGTTGCCGTGTTGCCCGAGGCTGATGAAGTGGATGTAGAGGTAAATGAAAAAGATATTAAGCGCGACACGTATCGCGCATCGGGTGCGGGCGGACAGCACGTAAACAAAACAGAATCAGCCGTGCGGCTCACGCACCTGCCGACAGGTATCGTAGTTGCATGTCAGCAGGAACGCTCGCAAATGAAAAATCATGACCTCGCGATGAAGCTGCTGCGCACAAAAATTTATGAGATGCGCCTGAGAGAACATCTCGCAGTGATTTCGGAAAAAAGAAAAACGATGGTTTCAACGGGCGACCGCTCTGCAAAAATTCGCACGTACAATTTTCCGCAAAGCCGTGTTACTGACCATCGCATCGGGTTAACGCTTTACAATCTGCCTGCGGTGATTAACGGAGGTATCGAAGATTTGATTTCCGCTTTGCAAGTTGCTGAAAATGCAGAAAGGTTGAAAGCGGGAAATTTGATTTAAAAAAGACTGCGGACGGAATTTTCACCATCGCCCTAAAACACCAAAGCCTCCCGTGGGGGAGGCTTTGACGCTTAAGAAAAAATATCAATGGCTCTTACATGCCTGCCATCACCGTGCAGTAGTCGCTCGCTGCGCCCTTGCCTACAGGACCGAGCGCATACACGCGCACTGAGATTAACTGCCCTGCATTCAGGTTTTCAAACCTGTGCTTCACGCGCGTGGTGAGCGTTTCCGTCCACACGGAAGTTTCGCTTGGCAGCCCGTCAGTTTTCAAAACCAGATACATGTGTGCGCCATGAACTGAGTCAAACTCAATTTCACAAGCCCCACTCAGTGACTTGCCACGCACATTGCCGGGCGCTGGCAACGGACCCACATTGGCACCCGGCTCAGCCACAAAAAAGTTGGCAGAACGGATTTTCGCAACAGCTTCTTCTTTTGAAGCGCTGCTCTGAATCGCAGTGTAATTACAGTAAGCCGCGAGCTGCTGAATCATAGCATACAGGGTACTTTTTGCCAAATCCCTGCTCGGCTTCACGGTTAAATTACCTTGCTTCACTGCGGCTGCCATGGTTTTTAAATCCGTCACTTGCGCTTCCAATTCCAGCACCGTAGGCTGCGGTGACGGGAAGTGCGGATTGTTTTTAACGGCATTCACAATGGCTTCCATCGAAAGAATAAAATTTGCGATAGAAAGCTTCTGATAAACTGAGAGAACAATTCTAATTAACTGCATAAATCCTCCTTTTTTTTTAGGTTATGAAATGATTTTTGTTCTTTACGTTAAACATGGTTAATTGTTTAGGCAAAGTTTTAAAATCAGCGTATTTATTTGAAAATACGTAAAATACCGTAGCGGAACCCAAAAAATATAAGTGTTTTAACGTAGGTAGTTTTACGTAATCAAATTTTAAAAAGGGCGCTAAACAGGTTGATAGCCCTTTTAGAGAAAGGGAGAAGCGCTTCGGAAAAACAGAACGGCACTTGGGAGAAACGGATGAACGATTCGGAGGGACGGATAAGGGCTTCGAAATAATGGATAAGCGTTTATCAGAAACGGATAGACTTTCCGGAGGCACACCTCTTGGCGAGGGCGTTAGTCCTTGTCGCTGTGGAGTTACGCACGGGCATTCATCCGTTCCTCCCTATGGCTTCATCGTTCCGCTGCATCGTTTTAGAGGCACGGATTAGCCTGCGGGGGAAAGGGAGCAGCCCTTATCAGAAACGGTGGAGCGCATTATTGTTCCTGAATGCGAAAGGAAACGCTCTTTATATAGAAGGGAGCTTTGAAAAACTACCGTCATTGCGAGTGAGGCTTTGCGAACGAAGCAATCCCCTGATAGACTTTCAGAAGGGGATTGCTTCGGGAATAGCCTGTACACAAGCTAAAATTCCCTCGCAATGACGCTTAATTTTAGTTTTTAAAAGAACTATAGAAATAGATGTGTGGAGGCAAAAGTGAAAAAAGAATAGACTTCTTCGGAAAATGCTCTTCTCTTTTAGAGGAAGCCTGTTTTGCTTCTGATGCAATTTGAACACCCCTCTCCATTTGGAGAGTGTGCGGGTGAGGCGGTCTGAAAGAGTGCGCCTGCGGGCAGCAGGCGATTTTCCGAAGAGGGAAAATAAACAGAGCCTCAAATAATCTTATTTTTATTGCATGGATACTTCTTTCGAATCTGCCTTTAAAAAAGTAAAAGTGCTTGTTGAAGATTTTCAAAAGCACAGTGCGCGCTATCTGCGCACCGACTATAAGGAGCAGGAAGTGCGCGATGATTTTATCAATCCTTTTTTTGATGCGCTTGGATGGGATGTGAGCCACCGCGAACAGCGCGACCCGTTTCATCAGGAAGTGAAAGTGGAGAAATCAGAACGCGAAGGCAGAGTGGATTATGCCTTTCGCAAAGCCCCCGATTTTAAAAACCCTGTCTTTTTTGTAGAAGCGAAAAAGCCTTCCGTTGATATTAAAAACGAATTGCATTATCTGCAAACAATCAAATACGCATGGAATGCAGGGTTGCCTGTTTCCATTCTTACTGACTTTCAGCAGTTGCATATTCTCGACACGCGCAACAAAGCAAAGGCAAACGATGGCTCTGCTTTCACGGGCGACCACAAAGAATATCACTTCACCGATTATGCCAACGAAAAGAAGTTTGCCGAAATCTATTTCACCTTTAGCCGCGAGGCAATAGAAAAAGGAAACCTTGATGCCTATGTGCAGCAACTGCGCAAGCCCAAAGGCAAAGCCATTCAAACTGGTCTGTTCAAAGGCGCGTTTCGCCCTGTTGATGAAGATTTTCTCGCTTACATTGACGACCTGCGCGAAGAACTCGCCAAGGCATTAAAGAAAAACAACGAAGACCTGCAAAGCGAAGCACTCACCGAAGCCACGCAGCGCATTATTGATCGCCTTGTGTTTATCCGCTTTCTTGAAGACAAAGAAATTCTTGAGGATTATCTCATTGATAAGTTTGGCGCAAAGGGAAACACCTGGAGCGATTTCATTTCCGCTTGCCTTTTGTTGAATACTCAATATAACGGAGTAGTGTTCAAGAAACATTTTATTGACGACCACCATTTTAAAGGTCCTGATGAAACGATGTTTCGCGACATCTGCCGCGACATCTGCCACCTCAACACCGATTATAATTTTCGCTACATCCCCATTCACATTCTCGGCAGCATCTACGAGCGGTTTCTTGGCAAGGTGGTGCATGCCACTGATAAGCGCGTAAAAATTGAAGAGAAGCCCGAAGTGCGCAAGGCGGGTGGTGTCTATTACACGCCTAAATATATTGTAGAATACATCGTAGAAAACACGGTAGGCAAAATCATTGGCGGTTCTCCCTCCCCTTCGGGGAGGGTCGGGGTGGGGCTTACGCCCAAAGAAATCGCCAAACTGCGCTTTGCCGATATTGCCTGTGGCAGCGGCAGTTTTCTTATTTCGGTGTATGAACACCTGCTCGATTATCACACGCTTTATTACAACAAGTACGAACATATTGTAGCCGCCCAAAAAGACGGCTGCCGCAAAGACGAAGAAGGCGTGTGGCAACTCAGCATTGAGCAGAAGCAAGACATCCTGCGCAATAATATCTATGGCGTTGATATTGACGCGCAGGCTGTAGAGGTATCGCAGCTTTCGCTTTATCTAAAGATGCTCGAAAATGAAAACGTAGTAACGGTTGCCAAGCACCTGCATAAAAAAGGGCGGCTCTTTGGCGCAGATAAAATATTGCCCGACCTCTCCGGCAATATCAAATGCGGCAACAGCCTTATCGGCTCTGATATATTAAGCGGGCAACTCTTTGCAGACGAAGAACTAAAAAAGCTAAACCCGTTTGATTACGCAACGGAGTTTAAAGACGTTTTTAAGAATGGCGGCTTTGATGCGATTGTGGGAAATCCGCCTTATGTCCGTCAGGAATTAATTGAGGAGAGAACAAAGAAATATTTTAAACAGCGTTATCAGGTGTTTAACGCCAGCGCTGATTTGTATGTATATTTTTTTGAAAGAGCAACGAGTTTATTAAATCAAAAATCAGGCAGAGTAGGATATATTGCAAATAATAAATGGATGCGTGCAAATTATGGCAAGCCGCTCAGAATCTATTTGGAAAATGTAATTACTGACCTTATTGACTTTGGAGATTTACAAGTATTTCACGGAGCGATTACTTATCCGTGTATTGTGCTTGCAACTCCTAATCGAAAAGGAAAATTTTTAGTTACGAATGTAAAGACGCTTGATTTCGTTTCGTTGCAAGATTATGTAGATGAGCATGGCGAAGATTTTCCTATGAAATTATTGACATCTGAAGGATGGAATACCGCTAACTCTAAACATATTCTTTTAACAAAAAAAATGGCTAAAGAATCTGTGCCGCTTAAAGAGTTTGTAAATGGAAAAATTTATTATTGGCTTAAAACTGGTTTTAACGAGGCATTTGTTATTAATGAAGCCACTAAAAGCGGTTTAATAAAAGAAGATAGCCGCAGTGCCAAAATAATTAAGCCATTTTTAGCAGGAAGAGATGTGAAGAGGTATCAACAGCCGACAAATGGCAGGTATCTGATTTTTATACCTAAAGGGTTTACAAATTCTCAAGGTAATAAACCTAAAGATGCTTGGCATTGGTTAAAAAGTAATTATACAGCAGTAGCGAAACATCTTGCCAACTATGAAAAAACTGCAACACAACGAGACGACCAAGGCGATTATTGGTGGGAGCTTCGCGCTTGTGATTATTATTCTGCCTTTGAACAACCCAAAATTATTATTCCCGCAATCGCCAAGGTTGCCTCTTATACTTATGATAATGAAGGCTTTTATTCAAATGACAAAACAAGTATCATCCCATCCAGCGATACTTTTCTTATTGGCATTATAAATTCCAAACCATGCGACTTCTTTTTAAAATCTATTGCTTCCACAAAACAAAATGGATACTTCGAATACAAGCCCATGTATTTATATCAATTGCCTATTCCTAAATTAAATCTCTCTAATAAACCCGATAAACACCAACACGACCAGATCGTTTCCCTCGTTACCCAAATGCTCGACTCGAAGCAAAAACAGAGCGGAGCCAAAACCGATAAAGACAAAGAATATTACACGCGCAAATGCGAAGCCTTAGATGCGCAAATAGATGCAGCGGTGTATGTGCTGTATGGGCTTACGGAGGAGGAGATAAAAATTGTGGAGGGCGCATAAATCAAACTGCGCGAATCATGCCCTACCTCCACAGCATACAAGCTATCGAAAAAGTATTCGACACCGGATGCCGCCCGCTGCTGGCGCATTGCAGCGACCTGAATTATTACGTGTGCAAATACAACACCGGGGCTACCTCAGCCGACCGCCTGTTTCGCGAATATCTTGCGTCTTCGTTTCTTAAAATTTGGAATGTTCCCACGCCTGATTTTGCTTTTGTAAACATCCGGCTCAAACATGTGCCTGCCGAACTTGGCGTGAACATGAATTTGAATTGCCCCGCTTTCGGCTCGCTGTATCAGCGCGAATACAAAGAACTGGATGCGTTTTATCACAGCATGAATGATTATCAGAGCAACCGTTATGCAGAAAGACAGGACTTTCTCAGCATCGCTTTTTTTGATTTATGGCTTGCAAATGACGACCGCCACCCCGGGCATTACAACCTCTTTGTTACAGGCAACGGTGACCTTCATTTTGTGGCGTTTGACCATGAGCAGATTTTTAACGGTGGCAATCTTGATAAAGGGCTGTATGAACTTTCGCAAGAAGCCTCAATCTTGTCAAGCCCGCTGCTGTTTAAATTATTCAGCAAGAAAGAGTTGGGCGACAGAGCCTTCTATGAGCCGCTTTTTCAAAATTGGTATCTTTGCACCCAGAGTTGCAAAGCCCGGTTAGCCGCCATATTGGAAGAGGTTCCGCATGAATGGAGGATAAACATCGGGCAACAAGACGAATACTTAAAACGTATCGTTTTTAGCGAAGAGTGGTTTGAACGATGCAAAAAAGCATTTTTTGAAATCATTCAGATTAACTTGAACAGGCGCTGAAATACAGCCGAAACATCCCGGAGCCCCACCGGGTAAAAAACAGGGAATGTAAAATGGCAACTCAATACGCTATTCTTTCCGCGCAGATTCGTCCCGAAATTGACGAAAAGCTCACCATCGGTTTTCTGCTGATTGGCGAGGGCAAGGTCTATTTCAATTATTCCAAAAACAAGTTGGATGCTGCTAAATCCCTGCTTTCCGATACAGGGTTTCGCTTGTTGAAAGATGCTTTGAAGAATATTGAAGTAACTGCCGATACTGAAAATAAAATCGCAGGCAGAAGCGGAAATCAATACCCGCTTTCGCGTGAAATGACGCTCAATACTTTTTCAGAACCCTATCTTCAATACCTGCACAAGCATAATTATAACATTCTGTCTTTTTCCTCGCCCAAATCAATAGACGTTGAAACAACCCCGGCAGTTTTTCAGCAACTTTTCAGAAAATATATTGATGATAATGATGTGCTCATTGAGCCTGTGCTGAAAAGAAACAGCATGGAAGAGTTTAAAACAAAGCACCGTTCCCAACTTATCAGCCACTTTTTTCTTGACCGCGAAATCACCTCAGACGATGTAAAGAAATTAGTCGCGCCCGTAACCCTTGATTTGATTGGCATGAACGAAAAACCTGTTTATGCAAAAAGTATTGATTTGGAAAAACGAGTCCATAACATTGAATACGATCTTGCCCAGTTGCTCCTTCTTTACCTTGCGTATGTTGAACAGGGTAAGCCTGCACACGCATTTATTATTTCAAAAGAGCCTGCCAGCAAATCATCGAAGCAGCACAAAATCTGGAAAGAAATACGCGCGATAAAGACTTACCAATACGTGGATGTTTCGCAGGCAGAACAAATTCTGGAATATGCCCGCACCCACGGAGTGAAGCCGCTTTTTCAAGAAAAGGAATAAGCGCCCCCTTGTTCCCTCAAGCGTGTCCCTGCATATCACACCGCCCTGCACACCAGCCCCTTCAAATAACCAGCCTCCGGAAAATTCAACGCAACCGGATGATCAGGCGATTGGAACATGCGATGAAGAATGCTTACTTCTCGCTGCGCATCCAAAGCCGCATCGGCAACAATTTTTTGGAAGAGCATATCTTCCAGCAAGCCGGAGCAGGAGAAAGTAAATATCATGCCGCCCGGGTTCAGCAGTTGAAACGCAACAAGGTTTGCGTCTTTGTAAGCGCGGGCAGCTTTCTCCAAATGCTGTTTCGATTCGGCAAGTTTTGGCGGGTCCAAGAGGATGATGTCAAACCTGCGTTGTTCGCTCCTGTATTTACGCAGCACCGAAAACACATCGCCAACGACATTTTCTGTTTTAGATAAATCGAGTTTGTTGAGTGTTGTATTTTGGTCTGCAAGCTTCAGCGAGTCGGCAGAAGAATCAATATTCGTGACATGCTTTGCTCCGCCTTTCAATGCAGCTACCGCAAACGCACCTGTGTAGGCAAAGCAATTCAGGATGTCAGCGCCTTTCGCATTTTTTGCAACGAGCATCCTGTTTTCGCGCTGGTCTAAATAAAATCCTGTCTTGTGCCCGTTTCTTACATCCACTAAAAATTTGTAATCACCTTCTTCTATCTCAATCAACTCAGGCGGCTCGGCACCGGTGAGCAATCCTTTTTGCAGAGGCAATCCTTCCTTCTCGCGCACGCTTGCATCCGAGCGTTCATAAATTCCTTTATTGGGAATTACCTCATTCAGCGCTGCGACAATTTCCTGTTTCCACTTTTCAACTCCTGCTGCAAGAAATTGGGCGACTAAAAAATCATGATAGCGGTCAACGATGAGTCCGGGAAAGCCATCAGATTCGCCATAAACTAAACGATAAGAAGATGCTCCCGGTAAAATTGCATTTCGAAGCAGAAGGGCGCGGTTTAGTTTTTTTTGAAAAAAGGCAGCATCAATCTTTTCTTGTTCATCAAATGTCCATACGCGCACACGGATTTGTGATTGCGGAGAAAAAGCCCCTCTGCCGAGCCACTGTTTCTTTGCAGAAAAAATTTCTACCGTATCGCCCGATTGGGGATTACCTTCTACCCGCTCGATTGCTCCCGAAAAAATCCACGGATGCCTGCGCAGTAAAGACGATTCGCGGGAAGGATTTAAATGAATTTTAAACACGTCCAAAAGTAATGAAACGCTTTGGGAAGAAAGGAATTGAGTTAAACTACTTCAACAGCGTGATACTCCCCGTCTTGTCAAATGCTTCGCCATTCAAAAATTCTCCCTGAATGTAATACACAAACACGGCAGGCATCTGTTCCTTGCCGCCCTTCGTGCCATCCCAGCCCTTGTTGATGTCGGTGGTTTCATACACGAGCGCGCCCCAGCGGTTGAAGATTTGGAATGTTGCAGTACGCACTGCTCCGAAATCAATGGGCGTTAGCACATCGTTATTTCCATCGCCATTTGGAGTGAAGGCATTCGGAATAAATACTTCGTATTCTGTTTTCACCACTACTGTGATTTCATCCGTAGCGATGCAGCCGTTTGAATCGGTTACTTCCAGCGTATAGCTTGTTTCCTGCACGGGATTCACAACAACAGGATTCGGGCAATCCGTGCAACTGAGATAATCGGGAGGCGACCAGTAATAGCCAATAATCGGAAGCGGTGAGGTTACTTCCGGTTTCAGCGTATCGCTTGCGCCCAATGAAATAAAAATGTACGGAGGCAAATTCACTTCAAAGCCCGGTGATTCCAGCAGCGTGAAAGCATTGGTTGACATGCAGCCGTTATCATCCAGCACCATCACGCCATAATCGCCTGCTTCAAGTCCGATGAATACGCTATCATTTTGAAAGCGGTTTGCAAAAACAGAATATTGATACGGAGCCACACCGCCTGTTGCGCGTACTGTTACTTCGCCATCATCGCCATCTATGCACAACACGTCATTCGTGCCCAGCACATCAATTGCAAGTGCGGGCGGCTGGCTCACGTCAACGATTGCTGTTGCGATGCAATCATTTTCATCGCGCACTTCCAACACATAAGCGCCCCCACTCAGACTTGTTTGCGCAGCAGATGAATCAGGTGGGTTTGTACTCCACAAGAAAGTATAGGAACCTGTGCCGCCAGTAACAAATGGAATCGCGATGCCCGTGTTGTCGCCATTGCACAGCACGTTTGTAGAAGAAACATTTACTTTCAGTTCCTGTGGTTCATCTACGAGCGCGGAAAAATTTCCCGAACACGCAATCGCATCAACCACCGCGACATCATAGATACCGGGTGCAAGATTTGAAATGACGCTTGTTGTTTCATTGTTTGACCAATCATAGACATAGGGCGGTGTGCCGCCATTCACGATAATTTCAACCGAGCCATCATCGCTGCCAAAGCAAGTGAGGTCAGTGATGTTCAGCGTTGCCGTTAATCCCGGAGCAGTAGAAATCGTTACTGAATTTGTTGTGGAACATCCGTTATCATCGCTGATGCGCACCGTGTAGGTTGCGGCTGGAACATTTGTGAGGTCTTCTGTAAAGATAAAATTTGACCAAAAGAAATCATAAGGAGGTGTGCCGCCACTCACCGTGAGGTCAACATCTCCATCTGCGCTCGTTGCGCAACTTACTTGCGTAGCAACGATTGACGAAGTAATCACGGCAGGCTCAATCACAGATGCAGTATCAAATTTTACGCAGCCGCTGTCATCGGTGATGGTTACATAATACGTTCCGCCTGATACATTGAGCAAATCCTGATTGGTTGTATTATTCGACCAGTTGTATTGAAACGGAGGAACACCGCCTGCGATGTCCATGTCAACATAACCATCTGCTTCGCCATTGCAGGTTACATCGTCAATGCGCGTGATGTCGGTGAATGCAGGCGCGGGCTGGTCAATGCGCGGGGCAAGCACGATGAAACAGTTGTTGCCATCGGTAATCGTTACAAAATAATTTCCGCCAATCACATTCACAATGTCTTCCGTTACGGCTGTATTTGACCAATTGAATGTATAGATGCTGTCTCCGCCTTGAGGCGTAATAAATATCGCGCCTTCGGGAATGCCCGGACATGAAGCATCGCGGATGGAATCTATTGTTGCAGTTAATGCCGGTGGTTGCGTAACCGTTACTGCTTCTACTGCGCGGCATCCATTCACATCACGCGCAATGGCAGTATAATTTCCCGCAGTCAGATTGCTGAATGTTCCGCTTGGTTGAAAAATAATATTGTTGATGGAATAGGTGTAAGGCGCAACGCCCGAAGAACCTGCGATATTGATTTCACCTGTGTTGTTCCCGTTGCAGAGCACATCCGTTTTTGTAACTGAAATTCCAAGCAGCACGTTGGAGCCAAGTGAAGCTGAATCAAACGCAAGACAACCGCTTCTGTCTTCTACTCCAAGGAGATAATCACCCGGAGCGAGACCATTGAACGTAGCATTGGTTTGAAACGGACCGTTATTCAATGAAAATTTAAAAGGCGGTGTGCCTCCTGTTGCGCCAAGCGTAAACATACCGTCATTGATTCCATCGCAGCTTGCATTCGCACTGGAAACAACACTCACCGTAACTGTATCCGGTTCAAGCATAATGACATCAAGCGTTGCAACACAATCGTTATCATCTCGCACGTAGAAGCGATATGGACCTCCTGTGAGATTATCGAAAGCTCCGCTCTGATAAAAGTTTACGCTGTCAAGCGAATAGAAATAGGGACCGGAGCCGCCCGATGCGGTGATTACCATAAATCCATCGCCCTGCCCGTTGCATGTCACAGGAATTTGAAACAGCACGGAGGGAATTAATGGTGAAGGTTCATCCACCTGCACGGTGAGAGAATTTTGGCAACCTTGCGCATCCTGCACCAGCACGTTGTAAAGGTCGGCATCCAAGCCCGTGAAAATAGGACTGCTTTGGAAATTCACTCCTCCATTAATGGAATATTCAATTGGTGAAGTGCCGCCTGTTGAAACAACTTCAAAAGTGCCGTCAGCAGAATTATTACAACTCAAATCTGTTTTTGAAAAAAGATTGATGGTGAGCGCAGGAACGAGGTCAACCGCAACAAGTTCAGTCACTTCGCAGCCATTTGCATCGCGTACTGTGAGCACATAAGAACCGGGCGCGATATTTCTGTACGTGCCGGTGCAAAGTGTAAACACTACCGGAAAGCCGAGCGAGCAGAAGTATGCGGGAGTACCCAAAGTTGGCGCCACGATAATAGTTCCATCATCAAAGCCTGCGCAGGAAACTGGCGTACTGCTGGTGTTTGCCTGAATTTGAGGTGGGTCGGTGAGCGTGACATTTGCAGTTGCGATGCACAAGTTCGCATCCCGGGTGGTGACGGTATAATTTCCTGCAACCAATCCAGTGAAAAGAGAAGAAGGCTGAAACGATCCGCCAACGGAATATTCGTATGGCACTACACCACCAGAAGCAAGCGGCACGGAAATCATTCCATCGGAACTGCCGTTGCAAACAGGGTCAGTAACTGTTGCCGTCATTCCTAAAAGATTGGGCTGAGTAATAGTTACAGCTTCATTCACCACACAGCCGCGAAAATCCGTAACGCGCACACTGTAATTTCCAACAGGAATATTTGAAATAGCGGGTGTTGTTTGTCCGCCCGGTGTCCATAAATACGTGTAAGGCGGAGTGCCGCCTGATACGTTTGCAGTTGCGGAACCGTTGGATTGCCCGTTGCACACCACATCGGTTTTCGTGACGTTTGCATTCAAGCCTGATGCGGGATCTTCGGCAATTACAAGATTGAATAATCCTTGCTCTACAGAAGTGCTGCCGTCAACCACCACATAGTATGTTCCGGCAGAACACAAATTTTCATTAATTTCAGATTGAGGCGGACAGTTTGCCGCATCAAGATTTTGATACAAGAGATTGCAGTTTGCATCCAGCAAATACAGAGTTGTATTCCAAATTGCGCCACACAAAGAGATGCGCACACCCATCGGCTGGGTTACGGTGAAGCTGTAAAACACATCATTGCCCGGGTCGCCATAATCATTGCCGTAACATTCATTGCTGTTGAAGTGTGTCAGGTTGCCGCCCACATTCAACTGCCCAAGCGGAAGCGGATTGTTGCAGGTTTCTCCGCGCGTGTAGCGCCAATAAGTTTCTATTCTCGGCTGGTAACTACTGCAAACGCCCGTAACATATCCGTGACTGAACCAGCGGCAGGGCGAACCTTGGCGATAAGTTAAACTTGTTCTGTGCGGATTTGCATCACAACGATCGTCATCTTCTTCTTCCAAACCTACGCAGGAACCAAACACTACCACACCGCAACATTGATTGCAGCAGTTGTAGGCGCACCGAGAACCGCTGTTGCAAATACCTGCAAGATTATCCGTTGGTAAATCATCTTCCCACGCATCAATGCGTATATCAAAAAACTCAGGCACATTTGCTCCCGGATAGGTATGATTGAAAATAACAGTGTTCAAATCCTGTGAAGGCGCGGGCGGGTCAAAATTCGATTGAAGACACTGCCCGCCCTGCCAACTCGCTCCATCCAAATCAGCATTGTCGCGCGCCCATACTAAATAAGTGAAATCGTCAGGTGCAAACCCGACTCCTAAAGCTGATCCGTCAGAACTGCTCACGAGCGTATTGATTTCGCGCACGCGAATCTGGAACTGGATGGGACCATCGGTGAGCGTTTGCGCAATGGTGGGCGTTATTAGTTGCAGCAAAACGAGGACGAAGCTAAAATGCTTGTAGTACTTGAGTTTCATTTCAGGCGCAAAATTTATGGAGAATCAAAAATTGCTTAGGGCAGAGCAATTACAATACTATGAATATTCAATAAGTGAATGCTGCTTGAAGTTAGAACTTTAAAGGGAGATTATCCACAGAGGGCTTGCGGGTGTAGCACTTGCTGCTAAATGTTTTGGTCTTAGAAAAAGTCATTTTTACCCCTGCCGCAAAGGTTTTGGTAGAGTTTAAAAGAGCAATAAAAATGCGCTGAAATGAGCGAATTACTGAACTTGAGGTGATTCTGATTTTTGCTCAAGCGCTTCATCCTCCTGGTCTTCTTCCTTGAAATAGCGTTTCTGGAAGATGATAATCATGAAGACACCAACGGTGATAGCCACGTCAGCGATATTAAATACCGGGCGAAAGAAAATGAAGTAAGTGTCGCCCCAAAAAGGAACCCAGCCGGGCAGGTAACCTTGATAGAAGGGAAAATAAATCATGTCAACCACCCTGCCATGAAACAAAGAGGAATAACCTCCTGCCTCTGGAAGAAATGTGGCGACCTTGCTCATGCTGTCCGAAAAAACAACTCCGTAAAAAACACTGTCAATGATATTGCCCATCGCGCCTGCAAAAATGAGGGCAATGCTTGCAATCAAGCCTTTCGGAGTGCTTTTATCCAGCAAATGAAAAAGATATACTCCAATGAAGAGTACTGCTATGATGCGAAAGAGACTAAGCGCTATTTTTCCGTAATCGCCACCCAGCGTGAGTCCGAATGCCATGCCTTCATTCTCTGTAAAATGAATTCTGAACCAATCGCCAAATACGAAGTACTCCTGCCCGAGATACATGTTGGTTTTAATCCAAATCTTCAGAAGCTGGTCGGCTACTAATACCAACAAAATAAGGACTGCGGGAAAATAGGCTTTTTTCAAAAAGCGAGATTTAGGTAGATGCTTGCGCTTTCTTGGCTTCGATACTCAAAGTAGCATGAGGCACGGCTCTGAGTCGTTCTTTATTAATCAACTTGCCGGATACTCTGCAAATGCCATACGACTTGTTCGCAATGCGAATCAGGGCTTTTTCCAAATGGTCAATGTAGGTGATTTGGCGCGAAGCCATTTGGCTGAGATATTCCTTTTCGGAAGTTCCGGTGCCGTCTTCCAGTCCTGAATATTTATTGGAATCATCACTGCCTACTTCAGCCGTCCGGTTGATTTGCTCATGCAAATACTTCAACTCTTTGCGAGAACTTTCCAGCCGATCGGTGATGAGGGCTTTAAATTCTGCGAGTTCCTTATCGCTATAAGTAGTTTTTGTTGACGGGTTGCTTTTCATTTTTCCTTTCACAATCAATTTTGCTTTTGGTGCAGGCTTCGCTTTTGCAGCAACATTTACAATATTTTTTAATACTTTCTTTGTAACTGCTTTCTTAACAATCTTCTTTGCAACAACCTTTTTCTCGGCAACCGCTTTAGTTTTCTTTATAACCTTCTTTTTAGGCGCAGGCTTGATTTTACTTGCCGGTTTTTTAGCCACTGTCTTTTTCTTCACAGCCATGTTATCAGCTTTTTTTGATGTTTACTTTTAAAGAAATTTCATTCACTTCAATGTCGCTTCCATCAGCGATAGAATCAACAACTGCAAGCTCTTCCGCTAAAATTTCCGCGCAAATATAATCCTTAAAATTTATCAGAGCGGAACTAATTTCCTCGTGCTTTTCTACCTGTAATTTGATGCGGTCGGTGACATTAAATGCCTTCTCTTTCCGCAAACCCTGAATGCGATTCACAAACTCGCGGGCGTTGCCTTCCTCCTTCAGAATATCGGTTAGCGTGACATCAAGGGCAACGGTCAGCGCACCCTGATTTGCCACGAGCCAGCCTGGAATATCTTCGGACGTGATTTCAACTTCATCTAACTGGAGTGGAATAATTTCATCATTCACATTCAAATCCAGCGTTCCTTGCTTTTCCAATGTTCTGATTTCCTGCTGCGATAAATTGCTGACCAAAGCTGCCACAGCTTTCATTTTTTGCCCGAGTCGCGCACCAAGTTTTTTGAAGTCGGCTTTTGTCTTTTTCTTAATCACTCCGCTGGAGTCGTCCAAATATTCCAAAGCCTTCACGTTCACCTCCGACAGAATTAAATCTTCTACGCGCCCCACATCCTTTTTGAATTGCTCGTCAAGTACGGGCAGCAAAATCTTATTGAGCGGCTGGCGCACTTTGATGTTCACCTTCTTGCGCAGCGAAAGCACAAGCGATGAAATATCCTGCGCCACCTGCATTCTGCGCTCCAGTTCCTTATCAATCAGGTTCTCCTTAGCCTCCGGAAAATCAGCAAGATGCACGGATGCGACTTTTTCTTTCGAGGTAACTGCATTCAGATTCCTGAAGATAAAATCAGAAAAGAAAGGCGCAATAGGCGACATCAACTTGGTGAGCGTTGCTAAACATTCATATAATGTCTGGTAAGCCGCGATTTTATCTTCTGAATAGTCTCCCTTCCAAAACCTGCGCCTGCACAAGCGTACATACCAATTGCTCAGGTGCTCATCCACAAACTGCTCCATGAGGCGAGCCGCACGGGTCGGTTCATAATCATCATACAGTAACTCCACTTCCTTTACTAACGAGTTCAGCAACGAAATAATCCAGCGGTCAATTTCGGGGCGCTTGCTTACCGGAACATCCTGCTCTTTATAATTGAACCCGTCAATGTTGGCGTAAATCGTGAAGAAAGAATAGGTGTTGAACAGTGTTCCGAAAAACTTGCGCTGAATTTCCTGGATGCCGCTTGGGTCGAATTTCAAATTCTCCCACGGCTGTGAGTTGGAAATAATGTACCAGCGTGTTGCGTCAGCGCCATACTTGGCAATAGTTTGAAACGGGTCAACAGTGTTGCCAAGACGCTTCGACATTTTGTTGCCGTCTTTGTCAAGCAGCAACCCGTGTGAAAGCACATTTTTAAAAGCAACCGAATCAAACAGCAAAACAGAAATTGCATGCAGCGTAAAAAACCATCCACGCGTTTGGTCAACGCCTTCAGCAATGAAATCAGCGGGGTAAGCCCCTCCCAAACCCTCCCCTAAGGGGAGGGCTGGCAAACGCGCAAGAGCCGTCTTTACCACATCAAGAACAGATTCGGGATGGTTAGTGACTTGCTCATTTAGAAAACGAATCACTTTATAGCCCATGCCCTCTAATATTTCTGTGCGCAGTTTGTCTGCTTCCTGCTGTTCAGGCGTGAAATGATATTTGCCGTCAACTTCAATAATTAATTTTTTTGTGAGGCAAGCGAAATCAACTATAAACTCATCAATGATATGTTGCCTTCTGAATTTGAAACCATCCAACTGTTTCGCTTTAAGCAAGTCCCATAAAATTGCTTCCGCTTCGGTTTGATGTTTTAATCGTTGTTCTTTTAATTCCTTTAGCAAATTATAAGATGACGCTCTTGCTGTTTGCCATTTTGCAGCCTTGCCATCCCCTCCTTTGGAGGGGGCAGGGGGGAGGCTGAATGGAAAATGCCACTGCGCATAAGGCATCGCGCCTGAATCGAACCATACATCAATCAAATCAGGCTCGCGGAACATTTTTTTGCCGGATGGTGAAACCAGCACAATCTCATCTACATAGGGCTTATGTAAGTCAAATTCACCGCCCTCAAGAGGGGATTCTTTCATGAAATCAGCTTTCACTGATCTTTCAACTTCGGCTTTTAACTCAGCAACCGAGCCGATGCAAATTTCTTCTTTGCCATCTTCGGTTTTCCAAATTGGCAAAGGTGTTCCCCAATAACGCGAGCGGGAAAGATTCCAATCAACAAGATTTTCAAGCCAGTTGCCGAATCTGCCTGTGCCGGTGAAAGCGGGTTTCCAGTTGATGGTTTTATTCAGTTCAACTAACCTGTCTTTCACTGCAGTGGTTTTAATGAACCAGCTATCGAGCGGATAATAAATAATCGGCTTGTCGGTGCGCCAGCAATGCGGGTAGTTGTGTTCGTACTTTTCCTTTTTGAAGAGTTTTCCTTCTTCCTGCAATTTCAACACAATCCGGTCGTCAACGCTCAGGTATTTCTTTAAATCTTTTACCTTGTTATTAGCTTCCAGCGTTTGTTTTTGCTTTTGAAACTCTGCCTGTTTCTCTTCATCGCTTAGATAGGCTTCTTTCACAAACTCTTCTCCGTAAAGAAAAACGCCATCCTGAATTTCGTTCAAAAAACGACCGCGCTTGTCCACGAGCGTAAGCACAGCGAGGTTATATTTTCTCGACATGCGCATATCGTCAGCGCCAAAAGCCGGGGCAATATGCACGATACCTGTTCCATCTTCGGTAGTAACAAAATCGCCCATAATCACTTTGAACGCATCATCAGCAGGAGTTATGAAAGGAAGTAGTTGTTCGTAACGGATACCGTCAAAAGCCTTTCCTTTAAATTCACCAATTATTTCCCAGTGATTAATTAAGTCTCCTACGATTAAATGTTTGGGATTTGATAGGTAATAATTTTGATCATTAGTCCCTACTTCATTTTTGGGATGATTTGCTTTTCCAACTTTTAATTCTTCTATCTGGTCAGAAAAGAAAAAATATTTTGGAAAAAGTGGTTTAGCCAGAATTACACATTCCTCTTTGAAAGAGTAGCGATTGAAAGTTTTAACTAAGACGTAATCAATTTTTTCTCCTATGGCAAGTGCTGTATTTGATGGCAATGTCCAAGGAGTGGTAGTCCATGCTAAAAAGAAAAATTCAGTTGTAATATTCCCCTGATAAAATTCTTCTGGATTCTTAATCTTAAACTGAGCTATTGCCGAAGTGTCCTTTACATTTCTATATGAACCTGCATAGTTCAATTCATGCGAACTCAATCCCGTTCCGGCAGCGGGTGAATAGGGCTGAATTGTCAGTCCTTTATATAAGTAGCCTTTTTTGTAAAGTTCTTTCAGTAGCCACCAGAGCGTTTCGATATAATCGTTTTCAAACGTGATGTAGGGATTGTTCAAATCCACCCAGTAGCCCATCTTGCGGGTGATGTCGTCCCACGCATCTTTATATTTCAACACCTCGTTGCGACACTCTTTATTATAATCTGCAATGCTGATGGTTACTCCGATGTCTTCTTTTTTAATGCCCAGTTTCTTTTCTACTGCAAGTTCAACGGGCAAGCCGTGCGTATCCCATCCACCTTTGCGTTCTACTTTAAATCCCTTAAGTGTTTTATAGCGGCAGAATAAATCCTTAATTGTGCGCGCCATCACATGGTGGATGCCGGGCATGCCATTGGCGGAAGGAGGACCTTCGTAAAAGATAAAAGGGTTGCTGCTGTCGCGGTTGTCAACGCTTTTGTTGAAAACATCCTGCTCTTCCCAAAAGGCAAGGATTTCCCTATCAATGGCAGGCAGGTCAAGCGTTTTAGCTTCGCGGTAGTTCATTTTTGAAAATGGAGGCGCAAAGCTAACAAATCACGCCTATTGTTGCTTACTTTCGCAATGAAACAATACCGCATACGCTCTTACGTTTTAGCGCTGCCCATGCTGAGAGTTTTTATCCTCTGTTTACTGCTTCTGCCAACTGGCGTTTTTCCTCAAATTCCACTTGGAATTGGTGATTGGCGTATTCACGTTCCTTACCAAAATGTAACGAGTATTACGGATGCAGGCGACCGCGTCTATCTTTCGGGAAACGTCTTTTTCTTTTCTTATGATAAAGAAACCGGTTCGCTTCAGCAATACGATAAAGTCACCGGATTGAGTGATGTAGGCGTGAGTTTGGTGAGTTACAACCCATTTAATAAAACGCTGCTGGTTGTGTATGAGAATACCAATATTGACCTTATCAGGAACAACACCATCATCAATATTTCAGACATCAAGCGGAAACAGATTGTCGGTGAGAAGAAAATTTACAGCGTATATTTCAGCGGGAATCTCGCCTACCTCGCCAGTAGTTTTGGCATCATCGTGATGGATATGGACAAGGTGGAAATAAAAGACACGTGGCGCATCGGCAATAATGGCGCTGCCAAAAAAGTGATTTCATTCACCGAAGACAACACAAAATTTTATGCCGCTACGGAAGAAGGGTTAAAGTCAGCAAGTAAAAACTCACTCAACCTCGCCAATTACGCAGAGTGGAGTTTTGAAACCGGACTTCCAGCGAAGAGTACAAATCAGGTAACATTTTTTGAAGGGCAGATTTTCGCATCCGTGAATGACACGCTTTACAAAAACGATGGCGTTGCATGGAATTATTTCTACAGTCATCCGAAATGGGAAATCATTAACCTGACAGCCGCGAACAAGAAGTTAACGATTTGTGAGGTAAACGAAAGCAATGGTTTTGCCGGAAGAACATTGCTTGTTGGCGATGATTTTGTGTGCTGCGACACCAGCCTGTATCAGCCGGAAATAAGAAATCCGTTTCAGGCGTATGTTGATACGGACGGCACGGCTTGGATTGCTGATTTTCTCAACGGACTCATTAAAGTGCAGAACGGAACCATCTATCCTCCAATTTATCCCCAAGGGTTGTCTGCCACCACAAAAGTGCAGAACATATCGGTTGAAAGTGGAATTGTTGGCGTAGCTCCAGGCGGCAGCGGATATACCGGCTCACCCGTGAATCGTGACGGTTTTTTTGTGTTTGAGGATAATTGGTGGAAAACCTATAATGAGTTTAATGCTCCTGCATTGATAGATTATCTAAGCCTTTATGATGTTGCAGCGCATCCCACACAGAATAAAATCTACTATGGCTCATGGTGGGGCGGATTGGTGGAATTCAGCGATGGGAGCATTACTGTTTACAATAAAGATAATTCAGCGCTTGAAGGGGTTACGGGAGATACCGTTCGTACCATTGTTGGCGGACTTGCTTTTGATTCTAATGAAAATCTCTGGATGACTTCATTTGGTTCTCCAAAACCATTGGTTGTAAAAAATGCCGAGGGTACATGGGGGGCTTATTCGGTTTTTGGAATTGATGAAAATGGTCTTACTCAAATTATTGTAGATGATTATGACCAAAAATGGATTACGGTTCCAAAGAGCAACAATCAGGGCATTTATGTTTTTAAAGAACCCAATTTTTCAAAAATTCTGCGCAGCGGGCAGGGCGCAGGAAATCTTCCAACTAATGATGTGCTTTGTCTTGCAAAAGATTTGGAAGGAGAAATCTGGGCGGGTACTGCGCAGGGTGTTGCAGTGTTTTATTGTCCCTATTCCGTGCTGACGCAGGATGGATGCGAAGCGCAACAAATTATCGTAACGGTAAATGGTGTTGCAGGCTACCTGCTTGAAACAGAACGCGTGAATACCATTGCCATTGATGGCGCAAACAGAAAATGGGTGGGTACGAACAATGGAGTTTTTGTTCTATCGCCAGATGGCACAGAGCAGATTGCCTACTACACCGTTGACAATAGCCCGCTTTTATCAAACGGAATTACCGACATCGCCATTGACGGACAGAGCGGAGAAGTTTTTATCGGCACCGACAAAGGGTTGGTTTCCTTGCGTGGCGAAGCTATAGAAGGAAGCGAGGAACATTCAGGCGTACTCGTATTCCCAAATCCCGTGCGTGAGAATTATCAAGGACCAATTGCCATCAAAGGGCTTGCAAATAATGCCAATGTTAAAATCACTGATGTAAGCGGGATGCTTTTTTATGAAACCACCGCGCTTGGCGGGCAAGCTGTTTGGGATGGAAGAAACTATAATGGCGAACGTGCGAAGACAGGCGTGTACTTTGTATTTACTTCAAATGATGATGGTTCATCGAAAAATGTAGCGAAGCTGCTGATTATTAATTAAGGAGCGTCCATTTATACCACGCATACTTATCCGTTTCCTTTAAATTCTCCATTCCATATTTTCTGATAATCTCATGCCCATGCCGCAAAAAATCTTTTGCGGGCATTTGCCCGACTACAGGTGTTCTATCTATAAGAAGCGTGTCGTTATCATAAAAGGATTTATCAAGGTAAACTAATATCGGTTTGTCGTTTAATTGATTGAGCAGCGAATCGTTGATGCTTGTTTCAAACAAGGAAAAAATATTGTAAGTATGTTGTAAAGGAGTGCGCGACATTTTTGAATTGATAAGCGGTAAACCGGTCGCCAAACTCAGTTGCATCGTTTTGATGCAATAGTTATCCTCCGGGTCAATCGTGTAGTTGTAATCTTCAGAACCGACATGATAGAAAGGAAATGTTAAGAGCGCCTGGTATTCTGTTGTGTTGATTGTTCCAAATGATTCAGCAGTTTTTTCCAAAGCAATTTGATTGAAAGGATTTGGCGTTTCGTAAGCAGTAGTCGAATATTTTACGGAATAAAACGTATCAGCGAAAAAGCCAATCAACATCAGTGCAAGCAGAATTTTAAAATATTTTCTTGAGTAAAGCGCAACTACAAAATAGAACACAAACAAATTCGCACACCAAAAAAAGTACCACGAAAATCTTGCGAGACATCGAAAATGCGTAACCTGCGGAACAATCTTTCTGAGATAAAAAAATGGGTTCAAATAGTTTGTAACAGAAAAGTCTCCGGCTATATGAACATTTTCACCCAGTGCAATAAGTACACCCGGCAGAGAAGCAAGAAGCAAAAGCAAGATGATTCGGAAACTCGGGTTAGCTCTGATTTGTAGTATGTGAGATTTGAAATTTCTAAAGCGTGTAAGTAAAAACAGCAAAACACCTGCAATGCCGATAAGCGTACCCGAGCCAAGATAGCCGAAAGATTCGTAAGGCAAAGGTTCACCTGAAAACAGTGTGCTTAATGGATGAAAAAAGTAAGGCGTATAAAATGCCCTGAGATGTAATTTCCAGTCGTCAAAATTATATCCCTCTGTCGCTTTGCGCCTTAGTCCGTAATAATCATCAGTAAGTTGAAGCATTGAATAAAAAAGAACGAGCGCTGCAATGCAGAGGATTCCTCCGCGAATAAAACCCGGCATCCACGGATGGTTCATGCGAACATCATTTAATGCGCTAAAGAAGAAAAAGGAGAAAACAAAAACTAAGGCGAGTAGCAGAAAGTATAAATGCACAAATCCGGAAAGCAGAATTACCAGCACGAGCAAGATATCGTTTCTGAGAAGCCCCGCAGAATTATTGTTTCGCTTTGCCAGTAAATAAATAATCAGAAGCGGAATAAAAGACAGCGTAAGGTTGAAGTGTCCGCCCAGCCGCATTATTTGCGGACATAGCCAGGGAAGGAATACGCTGAGAAGAATCGCGAACAAAATCCCGATGGAGAACTGACGAAACAGTTTATAAAGAATCAAACTGCTTAGAATGATTCCTGCAAGGATAAACAAGTTAAAATACCAGATTGCCTGCGCGGACTGATGCAGCATGTCGTTCAGCACAACACGCTCCAGCAAGGCAATTAAAGGCGTGTTATCCGTGTAGTAGATAAAATCACCATAAGGGTAGTTCATTAACCCGAATTTCAAACAGGCATCTGTTGGCTGCTGTTGAACGTATCCCTGAAGTGTAAAGTAGTTTTTTGCTCCGTCATAGCCACCGGTAAAGACATATTGTGTTCCCTGAAAAATGATTTTGTCGAACACAAAACTTATCAGGCAAACCTGAACAAGAATCACAACCAGAAGTGCGGAGGTGTCTGAAATTTTCTTGAACGGGTTGTTTAACTTTCCTGAGAGATTCAAATTCAGAAGATTAATGCGCTGCAAGAGTTACGAATGATTCACAAAACGAAAGGCATTGTTCTGCACACCATCAAATTTAACGAGAGCAGCATCATCACCAAAATCTACACCGCTGATTTCGGTTTGCAGTCGTTTATCGTCAAAGGAGTTCGCTCTGCGGGGAAGAGTGGAAAAGCAGCCTTGTTCAGCGTAATGAATATCCTGGAATTGGAAATGTATCACCGGGAAAATAAGGGGCTTCAGTATTTGAAAGAGTTTCGTCCTGCCTTTATTTTCAAAACGATTCAAACCGATATTCTCAAAAGCTCCATCGCGCTTTTTCTTGCGGAAGTGCTTGGTAAATGCATTCAGGAAGAAGAAGCGAATCACAACTTGTATTATTTTATCGAACAAACTTTGGTTGCGCTTGACGAATCACCGAAAGCAGAAAGTAATTTACATCTTACTTTTTTGCTTGGCTTCACAAAGCATTTGGGATTTTTTCCAAACACCGATATGGACGATAGTTGTGCCTACTTCGACTTGCAGGATGGAAACTTTACAAGGGAGATTCCGGTGCATAGCTACTTTGTTGCCCAACCGCACACGGAGAATCTAAAAAAATTATTGGCGGGAGAACTGTACGTGCCAATGAATGTTGCCGACAGGAATTTTCTGCTCGAAAAAATGTTGCTGTACTATCAATTGCACCTGCAAAACTTCAGAAAAGTCACTTCGCACCACGTGCTGCACGAAGTATTGGAAAGTTTTAGCTCCTGAAATAACCGACTGCCAGATAAATCATTACAAGGAAGAAACCGATTCCGGCAATGAACATAGCGGGAATCAAGTAGGCGGGAGCGTATTTGAATTGAATGAAATGATTCCCTTGTGAAACAGCAACCGACAAAAATGGAATTTCAATTTTTTCAAAATTTGTAGGAACGCCATCTATAGTTGCCAGCCAACCCGGATAGCTGCTTTGCAGCAGTGTTAATCTTGAATTCTTTTCGGAGGATACGCTGACTTCCATTCTTCCGGGTTCAAATTTCGTTAATCGTATTTCTTGATCTTGCAATGCAGGCTCCAGAAAAACTATCGGATGTTTCAGCACAGAATCACGAGTAGGAGAGTCGTAGAAGTTTGCATAATCAGTTAATTGAAAAGAATTGAATCCGTGATGAGAAGGCTGCTTGGTGAAAATATTTTGATTGTACCATGATGGAGAAAGTCGTTTGTCATATGCAGGCACTTCAAGAATGGGAAACAGGGCAGGAATAGGAAACTCTTTCGGCATCTCATCCAATTGCTTTTGAAAACTATCCGCTCTCACCTCAGAAATTGCAGTTGCCGGAAGATTGAACTGTACGCTGAGAAACAAGTCGGCAACGGTGATGAAGATAAGCGCAATAACAAGTTTCGATTGATTTCTCATCCTCCAAAAGACAACGATTAAAAGCAGAAGAAGCGCAAACTGAATCAGACTTTGAATTGCTATCCTCTGCTGAAGATTGCTTCGCTCAAAAAAAGCCAGATAATCCTGCACGTTGAACAGCGAAGGGAATTTCACGAAATGATTCGCTTTCTCCAGCACATAAAAATGAGTGCCGATAACTGCAATCGCCAGCAACACCAAAGCTGACAGAAAATATTTTTTCAATGAAGCCCAGCGCTCAATAGATTTTTGAAATGAAATAGCCGCTGCAATCAGAAAACTGAATAGGAAGAAAGCGCGGAAGATGCTTGGAAACCTAAACTTGTCCATTGCGGGCAAATAATGATAGAACATTTCTCGCACCGGGGTAGCATCGCCCAATGCTGCGAGCAGACAAATGATTCCGAAAATGGCGAACAGCCTTACTCTTGAAATGCTTAGATAGAAAATACTTGCGCCTGCAAACAACAACGGAACAAGACCGATATAAACATTGAGCATGGAAAGGTCAGTGAGAAACACGCCTTCGTTTTTTGTAGTGGCAAACGGGAACAGCAATGATACCAGCGCCTTCACCGGAAGCGCTCCTTCCATCGCTTTTTCAAGCGTGAGACCTGCGCCACGTGAGATGTACGGCAATGCTTTCCAAAATGAAGTGAGATAGCCCGAGGCAAGAATTACAAAGACGAGATACATCAAGGCATTGAGCGAGATAATGATTTTTATCTGTTGCCAATTTTTTTCTTTTACGGATTTAAAAATCTGTAGCAAGAAAACTGCTCCGAGAAAATAATTTGTGATAACAGTGAAAATCGGATAACCGCCTGTTAGCATCAGCAGCATAAAAAATGCGGTCGCTACTGCATGTTGAATCTTTCCCGTTTCGAGTATTCTAAAGTAATGATGCACAACAAACGGAAGCCAAGCCAATGCAACAATCCAAGTAAGGTGCTGTGCATTATTGACAAACACTCCGCAACATTGAAAGGCAAAACTGAAGAGCAAGGCGGTTTCACTTTCAATTTCAAAGCCTTTCAGTAAGGTGAAAAATCCAATCCCCGCTACGCAAATGTGCAGGATGAATTCAAAATTCATTGTGTAGATGTCATAGTCCCTTGTCAACGCAAGCAGCCAGGCAACAGGATACCAAAATCCACTTTGCGGGTCGGCATGAAATGGCGCACCAAGATGCTGGTAAGGATTCCATGCGGGTACTATGCGGGTATCAAGACATTCCGAAAGAAAATAACGATAAGGAAAAAATTGGTCGAGCATGTCCCACTTCATCGTGTTTTGCATCAACCCGATTTGCCAGAAAGCGATAAACGGAACTGCCACCAAAAGGAGATAAAACAAAAAGTTCTTTCTGGAAGAAGATGGAACAAGCATAGGTGAACTCAAGCGGACAATTTAGAATGAAGTCTTCCGGTTTTTATTTCCCCACCATCGCCTTCACCCATTTCTTCTCCATAAACTCGCGGTATTTCATGTTGAGGAAATAATTCGGAAAATGATTTCGCGCAAAGAATGCCAGCTTCGCTTTGAACGGATGCAGGATGTAAAATTTTCCTGCGCCTGTTTGTTTTAAAATATAGTCCGCAACTTCTTCTGATGAAATTGGCGCTTTCTCAATTTTCTTTTTTCCAATCATTGTAGCGTTTTCATCGCCCTTTGCATATTGCATAATTCCGCTCTTGAAAAACTCCGGCATCGCAACGGAAACTTTCACATTAAAAGGTTTCAACTCGGCATAGATGCTTTCACCCAGCGCAAGCGCTGCTGCTTTCGTCACATTATACATGGACATATTCGGCATACAGGCAACTGCCGCAACGCTTGAAATGGTAAGGATGTATCCGCTGCGCTGTTGCTTCATCACCTCTGCCGCATAGTGCGAGCCATAGACCACCGCCATTTGATTGATGCCTGTAATCCAATCCCATTTTTCCAATTCATACACGCCAAACAAACCGCCATCGCCAATGCCTGCATTGTTCACGAGTAAATCAATGCCGTTATTTTTTGCAACGAAATCGTCAAACGCTTTTTTGTAAGCCGCTTTATCGCTTACATCAAATTGATAGGTGAACGCTTTTCCCCCGTTTGTCTCAACGGTTTGTTTCGCTGCTTCCAAAGCCTGGGCACTGATGTCGGTGATGCCGATATTCCAGTCGTCTTTGGCAAGATGCGTGGCAAATGATTTTCCCAGTGCGCCTCCGCCCCCGGTGATAAATGCGCGCTTCTTCGGATAATGTTGTGAGAGTTGATAGCTCATTGATATTTGGTTTAAGAATTTTCACCGCAAAGACGCGAAGGCGCAGAGTAATTTCTCTTTGTGTTTCTGCGCCTTTGCGGTAGTCGGTTATGCTAAAAGCGACACAATTTCGGAAAGATGTAGATAACTACGCTATGTTTTTTTTAAACTGAAAGAGTAATTTTTCATCTTAAAACCAAATCTATGGATGAGAATACCACTAACGTAATGGGTTATCTCGAAGACAAGATAATCAAGTTACAGTCCCAAATCACCGAATTGCAAGACACCATCAGGCATTACCGCGCTGTGTTGGCTGACACAAAACGCTCGATGCGCGTGGACTATGGCGAAAATGAAAACTATCAAAACGTGAACCGCGATGAGCATGTGACTCTATAAGTTTTTGGCGAAAGATACCCTAAGAGAAAAGGCTTCCTGCCATAAGTGGGAAGCCTTTCTTTTTTTAAACCTCTCCCGTCCCTCTCCCGCTGGAAGAGGGAGTCCGGAGTATCGTTCTTATGATTTAAGAAAATTATGAACTTGCCTTTGCAACTCAATTTGATGCCGGAGGCAACATCACCGCATCCACCACATGAATAATACCATTTGATGCGCGTACCGAACCCACCACATTAATTCCGTTAATCTGCACTTTCCCGTCTTTCACACTTACTGTTGCATTTTGGGAATTTACCATTCCAAGTTTCTGCCCGTCTTTCAACGCATCAGCGAGATACACACCCGGAGTTACGTGATAGAATAAAATAGTTCTCAACTGCTCTTTATTTTCAGGCTTCAGCAAATTATCCACTGTTCCTGCTGGCAGCGCATTGAATGCAGCATTGGTGGGAGCAAATACAGTAAACGGACCAGCGTTGGAAAGCGCATCAACCAAACTTGCGGCTTGTATTGCAGCAACAAGCGTTGAATGGTCTGCCGAACCTGCTGCCACCTTCACGATGTCCTTTGCCGATTCGTCATCTTTTACGGCTGATTGACCGCCTCCGGCAGGCTGAGTTTCCTCCACTACGGCAGTCTGAGTTTGTGGCGTAGCTTGCTCACTTTGAGTGCATGAGTTGAATGCCCAAACCAAAACAAATGTGGCAAGAAATAAAATTCTAATTGGAGTTTTCATTTTAGAAAATTTAAAGGGTTAGTAATCACCCTGCGAAGGTTGGAAAGAAGAAGACGTTCCGTTATGACGTAAGTCACCACAACTTATGAGATTTGTCAGAGAGGTTATGCGCTTAAGCAAAGTGCTTCAGCATAATCACTTCCTTTTCCGTAAGCATCCGCCATTTGCCGCGGGGAACGTCTTTGGTGAGTCCGGCATAGAAAACGCGGTCAAGCTGCACCACTTCGTAGCCGAGCGTTTCAAAAATTCTGCGCACTACTTTGTTCCAGCCGATGTGCAGTTCGATTCCGATTTTGCTTTTGTCGCGCGGGTCGGCATATTCCACAGCGTCCACCATCGCAACGCCTTCCTCCAATTGTACACCATCGGCAATCAGTTTCATATCTTCTCTTGTTAATTGCTTATCAAGCGAGACTAAATAAACTTTCTTCGCTTCAAAACTTGGATGCGTAAGTTTTTGGGCAAGCTCACCGTCATTTGTTAGCAGCAACAAGCCCGTTGTATTTCTATCAAGTCTGCCCACGGGATAGATGCGCATGTCGGTAGCGTTTTGTATCAACTCCATCACTGTAGGGCGACCGCGATCATCGGTCACTGTCGTGATATAATCTTTTGGTTTGTTGAGCAAAATGTAAACTTTCTTTTCAGGCGAGAGAATTCGTTTTTTAAATTTTACCACATCGCCCGGTTGCACTTTATGTCCCATTTCTAAAACCACTTGCTCATTCACCGTTACGAATCCGCTTTTAATCAACTCATCCGCTTCTCTGCGCGAGGCGATGCCCGCGTGCGCGAGATATTTATTCAGGCGGCAGGGCTCATCAAGAATTGATTTCGATTCCGGTTTTTCTGTGCGCTTGCCTCGGCTTTTTTGAAAAGATTTCTTTCCGGCATATTTTGAATCGTAGCTTGATTTTTCCCGAAAGGTTTTAGAATCATTTCTGCCCGAAAACCCTTCCAGAGCTTTGCTCGCTCTGTACTTTGGATTTTCACGCGCATTCTCCCTGCTGCGCGGAGCATCAGGGTTAAATGCTTTTTTTCGGAGAAAAGGACGCGGCTCCTCTCTGCGCTCTCTGTGCTTTCCTTCATCATTACTTCTGCGGGGAGATTTTGACAAAAACTCTTTCTTTTCGCGAAAAGGGTTTACATCATCATTACTTCTGCGTGGAGGCTTTGAAAGGAATTCTTTCTTTTCCCGAAATGGCTTCACATCATCCTTCTGTGAAAATCCATCCTGCTTTTCGGAGCGGAGGAAAGGCTTGGGTTTTTTGAATTCTCTCTGGTCTTTGAAATCATCGTTTCCCTTGCCTTCATTGCTACCTCTATATTCGCCTTCATCATTTTTTCTGCCGGAAAATTTGGGATTGAAATCTTTCTTCGCGCGGAAAGGACGCGGCTCTTCATCACGCGAAAAACGCTTCTTGCCTCCTGTTGAATAAAGTGGTTTTGGTTTTTGCCAATCATCCCGTGAATTTTCTCTGCGCTGATTATTGCCTCGTCCGTAGCCGCCCTCGTTTCTTTTCTTCGGAAAACGTTCCCCCTCAAAATCATTTCCATCACGGTTTTTTGAAGGCAGAAATTTTTTACCGGAAGGGATTACTCTTTCGTCATCACCCTCCGTGCGGGGTTTTCGAAAAATAGATTTAGAGGATTCTTTAGGAAGAAATTTCTTGCTGGTCTTCTTTTGCATGGGGCAAAGATAGGGGAAACATTTCCCGCTGATTTTAGAGCCGCAGATTCCCGCTGAGAGTTTTATCTGCGCTTTTTGCGTGAGGTTTAATCTCCGATTATTTGCGGGGAAAAATTTAAATATCCCCGTGATTCACTTCTTCTTCCCTTTCAACTTCTGATTTGGATTTTTTCCGGGGCATCAGCATTTCAGGGTGCGGTGCGGGAGGCGTTTCATCTTCTTCATTTTCATCCTCCGTTTCTGCTACGGGCGTTTCCGTTGTTTCGGCAACATCAGTTTTTTCTTCTACTTCTACTGTTTGCGTTTCAGGCTCAGTTGCGGATAGTTCGGGCGTGGATTCGTCTGTTGCTGATTCTTCGGGTAATGAATTTTCACGATCTTCTTCCACTTCAGGCGCAGAACCGATTTCATTGTCATGCCCTGCTTCTATTTCACGCAGCTTGGGTAAATCAGCCGGTGAGTTGATGCCGAAGTAATCCATGAACTGCTCGCTGGTGGCGTAGGTGAGCGGATGTCCTACTGTTTCTGCGCGACCTGCAATTACAATCAGTTCTTTTTCGAGCAGCTTCTGCACGGCATAATCGCAATTTACCCCGCGAATCTGCTCGATTTCAGCTTTGGTAACAGGCTGCTTGTAAGCGACAATGGAAAGTGTTTCCAGCGCAGCGCGGGTGAGTCGCTTTTTTGCTTTTTGATTCAGGAAAGTATTGATGAGCGGGGCAAAATCTTTTTTCGTCATAAACTCATAGCCGCCTCCCGTCATCACCAAATGAAAAGAAAAACTATCGGCAAGATATTTTTCCTGAATGGCTTCAATGGCTTTTTCAAATTCTTCCTCGTTTACTTCCCACCCGAAAGCTTCCTGCAAACAGGCTTTTATCTCCTTTGGCGTCACCGGCTTCTCGCTCGCAAAAATCAGGGCTTCGATATGTTGTTCCAGCATCATCTTAAAGATAGTTTTTAATGGGGTTCAAAGGTAGAGAACGCCAGTACCAACGTCAAAATCGGGTTTTCAAGATGCGCGAAACTGTGTGGATAACTAAAAGATGTTGTCTGAACCAGACAACTATGATTCAGTTATTCTTTCAACAGTTTTCCGGAATAAGATTTTCCGGTTGCTGCCTGTTGCAATTCAACCACATAATTTCCCGAAGGAAGTTCACCCATAGAAATCGCATTGCTTTTTGACGAAAGCATTTCTTCCTTCACCATCTTTCCCTTTGCATCAAACAGGCGGAAGCGGAAGGCTTCCTGGTTGCTTAATTCAATGGTTACAATATGCTGAGCCGGGTTGGGGAAAATCCTTACGCCAGCCTCTTCGATAGTGAATATCCCAACACCGCCTGCGTCCACCGTATCGCAGGCGGTTGCGGTGCAACTGTTCGCATCTGAAACGGTAACGCAATAAACGCCATCGCTTAATCCACCGATAGAATCTGTTGTTGCAGTATTGCTCCATACGAAAGCAAGGGGAGAAGTTCCGCCACTTGCTGTTGCAACCGCTGCTCCGTCATCTGCGCCTGCAAGTGATTCATCAGTAGCAGTTACGCTCACTGTTAATCCGGCACAATCAGGTCCTATGGTAACGCAATCACTCGCGGTGCAGCCAATGTCATCCGCAACTGTTACACAATATTGACTGGGGGCAAGATTCGTGAGCGATGAATCAGTGGCGGAGTTGCTCCATGAATATTGGAAAGGCGCAAATCCGTCATTCGGAGTTACGGAAGCTGTGCCATCAATTGCAGAACCGCTTGATGCGTCAGTTCCCTCAGTAGTAATATAAAATGCGCTGCAATCAGGGTCAGTCAAATCAACGCAGCCCGTAGCAACACAGCCTGCTGCATCAGTAACAGTAACGCAATAGGTTCCGGCTTCCAATCCGAAGGTGTCGGGCGTATCCCAGTTGTAAGAATAAGGAGCAGTTCCATTCATTGCATCAGCATACACGATGCCGTCATTGCCGCCTACCGTTGAGAGGTCGGTATCCGTTACATTCACCCAAAAACTTGAGCAGGAAGGACTTGACACCAATGCGCACTCAGAAACTGTGCAGCCATTGTTATCGGTAACTGTTACACAATAGTTGCCCGTTGCCAATCCTGAAATATCTTCAGAGGTTGCGCTATTATCCCAACTGTATGTGTAGTTGGGTGTGCCGCCTGTTACTGTTGCATTTACTGCGCCATCGGCTGCGCCTTGTGAAGATTCATCAGTAGGTGAAAGCGAAACGCTGAAGCCTGAGCAACTGATAAATTCCAAATCATCAATTATTAGTGAACTGCCGATTTGAATATTGTTGGTGTTGGTTGAAATCAAATTAATTCTTGCGGAGTCAGGAGCATTGGCGCTGGTATAGGTAATAGGAACCAAGAAGCGCGTGAAAGTTGAAACGGCAGTATTCGGCAGAATAACGCCTTCGCCAATCTCTTCTTTTACGCCCGCTGTTCTTTTCCAAAAAGTAACCCTGATTTCCGCATTGTCGCCCGGCTGAGGGGAATATTTATACCATCCTGCTAAAAAATCAGGACGCTGCGTATAAACGAAACCGCCTTCAAATTCCTGTGTATTCGTGTTGATATTTCCGGTAACAGTAATGCCTGGCGCATCACCTAATCCCAAAATAGATTTTGAAGTGAGCTTCATGGAATACGTGCCGCCATGCACATCGCCTCCTGAACCTCTTTCGCAGGTAAGCGCGCCAATGCCGCCCAAAAAAGTGGAGCCGTTGAGATTGCCCCATCCTGTTGGATTTTGGTAAGAAGGAAAACCAACGGATGTCCATGTTTCAAATCCGGCATTTGGAATTTGCGCAACAGAAACTGATGCGATAAAAGTGAAGAACGACAGCAGAATAAAATTTGCAACTGATTTCATTGGTAAAATGGTTTTAGGTATGGCTGCCAAAAATAGGTATTTTTGGTAGGCAAGAATTTAAACTCTATGAAAAAACACATCCTCTCCACATTCCTGTTCACATTTTTTGCAACAGCGCTGTTAGCGCAAACAACCTTCGACCGTGTTTACCAGATTGTTCAAACTAAATGTTCTCCCACTTGCCATAACTACGGCAGCCCTGACGGCAACATGCGTTTAGACGGCACGAAGGAAGATGTGCTGGCAAATCTCATCAACGTAACGCCTGATAACGATGCGGCAGATTCAATGGGCTACAAGCGCATTTTCCCGGGCAATGCACGCATGAGTTTTATGTTTAGAAAAATAAACCAGGGGCTTGATGTAAATGTGCATCTGCCTAACGGCTTTGGCGCACCGATGCCGAAAGATACCACCGTGCTCACCGAAGTGGAGCGCGAAATGATTCGCCAGTGGATCAACTTTGGCGCTGAAGATACCGGCTATGCCTATGCAGACGAACAACTGATTACGGATTACTACAACGGCTTTGCTGAGGCAAGAACACCCGCGTTGCCGATACCTGACCCATCGGATGGTTACCAGATTTATTACGGTCCTATTTTTCTTGCGCCCGGAGTTGAAGTGGAGTTTGATGGTAAGTTTTTAATGAATAATCCAATTGATGTGGAAGTGCATCGCATGCACGTGGAGATGAACAAAGAGTCGCACCACATGGCGGTGTTTAAATACAAACCCGGTCAGGACACTTCTGTTTTTAACGGGTTGAAAAAAGTAAACAATATCGGTGATGCTGCGGCATTATTTTTCAGCGCTGATGTAGTGGCGCAATGGCCCAACTCACTTGAAGTGGAATTGCCGCAGGGAACAGCATTGATGTGGAATGCGAACGCTGCTTTGAGTATCAGCTACCATATTTTGAATTATAGCGACTCAATTATCGCGGCAGAACTTTATTACAATATTTATACGCGCCCGCAGAGTTCAAGCACGATTCCGATGACTTCCTATCCCGTGCGCTATGATGGACACCCCGTTTATCAGGGCGGCTGGGATGTGTTTAGTCTTTTTATTACGCCAACAGGTGAAGACACTACGCTGCGCATTACGCAATACAGTCCAGACTCGACTTTTTATTGGAACTTGTGGAGCATTCAGGCGCACACACACCAAATCGGAAAAGATTACAATGTTTTTCTGCGCAATCCTGACGGCTCGAAAGGACAAATTATTTACAACGGTAGCTACAATGTGACGCACACTTTTAATCAGGGATTCTACGATTGGGAACATCCACCGCTTCGCTATTTTGATCCGCCTCTTTCTATTGACCAAACTATCGGGATGATTCACGAAGCTACTTTCAATAATAACACGGGCGACACGGTGGGCTTTGGTTTAAAAACGACTGATGAAATGTTTGTGACGTACATCTTTTTCACAAAAACACAAACACCCATCGGCATTTTGCAAGACCGCGTGTTCAACGATGCGCATGTAAAAATTTATCCGAACCCGATTCAACAGCAAGCTTGGATTCAAATCGGACCGGATGTGGTGTTGAAGAATGCCGAATTCCGCGTGTATGATTTGCAGGGAAAAGAAGTATTGTTGGTGAATAGCTTGAAGGAAAGGCAGTTCACATTGAACACCAAAAATCTTTCCACCGGAAATTATTTCTATCGTCTGGTGAATGACGGGAAAGTGGCGGCTTCAGGAAAAGTGGTGGTGCAGAAATAAAAGAAGGTTATCTCTTTTTCCCAAACAACATTCCAAACACCCCGCGCACTAATTCTCTTCCTATCTGCCGTCCGACTGAACTGGTGAGCGCTTGCTCTACCATTCCTTTTTCTTGTTTCGCGCTGCGTGATGATTGTGTTGTTGGAATTTGCTGCGAGGTTTCAACTCTTTGATTATTCAATCGCTCCGTAAGAATTTCATGTGCGCTGAGCGGGTCAACAGTTTTTTCATACTTGCGATAAAAATCAGACGACAAATACAAATTGCGGAATTCATTTTCCGGCAGCGGTCCCATCACGGAGCGCGGAGGAACAAGATGCGTGATTGCAACTTCAGTCGGAATTCCTTTTTCATTCAGCACTGTAATTAGCGCCTGCCCGATTCCCATGGAAGTAAGCGCTTTGTCAATTTCATAAAACTCAGAGCGCGGATAGGTCTTCACGGTTTTGCGCAGTTTATCCGCATCGTTTGGTGTAAATGCGCGGAGCGCATGTTGCACACGATTTCCCAATTGCGCCAAAACGCTTTCAGGAATATCCATCGGTGATTGCGTACAGAAAAAAACGCCAATACCTTTGGAGCGAATGAGGCGAATCACTTGTTCAATTTGTTCGAGGAAAGCTTTGGGCGCGTCTTTGAAAAGCAGATGCGCTTCATCAAAAAAGAAAACGAGTTTCGGCTTATCCAAATCGCCCGCTTCAGGCATTGATTGATAAATCTCCACGAGCAAACTCAGCAGAAAAGTAGAATACACCGCAGGCTGGCTTTGCACATCGGAAATATTCAACAAGCTGATTACGCCTTTCCCGTCAATGCGCTCAAACAAATCATCAATATCAAAAGAAGGCTCGCCAAAAATACTTCCAACGCCCTGCTGTTCAAGCGCGGCAATTTTGCGGAGAATTGTTCCCGAAGTGGCGGTTGAAATTTTCCCGTAAGAATCTTTTATTTCCTCTTTCCCCGGACCATCTGCAAGATAGGTAAGCACTTTTTTCATGTCGTTCAAATCAACAAGCGGCAGTTTTTTATCATCGGCATATTTAAATACGACTGATAATGTTCCTGTTTGAATGTCGTTGAGTTCAAAAATTTTTGAAAGCAGAATAGGTCCAAACTCAAGCACAGTTGCGCGCATCGGAGCACCTAATTTTCCGCTCAATGAATATAACTCAACAGGGAAACCCGTTGGCGCGTAAGCCATTCCTAATTTCTGTGCGCGTTCTTCCAACTTGGGATTTATGGTTGCTGCTTTATTCAATCCCGATAAATCGCCTTTCACATCAAGCAAAAAAACAGGCACACCCGCATCGGAGAGTTGCTCCGCAATGAGTTGAAGCGTTCTTGTTTTCCCTGTGCCTGTTGCGCCCGCCACCAACCCGTGACGGTTCATCATGCGCAACGGCAAATTCACTTTTGCATCTGCAATGATTTCCTGCTCTAACACTCCCGCGCCAAGATAGATGTGCGGCTCTGCGGAAGAATAGGATTGTTGGATTTTTTGGATGAAGAGTGCGCGGTCGGGCATGATGAAAGTGTTTGCTCAAAAATAGCGAATCGGTAGTGCCTTAGGAGTTGACGCTAGCAGTAGTTAAAATTATTTTTGTCAATCAGAAAAAGTAATACCTTAGTTCCCGTTCTTCATTCATTGTCAATTATGGCATAACCTTACGGTTAATCAAACAGCCAATGACAATGAAAATTCCAGACAACTTTCTTCCTCGTTTAGACAAATTGCTGATAAAAGCGATTGAAGATTACAAGGCAGAGGTAATAAAGTTAAATCCACTTCCATCTGCTTTAGTAAAAGCGTTTTACCTCACTCTTGAATTGGGCGAAAGCCGACAGAAAAAAGAGTGTTTTCCAATCTACTCAATTGAATCATAAAAATCGCAAAAAATCAATCTGCAAGGGTAGAATCTTTTACGAAATCAATCCAAGACTTTATTAAAAAACATCTCTCTGCCTACGTTATCAGTGAAATGAAATTTCCGGAAGACATAAATGGAGACGTTGATTGTATAGCCTACTCCCCTGAAGAACATACTCTAATGATAATAGAAGTTAAACTGAGCAATACCAGCCCAAAGAAAGAGGCAGGTAAACATAGATGGGTGACCGATAAAATTGAAAAGAGTGTCAAGGGGCAAAACGATGAATTTATTGAGGAGTTCTGTATTTCCATTGATGACTATTTCGAGTTTCTGAAAAAGAATATCGTGTTGAACAGCGAAACAGAAGTCGTCAAGGAAGACAATGGATTGATGACGGGTTCTTACATCATGGTTGACCCGGCAGGGAGATTTTTCGACAATTCAAAATTCAGGCATCGTTACAGCAATCCGATTTTATCCGTGGGAGTTGAGCAAGCCCTTGCGGAAATTGAGTTTGATATGGAAAGATTCTTAGAAAGAGGAGGCCTGTATGAATGGGGAACATCTGTAGTACCTGATGATGGATTAATCAGGTTTCCGATATAAAATCAGAACTGTCATGTTAAAAGAAACAAGAGAACCCCGGACTTCTAAAATCACATTAAGCGGGTTAGCCGGTTCCGGGAAATGAACCGTGGGAAAATTGCTTGCGGAGAAATTGAGCTATGCGTATTTATCAATGGGCGACTATTCGAGAGAATATGCAAAGGAAAAATTCAATGCCGACATCAACGCATTTCAGGCTATCTGTAAACAGCGACCTGAGATAGACCGGCAATTGGATGAGTCGTTCATTGAAAAATGCCGGAGAGCAGAACGGGCGGTGATAGATTACCGGCTTGGCTTTCACTTTGTCAAAAACGCATTTCACGTTTTCCTGAAAGTATCAGATGAAACAGCATCAAAAAGAATTGCGCTATCGGGCAGAGAGAATGAAAACGCGGAAAGCATCAGAAAAAGAAACAGCGCGATGAGAGAGCGGTTTATGAAAGTTTATGGAGCGGACTTTACCGATTTAAGAAACTACCAGTTTGTAGTTGACACGGATAATCTAAATCCCGCAGAAATCGTGATTCAAATTTTAGACAAATTGTAAATGGCGCTTACAATTTGTCCAAACAGGTTTTTACGCCACAAAACTATATTCTCCTTTTCCTTCAAGGCTTTGCAAAGCTGAATTGATGGCGGCTGTTTTAATGATGCCTTTAAGTGATAAGTCTTCGTCTAATTCCGTCCACTCAATGCCAACGCCATTACCAACTAATTTCCATTTGTTAAGTTGTGCCTGCGATGCCTTCCGCAACCTATCGTAATCAGAAAGTCGGATTTTAAGCACCCTTGAGTTGCTAAGAATGACAAGAAGCATATTTAGTTTCTTGTCGGCTACCACGTTGGTAGCGCGCACCCCTTTTTCAAAAATCAGTTTGTCAAACGGATCGGGCGATCGCTTATTCACTATTTTTTTTGAAGTACTCATGCCATTTCTTTTTAAGCAAATCAGAGTTCGAGCGGATACTCTTTTTTATTTCTCTCCGCTCACGAACAGTAAATCCATAGGAATAAACTTCTTCGATTGACGGCTCAAGCCAATATTTTGCATTGCCAGCGCCTTTGGTAACATGCACATGAGCCGGTTCTTCATTTTCATTGCTGTAAAACTTGAACTTATATCCTCGCTCCAAAAAGACAACAGGGATTATAGCTCAAGGTTTGTTCACTAAGTTAGTTTAAAGAATTTGGTACTCTTGCTGTTCCGCTATCCGAGAAAAACTACCTGCTCAGATACATTGACTTCTGGCTATACAGCTTCCTGAAATAATCGTCTTTCAAATCTTTGATGAACAGAATTGCTTCGCCCGTTGATTTCATTTCAGGACCGAGTTCCACTTTCACTTCGGGGAATTTATTAAACGAGAATACCGGCTCTTTAATCGCGTAGCCAACAAGCTTCGGCTCAAAGGTGAAGTCGCTCAATTTCTTTTCGCCCAGCATCACTTTCGTTGCAACATTCAGATACGGAATCTTGTAAGCCTTGCAGATGAAAGGCGTAGTGCGCGATGCGCGGGGATTCGCCTCAATCACATACACTTTACCGTCTTTGATTGCAAACTGGATATTAATAAGCCCGCGTGTATTCAGGGCTTTTGCCAACTGTCGGGTGTACGCTTTCATCGTTTCAATCACTTCTTCGGGAAGGTTGAAGGGCGGTAACACCGCGCTGGAATCACCGGAGTGAATGCCCGCAGGCTCGATATGCTCCATGATGCCCATGATGTGCACCTGCTCGCCATCGCAAATCGCGTCAATCTCCGCTTCTTCAGCGCGGTCGAGAAAATGGTCAATCAGGATTACATTATCAGGCAGATGTTTTAATAAATTCAACACGGTGCGCTCTAATTCTTCATCGTTAATCACGATGCGCATCCGCTGTCCGCCCAGCACATAAGAGGGACGCACCAGCACCGGATAACCAACTTGTTTTGCCGCTACGAGCGCTTCTTCTGCATTGTGCGCAACACCAAAACGGGGATACGGAATATCGAGCCTTTTCAAAAGCTCAGAAAACGCTCCTCTGTCTTCCGCCAAATCCATATCATGAAATGATGTGCCGATAATCTTGATTCCTTTTTCATGCAACTTCCTTGAAAGCTTCAAAGCAGTTTGTCCGCCAAGCTGCACAATCACGCCTTCGGGCTGCTCGTGGTCAATAATTTCGCGCAGATGTTCCCAGAACACAGGCTCGAAATAAAGTTTGTCTGCAATATCAAAATCCGTTGATACCGTTTCGGGATTACAATTAATCATGATGGCTTCGTAACCACATTCACGGATGGCGAGCACACCATGCACACAACAATAGTCAAACTCGATTCCCTGCCCGATGCGGTTAGGACCCGAACCAAGCACTATTACTTTCTTCTTGTTGGAACGAATACTCTCGTTTTCAGAATCGAACGTGGAATAGTAGTAAGGTGTTTTCGCTTCAAATTCAGCAGCACAGGTGTCCACCAATTTGTAAACGCGCTTTATACCGAGTTCCTTTCTGCGTTCATAGACTTCATCTTCCGTTACATCATCCATTACAAGAATCGCAAGCTGCTCATCGGAATAACCGAGTTGTTTTATTTCCTTGAAAAATGCAGGCGTGATTTCGTTCAGTTCAAATTTCTTTATTTCTTGTTCAGCCTGCACCAATCTTTGAATCTGCTGCAAAAACCACGGGTCAATCTTCGTAAGATTCTGCACCGTTTTCAGCGGTATGCCTAAACTGAGCGCTTCCTTTATTTTAAATATCCTGTCGTGCGAAGCATGTTCCAATCCATCCACGATATCTTCAATCCGCGAAGTTTGTTTGTTATCAGCGCCCAAGCCGATACGATTGTTTTCTAATGACTGGCAAGCCTTCTGCACCGCCTCAATAAAACTTCTTCCGATTGCCATCACCTCGCCCACCGATTTCATCTGCAACCCAAGTGTTTCATCACAACCCGGAAACTTGTCAAAATTCCAGCGCGGAATTTTCACCACCGTATAATCCAAGGCAGGTTCAAAAAATGCAGATGTTGTTCCTGTGATTTGATTTCTTAATTCATCCAAGGAATAACCGATGGAAAGTTTTGCAGCAATTTTTGCAATTGGATATCCGGTTGCTTTTGATGCAAGCGCTGAGGAGCGCGACACGCGGGGATTGACTTCTACCGCAATCAGTTCTTCTGTTTCAGGATGTATCGCGAACTGCACGTTGCAGCCGCCTACAAAATTTCCCAGTGAGCGCATCATCAGCTTCGCCAGATTGCGCATGTTCTGAAAGGCAGTGTCGGAAAGCGTCATCGCGGGAGCGACTGTGATGCTATCGCCCGTGTGGATGCCCATCGGATCCATATTTTCCACCGTGCAGATGATGACGATGTTGTCATTACAATCGCGCAGCAGTTCCAATTCAAATTCTTTCCAGCCAAATACTGCTTTCTCCACCAACACTTCGTGAGTCGGTGAAGCTGCCAACCCGCGTTGCAGTTTTTCGTCTAACTCTTCCTTTTTCATCACGAAACTGCCGCCTGTTCCACCCAGCGTGTAGGAAGGACGAATCACCAACGGATAGCCGATTTGCTGCGCTACTTCCTTTCCTTCCAAAAACGAATTCGCAATTTTTGATTTCGCCACACCGATTCCCAAATCAATCATCAACTGCCGGAATTTCTCGCGATTTTCCGCGATGTCAATTGCGGCAATATCCACTCCGATCAGTCTTACTCCATATTCTTTCCAAATGCCCAACTCGTCTGCTTCCTTGCAAAGATTCAATGCAGTTTGTCCACCCATCGTGGGAAGCACCGCGTCAATTTTTTGCTCTTCCAGAATTTGACGGATGGATTCAACATTAAGCGGCAATAAATAAATGTGGTCAGCCGTCATGTTGTCGGTCATGATAGTGGCGGGATTGGAATTGATAAGCGTTACTTCAATTCCTTCTTCGCGTAATGAGCGTGAAGCCTGCGAACCGGAATAATCAAATTCGCAAGCCTGACCGATAATGATGGGTCCGCTGCCGATAATCAGCACGGATTTGATGGAGGTGTCTTTTGGCATGTTGGTTTAATCTATGATAGTAGAAATTCAGAAATGGTTTATAAAAAGCTGCGGGCAAAATTAAAGATTTTGATGCTCATAAAGTCCCCCTTGCGCGAATGCTTTTGCGCATGAGCGAAAGGGGTTGCGGGAGGCATTTGTGCTTGGCAGGGGATGATGGTTTTTGCGCGTGGCTTTTCCCCTTTTAGGGGAAACACAAAGGGGTATTCACCGGTTTGCGCGTGTCCTGCTCCCGCAAGTGCGGGATTTCGGCATCCCCCTGAAGTAAATTAGCCTGTGTGAAAGAGAGAAGGAAAAATTGTTGACTGAAAACCGGTTTTTAGCTTGCCGAAGCAGATGTTCGGATTTACAGAGATGTGCTTTAGCAGCGGGTGAGTAGAGGCTGATTTACGTTAATATCTGGAATCGCGCTGTCTGCTTACCGCCTCACAGTCAGAAATTTGAGGAATTTACGGGACGCAATGACATTAAACTGTAAGCAATTCTCATTATTTTGAGAAGCCCCTTAACTTTCAATTTTTTTTTACTGGGATAATTTTTATTTTCAAGCCCCAAATCAAACTAACAGGAGAGCATATTCATGGCAATAAACATAGCACACTTAGAAAACGAAATCATTGACCAGTATCTCTATGACGAGAACCCGACCAGACCTTGGGTAATTGGTTTCAGCGGAGGCAAAGACAGCACC
>JAWXCB010000055.1:0-14623 GCA_034440455.1 Chitinophagales bacterium
GATAAAGTGGCGCAACGATGAGCATGTTGAAATTTTTACCTGTAAACTTATTTTAGGACAGAAAGTGAGGAGGAGAGACATGATTTAAGATTTCCTGAACCGCACAAACGTGCCCACTGGTAAATTCATCCCGGATTTTGCAGGCAACACCAACTCTCCGATTTCTCTTTTGTTATTTCCAAAGGCGTTTGCAATCAGCGAATCCAAAATGAGCGCAGAGAATCCTACTGAGTAAATATTGAGAAGGAAAAAATGTTTCTGAGGATTTAATAAATCAGCACACAGCTTTAGCATTTCATTCAGGTGTTGTTCGAGCAGCCATTTTTCACCTTCTGGTCCTCTGCCGTAGGCGGGCGGGTCGAGAATGATTCCGTGGTAGGTATTTCCTCTTCGCTTTTCACGCTGCACGAATTTCAGCGCGTCTTCCACAATCCATCTGGTGATTCCTTCGAGCTTGTTTGATTGCTTGTTTTCATTCGCCCAGTTCACAACTTGTTTTACAGAGTCAAGATGGATAACATCTGCACCGGCTGCGCATGCAGCCAATGTTGATGCTCCGGTGTATGCAAACAAGTTTAGCACTTTAGGCTTCTCTTCTTTGATTGATTTTACGCTGTCATAAATGAATTCCCAATTTTCAGCCTGCTCGGGGAAAATGCCGATGTGCCCGAATGAAGTGAGTGAAAGATTAAAATTCAAATCAAGGTACTGGCTCTTATAATGAATCGTCCACCGGTCTTTCATGCTGGTTTTTTTTATCCAGTTTCCTTTTTCTGAAGTAAGCGCTAAATCATCGCGTCCTTTTTCACGCAGATATTTTGCATGATGCAGCGAATCCCATTCTTTCTGCGGAAGTTTTTTATCCCAGATTGCTTGCGGCTCTGGACGCGAGAGAATGAATTCCCCGAAGCGCTCCAGCTTTTCAAAATTGCCGCAATCAATCAGTTCGTAATCTTTCCAAAAGCGTGGTGAGAGTAAAAGATAAGGTGCGTGCATGAGGCAATAATACTAATTTCAGCTCACGCTTGACTGTCATGCCGGACTCGTTCCGGCATCCCCTCGCGTGTGTAATAATCTTATTTGAGATGCCGGAATAAATCCGACAGGACACTACATAACGATGGCTTCTATCACTTCAGATAAAAATCCAAGGATTCAGCAAATCCTCAAGCTGCGGGAAAAATCACGCGAGCGCAGAGAGCAAGGACTTTTTGTGATTGAAGGCATCCGCGAGGTAACGCTTGCTTTAAAAGGAGGCATTCATTTAGCAGAAATATTTTATTGCGCTGCATTTATTCAGCCAACATATTTAGAGGAGTTGAAAAAGAAAACGCAAAAGGTTGATTGGATTGAAATTGGAAAGAGCGTGTATGAAAAAATTGCGCTGCGTGATTCTACGGAGGGAATAATTGCAGTTGCCAAAATACAGAACTTAAAGCTGGAGCAAATTAAGTTGCCTGAAAATCCATTGCTCTTAATTGTAGAGAGCGTTGAAAAACCCGGCAACCTTGGCGCATTGCTAAGAACAGCGGATGCAGCGGTTTTGAGCGCGGTGCTTGTTTGCGACCCGAATGTGGACTTGTATAATCCGAATGTGATTCGCTCAAGTTTGGGATGCGTGTTTACACAGCAGGTTGTGACATGCGAATCACAAGAGGCAATAGCGTGGCTGAAAAGAAATCACATCAAAATATTCGCGGCAACACCGGAAGGAGCATCTTCATATTTGAAAACAGATTTTAAAAAAAACTGCGCGATTGCTGTGGGTTCCGAAGCGGAAGGATTGAGCAACATCTGGCTGGAAAATTCCGACTCAAACATTTCTATTTCCATGCAGGGAGAAATTGACTCGTTGAATGTATCCGTTTCGGCAGCGGTTATTCTTTTTGAAGCAGTAAGACAGCGAACAGCCGTTTAATTTTTACATCACCGAATTTTCAAATCACCGAATCATCTTTATATTTGCGCACCCAAAAATCTCTCTGTAGCTCAGTTGGTAGAGCAAATGACTCTTAATCATTGGGTCGCAAGTTCGAATCTTGCCAGGGAGACCTTAAAGGACTGCCGACTATTTTTGGCAGTCCTTTTTTTATTCACTTCGTTGAAACCATTTCCAACATTGAGAAGCAGCGAGAATACCTCATCTCGTAGTATGGTTCTATTTTCCATTCTCTTATGTTATTTTTTTAGGAGAATGAAGTAAGGCGAATGTATTGCCTTTTCCCAAACTTTTATATCGAGTCTTTTGCAGGTTGTAGTCCTATATGATTCCATTCTGTGACACAAGTCACAGAGTAGGGAGAACTGTTGAAATACTTTTGTGCGAAATTTTATTTGCATGAAAAAAGTTTTGACCGGGTTGCTGCTTTTTATTGTTTCGTCTTCAGCATCCTTGTTGGCTCAAGAAGCTGTGCCGCTCTCATTACACGATGCCTTGAATGCTGCGCTATCAGGCAATAAAGAAATCATAATGGCAGCGATGGACGAGGCAAGCGCCACAGCAGGATTCAAACAGACCAACGCAGTTTTCCTTCCGCAGATCAATGTTAGCTACACAGCAATGAGTTCAAATAATCCGTTGAATGCTTTTGGCTTTCAACTTCAGCAAGAATCCATTGAGCAGTCAGATTTTAATCCTGACTTGCTCAACAATCCATCCGCTACGCAAAACTTCATGACCAAAGCGGAATGGAAACAACCTCTACTGAACATGGATATGTTGTATATGCGCAAGGCAGCGCATCAGCAAATAGATGTTTATGAATTCAAAACGCAGCGCACAAAAGAGTACCTGACATTTGAGGTTCAAAAGGCTTATGCTCAACTCCAATTAGCTCACCAGGCTAAAAATGTTTTAGACGAAGCATTGCAAACGGTCAATGTGATTTACACAGCAACCAACAATCGCTTTGAAAAAGGATTTCTGCAAAAGTCAGATGTGCTGAATGTTCAGGTGCAGGTATCCATGGTTGAACATCATTTAGCAGAGGCCAAAAGCAATATGCAAAATGCTTCTGATTTTCTCAGCCTGCTCATGGGGAAGCAAACCGGAGCATTATATATTGTTGACCCGCTTGATAGCATAGCTTCAGCCGAAAATATAGAAACCCAACTTCCAGAGAGCCGTGCAGACTTTCAGGCAATGCAATCAGCAGTGGCGGCTCAAGACATGTTAATCAATTCAGGGAAGATGACCTATGTGCCAAAACTCAATGGCTTTGCCGAGTACCTGATAAATGATAATGATGCATTTGGATTTGGTTCCGGTTCTTACTTCATAGGCGCGCAACTGTCATGGAGCCTATTCAACGGCACGGCTACTTTCAATAAAGTAAAACAACAGCGCATTGACCGAAACAAGATGGCGGAGCAACTGCAATATCAAAAAGATCAGGGACAGGTCGAGCTTAATAAGACCATCCGTCAGTTGCAGGATACCCGCTTTGCACTGCGGCAACAGGAAGTTGCTGTAGAACAGGCTGCGGAAGCCCTGCGCATTTTGCAAAACCGCTACCAGCAAGGGCTTGTTGCGACTAATGATATTCTGCAATCGCAAACATTGTTATCTCAGCAAAAGCTGAATCAGGCACAAGCGGTTTTCAAATTCAACACAACCAATGCTTATCTGCAATTTTTAACATCAACAACTGAAAAATAAAACATGAATTCTATGAAAATACAAGCAAACGCATTTGCTATTCCATCGCTTTTAATGGTGTTTTTTTTCCTGACCTCTTGTTCCGGGAATAAACACGAAGAAGAAACAAAGAAAGACAATCCTGTTCCGGTTGTTGTTGCTGTTGCCGGAAAACAAACCGGTGATAATATTTATGCAAGCGGTCAAATCGAGTCTAAAGAAACAGCTGCTATCAGCACCCGTGTGATGGGCTTTATTACCAGCATTAAGGTTAATCCCGGAGATCAGGTTCAAAAGAGACAGCTTCTCGTGACCATCAGTGATGGTGATATACAGGCGAAAAAAGCGCAGGCGCAAGCCATGGTTTCGGAAGCAGAGGCTGCGTTAAAAGATGCTGAAAAAGATTATAAGCGTTTCGAAGAACTCTATAAACAACAAAGCGCATCAACCAAAGAGTTTGAAAATGCCGAGTTGCATTACAATTCGATAAAGGCAAAGACAGAAGCAGCCAGACAGATGCAAAATGAGGCAGAAGCCATGCTCGCATATACTAATCTTACGGCTCCTATTTCTGGGGTTATCATACAAAAAAATATGGATGCAGGAAGCATGGCAAACCCGGGAATGCCCATCCTTGTGATAGAACAAACTGGAGGCTACCAGATTAGCGCTTCAGTTTCTGAAGCAGATATAGCGAGTATAAAAGAAGGCGCTGATGCTGAAGTTGTCATTAAGTCAAGTGGAAGAATTATAAAGGGAAAGGTTTCGGAAATAAGTCCATCCTCGCAGTTCAGTGGCGGGCAATACATTATTAAAGTAAGTATCCCGGATGCCGAAAAGAATGGCTTGTATTCCGGGATGTATGTGAATGTTTCGATTACATCTTCAGGCTTGCCAACTGCATCAGGCAGTTTCGTGCTTGTGCCGGCTTCTGCAATTATCTATAAAGATCAACTCATCGGAATTTACATCGTCAGCGAAAGTCAAACCGCTTTGCTGCGTTGGATAAAAGCAGGTAAAATTTTCGGTGATAAAGTGGAAATCCTGTCAGGGCTGCGCCCCGATGAAAAATTTATTCTCGCCAGTGAGGGTAAGCTGTATAACGGTGTACCCGTAATTGAGCAATAAATTCTTCACCTATATTATGTCTAACAATTATATCTAATACTGCATAAAATGAAAGAAGGTTTATCCGGAAATATTGCGAAAGCATTCATCCAATCAAAGCTGACTATTTTGTTAATGATTGCTTTTCTGATGGTGGGTGGTTACAGCACGTTGCTTATTCCGCGCGAAGAAGAACCGCAGATTGATGTGCCGATGGCGGATATTTTTCTCCGCTACCCGGGCGCTTCACCAAAAGAAGTAGAAGCGAGAGTATCCCAGCCACTGGAGAAAATAATCTCCAATGTCAAAGGCGTTGAATATGTTTATTCCACTTCGATGCAGGGTCAGGCAATGCTGATCGTTCAGTTTTATGTGGGAGAAGACATTGAGCGTTCATTGGTGAAACTCTACAATGAGCTGATGAAGAATATGGACAGGATGCCTCCCGGAGTGTCTATGCCGTTGGTTAAAACAAGAGCCATTGATGATGTGCCGGTTCTCGGATTGACTTTATGGAGTGAGCATTACAGCGATTATGAGCTGAAGCAACTGGGTCAGGCGCTCACGAATGAGATTAAAAAGATACCGGATGTTGCATCTGTCAATATTCTTGGAGGAAGAAGCCGTCAGGTAAGCGTAACGCTGGACAAAGATAAAATGGCGGAGAGCCGCGTTGACTTTCTCAGCATCAGCAAGCAAATACAGGGAAGCAATGCGCAGCAGTTCGCGGGAAATATATTTAATCAGGATACGGTGTTCTCCGTGGACGCGGGAAGTTTTTTAAGCAATGCAGATGAAGTTAGAAACCTCGTAATCGGATCTAACAATGGACAACCTGTTTACTTGAAGCAGGTAGCCGCTATCGAAGAAGGAGCTGAAAAGCCATCGCAATATGTTTTCTTCGGATTCGGGCAGCATGATACGGTGCAAGCGAAAAACTACAGGTCAGACTATCCTGCTGTAACGCTTTCAATTTCCAAGAAGAAAGGTGCCGATGCGATGTATCTTTCAGAGCGTATTGTCACCAAAGTGGAGCATCTGAAAAAGGAGCTGATTCCTTCGGATGTGCAGGTGACAGAAACAAGAAATTATGGAGAAACCGCTTCCGAAAAAGTATCGGAACTGCTATTGCATCTGTTCATAGCCATCATAGCAGTGACGCTTTTTGTCATGCTGGCGATGGGCTGGCGGGGTGGGCTGGTAGTTTTCTTATCCGTGCCAATAACATTCGCCCTGACTTTATTCAGCTACTACTTTCTGGACTATACGCTCAACCGCATTACGCTTTTTGCGCTTGTGTTTATCACCGGAATTGTGGTGGACGACTCTATCATCATTGCTGAAAACATGCACCGCCATTTTAAAATGAAGCGGTTGCCGCCTTTGCAGGCAGCCATCTTCGCCATCAATGAAGTTGGTAATCCAACGATACTTGCTACGTTCACGGTTATTGCTGCTGTTTTGCCGATGGCTTTTGTGTCAGGCATGATGGGACCTTACATGAGTCCGATGCCGATTGGCGCATCTATCGCCATGATGCTTTCGCTTGTGGTGGCGTTAACCCTTACGCCCTATCTCGGCTACCTCTTTTTGAGAGAGAAGGAAGGGCATAAGGAGAAAGCGCCTGTTGTTTTGGAAGAATCAAAAATTTATAAACTCTACAAAGCATTTATCAATCCCTTGCTTGAATCGCGCTGGAAGCGTTGGGCATTCATCGTGGGTACGGTAGTCATCCTGCTGGGGTCAGTTTCTTTTTTCTATACCAAATGGGTAGCGGTAAAAATGCTCCCCTTCGATAATAAAAATGAATTTCAGGTACTGATTGACATGCCGGAAGGAACAACATTAGAGCGCACAGCGGGCGTTGCGCAGGAAATTTCACAATACTTGTCACAGCAAAAAATTGTAAGAAACTATCAGGGATATGTGGGAACAGCAGGTCCAATAAGTTTTAACGGACTGGTGCGTCACTATGATTTACGCAGCGGTGATAATGTTGCTGATGTGCAAGTGAATTTGGTTGACAAGAAAGACCGCAGCATTCAAAGTCACGAGATTGTAAAGCAAATGCGTCCGGCTATTCAAGAAATAGCTAAAAAATTCAATGCTAACGTGAAGATGGTAGAGGTGCCCCCCGGTCCTCCTGTGCTCTCCACGATTGTTGCTGAAATCTATGGACCGGACTACGATGAACAGATTCGGATTGCGGAGCAAGTCAAAGGATTGATTGAAAACACGGAAGGCGTGGTGGATGTTGACTGGATGACGGAAGCAAACCAGCCGGAATATCATTTTGAAGTAGATAAGGAAAAAGCCATGCGCAATGGAGTAGCGCCAGTTCAGGTGGTGGCAACAATCAATGCAGCGTTATCGAGTATGCCTGCGGGTGTTTTACATAATCCGGTTTCATTTGACCCTGTGAATATTGTTTTGCAATTGAGCGATGGAGATAAATCCAGCATCAATGATATCAGGAATCTGAAAGTGATAAACCAGATGGGGAACGCAATTCCGGTGGGCGACCTCGTGCAGATTAAAAAAGAAATCAAGGAGAAAAGTATTTTCCGCAAGAATCAAAAACGGGTGGTATATGTATTGGCTGATATGGCAGGCGAACTTGAAAGTCCTGCCTATGCGATTATGGATATCTCCGACAGGTTGAAGAACATCAATATGAAGAAAGGATACGCGCTGGAAGAATCTTACAATCAGCAGCCTGAGTTTGAAGACAACTATACGCTCAAATGGGATGGCGAATGGCAAATCACCTATGAAGTGTTCCGTGACCTTGGAATAGCATTCTTAGTGGTGATTATTTTCATTTACATACTCATCGTAGGTTGGTTCCAGAACTTTAAGGTTCCTATCGTTATGCTCGCGGCTATTCCGTTATCACTCATCGGAATTGTGCTGGGTCACTGGATGCTGGGCGCCTATTTCACCGCTACTTCGATGATCGGCTTCATCGCATTAGCAGGCGTGATGGTAAGAAATTCCGTTTTGCTGATTGACTTTATCAATATCCGTCTGGATGAAGGTATTCCATTGAAGCAGGCGATTATCGAAGCTGGCGCTGTTCGCACCACGCCTATTTTGTTGACGGCAGGCGCGGTGGTGCTGGGCGCGGTGATCATCCTGTTCGACCCCATCTTTCAGGGATTGGCTATTTCTCTCATGGGCGGAACCATCACATCCACATTCCTCACATTGCTGGTGGTTCCCCTTTTGTATTACCGGATGATGCGGGGGCAAACCGGAAAAAATCAAAACTCCATAAATACTTGACCTATGAAACTTTTATTGATAACAAGTTTGAAAGAATATCAAAAGGTAGTGGCAGGCATCATCCATCAAGCCGACATTGAAGTGTTCAGCGTATCGGAAACCAGCGGATTCAAGGACCATCAAACACCCAACTTGTTGGATAACTGGTTCAGCAGTGGCAGAGAGCAGTTTGATTCCATCTTCCTGTTTAGCTTCACCGAAGAAGTGAAAGCGAAACAAGCGCTGGAGTTGATTAAAAAACATAATGCTGAAAATGAAACCGGTTTTCCACTTCGGGCTTTTATTATTCCGGTGGATCAATCCAGTTACAATACCAAGTAAAAACATTTAGTTAATTAACAATAAAACCCAAAAACATGAAAGAACGCATTGTAAGAGCAGTAGCCGGCACGATGGTGCTGATCAGCATTACCCTGGCTTATTTTGTAAATATTTATTGGCTGGGGTTGGCAGCTTTTGTCGGACTCAATCTGTTGCAATCATCCTTCACCCGTTTTTGTCCTTTAGAATTAATACTGGATAAAATAGGTGTAGAAGCAGGTAATAGCAAAAGTTGAGAATTGACTTTTTTGTAAGGTGATGCTCAGTATGTCAGAATTCCCGAAATGACTCCTTATCTCTTTAGCGACAATTGCTCTGAGTATCCTTTTACTAAGTAAAAGCACTAAACGAAAAATAATTCTATAAGCCGCCAGTTTATATGCATGAGCCAATAGCCCGGCATCCCGTTTCAATCAAAATGTTAGATATTATGTAGTGTGAGGGAAATAGCGACAGGAAAGGCTTTCAGCGATTTAGTTGAAAGTTTTTTTTATTTTATGCGCGTTCATCATTTTTACGAGGTCTTGAAATAACTATCTTTTCGCAATGAAAGCAAAATGGAAACTTTTTATTGCCATCCTCCTCGGTGCTTTGATTGGCTGGGCATTAGGTTTCCTTCGCTTTCCATATCTAGAAAATAACCAGTCTTTTTTACTGGGTTTTATCGCTTGTCTGTCATGCGGTTCATTAGTACTCCTTCTCTTATTTGCCTGGAATAAGAAAACTTTTTTGCTCAGGATAATTGGCAAAGACCCGACTGCGAATGTTTCAATCAACACAACCCGAACCTCTGCTCTTACTTGGATATTGGTATCAGCGTCTATTGTTGTTGGGAGCTTAGTCTGTATTGTCATAATATACTGTCAAAAGGAGTCTTTCAACAAGCAAAGTCAAAATCAGAATAAGAAAATTCATGAACTGTCACAATTAATAGAGTCTGTCAAACAAAGTAATCAAGGATGCTTAATGAGTAGTACTTTGGATAAAGTAGAAAAGGAGTTGAAGGAGAATCCGTATGGAATGTTGAGTGATACTACCATCGCAAGCATAGCAGCATTGAATTTTTCATTTAAGCCTTACAGTTATTTTGAGGGAGACAGTTTATCAAACAAAAAGTTAAGTCCCGAAAGAGGGCAATTGTTATTGGCATTATCGTTAATGAAAATTGATTCCAGTTCTTTTACTAAACTAAAGAATGAAGTTCCTTTTTCAGAGGCAGATTTGAGAAATGCAGATTTGAAAGGCGTGGATTTGAGTGGAGCAGATTTAAGCGATGCAGATTTTAAAGATGCGGATTTGAGCGGAGCAAATTTGAGCAAGGCGAATTTGAGAAGTGTCGTCTTGAAAGGAGCAAATTTGACCCGAGCAAATTTGAGCGGGGCGGATTTGAAAAGAGCAGATTTGAGTTGGGCAGTATTGAATGAGGCAAATTTGAAATTGGCAGATATGAATGGGGTAAATCTATCGAATGCTCAATTGAGAAAAGCAGATTTGAGTGGAGCAACTATTCAATTCGCGGATTTGAATGGAGCAATGTTTAATGAAACGAATTTTACAGGTGTTGACTTCTTAGGCACGAGCTTGGTAAAAGCGAATTTGAGCGGAGCAAATTTGAACGGAACTGATTTGAGAAGAATAAACCTGAGCGAAGCAAATTTGGACGGAACAGAATTGAATCGCGCTATCGTTGATGAAAATTGGCTTGAAAAATTAAATGAATGGCGATTAACAGGAGTTCAGCAAGTTCAGAAAAACTACATCATGGTAAATGACTCAACCGACAAATGGAAAAAGGCAATCTATCGTTTGAGGAAAAATGAAGATGAAAAGCCAGACAATGATAAGGCACACTAACTATTGCTTTTTACTCCCCCTTTCATCACTACATTAATCTTGTTAGAAAACCGGAGTACTTCTTCGTCTTCAGGTCTGAACGGTTTGAACCCAATTTGAAAAGCCCAGCTATAATAACTCTGCAAATCGTTGAGATAGTTTGCTAATAATTCGGGCGTCCAATTTGTTTCCCGGCAGATGTTATATTTTTCTCGGAGTTGTTTGCCGAGTTCCTGTCCCCATTCATTATTGATAATATCTACATAATTATCAACGGGACCTTCTTCCAAGTCTTTAATTTGTTCTTCAGTAAACTTTCCTGTTATCAATTCCGGATGCGCATAACGCTCGTGCAGGTCAGCGACAAAATCTGCCATCTCTTCTGAAAAGCAAGAAGTAATAAACGCTTGCGCAGTAATATGGTTAAATGAGTTGAGATAACCTTTTTCAGTGCTGTCTCTGACATTTTTGAAAGCTAAATCCTCCGTATTAATATTAAGCACCGATGTTTTCGCAAGATCAAAAAATGCCAAATCACCTTCTCCAAACCATTCAGGTCTCCATCTTGACAGAGTATATACGCTCTGTAAATCCCTCCTATTCATCACCGCATACGGGGAACTAAAAACCAAACTAAAGCGGTCCAAAATATTATCTCCATACCGTGCGTTCCAAATATCACCTTGACTGATACCAGACTTTAACACACTGATAACTTCCAGTCCGTTGCTGCAATGGCTTACAAGAACAACGCTATCTAAGCTGTTATTGTCATTGAAATATTCAATCCGGATGACCGTCTTTAATTCCTCAAATGAATTAAACCTTGATGCAAGTAGAGCTCCCTTTACTGTTCTGTAAGTAGAGAGCGTTGTCACGTTTGAACTGTCAACTTCCTTGGAAGGATTGCATTCACATGTTCTAGCATTGCTCAACTCTTGGATATGGTGCGGGGAACGATTGCAACTAACACAGAAGGCAGATAAGAGCAGCGCGAAAAATTGGAACATTCTCATGCAGGAATAGTTACTTTCTCAATACAGCTCGCTCGCTGTCTATTGTAGCATTTTCAGTTTTATACAGAATGATATGCTGTGGCTTGCTGTCACCTGAAATGTTCATTGACTTGATGTCAAGATTTTGAACATCGTCAAAAACCAAAGCGGGACGGTAATCCGGTGCTGCAATGCTGAGCTTAATATTTTTCATGGTGAGCCCATCCACATGTCGCACATAAAAACCCCATGCCGGCAACTCTCCAAACATAGAAAACTCCGGATATGCTGCGACCTTCTCCGGTACATCATCTAATCTCGAGAGTGGCATATTAGCCAATCCATTATTACCTCTCCCCGGATAAATTATTTCTATATTCTCAAGAGCTACATTTTCCACCGGATGTCCGGGAATGCCCGTAATTGATGAAGGGAATGTGTTATGAAAGAAGGGAAGCTCCGGTCCCCGTATTTTGTATGCGTAGTCAGGGCGCTCGAAAGCCACCTCTACTTTCATGTTCTTTATAGTGACATTCTTCAATGTAGAGCCTGCGATTCTTTCTCCTAACCTAATGAAAAGAGCATTACCCGTATTTACGGCTTGTATATTATTCACCAATACATTTTCCAGGAAACCGCCATCCACACATTCAATCGCAATGGCTGAGCGAAAGGTGTCATATACTTTGATATTTTCAATGGTCACATTTTTAAAACCGCCATTCGACTGAGCTCCAAACTTTATGGCACTAGCGCTGGAGCGTACAGTGCAATTTGCTATATAAATGTTGTCACAATAATGTTCTCTGGAATGAGATTTCAGGCAAATTCCATCATCAGCAGTATTCACAATGCAATTTGTGATGCGCACATTTTTACAGTCAATAATATCAATGCCGTCATTGTTCCAGTATGCATCGCTATCTGTCCATACATTATCAATTGAAATATTTTCACACCTATTGTGTGATTGTACCCAGCTTGCTGAATTTCTTAGCGTCACATTTTTGACGTTAATATTTTTGCAGTTCAAAAACCAGATGACTAACGGACGCCCGTAACATTGAGGTCTCTTCTCAATAAAATCATAGTCTGTGCTGTCAAGTTGACCTGCATAAAACAGGCTGTCAACATTTAACGCCAGTTGGCGACCTTGTCCATCTATTTTCCCTCTTCCAGTGATAGCAATATTTTCTTGGTTTTCAGCCATCACTAAAGCCTCCCATTTGTGTAGTGTTTTATAATGCGTGGGGTCTGCACTACCCAACAAAATCGCACCTTCGAGCAAATGCAATTCAACTCCGGATTTCAGTAGAATGGTACCGGTGAGAAAGTTTCCCGCAGGTACTACTACTCTACCTCCGCCATTTTCATGAGCGGCATCAATAGCAGATTGAATCGCGTTTGTGTTAAGGGTTTTTCCATCGGCAATTGCTCCGAAGTCAAGAATGTTAAAATCTTTTGCCAACAGGATAGTTGGACTAATAAGCACAAAGAAAGTGAAGAGTAAAAACCGCATCATGTGAACCTTCGAAGAACGATTTTAAATTTAAAAATACATTTTTTGTTTTACCCGGGCCCGAATAATGGGATGTCTGGGAATAAAAGTGATGTCCATAAACTCCACTTCCCCGTTAGGTGAAATCTTGAGCATCAGGGATTGGTAAGGCTTGAACTCAAAGTTTTGCTTGATAGCTTTCCCGTTGACGTTGAGCGTAAGTTCCTTAAAGTCGGATTGATACATATAGGATTGACCTGAGTAAACCGGGTATTTCAAATCTTTTGAATGCCCTTGTGCAAGGAACAGATAATGGGTGCCATCCTTCTCCACCCTGCACCAATATTCGGGAATACGGTCTCCCGAAATAAAAGGAGGATGATTAACGACCTGCTTGAAATCTTCGGAGACGTTTTTCAAAGAAGTCAACTCGTTAAGTATACTCGCATAATTTTCTGCTTTCACTTTTCCGGGTTCTTTTGGCGAGCGTTTCAAACAAACAGGTAATCCTTTTTTTGCCAATTCCAACACCCGATTCAGTGTGCGCGCATCCATATATTCTGCATCAATATACAGCGCAGAGAATTGTGCATCGCCAACCACGAGCTTGCCATCCTTAAAGTCTGCCTGTTCCAAAAAATGCCTGTTAACCCAAAGAGGATGATACCCTTCTAATTCCGCAGCCGGATAAACATACCGCATTTCATATTCTCCCCAAACCCACACCCGCTGACGCTCCGGAGGCAATGCGCCTTTCATGACAGCATCCTCATGCGGAATATACACCGCGACATCGCTATAAGTCCTTCCTTTTTGCAAGATGCCTGCAACTTTCTCCACGTAGGCATTGAACGCGGGTAATTCAGGAGTCAAACTTCCGTTAGGTCCAAAATAGCAAGTAGTAAAAAACTCAATGGTGTCAGAGCCTTGAGGATTGTAGGGCATGCCAATGTAAATGTGATGATTGACACCCTGAGCAAACATTGCATCTGCCACCATTTTTAAATCAGCGGTTTGTTCTTTGCGCAGATACGTTCCGGGAAATCCATACATGCATGTAAATGTCTCGCTGGAAACCATTCTTCTGGAAGCTAAACAAGCAGAAGAACTTACGATGCGCGCAAATCGCGGGTTATTCAACATACATTCAGTCTCGGGAATATCTACCATGCCATAGGTTGTCATTACATCTGTGGGAGCAGCTAAACACTGCACACGCGACCATGCGCCCATCTCTCTGCATTTTTTTACCAAAGGTTTATAAAACCCATCCGTCACATACTCGTCCAATTGCAGCATATAGTCGTAACGAACATCCGGGAAGGAGTCAATACCTGCTTCCATATAGGGAATAACATCATAGCCAAAGTTTTTTTTGAAGGCATCTTCAAAGCCTGGTGTCCATATCTTGTTCTTCGCGTTGAGCTTAATCTCCCATGAATCCATGAATAAGGCAGATTTTGATCCTTTCAGCGCTTGCTCTAAAGCAGGGGCAATCGGTTCCGCAAAGCGATGAAAGGCGTTGCTGTCTAAGTGGTTCACCACTAATTGAATTTCGGGCCAGGTCCAGGCGAAGGTGAGTTTCTGACGGAAAACAGTGTCTCCGTAAATCTGTGAAGCATGTTCTCTACCGATATTACTTCCAGCCGCAGGCCATGCGCTGCCGAAACCAAAATCAATTGACAACCCAATTGAGTCAGAATAAGATTTGGTATAGTTTACCACATCCGACCATTCCGGGCTGAGCCACTTTTGAGCCGTAGTATCTTTTGGATAATAACGGTTATAGTCCCGAGCAAACCAAGCTTGGTATCGGTATAACGGATATACCCAGACGACTTCAAGCCCACCGAAATTATTTTGCTTCGCCCAATCCAATTGGTATTTGATATCCGGCTTTTTAATTTCAGTAGCAAACCAAAACCAACGTGCGAAAGGTTTTGACGA
>JAWXCB010000056.1:0-5276 GCA_034440455.1 Chitinophagales bacterium
GATTCGAGATTTAGATTAAATGCAGTGATTTGGCAGTTTTCCGAATCAATTATTTATTCCCACAAAACTGTGCGTTCGATTTCTCCCAACTCTTTCGCCTTTCCCTTCGCCCCCATCCTTTCAACCAGAGATAAATAAAAGCCTTTTGCCTTTCGGAGTGGAGCACTCTGCGCTGAAACTTGCGCGATAGTGTGAAAGGGCTAAAGCCCTGACCGGATTTCGTAGCATCTTCTCTCCCCGCCCAGAAGGGCGGGGCAATTAGTGAAAATATCTATGCAGGTTTAAAAGTTAAAACTTGCAGCGCGCGCAGCTTAGTTGCCCTTCCCTTTAGGGCAGGGATAAATGAAGCCCAAAAATAAATGCAGGGCTTTAGCCCTTTACTCACTATCTTCAAAACTAAAATCTCAAAAAATGCCATTCATCAAAATCCTCATTCATGCGGTGTGGGCGACAAAAGACAGGAAACCTCTGATGAACACAGAAAACAAAAATGCCTTGTGCCGCCATCTCCGCGAATATGCCGCGACAAAAAATATTCATCTCCTCAATGTCAACGGTTCTACCGACCACCTGCACTGCCTGCTTTCACTCTCGCAAGAGCAAAACATCGCCACGGTGATGAACCTGCTGAAAGGAGAATCATCTTTTTTGGGCAAATAAAAATCTGAAATGGAAAGAGAAGTTCATCTGGCAGGATGAGTACTTTGCGGTCTCCGTCAGCGAATCACACTTTGATTCCGTGAACGCTTACATCACCAATCAAGATGAGCATCACAAAAAGAAAACCTTCCAAGAGGAATATGATCAGTTCATCAGCAAATATCATATAGATAAGCAGTAAAGAGCTGAAGCCCTGACCGGATTTCCTATCATCTTTTATCCTCGCCCTGAAGGGCGGGGCAATTAGTGAAATTTGGAGGCTTTAGCTAAAAACGTGAATGTCCCGTTTCTTTATTTCGAGTTCGTTTTCAAAAATTCCCTTTTATAAACGATTATTACCACTCCGCCTTATACTCTTCAAACTCCACCTTGCCCCACATCTCTTTGCGGTAAGTGTGCGATTCTGCTTTGTCGGGTTCTGTGGCGTGAAATGATTCGCCCGTATCTTCATGCAAAATGTAGTTGCGCAACTTCTTGTCGTATTTAAAAGTAATAACCCGCGACCAGCGCCATGCGCTGCCGCCAGAATGTGCGATGGTGAATGAATTATTCTGCACCGTTATCCCCGTGTAAGGGTCGCCCATCACGCCACCGCAACCGAAGCAAAGAACAATGCTATCGTTTCTCGCCACTGCTTTGCAAGAGCCATCCTGCTGCCCGTGAAGAATTAATAGCGGGCGGGCTGTGTCGGGCGCAAGCTGCTCCGCATCGTTTTTGAGCACAAGCAGATAATCGGGATAACCGTCATGGTTAAGATCGCCTGTTACCGTATCTAAAATGGAAAAACCTGCCGGTATTAATTCTTTCAATCGCACCTCCTGCGCTGAAATGGTTTTTGTAATCACCACAATAAATAAAGCAGCAAGGCATGATTTCATTTCATTCAATTTACATTGCGTGTTTACTTTACTTTAATCTTTCCAGCACGCCTTTTCGTTTCACGATTTTTTTATAATCCTATTGTATTGTGATGGCCATTTTAAGCCAGCGCTTCAAATCTTTGGTGTTGATTTGTTCAACCGTAGTTTAAGAAACAGAAGCGTCTTTAAATTTCTTGCCTGTCGCATTTAGTTTTTCTTCTTCAAAACCCGCTCCACTCCAAAATATCAAACTCCAGCCTGCTTTCTTGCCTGCTGTAACCAACAATCGGGTTGCCGTCTAAAAACCAAACAGGATGAGCATGACAGATTTTATTTTCCGCCTTTTGCAAATTGCGGGTGATTTTCTCAGCAAGTAGGTTGCAATTCTCACTGTCCTCTGCTGATTGAGTGTTATTGTATGCTTGGATGTCTTTATTCATGTGTGGTTCACCATTATCTAAATGAACGAAATGTCATCTACCCCCGTGAAGATGAACAATTTAATTGATATCTACAGATTCAGGAATATATTTTGGATGCCAATTGCGCGCCTTCAAACACCCACTGCATACTTTGGAAGCATCCGCCACAGTTCTTTAAGCGCCAACTGCAATTTCAGAAATGCAAGGCGCAACTTCAGAAGCGCGCACCCTAAACCTCCGGAGCGCTTTTGAAATCCAGCAGATAAACCGAAATACCAGATGTTGGTTTGGTTTTGCGCAAAGGAGCAATGCAGGCAAAATGCGGAGAAGAAGCGGGTCATTATGAATTTCATGCTTCACGTGAATTTAAGGATTTTGCGTTTCCTGCAAGCATGTTATTAAGAATGAGCCGCGCAACCACATTCCTTTTTTTAATTACATCTTTATCGTAGCTGAGAATCTTCCCTAAAACCTTTTCAAGGTAATTCTCGTATAGACTTGGTGGATATAAAACTAATCCATTATGAAGACCCTAACCCTCGTTCTCTCGCTTGTGCTGGCTACGTGTGTGTCAGCATTTTCGCAATTACCTTCAGGAATTAAATATCAGGCTGTTGCCCGCAACGCATTTGGCGAAGTGATGGCGGAGCAAAACATCCGTCTGCGCTTTTCCATGATTGACAGCGCCTCAGGTGGCAGTTCTGTGTTTACGGAAATGCATGCGGTGCAAACAAATAAGTTTGGCATGTTCTCGCTTTCCATTGGCAGCGGGGATAAAATCAGCGGAGATTATGAAAGCATCGCATGGGCTACGGGCGGCAAATGGCTGAAGATAGAAATGGATCCCGCAGGCGGCACTAATTTTTTTACGATGGGCATGTCTGAAATGCAGGTTGTTCCTTATGCCGCTGTTGCCGCAACATCTTTGAGCGACCCCAGCGCAACAAACGAAGTAATTACGGATTTTTCTTTTGATGCTGTTGCAAATGAACTTTCTGTAACAGAAGCAGGAGAAACGAAATCCGTAACGATTAATGAAGAAGCGGATGACCTTTCTGACAACACGCTCACGCAACTGAGTGATGTGGATGCAGTTCCCATGAATGGTCATATATTAAAATGGAACGGAAACAAATGGACTTCTTCTGCCGATGAAACAAACGACCAGACGATTTCACTTGACGATGATGAGCTTTCTATCTCCGGTGGCAACAGCGTTGACCTGTCGGAATATTTAGATAATACAGACAACCAGCAGTTGTTTTTGAATCCCACACAAAATTTGATTTTGATCCAGAATGGCGGTTCGATTGATGTTTCTCCGCTTGTGAACAAAGGCGTGAATGTATCCATTTCTTTTGATACTGTTTCGAATGTGCTTACGATTACTGACGGCACAGGCAGCATGAGTGCGGTGATTGATATTAATGATTCCGACAGCGACACAAATCCGATGAATGAAATTCAAATGATTTCACTTACCGGAAACCTACTTTCTATCAGCAATGGAAACAGCGTAATGTTGATGGATAACAGCGCAACAAACGAGTTGCAATCACTTTCAATTTCAGGCAACACGCTTTCTATTTCTAATGGAAATTCGGTGACGCTTTCGGACAATAGCTCTACAAATGAGTTGATTACCAACTTCGCATTGAGCGGAAACATGCTGCAAGTAACTGATGCAGGCGGCACTTCTGCAGTTGATTTGAGCGGTTTTGTGAATGATGCTGACTCTGACCCGGCAAATGAAATGCAGAATATCTCCTTGACAGGAAATACACTCGCTATCAGCGGTGGCAACTCGGTGACGCTTTCAGATAATGATGCTTCAAACGAAATTCAATCCTTGTCGCTTTCGGGAAATACAATTTCCATCAGCGGTGGAAATTCTATTGCAATTACGAATAATGATAATGATGCAACAAATGAATTGAACACAGGCGTAATCCTGAGCGGAACAAATCTTAAGATTTCTGATGCAGGCGGCACAATGTCAGTTGATTTGGGCGCATTGATAAATGATGCGGATGCAAATCCTGCAAACGAATTAAACATGGGAGCAGTATTAAACACAGGCACTTTGGAAATCACCGATGCAGGGGGCACAATTGCTGTTGACCTCAGCAGCCTCGAAGATGATGCCGATGCAAATCCCACAAATGAATTACAAACAATTTCAATCGTAAACGATTCGCTTCTGATTAGTGCAGGCAATGCAGTTGACCTGAGCGGCTATTTGGACAACACCGATGGTCAAATGCTCAATGTTGCAGGCACTGACCTTTCCATCAGCAACGGCAACACCGTAGATATGAGCGCATTCATGGATAACACCGATGCGCAGACTTTAGCTTATAGCAACGATACGCTTTCAATTGCAAACGGCAACTCAGTTGTAATTACAGACAACGATGCGCAAACACTGGGAGTTGCAGGTACCGACCTTTCTATCAGCAACGGTAACACTGTGGACATGAGCGCATTCATGGATAACACAGATGCGCAGACTGTTTCAATCGTGAATGATTCGCTTGCTATCAGCGGTGGTAATATGGTTGATTTGAGTTCTTACTTAGATAACACCGATGCGCAAACTTTAACATACAGTAACGACACGCTTACAATTGCAAACGGAAACTCTGTGGTGATTGAAGTTACAGACGAACAAACATTGAGCGTTGCAGGAACAGACCTTTCCATCAGCAACGGCAACACGGTGAACATGAGTTCATTCATGGACAACACCGATGCGCAAACTGTTTCAATCGTGAATGATTCGCTGGCAATCAGTGGTGGGAATACTGTAGACTTGAGCAGCTACTTAGATAATACTGACGGGCAGAATTTGTCTTTAGGCGGAAATACGCTCTCTATCAGCGGAGGCAACTCAGTTGATTTGAGTGTTTACTTAGATGATACTGACACCGATGCACAGACTTTAACTTACAGCAACGACACGCTTTCAATCAGCAACGGAAACTCAGTTGTGATTACTTCTTCTGACCAACAAACATTGAGCGTTGTTGGCGATAGCATTGCCATCAGCAACGGTAACACGGTTGACATGAGTTCATTTTTGGATAATACCGATGCGCAGACGCTTTCACTTGGTGGCGGAAACCTGAGCATAAGCGGAGGAAACTCAATTAGCGTAAGTTCATTTGTGCAGACAGGAACAACCGCAGGTGGAGACTTAACAGGCACTTACCCGAACCCGACAATCGTAACGGGCGCGGTAACGTCAGCAAAGATTCTTGATGGAACCATTGTAGCGGGTGATATTGCAACAGATGCGGTAACATCAGTAAAGATTCTTGACGGAACAATTGCA
>JAWXCB010000057.1:0-9550 GCA_034440455.1 Chitinophagales bacterium
AACCATCTGTCAAGGAGGCTCTTACTTCGCAGGCGGTGCAAACCAAACTACTGCCGGAACTTATCGCGACACGCTCGTTGCTGCGAATGGTTGTGATTCGATAATCACAACAGAACTCAATATCCTAAACAATTTCGTCACAAATACATCGGCAACAATTTGTCCGGGTGATTCATTCTTTGTCGCAGGAGCATGGCAAACTGCTGGCGGATTCTATTCCGATACCCTTGTCGGACCCAACGGCTGTGACAGCATTATCATTACTGACCTTGGTTTATTAAATGCAGGAATCGCCAACCTGAGCAGTTCAATCTGTGCCGGTGATTCGTTCTTTGTTGGTGGAGATTGGCAAACTACCGCAGGACAATATTCCGATACATTGATTGGCGCCAATGGCTGCGATAGTATTGTATTGACAAATTTGACTGTGCTCAATCAATTCAACACAACAATTACATCTGACATCTGTACGGGCGATTCGCTGTTTGCTGGCGGAGCATGGCAATTCACTTCTGGAATTTATGTGGACACATTTACTTCAGCACGCGGGTGTGACAGCATTGTTGCTACCAACCTCAGCGTGCAGAACAGTTTGCTCACAAACATTTCTGTTTCGGTTTGCGCGGGCGATTCCTTCTTCGCAGGTGGCGCGTGGCAGTTCGCAGCGGGAATTTACGTTGACACGCTCGCTTCATCCGCAGGGTGCGACAGCATTGTAATCACAGATTTGCAAATTATTAACGACCAGATAAATTCAGTTTCCACCTCGATTTGTTTAGGCGATTCGCTGTTTGTCGGTAGCGCGTGGCAAACAACAACCGGAATTTATTATGATACAGTGACAACTTCGGGAGGCTGTGAAGACATCACCATCACCGACCTCAGCGTAATCAACACAATCATCAGCAATGTGTCTGCTGTAATTTGCCCCGGTGATTCCTTCTTTGCGGGTGGAAACTGGCAAACACAAACGGGATTATATTTTGACACGCTTACTGCGGCAGCCGGCTGCGACAGTGTTGTAATTACAGACTTGGGATTGAGCAATCCGGTTCTCACAACTATTTCATTGAGCATTTGCACCGGAGATTCGGCATTCGCAGGCGGAGCGAACCAAACAACTACCGGAATTTATTTCGACACGCTTGCTGCTACAAACGGCTGTGACAGCATCGTTACAACCAACCTTAATGTACTGTCAAATTTCATAACTACCATTACTGCTTCTATTTGTGCTGGCGATTCCTTCTTTGTTGGTGGCGCGTGGCAAACTGTGAACGGAATTTATTTTGACACGCTCACCGCAGCAACCGGATGTGACAGCATCGTTGAAACTAATCTCGCTGTCATCAACTCTTTCCTGACAAACATTTCACAAAGTATTTGCAGTGGTGATTCTTTCTTCGTTGACGGTGCATGGCAGACAGCTTCCGGCATTTATACCGATTCACTTATTTCTACTGGCGGATGTGACAGCGTTGTCGTTACTGACCTCAATATAACTTCTTCAATCACCGTAAATGTTTTCGCTTTGATTTGCAATGGCGATTCACTCTTTGTTGGAGGGGGCTGGCAGACAACTTCCGGCATCTATACCGACTCCTTTATTTCATCAGGCGGATGCGATAGTATCGTGATTACCAATTTAAATATCGAATCGGGATTGATTGTCAATGCCCTTGCAGTTATTTGTCAGGGAGATTCGATTTTTGCGGGTGGCGCGTGGCAAACAACACAGGGAGTTTATTCTGACACCGTTTTGTCTTCCAGCGGATGCGACAGTTTAATCACCATCACGGAATTATCCGTTTTCAATTCGTCAAGCACAACTATCAGTCTGAGTATTTGCACGGGTGACTCTGTATTTGCCGGAGGTAATTGGCAGTTCTTATCAGGAATTTATACCGACACATTTATTTCCGCAAATGGCTGTGATAGCATTCTCATTACCAACATAACTGTACTTAACTCATTAATTTTCAACGTATCGGCTTCTATCTGCACAGGTGATTCTTTCTTTGCCGAAGGTACGTGGCAAACCTCAAGCGGGATTTATTCTGACACGCTGCAATCAGCCGCAGGATGTGATTCTATCATCAACACAAACTTGCTTGTAGCAAATGCAATTATTGCAAATGCAACTGCCACAATTGCACCGGAGATTCCTTCTTTGTTGGAGGAAACTGGCAAACTGTTGCAGGAATTTATGCAGATACTTTCCAGTCATCATCCGGCTGTGACAGCATTCTGTTTACCGATCTAACTCTACTATCTGGCGCTACAACAAACAGAAGTCAAACTATTTGCGAGGGTGAAATTTACTTTGCAGGCGGAGCAAATCAGACAACTTCAGGAACGTATTTCGACACGCTGATTTCATCAATTGGATGTGACAGCGTTGTAGTAACAGGATTAACCGTAAATGCAATTCCGCGCGACACGCTCTACATTTCCATCTGCTCCAATGATTCCGCATTCATTCATGGCGAGTGGCAATCTACACCCGGTGCGTATTACGACACGCTCACGGCTGCAAACGGTTGTGACAGTATCGTGCGTACTGACCTCTCAGTAATTAATTCTTTCATCACAAACATCGTTGATTCGTTCTGCAATGGCGATAGCGTGTTTGTTGGCGGCACTTTTCACACACAAGCCGGAATTTATTTTGACACGCTTCCATCAAGCGGTGGTTGCGACAGTATGGTTATTACAGAACTGATTCTGATTGACATCAATGTGATTTCGGAAAACAATGTGCCTATTACGATTGAGAGAGGCGATACCGTGAATCTGTCCGTAACTACAAATGCAAATTCACCCAACTATCTGTGGAGATCGCCCAACTGGTTAGATTGCGTGAATTGCTCCAACCCGAATGCGTGGCCACCCGAAGACCATGTGTTCACTGTGATTGTAACGGACGAGAGTGGATGCCTTGATTCCACAAGAATTCAGGTGCTGGTGCGGAATGATTTCGACCCGAATGATTGTTTCACCTCGATTTATGTGCCGAATGCGTTTACGCCCAATGGCGATGGAGTGAATGATGTATTCTATGTTTATGGAAACGGCATTGAAGAACTGCACCTCATCGTTGCCGACCGCTGGGGCAACATCGTGTTTGAATCGTTTGATTTAAACTCGGGCTGGGACGGCACACATCGCGGTGTGTTAATGAGTCCTGATGTATTTGTTTACTATGTCGAAGTGACTTTCTGCAACGGCAGCAAAATGTTGTACAGCAGTCCGTATCGCAAAGGAAGCGTGACGCTTATCCGGTAACTCCATGAACATTCTGCAATAAGCTTGATTTGCGTCACAATCAGCTACCTTATCAATTCCACAATGAAATCTGTTAAAATAATTTTCGCTGTACTTATCTTCTCATTCGTTGCATCTTGCAAAAAAGATTCCGAGAAAGGCTCACCATCCGTCCCATTTGTTTTCAAAGCATTATTCAGCAATGGTGATTCTCTCATCATCAAAGAGGGATTGAACGGAGTAAACAGCTATGGCAGAGCAGGTGGCGTAATTGACACGCTGGGGAATTATTTTGAAATTCAATCTACAATCTTCACCCAAGGTGGCAGGAAGGCAAGCCTATTGTTTATGCAAACCTTTCCATCGCAGCCTGACAGCGGTGAAATCGAACGCATTATTCACACAGGCAGCTATCCTTACGGCAGCAGCGCACTTGATTCACTAAAAGATGGAGCAGAAATCACATTGACTGATACTTCAGGAAAAAAGTGGAGCAGCGCATTTGGAATTCAAACTGCTTCCACATTCAGTATTTCTGAACACAAGGAAAACGACTTTGATATCTTCACCCCATTTATTACAACGGGCAATTTTCAATGCACACTGTATGATTCGCTGGGAAACTCGCTTGCAATTACCTCCGGAAGCTTCACCGGGCGCACGATAGTTTATCTGTGATTTCCAAAATCAACCAAGATGTTATTTTTTTCAGGAATGGCAAAACAAGTCGTCATCCTGACTGCATTATAGCAGTTTTTCAATCGCCCTCGAAAGGCGAGGCGCATCCGGATTGGTGATGGTGTAAAAGAAATCAACCACCCTACCCTCTTTGTCAATCAGGTATTTATGAAAATTCCACTTGGGCACAGAGGAAACTTCTCCGTTTAATTTTTTATCGGAAAGAAATTTAAACAAGGGAGCGACTTTGCTGCCTTTCACATGCACTTTTTCAAACACAGGAAATGTAACGCCATAATTCACTTCGCAAAATTCCTGTATTGCTTCACCTTCCAGCGGTTCCTGCCCGCCAAAATCATTGGAAGGAAATCCAAGTATTTCGAAGCCTTTGTCTTTATACTTTTCCCGCAACTTTTCCAACTGCGCATACTGCGGGGTATAGCCGCATTTTGAAGCGGTGTTTACAATCAAAAGCGCTTTGCCTTTGTATTTTTCAAGCGGCACATCTTTGCCCGCAAGATTTTTAACGGTGAATTGGTGAATGCTACGCTCCATGCTATGTTAGTTTACTGTTTACGGTTTTTAGTCTTTAGTTTTCAGTTTGTAATTGTGATTTAAAAAATTGTGATAAAGTTTTTAAAACAGAAAACTATAAACTGAAAACATCAAACTGACTATGAATGTTCTTTTGCTGATAAATATCTTTCCGCATCGAGTGCTGCCATACAGCCTGAACCAGCGGCTGTCACAGCCTGGCGATAGATTTTATCCTGCACATCACCACAGGCAAACACACCTGAAACTTTTGTTTTCGTACTGCCGGGCTGCACAAGAATGTAATCCGTTTCATCCCTATCAAGATATTCTTTAAAGATGCCCGAGTTGGGCGTGTGCCCGATGGCAACAAAAAATCCTTTTATGGGAATCTCCGTTTTCTCACCGGTCTGCACATTTTTTATGCGCACGGCTTCCACCCCTTTTTCGCCAAGTATTTCATCAGTTTCAGTGTGCCAATACACTTTGATATTGGGTGTTTTCAGCACCCTATCTTGCATCACCTTTGATGCGCGGAAACTGTCTTTGCGCACAAAGTGGTGTACTTGCTTGCATACTTTTGAAAGATAAAGTGATTCTTCAGCAGCCGTATCGCCACCGCCAACGATTGCCACTTCTTGTCCTTTGTAGAAAAAACCATCGCACACTGCACAGGCTGAAACTCCAAAACCATTCAATCGTTTTTCAGATTCCAAGCCGAGCCACTTAGCTGAAGCGCCAGTGGCGATGATTACTGCATCAGCATGAATTTCTGTCTTTTCATCAATAATCACTTTATGCACATCGCCTGAAAAATCAACCTTCGTAGCAAGTCCATAGCGGATGTCAGCGCCCATTCGCTCCGCTTGTTTTTTGAAATCTTCCATCATCTCCGGTCCCTGAATGCCTTTTGGATAGCCGGGATAATTTTCCACTTCAGTAGTTATCATCAGTTGCCCTCCCGGCTCAAGCCCTTGATATAACACGGGTTTTAAGTTTGCGCGAGCTACATAGATGGCTGCTGTATATCCGGCAGGACCGGAACCGATAATAAGCACGTGTACTTTTTCCATAGAATGTGGGGTGTTGAGGGTGGAGTGTTGAGTTTAAAGTTTGTTTCCGAGTTTCATTCGTAATTCCTAATTCCTAATTTTTCTTTCCGCTCCACTCTCAACACCCCACCCACAATACTTACTTCGGAATGTAAAGCGTATCGTAGAACGCAGCATAGCCTCCCCAAATTCCCAAACCGCCCGTTACATTTGATTTAATCACAGTTGCCGAGCCGAAAGGTCCACCGCTGTTGGTTTCATAATCAAGCGTGTTCCAAAAATCATAAGTTGCTTTTGTAATGGCAGTCCATTTCACAATGGCAGTATCTCCCTTCCAAAAATAACCATAAGTGTCAGCGTCATAATCTGCATCGGGGTCTTCTGCTCGCTGAATAGGAAACGTGAGCGTTTCTCCATTGAAGAAGCGGTCATCAAAAGCAAATGCAGGATACATTGATTCGGAATTGCGCTGTGTGTAAAAGCGGATGTAGTTGCCGAACGTATCGGGGTCGGTGTATTTTGCCACAAGTTGCACAAGGCTGTCGGCATCCGTGTTGTCATGCGGCTCATAATACAATGAATCCAACGCTAACAAATCAGGAATCACGGCACTCGCGGTTAATACTTTTCCTTCCGCTTCCACGCGCAAATCATAGCGTGTATTCAATGCGCCTTTCATATTTTGGGCTACATAAAAGCAAACTGTGAATGTTCGGTCGCCTGCTGTTACAGTTAAGCAAGTTTCTTTCAGCGTGTCGGTTGCAATGCCATCCGTTACTGTGACAATTGCATCATGCACAAGATATTGCTCTACATCATTCAAATCAATGTTGCCAAAGAAAGGCGAATTGCGCGTAAGCAAAACATAAGGCGCTGCATCTTGCTCAATATAGCCTTCAATCACGATTTGCTCTTTCGGGTCGGGCAAGTCAACGGTGATGTTGGTGGTGCAGGAGTAGAAAGAAAGCAGGCAGGAGACTGCGGCAATAGGCAGTAGTTTAGAACGTACCATTAAAATTTGCCCTGGCTTTTTAACAGCCTGATTTAAATATTCAAATAGCATAACCCTTCATAATTTTGACCATAACTGCCAATTGCTTCCTGCCGCTGCCTACAATCATTCGCATACTTATTTGACCCATTTAAAATTCCATGTAATAGAGGGGAGAATTGAAAACAACGACACTTGTTTTGCCTGCACTTCCACCGTGCCTTCCGATATATTTCCATCAGCATTAAAATAGATGAAGAATGGATTTCTCCTGTTGTACACATTGTAAATGGAAAACACCAATTCATTCTGAAAACGTTCTTTCCGGTGTATTGTATAAATCGCACCCACATCCATGCGGTGATAAGGCTCCATGCGATATGCATTGCGCTCTTCATACTGGTTCACGATGCGCCCTTCAATAAAATATCTTCCGGTTGGGAGCGTGAGCGCCTGACCCGTGCCATACACAAAGGTTGCTGACACTTTCCACTTTTTGTTAATCTCATAAGTTGCCACGGCAACCGCATCGTGCCTTCTGTCATACCGCGCTGGAAACGTGTTGCCCTTGTTCAGATCGGGAAATTTTCTGCGCGTGTAAGAAAGCGTGTAACCCAGCCATCCGGTGAGTTTGCCTTCTTTTTTATTCAGAAAAAATTCAGTTCCATACGACCATCCTTCGCCAAACACAAAACTCTGCTCCACATCCAAATCCAACTCGGGCACATAACTCTGCCCGAACTCAATCTGGTTTTTTAATTTTTTATAGTAGCCTTCCACCGATGCCTCAAACATGTTGTTCTTGAAATTATGAAAATAGCCTGCCGCATAAAGAATTCCCACTTGCGGCTTCACGATTTTTGAACTTGGCACCCACAAATCAGTTGGCAATGTTGTAGTGGCGTTCGTCACAAGATGGATGTATTGATTGCCCATCGTAACGCTGCCTTTCACAGAAATATCAGGCGTGATGGAATAGCGCACGTTCACGCGCGGTTCCAATCCCCAATAGGTTTTGATGCCTTCGCTTCGGCTGTAGCCGATTGTATCAATAGGGCGATTTTCTTCATCAAGTATATATTCCACAAAAGGACCTACCTGCGTAAATGTGCTGGCGCGCAAGCCCACGTTGACGCGCAATTTTTTGAAGATGTCAAATTCATCCTGCACATATGCGGCAAATTCATGCGCATATTTTCTATTCAGGCTGTCATTGCTAAACTCCGTATCATCTGAGCGGTAGTTAGCAGTGTAAGGTGTGAAAATATGGTAAGTATAATTCACGCCAAATTGCATTTTGTGTCTTGTGTTTGGATAATAATCAAAGTCGGTTTTGAAATTGAAATCGCGGATGCCGGAATAGAGGTTGAATTCAAATCCGGAAAACTGCGACTCAAAGCGGAATTTGAAATCGTTGAAAATCGCGCTAGTATTCATAAACAGTTTATCGCTGAACAAATGATTCCAGCGCAAAGTTGCCGTGGCATTGCCCCAGGGAATGCGCACATTAAAATCATCGGTTGGCGAATTAAATCTGAATACATCGCGCCCAAAATATCCGCTCAGATACAACCGGTCTTTGTCTGAAAACTTATAATTGATTTTTGTGTTCAGGTCATAAAAATTATAGGAGTTGCCATCAAACTCCCCATCCTGAATGCGCGGAAGAATGGGCATCAACAGCAAATCAATATAGGTGCGTCTTGCCGAAATCATGAAAGAACTTTTATCGCGCACAATGGGTCCCTGCGCGGTGAAGCGCGAAGAAATCAGCCCGATACCGCCTTCGAGTTCATACTGCTTGCTGTTGCCGTCTTTCATGGAAATATCCAACACCGATGAAAGTCTGCCGCCATAACTTGCCGGAATGCCACCTTTAATAAGCGTGGTGCTTTTCAGTGCATCGGAATTGAACACTGAAAAGAAACCAAACAAGTGCCCTGGATTATACACCACTGCTTCATCCAGCAAAATCAAATTTTGGTCGGGACCTCCACCGCGCACATAAAACGAAGAATTTCCTTCGCCCGATGATTGCACTCCGGGAAGCAACTGGATGGTTTTCAAAATATCCTGCTCGCCAAACACCACGGGAATTGCTTTCACCTGCTCCATCTGCAACTCCACCGTTCCCATCTCCGTGCTTGACACGTTGCGGTCTTTGCGCTCAGAAGCTACCACTACTTCTTTTGTAAACTTCGCTTCTGTCTGTATATCAACATTGAGGCGAATGTCGCTGTTCAGCGTGATATTCGTGTCAACCGGATTGTAGCCGATGTAAGAAACCGTGATGGTATAATTTCCTGCGGGAAGCGTGAGCGAATAGAATCCGTATTCATTGGTGACAGCGCCCTTCATGCTCGATTTATCATACACATTGGCGCCCAGCAGCGTTTCGCCATTGTCTTTGTCGAGAATGTATCCGCTGATGGTAAACTTTTGCTGTGTTTGCGCAAATGAAAACTGAGCAACAAGCACGAAAGAAAACAAAAAAAATCGGGTAAACCCAAGGTAGAATTGCCGCATGAAAAAGAATCAAAGCTCTTTTTAAAGAGGCACAAAATTATGCAAGAAATAAGATTTAAGAGGAAATCAAATAACGAAGCTTCATCTCAATTTTCAGAAATATTCGTTCTGATTTAAAAAATGCCTGCGGGTAAATTTTTTCGAGTCCTTTGAAAAACTCATTTCACGAACAGATATATAAAGCGATGTGCCTAAAGAAGCAAGGGTGAAATTATTTTTTGGGCATGAAGCCCCAACAACTCTCGCTTATGGATAGCCTCTGGACATTTTCCCGTAGAAGAAAACAGTCACGCGCAGTGGCAACCCTTGCAAAGATTGACGCAGTGGTCAACTGGCAAGCGTTGGTCAACATTGTGCAGATCATAGACAAAAGCAACACGGACAAAGGTGGACGCAATCCGTTGCCATTCGAGTGGAAAGTGAAGATGCTGTTTTTGCAGTATGCGTTCAATCTGAGCGATGAAGAACTGGAAGACCAACGGATAGACCGCTTGTGCTTTCAGAA
>JAWXCB010000058.1:0-3290 GCA_034440455.1 Chitinophagales bacterium
GCTTGTAACCTCCGAATCTGGCAGATTTTTATCCACTGCTTTTGCTATAAAGCCCAATGAAATCAATACTTGTTAATGTTTTTGAGGGACGACTAAGTACGCGCCCACCTATACAAAGGTTTCTGCCTACGTTAAAACTTCGGCAGACAGGTCGGTGGGTAAACCCAAAAAAAAAATAGGAATTAAGAGCAATTCCTAATTCGTAATTGGTATTTAATTAAGAGGGCTGGTTTTCGGGCTTTTTGTAGTCAGGCTTCTGAATGAGGGCTTTTCTCGAAAGCTTGAACTTGCCGCTCTTGGGGTCAACCTCGAGGAGTTTTATCTTCACAGTGTCGCCTTCCTTGAGTACGCCATCCAATGTTTCGAGGCGCGACCATGATACTTCGGAGATGTGGAGCAAGCCTTGTTTGCCGGGGATGAATTCAACGAACGCGCCATAGGGCATAATGGATTTCACCACGCCATCATACACTTCGCCAACTTCGGGCACGGAAACGATGCTCTTGATGCGGGCAAGCGCCTTGTCCATTGATTCTTTATTATCGGAAACGATATCAATCACTCCGAATTCACCCACTTCTTCGATAATCACCGTAGCGCCTGTTGTCGCCTGAATGTCCTGGATTACTTTTCCGCCAGGTCCGATAATCGCACCAATAAATTCTTTGGCAATGGTGTATTTAATAATACGGGGCACGAATGATTTGTAATCTTCGCGTGGCGCTTTAATGGTTTTTTCCATTTCGCCCAGGATGTGCAGCCTGCCTGCTTTTGCTTGCAGCATGGCTTCCATCATTACATGATAAGAAAGTCCGTTTACTTTCAAATCCATCTGGCAGGCTGTGATGCCATCGCGGGTGCCTGTTACTTTGAAATCCATGTCACCGAGATGGTCTTCATCACCGAGGATATCGGAAAGCACGCAATATTCGCCTTTGTCATTTGTAATCAACCCCATCGCAATGCCTGAAACGGGCTTCTTGATTTTCACCCCTGCATCCATCAGCGCGAGCGAGCCTGCGCAAACAGTTGCCATAGAGGATGAACCATTTGATTCTAAAATATCGGAAACCACGCGCACGGTGTAGGGTTGGGTGTCATCAGCGGGCACCATCGGCTTCAACGCGCGCAACGCGAGGTTGCCGTGTCCGATTTCCCTGCGGCTGGTGGCGCGAATAGGCTTCGACTCACCGGTGGAGAACGAAGGGAAATTATAGTGGAGCATGAACTTCAGCGAGCCTTCCATCACCGCGCCATCAATCGTCTGCTGGTCGTATTTTGTGCCGAGCGTAACGCTGGTGAGCGACTGTGTTTCTCCTCTTGTGAAAAGGGCAGAGCCGTGTGCTGAAGGCAGGTAATCAATCTCCGTCCAAATGGGGCGGATTTCATCGAGCTTTCTGCCGTCAAGCCTGCCGCGTTCTTTCAACATCATATCACGCACGGCATGTTTATGCACATCGTGAAAGTATCTTCCGATTAAGGATTTCTTTTCTTTTGCTGCTTCAGGGGTGAGTGTTGCCACGAATTCATCTTTCACCGCGCTGAACACTTCGCTGCGCTTGTGCTTATCAGCAATGCCTTGTTGGGCAAGCTTGTAGCATTTGTCGTAACAAAATGCGGTGAGGTTCTTTTTCAGGTCTTCGTCATTCTTCTCGTGGTTGTAAGTGCGCTTGGTAATATTGAGGGCTTTCGCCAATTCAATCTGTACTTCGCATTGCTTCTTAATCGCTTCGTGGGCAAACTTGATGGCGGCAACCATGTCATCTTCAGAAACTTCTTTCATTTCTCCTTCCACCATGCAGATGTCGTGTATGCTTGCGGCAACAATCAAATCAAGGTCAGCCTTTTCCAAATCAGTGAACGAGGGGTTCAATACAAATTTGCCATCAATCCTTCCCACGCGCACTTCCGAAATCGGACCATCAAAAGGAATGTCTGAAACCATTAAGGCGGCAGAACCGGCAAGTCCGGCAAGCGCATCAGGCGGCACATTTTTCTCAGCAGAAATCAAACTGATAATAAGCTGAGAATCAGCGTGAAAGTCATCGGGGAATAAAGGACGAACTGCACGGTCAACCAAGCGGCTAATCAGGATTTCATGTTCTGAAGGGCGGGTTTCGCGCTTAAAGAATCCTCCGGGGAATTTTCCCATAGAGGCATATTTTTCACGGTATTCAACGGTGAGGGGAAGGAAGTCAGTATCTTCTTTTGCTTCTTTGGCAGAAACTATTGTAGCAAGCAACATGGTGTTGCCCATCTTTACAACTACGGCTCCATCAGCCTGCTTGGCAAGACGACCTGTTTCAATCGTAACAATGCGACCATCGCCAATGTCAAACGATTTGGAAATGCCTTGTGGCTTATTCATAAGGTAAGTTTTATAGCAGATTCATTTTCCTGCGCGTCTCTCGCATGAGAGGGTTCGTTGACAGGTCTGTAAAGCTGCTGGATTGAAAAAAACGCAGGACCGGAAACCCGGAATTCCTACTTTCTCAGTTCAAGCGTCTTGACTAATTCCCTGTAACCCATTAAGTCGGTTTTCTGAAGGTAATTGAGCAGGCGTCTGCGCTTACCTACCAGACCTATCAATGACTTGGTGCTGGAATTGTCCTTTTTCCTTGTCTTGAGATGTTCTGTTATTGAATTGATTCTTTCGGAAAACATAGCAATCTGCGCTTTTGCCGAACCGGTGTTCGTTTCAGATCCGCCATGCTCTTTGAACAGCTTTACTTTCTGTTCTTTTGTTAATTGACTCATCTTTTTCTTTCTTATTCGCGGGCAAAGCTAATTAATTTTTTGTTTGGTTATCATAAAATTTCAGGGAGTCTCTCTATTTTTATTCAGAAGCGCAGACACCCTGAACTTGCCGAGGCATAGAAAGGAGGTTACTTACAACGCGATGCTGGTTTTTAGAGCGGACTGTATAAGAGTCCTTTGAAAAACTCATTTCACGAACAGATGTATAAAGCGATGTGCCTAAAGAAGCAGGGGTGAAATTATTTTTTGGGCATGAGGTTCTAACAACTCTCGCTTATGGATAGCCTCTGGACATTTTCCTGTAGAAGAAAACAGTCACGCGCAGTGGCAACCCTTGCAAAGATTGACGCAGTGGTCAACTGGCAAGCGTTGGTCAACATTGTGCAGGTCATAGACAAAAGCAACACGGACAAAGGTGGACGCAATCCGTTGCTATTCGAGTGGAAAGTGAAGATGCTGTTTTTGCAGTATGCGTTCAATCTGAGCGATGAAGAACTGGAAGACCAACGGATAGACCGCTTGTGCTTTCAGAA
>JAWXCB010000059.1:0-12002 GCA_034440455.1 Chitinophagales bacterium
ACTGAATTTGAAAATGAGTTCAAAAAACTATTGGATTAACCAACGCACAGGTGTAAGCACATTTGCAAGCCGCACAAGCCCAAGCACAGACCAAAGCTTGCAAAAGAGCTTCCACCTTTCCCACGCAGACAAAATTGAATTAAAAAAAATCTCCGCCCCTTCTGAAAATAAAAAATACTCAACCGCACAACCCGACACGCCAAAGACCCCCACCTGCTGTTTGCGCTACAAAATAATGCGATAAAGAAAGGAGGTAAGTACGCGCCAGTTAAAACTTAAAACCAATCACTTTTTCCGCTACCATCAACCCCACGCGCTGCTGTGCTTCGAGCGTTGACGCTCCGATGTGGGGGGTGAGGGAGATGTGCGGGTGCGCCAATATTTCCTTGCGGGGTGTCGGCTCGCCTTCAAACACATCAAGGGCGGCTGCGGCTACCTTGCCACTTTGCAGCGCTTCGAGCAAATCATGCTCCACGATTACTCCGCCACGCGCGGTGTTCACGAGCATCACCCCGTTTTTCATCAGCGCGATGCGTTCTTTATAGATGATAGGAGGGTCGCCTTCCTTAAACGGCACATGCAGCGTGATGAAATCACTTTTTGCGAGCAGTTCTTCAAAAGGCACGGTTTGCAGCGTGATGACGGGCGCAGCGTTTCCTACTTTGAAAAAGTCGAGTTCGATTTTCACTTCTTCGTGGTGCAGCTTGAAGGGCAGAATGTTCATGCCCAAGCCCAAACCGATTTTGGCAACGGTTTGCCCGATGCTGCCGAAGCCGATGATGCCGAGCGTTTTGCCTTTCAGCTCAATGCCTTTTGCATAATTTTTTTTCAGTTCGTTGAATTTTTCCGCGCCTTCATGCGGCATCCTGCGGTTGGAGTCATGCAAAAAGCGCGACAGCGAAAACAAATGCGCAAACACCAGCTCGGCAACGGACTGCGCAGAAATGCCGGGCGTGGTACACACGGTGATGCCTTTTGATTTTGCATAGTCAACGTCAATGTTGTCGGTGCCTGTGCCTGCCCGCACAATCAATTTCAATTGAGGGTTAGCGTCAATCTCGCGGCTGGTGACGCGCGTGGCGCTGCGCACCACAATAGCCGAGAAATCGTTCAGCTTATCACGCAGTTCCTCCTGCGGAATTTTTGTTGTTTGAATATCAAAGCCGGCAGCAAGCAGCTTTTCGATGCCTTCTTTTTCTAAGCCATCATTGGCTAAAATCTTTATGGGCATGTGTTTTTGTTTAAGCCTCATCCCGCCCTTCTCCAAAGGAGAAGGAGTCCGAACTGATTTCATTGAAAATAGGAAAAACTACATTATGCTTGAAAAAAGAGATGCTACTCTGACACCCTCTCCTTTGGAGAAGGGCGGGGTGAGGCTTCATATGTTCATCCGTGTTTTTTTGCAAAATCATCCATCACTGCGCAGAGCACGTGTACGCTTTCGAGCGGCAACGCATTATAGATGGAAGCTCTGAATCCGCCCACGGAGCGATGTCCTTTCACGCCCACGATGTCGGCTTTCGCGCAGGCTTCATCAAACGCATCTTCAAGTTCAGGCTTGCTCAGCGTGAAGGTGACGTTCATCTTCGAGCGGTCTTCTTTTGCGGAATGTCCATTATAAAGCGGGTTGCGGTCAATGGCGGCATAAATAGCGGAAGCCTTTGCGTCATTTATTTTTTCGATGGTTTTCAGTCCTGTCTTTTTTATCCAGCGCAACGTGAGCAGGCATACATAGATGCTGAATACCGCAGGGGTATTGTAGAGCGAATCGTTTTCTGCATACACGCGATAGTCGAGCATGGAAGGCAATGTCTTGTCAATTTTCTTCAGCAATTCTTTTTTTAAAATCACGAGCGTAGCTCCCGCAGGACCTACATTTTTCTGCGCGCCTGCATAGATAAAGTCGAATTGCTGCGCATTAATTTCCCTGCTTAAAAAATCTGAAGACATATCGGCAACATACAGCACGGGCGATTCGGGATAACTGTGAAACTGCGTTCCGTAAATCGTGTTGTTGGTAGTGATGTGAAAATATTTTGCCGTCTTTGGAATTTCATAACCCTTTGGAATGTGATTGAAGTTCTCTGCTTTTGATGAGGCGAGCACATCCACTTTGCCAAACAGTTTCGCTTCTTTAATCGCTTTTGATGACCATGTGCCGGTGTCAACGTAGGCCGCTGTTTCATTCTGATTCAGAAAATTCATCGGCACCATGCAAAACTGCATGCTTGCTCCTCCTTGCAGAAACAGCACATCGTAATCATCACCCAAGCCGAGCAGTTCTTTTACCAGCGACTTCGCTTCGGCAATCATTCCCTCAAAAGTTTGTCCCCGGTGCGAAATTTCAAGAATAGATTGTCCGCTGTTGTTCAGTTCAACCACTGCCGCGGATGCTTCCTTCAGCACTTCAACAGGCAGCACACTTGGTCCGGCATTGAAGATGTGTTTTCTCATTTTACAAGATTGAGATAATGATGTTATACAAACGCAACCGAAATTAGGTCTCCTGTCTCATATCTCACGTCTCCTGTCTTGCATCTAACATCTCCTCTCTCATTGATTTTTCCATACTTTTGCCCGTCAAGTTTTCAGAATGAATATCGCAATTATCGGCTACGGCTATTGGGGTCCCAACCTGCTGCGGAATTTTTCGCAGCGGGATGATTGTAACGTCACAATCGTTTCTGACCTGAGGCGCGAACGCTTGCAGGCAGTGAAAAAAAGCTATCCTAATATTTGTACTGTTGAATCGCCTGATGATGTGCTGAATGATAAAACAATTGATGCGGTGTGCATCGCAACTCCCGTTTATTCGCATTTCGAGTTAGCGCAAAAAGCATTGAAAAACGGCAAGCATGTGATGGTGGAAAAACCGATGACCTCCACATCAGCAGAATCGAAAAAACTGATTGACCTCGCGCTGAAGCAGAAGAAAGTGCTGATGGTTGACCACACATTTCTTTACACAGGGGCAGTGCAGAAGATTAAAGAAATCGTGGATGCAAAGAGTATCGGTGAAATAAAATATTTTGACTCCACGCGCATCAACCTCGGCTTGTTCCAACCCGACATCAACGTGCTGTGGGACTTGGCTCCGCATGATATTTCCATCCTGAATTTTTTGGTGAAAGAAAAGCCCGTGAGTCTTAACGCTACCGGAATATCCCACACGCATAACGGCTTGGAAAATGTCGCCTACCTCACGCTGAATTATCAAAACAATCTCATCGCGCACTTCAACTGCTCGTGGACTTCACCTGTGAAAATCCGCAAGATTCTGATTGGCGGATCAAAGAAAATGATTCTGTTTGACGATGTTGAGCCAACGGAAAAAGTGAAAGTGTATGACACGACTTACAACATCAAGCCGCGCTCGGATGAATCGAAACGCCAACTGCTTGTTGACTATCGCACAGGAGACATTTTTATTCCCAAGCTGAAAAAAACAGAAGCGCTCGAAGGCGTTGCGAATGATTTTGTATTAGCAATAACAAAAAATAAAAAGCCCGTGAGTGATATGTATGACGGACTACAGGTAGTGAAGATTCTTGAAGCAGCGCAGCAATCCATTAAACAAAACGGCAAGGAGGTGAAGCTAAAATGAATACTGCAATTGGTTCAAAAATTCCTTTCCTTGATTTAAAGCAGCAATTTCAGCAGGTCAAAAAAGAAACGCTTGAGGCGATGGAGCAAGTGATGGAGCAATCCGCTTTTTCAAGTGGTCCGTTTGTCGAGCAGTTTGAAAAAGAATTTGCAGCGTATTGTCAAACACAACATGCGATTGCCGTGAACAGCGGTACATCCGCATTACATCTTGCCATGCGCGCGCTTGGCATTAAAGAAGGTGATGAAGTGATTGTTCCTGCGAATACTTTTATCGCAACAGCGTGGGGCGTATCACATGCAGGCGCAACGCCCGTTTTTGTGGATTGTGATGCCAATACATGGAACATTGACGCTGAGAAAGTAAAAGCGAAAATCAATTCTAAATCAAAAGCAATTATTGGCGTACATCTCTTCGGGCAACCTTGTGCTATAAACGCATTGCTGAAAGTTGCAGAAGAAAATAAAATCGCGTTTGTGGAAGATGCGGCTCAGGCGCATGGCGCTTTGTATGCGAATAAAAAAATTGGTGGCTTTGGTGAAATGGCTTGCTTTAGTTTTTATCCGGGAAAAAATCTGGGAGCATTTGGCGAAGGAGGAGGCATCACAACAAAGAATGCAGCGTATGCGGAAAAAATAAAGCTGCTGCGCAATCAAGGCTCGGTCGTGAAATATTATCATGAAGTAATCGGTTATAACGAGCGCATGGACGGCATTCAGGGAGCAGTGCTTAGTGTGAAGCTGAAATATCTTGATGGATGGAACGCGCGCAGAAAAGCAATTGCAAAAATGTATCAGCAGGGAATCACACATCCTGAAATCAAGATGCAACAACCGCAGCCAGATGCTGAATCTGTTTATCATTTGTTTGTGATTACGACTGAAAAGCGTGATGCGCTCACAAAGCATTTAAATGAATGCGCTATTTATCCGGGGCAGCATTATCCTGTTCCATGTCATTTGCAGAAAGCTTATGCCCATTTGAATTACAAAAAAGGCGATTGCCCCAACGCGGAATATCTCGCGGAACATTGCCTATCGCTGCCGATGTATGCGGAACTCACAGATGAAGCAGTGTCGCGCGTCATTGATGCGCTCAATCAATTCAAAGGCTGAAAAATGTCTGCGAAGGATTTCAAAAAGGGAACCTCTAAAAACCCTGTAAAGGAAATTCCTTCCCCTAAAGAGCAGGCAATCAGCAAATCAAATCAGCAAATACTCAGCGAAGGAAATTCTCCTCTTTACAAAAAAATATTTTTCATTGCCTTTGCAGTAATGACTATTGTGCTGGCAATTATGTCGCAGAGCACTGCAATCAATGGGGATGAAAAATATCACACGTATATCTCCAATCACATTCTTGAATTTTATTCTTCTTTTGGGAAAGACACTTCGCTTTTCATCAGCAAGAAAGAAGCGCTGGCAATGATTAAAGAACATGGGAAAGCGGAAGCGGAGGAGATGGGGCTTGACACCGATGATATTCCAATGAGCAACGACCTGATGTATTACGGAGGGTTTTTTGAAGTGATTTCCGCAATCAGCGCAAGAGTACTCGGATATGAAGATGATTCGCAACTCGGCTTTCACAACCTGCGGCATTTTCTGATTTCGATTTTCGGTGCGCTGATTATTTTTTTCACCGGTCTTACCGCAAAAGAAATTTTTAATTGGCGCGCTGCGTTGATTGCTGCGGTTTTGCTCTTTCTTACTCCGCGTTTTTTCGGTCATGCGCTGATGAACCCCAAAGACATTCCATTTGCATTTGGCTACATGATGTCGCTGTTTTTCATGATTCGCTTCCTGAAAGAATTTCCTGCGCCATCGTGGAAAACTGCGATAGGGTTGCTTGCCGGAATTGCCATCAGCATCAACATTCGCATTGGAGGCATTTTACTGATGCTGTATTTGCTCATGTTCGTTTCGCTGTTTTCCGTGTATCATGCCGCAATAAAAAAAGATTTGAATTTTGATAAAGCCGCAATTAGCAAACTTGCAATCAAACTCACCTGCATTATTCTTCTCGGCTATTTTCTCGGCTTGCTCTTTTGGCCCTTCGGCTTGATTGACCCGATTGAAAATCCGTTGGCGGCATTGTCGCGGTTTTCAAAATACCCGGCAAAAATCAACCAGCTTTTTGAAGGGGAGCAAATCCGCTCGCACAAATTGCCCTGGTATTATTTGCCCAAATATCTCCTCATCTCCAATCCGCTGATTGTCGTGTTTGGCGTTGCCTTGTTCACGCTGCTCGTTTTTTGGATGAAAGAATTTTTCCGCAGAGATTTGGCATTGATTGTTTTGTTTTTGTTTGTGTTTCCGGTGCTCTACATCATCATCAAAAAATCAACTGTGTATAGCGGAGCGCGGCACGTGTTGTTCATTTATCCGCCCATGGTTGTGCTTGCGGCACTTGGCTGGGAGAGCGTTTTGAAATTATTGAAACCGGTAGTTGCCAAAAGCGTGATTGCGGTGGTGATGGTGATTCTGTGCGCCTATCCTGCGAAATGGATTTTTGCAGAACATCCGCATCAATATGTTTACTTCAATCAATTGGTGGGCGGCACGAAAGGCGCTTACACGGATTACGTGACAGACTATTGGCAACTCAGTGTGAAGGAAGCAAGCGAATGGTTAGTGAAAAATGTGCCGCAGGATAGAAAAATAATTGTCGCCACAAACTGTCCGTATCCTGCTGAAATTTATCTGAACAATTTAGCTGATAGTTTTGAAGTAAAGTATGTGCGCTATTATATGAAGTCGGATGCAGATTGGGATTACGGAATTTTTTACGTGGATTACGTTGAGCCGTATCAATTGAAAAACGGCTACTATCCTCCTGACCAAACAGTTTATACAGTAAAAGCCGATGGGGCTCCACTCTGCGCAGTCGTGAAGCGCACAGACAAGTCAGATTACTATGCGTTCCAGGCTGTTGACGAGAAAAATTTCGATAAGGCGCTGGCGCTGTTTCAGCAGGCGGCAAAAGTGTATCCGCACAGCGAGTCGGTGTTTATGGGAATTGGCGCTACCTACCTTTTTAAGAAAGAACCGGAAAACGCGATTGAGCCGCTTACACGCTCACTGCAATTACATCCCGACCAGGGCTTAACGAATTATTACCTCGGGCTTGCAAACGCGCAGTTAGACAAAGAAGACCGCGCAATACTCTATCTGCAACGGGCTATTGAATTAAACAGGAAAATCAAGCCCGCCTATACTTTGATGGCAGCCATCTACGAACAAAAAGGAGATAAAAAAACTGCGGAGTTCTACCGGAATCTTGGGAAGAAGATTCAGATGCCAGTGAAGAAGTAATCACTCCATCTTATCGAAAAACTTCCGCACGCCTAATTTTCGCAAAGAGCCTTTGATGAAGTTTTTGGTGTTTTCTTTCAGCAGTGTTTGTGTTTTCTTCAGTCCGCCTTCGCTGGGGCGCGTCTTGAAAATCGTGTCGTGATATTTCACGTGTTCGCCTGTGGTGATTGGCGTATAGAAATAGGTGAAAAAAGAATTGCGAAACAAGCCTTCCGGAACGGTGATTGTTGAATAGCCGTGATACGAAATATCACTGGTGGCGAAAATCACGCAGCGATTAAAGGTGGGTAGTATCGCCTGCCCGCAATTTTGCACGTCTTTATCCCATAGTTCTAATTTACCGCCATAGCTTTCTTTCCATTCTTTGTTAAGAAAGAAAAGCAGGTTGAGTCTGCGATGAATATTAAGCACAGGATGAATGCTGAAATCAACATGCACATCAAGAAAACTTCCGTCAGTGCCTTGATGTACTCCGGAACCGCGATGGTCATCGGGTAAAATCAACCCTTCAACTCCGGTGGCTTTTTCTAAGAATGATAAAAACTCTGAGGTGCCGAGCGCACTTCTTAATGTCCTGAAACTTTCATGATACAATTCAAAGTTGGAGCCTTCTGATTTCTGTTCGTTCAATCCTTTGTAATGCCTGCGCATGTCGTCTTTCTTCGGAAAATTTTCGACAAGCGTGTTAGCAAATGCTTCATCCAGCAGTCCGTCAATTTTCAGGAAGTGATAAGGCTGCGCATGTTCAAAGTCTTTATGCAGCTTCTCGATTTCAGCAGTTTGAAACCATTTTTCATTAAAGACTTTCATGGATTATTTTTTGAGCACGAGGAAGAAATCGAAACATTTGTCATCAGCAGAACGCAGGGAAAAGTTCTCCTGACCGATTTCCATCACGAGGCTGTCGTTTGTTTCTTTCAGCTTGTTGCGGTTCATGCGGTTGAGAAATTCATAAGGCGCCTGCAACACAGAGCGCGGGAGCAGGTATTGCAGGTTGAAAATATCAAACCGCGTGATTTTGCGCACCGACTCTTTATTTCGTTCATAATACTCATTCACCTTTTCATTGCCATACACGCCCAGTAGTTGCATATCAGTAAACTTTCTGCCTGCCAGCGCGAGCAATTGTTCTTTCGTGTATTCGCGCACATGCCAGGGATTGCGCGTGAGCGACATCTTTAAATTGGGCGTTGTCACCACCGCCACCCCGCCTGGCTTCAGCGCGCGATAGATTTCATCCACGAAAAGCTCATCATCTTCGATATGCTCAATCACTTGAAAAGTAATAAGGGTGTCATAAAAGTCGCTTTCAATTCCGGGAAAAGGAGGTACGTTGCTCGCTATTAAAGTGAGGTTTTTGTGCTGCTGTTTCAGGCGGGCGATAACCGCTTCATTCTTATCAATTGCGGTGTAGGTTTTGCATTTCGTCAGAAGCAATTCCATGCCCCTGCCTTCTCCGCAGCCAATTTCAAGCAGGTCGCCCTTAATGTAATTGAGCGCCTGATAGTAGGCAAAAAGAAGTCGCTGATGAATAGGATTGTCTGATGCAATCGAAGCTGAGGTTATTTCTGTGGTACTGATAGCCGTTGATTTTCAGGTGATGAAATAAGTGTGCAAAGATATTACATTGATATAACCGTTAGGATGAACAACCTTTAGAATTATCACAGACCTTACAGGCGGCATATTTTATTAAATTTGCCCCTCTTGCAATAAAGAAAATTTCATGAATACATTCAAGCTGATAAACAACGTGGTGGGGTGGGTCATGTTCGCCATTGCCCTGATTACTTACACGCTCACGTTGGAACCCACCGCAAGTTTTTGGGATTGCGGTGAATTTATCTCCGGAGCCAGCAAGCTCGAAGTGGTGCATCCGCCAGGCGCACCCTTCTTCCTGCTCGTGGGAAGAATTTTCACCTTGTTTGCAAAAGACTCGTCCCAGATTGCTTACATGATTAACTTCTTCTCCGGCTTGTCAAGCGCGTTTGCCGTGTTGTTTCTGTTTTGGGTAATCACTGCGCTTGCAAAAAAAGTGGTGATGCAAAATGGAGCAGAACCTTCCTTCTCAGAAATCGGTGCGGTAATCGGCACCGGCATTATTGGCGCGCTTGCCTGCACTTTCTCTGATACGTTTTGGTTTTCAGCGGTGGAAGGTGAAGTGTATGCGCTCTCTACGTTCTTCATTCCTTTAGTAATGTGGGGCATTATGCGCTGGGAAGCATCCGAAGATGAGCGTCATCGTGATAGATGGATTGTGCTGGTTTCTTTCTTTGTGGGGCTTGCCGTAGGCGTTCACTTAATGAGTTTGCTCGCCATCCCCGCGATGGCAATGGTGTATTATTTCAAAAAATACAAGCCGACAATATTGGGCATGCTTGCCGCGCTCGTGATTGGGTTAGCTGCGCTCATGATGGTGTACATCGGTATCGTAAACAAGTTGATTAATATCCTCGCTACGGCAGATTTGATTTTTGTAAACGACTTCAACTTACCGTTTGGCAGCGGAGCCATTTTTGTTTCGGTGTTGCTTGTTGGTGCAATTATTGGCGGATTGATATATGCCCACAAAAAGGGTATTCCGAATCTTCAAACCGCTTTGCTCTCGCTTTCGATGATTCTCATCGGATTTTCTTTGTACGGCATGGTGGTGATTCGCGCAAATGCAATTCCCCCGATTAACATGAATAAGCCTGCGGATATTTTCAGGTTGCAGTCTTACCTCAACCGCGAGCAGTATGGCGACCGCCCGTTGCTCTATGGTCCGCACTTCAATGGCTATCCCACGGAAATTGTGAAGAAAGGAAAACGCTATTACAAGGGGGAAGACAAATACATCGTGATTGGGGAAAAGATTGAGTACGAGTTTGATGAAAAGGATATGATGGTGTTTCCGCGCCTTGGCTCATGGCAGGACGACCGCCATGTGGAAGCCTATCGCGCCATGCTGGGGTTGAAAGAAAAAGAAAATCCCACGATGAACCACAACATGCGCTTTTTTGTCAACTATCAGGTGATGTTCATGTGGTTCCGCTACTTCATGTGGAATTTTGCCGGCAGGCAAGACGATATTCAGGGCAGGTTTGATAATAACAACGGGCATTGGATGAGCGGCATCAACTTCATTGATGAAGCGCGCCTTGGTCCGATGGATAACTTACCGGAAGATTTGAAAAATAATAAGGCGAGAAACAGGTTCTATTTCATTCCTTTCTTGCTTGGCTTGCTGGGCGCGGCATATCATTATGTGAAAAAGCGCAATGATTTTTTCGTTATCGCAACCTTGTTTCTGTTTACGGGCTTGTTTGAAATCGTGTTTTTCAATTCACCGCCTTTTGAGCCGCGCGAGCGCGACTATACGCTTGTCGGCTCATTCGTTACCTATTGCATTTGGATTGGTTTTGGTGTGCTGGCGATTTTTGATTTTCTGCGCACAAAGGTCAGCCCGTCCATTGCTGTTGCGATTGCATTCCTTGTGAGCCTCACTGGTCCTATGCTGATGGCGAAGGATGGCTATGACGACCATGACCGTTCGGGCAGATATACGGCTCGTGATTTTGCAGTGAACTATTTGGAGTCATGCGCGCCCAATGCAATTCTTTTCACGCAGGGCGATAATGACACGTATCCGCTGTGGTATGCGCAGGAAGTGGAGGGCATCCGCACGGATGTGCGCGTGGTGAACCTCAGTCTGTTGGGCGTTGATTGGTACATTGAGCAGTTGAAATATAAACTGAATGATGCTGATCCGGTAAAGCTGGTGCATACCCCTGATAAATATCTTGGTAACAAACGCGATGTAACGCGCTACTTTGACACGAAGCGTGTGCCGCAGGATAAGGCGCTTGAATTAAAGAGCGTAATTGAATTCATAGCGAAAGACGACCGTTCAGCGCAGGTGCCGTTGACAAGCGGTGAATACATCAATTACCTGCCGACAAAAAATCTGAAGATTACGGTTGACTCAGCCGCAGTGGTGAAGAACAAGATTCTTTCTGATTCGCTGCAGCCGCAGATGCTGAAGGAAATGAAATTTAATGTAGGCAGAAACAATTTGTTGAAGAATGATTTGATTGTACTCGACATCATTGCCTCAAACATTTGGGAGCGTCCGATTTATTTCGCTGTGTCGGTTGCGCCTGATGCGTATGTGGGAATGCAAAAATTCTTCCAGTTGGAAGGATTGGCGTACCGCATTGTGCCGGTTGAAAAGAAAGACCGCAGCGGGCAAAACGGCTACGTGGCGGTTGACATCATGTATGATAATGTGATGAACAAATTCAAATGGGGCGGCATCGAATTAAGAGACTCCACGCAATACACTGTGCAAACGGGTGAAACAAAATCTGCCATTGCTGCAAAATTCAACGTGTCGGAAATTGATTTGCCCGCGGAAGTGAAGGCGGGCGACAACATCAAAATCTACACGCCCAATCCGCTGTATCTTGATGAAAACATTCTGCGCATGACGATGAACCTGCGCAGCAACTTCGCAAGGCTCGTGGAAGAACTGATTAACGCAGGTGAAAAAGAAAAGGCGAAGAAGGCAATTCAGCGCTGCCTCGAAGTGATGCCGCGCCAAACTGTTCCCTACAACGTCTTCATGGTGCGCTTTCCCGAATATTTATACAAACTGGAAGAGAAAGAGAAAGGACGCGCGCTGATGCGTGATTTAGGAAAAGTGTTTGAGCAGGAACTGAACTATTATTCCAACCCTGAAGTGATTGAGCGTGACCCGGGTAGCAGGCACAACACCCGTCAGGCGTGTGCCGTGATGCAGGAAATTTCGCGCGTAGCGCTAATGTATCAGGACAAGGAAATGTCAGACGAGATTGACCTGAAATACAAAGCCTTGCAGGAAGCGGTGTGCGGGGGAACGCTCATGGATAGATAAGTTTCGAGTTGAAGTTTACAGTTTGAAGTGGCTTTGTTGCATGAATCTATATTTGGAACACTCTCCTCCTTCCTCAAAAAATCTCTTAAGTTGCTTTTTTAACCACAGAGCTTTTCGGCATACCCAGCAATGTCATTTTATTGAGCAGTTTACATTTGATGTTGGCTTCAACTATTTGCTGTTCTGTTAT
>JAWXCB010000060.1:0-35153 GCA_034440455.1 Chitinophagales bacterium
AAAAGGAATTTATAGCGTGCGCGTAATTTCTGATGAGAATGCTTCAATGATCAGAAAGATGATTCGGGTAGAGTGATTTTCGCCCCGCACGTGCGGGGCAAAGGCGCAGAGAGAAATAAATTCCGAATTCAGACCAAATTTAGCATAGCAGTTTTTGAATCAGTTTACAAAGAAATTCTAACTCTGCGGCTTTGCGTCTCTGCGAGAGATTTTCGATTTGTGCTTCTCCCGCAGCATCCACCAATAAAACAAAAGCAGCGCAGCCGCCACAACGATGTTGAACAAATAATCATGGCTGAGAAACATGAAATCATGCGCGTGTACATCAATCAGAATCAAGCCGATTATTCTGAATACGTTAAGCGTTTGAATCAGCAGGATGCCAATCACCACTCCCGCGATGCGCTTGCTCCATGCAATCTGCGCAACCAAAAACAACAGGCTGAAATAATACATCAGTTGAAAACCCAAACAATAATTGCCCAGCGAGATGCCGCCATAGCCCGCGATGCGCAGGATATATTCATTCACCATCTGGGTTTCATAACCAAGTAAATGTAAAATGCCATCGCTGATGTGCAGCAATGTTGCGCGAAGCCAATCATTCAATACTTCCCAGGGAGCGCTGAGCGCGGGTACATGCCGCTCGCTGATGGCAACAGATTCTTCGCCAATCAGCCAAATGAATCCTTTCCAGGACAGCCAAATGAAAAAGAGTTTTCCGATAAAAAACAGAAAGTCTTTCGTCTGCTTGTCGCTCAGTAAACTTTTTTTTGAAGAAGTGTTCTCTTCCAAAACAGAGAGGAAGCGGGTTGTTTATGCCGCTTCGTTTTCAAGATAATACTTTTTGCCTGCGAGTAGCGCTGCGCCACCAAGCAACAGCCCTGAAATCACATCCAGCGGAATACCTGCCGGTGGCGGTGGCGGACCGGGACCGCCCTGCCCATATACCAGCAACGGCATCAGCATTCCCAAAAAGAGAATCGAAAATTTCGTGATGATTTTAATCCTTGAGTTCATTTGCAAGCTAACTCGGCACAAAAGTAAAAACTACCTGTGACTTTTGTTTTAATTTTTTGTTATTCTTTTTCTACAAGAACAAGATTGCGCTTCAACAACCCTGTTCCTTTTATTTACATTTTATCTGTCTTCGCCCAACAACACTTTCTTCAACGCCTTTTCTCCGTCAGCAAGTTCCACATGCACATAATAAATTCCCGCAGCCGCGCTCACCGGCATTTGATAAACCGCTTTGTACGCCAATTGTTTCACATCCGCCTGCGCGATGATTTGCCCAAGCGCATTATACACCGTAACTCGTGCATCCACATCCTGCTTCGTCATTATTTGCGAAATAAACAGCACATCGTTGTTTTCAAAAATGCGGATGTTGCCGCTTTCCACCGAGCCAACTCCGGTTGAAACTGTATCCTGTTTGCTCACTGACACTTTAATCGTTGAAACAGCCGAGCAGCCATCGTTGCTTGCCGTGAAGATAATATCATACGCTCCGGGAGTTGCATACGCATAGTTCACAGATGTTACATCGGTGAATGTAGTTCCATCACCCATCTGCCATGTGTAAGTTGTTGCGCCAGTTGTTTGCGCATCCACAGTGAAGGTTTCGTTTTCCAATACTGCGGTAACAGGCGCATCAAGCGCAGCGGTTACAGGCTGCAAGCCGGTTACGATAATCGTCATCGTAGTTGCATAGCCTGATGCAGGATGCGTAAGGTCGAGCGTGTAAGTACCCGGAGCCAATTGATTAATCAATTCCGTTGTGCTGAACACATCGCTGGTAATCACTGCATCGTTTGTATCTTTCAACCGGAATGCCCACTCAATACCACCGCGCTGGTCAAGCGTGATTGTTCCGTTGTTGCCGCTGCAATCTGATGTAGTTGTTGCAATCAGCAGTTCAGGCGTGAAGTGCAGCATAAACCTGTCTTTATCATCACCCACATTTGCCGCGAAAGCATACACGTTATTCTGCCTCAGGTATTGAATCGTTCCTGTCTTTAAATCTTCCAACCAAACAATTGTTGTTTGCGGCAAATCTTCAATACCGTTGAATGTAAACGTGTGTGTACTGTTTGTAGTAATCAAAATGCTCAATGGAACAGAGCGCGTTGCTGCGCTAATCAGCGGCAACGCCTGAATTGCCTGCATATCGCTACCCGACTTGGTGTAAAGTGAAGGAACACCCACATCATTATACAACTTCATTGCATCAAGCCCGTTGTCAAACACATCCGTGAAGAGCGAATCAAATGCAAGCAGCGTGTTGTCATTCTTGCCGTTGCCTGATTGCACGTTGATGTTTAAGCCATACGCATAGCCTTGTTGCTGCTTGTAGAAAGTGGTGTTCGTTCCTTTCGTTCTTGTGTCTGCATTGAATGTGAAACTGAGCGATGCAGATGGAGAAGTTGACGGTGCCGCGCGCACAAAGAACGCCTGATTGGTATTGAGCGTAAGCGCAGTTGTAAGGAAGTTGTAAGCTGAATACGTGCCGCCAACAGGGCTGTACACATAAGCCGCTCCATCCCACGTTCCGGTGTTGTCGGCTGCAACTTCGCTCCAATCAATCGGAGCAAAGTAAGGGTTGGAAACAAGATTGTAGCCTTGCGAATATGCCACCGCATTTGTAGCAGTCTTCGACATGTTTGTAAGCGTGACGTTCGCTTTTTGATATGCGCCTGTTTCTTCAATTGTTGTGGCATTCGGAATACGCGCTGCAATTCCTCTTCCGGGTGCGATGGTATAATTCACATCTTCCACCTTCCAGCCTGCGAGGTAACAACTTGTTACATTGCTTTCATGGTAGCTGAAGAAGCCGCCATAGTTTGAGCCTTGCGCAGTAGTTGGATTTGCCGGGTCGCAGTTGCCAGGCGTGATGAATCCGGTGGTGCCCGTAACACTCATATTGAAATCATCGCTCCACTTGCTGCCTGCCGTTGCGCTCGTTACGCCACCGATGTAATGGAAGGTATTTGCTCCGCCAGTTGTGGGGATGTAACGCTCAATCGTTACATTGCCTGTGAGCGTACCGTAAGGTCCGGCAGTAGAAAAATCAAAGTCATTGATGTAGCCTGTTCCATTAATATCAGACTCAAGCGTGAGTGTTGCATTCGCGGGAACAGTAAATGTGCCGCTCAACAACGCGAGTTCTTTTTTCACACCAATACTTGCAGAAGCCGAAAGCGAACTGTTACCATCAATCTTCAGGTAATCAACAAGCAGATTTCCCGCAATGGATGAACCCGCCTTGAGCGTGAGGAAACCACTGCCCATGCTCGTGGTGCTGCTGTTGTTGGTGAGCACACCGTTTACCTGCAATTCGCCATCGGGTACGCCTGCAGTAACGCTATAGTTAACAGTAACCGATGCGCCAGTTTGAATCGTAAGATTTTTGGTTACTGCATCTAATGTAGCATGGGTAACCATTGGGAAATAATTGCCGCCAGTCGGGTTTGTCGGAATCACCACATCTGTGGTTGCTATGGGAATTGTGTTGCAACTCCAGTTGTCGGCATCAAACCAGTTGGTTTTATCTGTGGCATCGTTTGCAGTCCACGTGCCTGCGGTGCAGGTTGAAGTTGTAGCACAAGCCAAAGCAACCGTTATATCTACTTTGGGATTATCTAACCATGTAAAGAACACATTGCCGTTGTTGTATCCGCAATTCGGCTCCATGTAAAACAGGATGCTCGACTTGTTGGTGATTGCAGAAATGTCAAACACCACTTCCACTTCTGCGCAAGTTCTCGCTACGGAGTAATTAAATCCTTCACCATTCGCTCCATAATTCGCGTATGCGTTAGAGCCATTTATTGTGAGCGAAGTAATCGCGTTGTGATATGCGCCATCTGCCCAATAGTAAATGCGCATGTGGTCATCGGGTTGCGCTGCGAAGTAAGAATGGGAAACATCAAAGGTTAAGGTTACTGTATTCAATCCGGTGCAGTTGGTGCTTGGGGTGCGCAGGAAACAACCATAGAAGTTGTTGAATGAACCGGAGAAACCCACCGCACCGCCTGTGCAGCCGTTGGAGCCGTTCCACACCAAGCCGCCTGTGGTGCAGGATGCTGGTGACCACCATTTGTTTGTAGGCGCAGAATAGGAAGTATTTAAATCAGAAGATGCGTTGAACGGCTGCGCTGTTGCCGTTCCTGATGCACCGCCACGGGTGTCGCCATCATTGTTTTTTGCAACTGCATTGAAGCAATACTGTGTATTGTTTGAAAGCCCGGTTACGGTTTTTGTTCCCCATGTTGCCTTAGTCTGGAATACTTCCGTAGCTCCCATCGTGCCGTTTGCCTGCACATAGAGTCCTGTGTTATCTTCATAAATAGAATAGGTGGTATTTGCAGGATTTGCAACAGGCGTTTCAACTTGCAGTGTAACATTCAGCGTGGTGCTTGTCGCGCCATTCACAACGGGCAGCACTGGTTCATCAGCAGCAGTATAGCGCGGAGTGGTCATCTCTGTCCAACTGCAAGATGTGCCTCCGTTTGTTGCCCGCACACGATAGTAGTAAGGCGCATTCGGATTGTCGCCTGTGTTATGGCTATACTCAGGGTCTGTAAGATTTGTGGCAAGCGCATTCCAAGCACTTCCGTTGGTGGAATACTCAATATCATAAGCGGTTGCATTTGTTACTGCATTCCAGCCGATGTTAATGTAGTGCGATGTGCCGTTTGGCGGAGCGCCAATGTCGGCAGTAACTGCTGCCGTTGCTGAAAGCACAATAACCGCTACCGCGCTGTTGCCCACACAAGCCGCATCCGCAGAACATTTTACAAATGCAGTATAAGTAGTGTTTGCCGCAGGTGTTGTGCTGATGCTGGTATAAGATGCATTGTAAACCGCAGTTGCTGATGCAAACGCAGTTCCGTTCCAGTAGTTTGTTCCATTCGCCCACGCGTATTCAAACGTGCCGCTGCAATTGCTGCCACCTGTTGGGTTTGCCGTAAGCGTAACTGATGCAGCCGTGCAAATCGTTAAGCTTGATGCCGTGCCGTTTGCTCGGGCAGTAAGCGTTTGCGCTGTGCAGCTTGATGTAATTGTTACTACTGCCGGAGTGGCTTGATATGATTCAGCGCATGTTCCGAAGGAAATTTCACAACGGTAATAGGTGGTGGTGGTTACCGTTCCGGTGCTGTAAGTGGTGCCAGTTGCGCCCGAAATATCCGTCCATGGACCTGTTGCAGCAGGCGCCTGCTGCCATTGGCGTTTCGCACATGAGTGCGTGTTATTCAATGTAAGCGTTGCAGAGCCGCTGCCAGTGAATGAAGAAGAGAGCGGAGTGATATTTCCGCCTTCAGGGCAACCTGCTACAACGATATCATCTACTACAAATGAACCCGCGCCAACAGCGTTGTTGTTTGATGTCCAGCGAAACGCAACATACAGATTCGCATTATTGTCAGCATCTGTCGGCAACAGGATTGCTTCCGCAGCCGCTGTGCTCTGATTGAAAAATTGGTTGTTGTCGAAATTGCCGCCCTGTGCCGGGTCTTCCAGCCAGTTGGCTGTGCTTGATGGATTAACTCCTGTCGGATTGTAAATTACTGAACCCCTGTCAATACCTGTTGAGCCTGACCATTCACCTCCGGCAGTATAATTGAAATTCACGGTGATATCTTTGAATCCTGTAGATGGGATTTGACGGTAAATAAACCTGTCTGTATTTACATCATTGTAATAAGTAAACTCTCCACCTCCTGCATCGGGCGCGTTTATATAGTATGCTGACACACCCATAGAGTTGCCGCTCACAGCGCCTGTTTCATTATGAACAGACCACACATTGCGATAACCAAAACCACCGCTTTGGTCAGCCGTAGTGTTTGCCAACCATCCATCCTGAGGCGTAATCTGTGACAACATTCCTTCCGACCACGTTTCAAAGTTCTGAATATAGATTGCAAGCTGCCCCATCGTGGTGAACGACTGAATAGCGCAGCCTGTCGCATCGCCATAACCATTCTTTGGAATGATTTGCCAGTAGTAAGTTGTATTCGGCTCCAAACATCCCGCATCATAGGAAAGGCTTGTTGTGTTTGTTACAAAAGTCGGAGTGGCGGATGTGCTGAAATACACATCATAACTTGTTGCACCCAACGCAGTTTGCCACAACAATACAGGGGTGAGATTAGGCGGGGTGGTTGTGCTGCCATTCACAGGAGAAGTGATGTTGGCGCAATCAGGAGGCACATTCCCGGCAAATTCATCAGCGCCAATATCGGGAGTGCCGCTGCGCGGGTCGCCATCAATATCAGTGGTGATGCCTGAAATCGGGGTGCCCAATGCGTTAAGCCCTGATGTGCCTTGCAAGTGCAGATTGGTAGCTGATATAAATCCAGGAAGCACATTTACAGATTGAGCGTCTTGTCCGGTGCCTGTCCTCCATGCAGCGATGGTAGTTCTGTTTGCGGCTCCGATAAAGCCAAGCGTTCCTGTTCCTTGCCAATAATCGTTATAGTTAATATTCGCATAAACGGATGATGCTGCGCTCGAATAAATAGCATAACGGCTGCTACCAACCGTTTGGGTATTGGAGAAAATGTTGTTACGGATATTAATAGAGTTGGAGGTAGTTACTAAACTTGTTACATACATCGGTGCGGTGAAACTCATTGCAAGTGTTTGGTTAGTTACTAATGACACCGAATTATAGTAGAAATTATATCCACCTCCCTGATAAACAAAGATTCCATAACCATTTAAAGGATAAAGTGGCGAAGAACTGAAGCCTGAAGGTGAACCCGCGCTCGCTCCTGTAGCTGCCACATCATAGATGACATTGTTGAAGAAAGTAACATTCGAGCTTGTTGAACTGCTTAAAACACCGATGCCATAACATCCGTAAGCTCCGCCTCCCGTATTTTTAATGTCGCTGATCGTATTCCCTGAAATCGTACCGTTTGAAAAGTTTTGATACAATTCAATTCCATAGCTATAATTTCCCAAAACAGTTGAAACGCCTTGTATTTGATTATTGCTCACGGTAAAATTCTGGAGGTTGCCAATTCCGATACCTCCCTGATTAATCTTATCGGCTGCAACAGAAGTTGAACCCAGCACATTGTTGCTGATATTGTAGTCTGCATCATAGCTGGAGCCGTTGCCGTTTACGTTAATTCCATAAGCGCATTTCGTCACCAGATTGTTGATAATCGTCAGGGTAGAGTTCGAAGATTCTGCAGGATTACCCACTGTTAAATAGCTTCCCGCAAGAATACCTGCAAGCGTGGTGGTATTCGTGTTGCCTGTCACCTTGCAATTTTTTATAGTAATATTTATAGCCCCGTCTGAAGTGCTGGCGCTTGTTATCCAAATAACCACTGTCGCTGTTCCAGCGTTGGTACTGGCTATCGTCATGTCCCTTGTTGTGCCTCCAACGGTGTTTGACCCATCAATCGTTACATTATCTGCGCCTTTTAACTGCAATATTGCAGCAGCATTGCTGCCGGTTACTGTGGGCGTTGCGCCCGCTTCCGGCTTAATGGTGATTGTCCAGGGTCCTCCGCAGTAAGAAGTAACTGCCGTGAGCGGAGTCAGTGTAGCGCCTTCAGCGATGGTTCCCGTTTTCACATTCACCAATAAATCACTGCCAATACCATTCGTATTAATCGCTGCAAACAATCCGCTTGCACCGTTGAACGTGGCATAAGTGCCGCCTGAACCAACTGTAACAGTTCCTGAAAGTGGTGAGCCAAAACTATATGTGCCAGATGCAGGAAATGTATATCCTATTGGCAATGTCAACGTAGTTGAACCCGCCACATCAGGGCTGTGCAAGGGCACTATTCCGTTGCTTTGCGAATAGCCCACATTTGGTGTGCCGTTCAAATCCTGCGCGACAAAATAGTATTCAAAGACATTGCCGCCTGCGGGAGTAATGCTGTAATTGGAATACGTGAGCGTGAATGTCCATACGCTGCTATTTGTATTTCCTGAAGCATTCACGCCTTCTGCAAACTGTGTGTTGCTCCACACTTCATTCGGAGTGGAGCGCCTGAAATACATTCTCGGCTTGTTTGCTGTGAGCGAGATGCCTGATTGCGCATCGGTAACGGTGACACTCACGGTCGTGACAGCAGGCAAGCACAAACCCTGTGTGGGAATGCTTGTGTAGCTGAACGCAGGAGGCGTAACATCCGCAGGAATGAAGTCACCTTCATCTGCGCCAATGTCGGGGGCGGTGCCGCCACCGTTGGCTTGTCCGCCAAGCGGGTAGCCAGTGCGCACATTCACCGCGCCAAAATCATCCGTTAATCCTGAAATGACAACAGCGCCTGACTCAGCAGATGTGGCTAAAGTTGTGCTGAGATTCAGATTTGGCGTTGCTGCTGTTGGATTGGCAAATTGCGGGTTGGCTGACACGCTGTTGTCGTCAAAAGCGGTGTTGTTTTTCCAAAGGGTGAAAGTGGCTTGGTCAGCGCTTCCTGTGTAACCGAAAATTCCGCCTGTGCCGCTCACATAAATCAAATTATAGTCCTGGGTCAGCGTGGTGCCGTTATTGTGATAAACGCCATAGTGCTTACCGCCTGTTGTATTATTGGAGCGGGCATTTACAAAAATGTTGTTGCGGACATTATCGGTGCTGCCCGTCTGCACTTTTCGGAAGGCGTACGTATTGTTGGCGGTTGTTCCCACTCCGCTGCCTCCGATATACACGCTGTTGTAATAGAGGCTGTTGTTGATTGCCGTGTTGTCTTTTGAAATTCCGGTGATGACAGGCGTGTTGGTAATCGCAGTTCCGCTTGCATCAAATCCCAGTCGCACCATATTGTTGCTGGCGGCTACTGCTGTGCCTGCCAAATGAATTCCGGTAACAATTGAGGAGGCTCCTGAAGCAGGTTGTAAATTATACACGAAGTTTTTTGAAACAATATCCGTAGCGGAGCTTCCGCTGAAATAAATGCCCGTCACCGTATTATTTGCCGTGCTTGTATTGGATAACGCATACACCTGATTGGCTGAAATCGTATGCGCCAATGTTCCCCCACTATTCAGCGAAATTCCCAATACAGAAGAAGATGTGGTTGTTCCGGTGGAAGTGGAGTTGGTGGACAGGTTTCTTACAATAGTTCCACTGATGGAATAAGTGCCGCCACCTGAAGTGGTAATACCCGCCACTTGTGCTGCTGAACTGGGGTTACCGGTGGTGGTAAGGTTTTGAATGGTATTGGTTCCTGAAATGTCAACCGTATAAGCAGCGCCTGAAACAGCCGCAATTCCCGTTGTAACCAATGTGGCGGTGGTGGCTGCGGAAGAAGTTTGAATGCTGTTAGCCGTACTGCCTCCTATCGTGTTTCCACCAGAAATGGAAACGCTGCCGGTAGAAATATAAATGCCATACAAATAACTGGCAAAGTTACCGCTGATAGTTGCAGTTATTGAACCAATGTTGTTATTGCTGATGGTTTGCCCTGTTGCAGTTGTAGCGGTATATATTCCCGAAACAGGAGTTGTTGATGACAGCACGGTGGACCCCGTCACTGCGATGGAACCTGTTCCCGTAGTCGCTCCAATGGTATTTCCATCAATCAAATACTTGCCGGATGAAACATAAATTCCCGTGAAGATGGGGATTGCCGCAGCGCCTCCGCTGGTGGTGCTCATAGAAATGTTAGTGATAGTGTTGCCCGTTATGTTATTGACGGTACCCGAACTTAAAGCAGTAAGATAAATGCAATTCAACCGAAAAGTACTGGTAGATGGGAACTGAAAAGTTCCCGTTCCGGCTGAATTGGCATACCCGATAGTGTTGTTGCTGATAGTGAAACCGCTGCCATCTGTGCTGTTATTAATGTAGATGCCGAACATATTCAAGTTGATGGCTCCGGAACGGGGGATTTGGAAAATACGGTTTCCGGAAATAGTCCACAGCGTGTTGTAGGTGGAAACAAGTATTCCGCACGTGGTTGAACCAGTATAGAAATTGGAAATGTTGCAATTGGAAATCATGTTGTTATCATTTGCTTTTGATAATGTGCCCAGCGCGTAAACACAATTGTAAGGATAAGCCGTTGCGGTAGTAAGGTCTCGGATATCGCAGTTATCAATCGTGTTGTTATCATTCCCCGTTGTGCCTGTAGTCGTTCCAAAGAAAACAACTCCTGTGGTGGCGAGCGTACCTGCTCCTTCGATAATGCAATGATGCACATTGTTATTCGTGGCATCATTCAGAAATTGCAACGTAGCCGCTGAAGTTCCTGTGCTGGTATTTCTGAGGGTAAGATACCTGTCAGCGCTGCTTCCCCCGTTGAAGGTTACTCTATCGGCACCGAGTAATCTGAACAAAGCACCATTATATCCCGCAGCGCTGCTGATGTCTCTGTTCGTTGCCGCATCTGATTGAATGGTTAAAGTGTATGGGCTTGCAAATTCGTTCAGCCCGTTTACTCCGTCTTCAATGGTGATGCTGGTTGTCACATTCACCGTTAAGTTTCCGCTAATCAAGGATGCCGCGCTGGCAATGTTGATTGCCTGGAAAATTCCTGTTGCCGTGGTGAAGGCAGTGTAGTCTGACCCTGTGCTTCCCACCGTTACCGTGCCGGAGCAGGGAACAATCGTAAATGAATTTGGCGTGCCGCCTATCGGGAATGCTCCCGATGCCAAAGCAACGCTTGTCTGTGTGGCTGCGAATGTTGCCGTGTTGGATTTGATGGCGACATTTGGCGTTCCTACGTTTACTCCTTCATCCTGCGCTACCACAAAGTATTGCAGCACAGTGCCCAAAACAGGGTTTCCTCCGTTCAGCAAACTATAATCAATGGTGAAATTAAAAGGCGAAGTAGTTCCGTTGGCTTCCACCCATTTCCATCCATCGGTGGTGTTATCATTGGTGACACCCAGGGAATTCGCGTTGGTTGATTTTTTATAGTAAACCCTCGGTGCTGTTCCGGCAGTAACATTCACACCGGAAGCATCCGTGATGGAAACGGAACCTAATGAGTAGGTTGCCGCCCCGCTGCAAGCCCCGGTAATTGCCGTATAGGAAACGGTTGGAGCCGTGAGGTCAATCGGTTCAAAATCGGAAGCATCTGCTCCCATATCGGTGGGCGTAAACGCGCTTCTCGTTTCTCCGTCATAATCTTCCATCACCGAAGCTACGTTGATGCCCGAAGCTTCAATGGGCGTGGCGGTGGGCGATGGCTGAATATGCAAATCAACAGCCGCTGCATTTCCTGTTGCATTAATAAACTTCGGGTCGTTGTTGATGCTGTTTGCATCCTGCGAAGAAGCAGTTCTCCAAGCGCCAATGTTAGCCTGATCGGCAGCACTGAAAGAGCCGAACACTCCACCTGTGCCGCTCACATACAAGTCGTTGTAATCACTTGCTATGTTGGTATTGTTGTTCAAAGAGATTGCGTAATGCTTCCCGCCCGTAGTGTTGTTGGAGCGGGCGTTCCAGAAAATGTTGTTTGAAATTTCTTCAATAACGGATGCGGGCGATGATGAACGGATAAACGCATACGTGCTGCCCGTGCCCGTGCCTACGCCCGTGCCGCCAATAAACACGCTGTTGTGATAGACATTTACCACCGAAGCGGTTGTTTTTTCAATGCCTGAAATCAACAACCCGGTGGTGACTGCAGTGCCGTCAGCTTTGATACCCAATCGCACCATGTTGTTTTCCACAGTGCCACTCGTGGTTGAACCGGCAATAAAAATTCCGACAATTTTTGCGGTGGCGCTGGTAGAGTTAAGTCCGAGTGAATGCACCAAATTTTTCTTTACAAAAACAACGGGGGTAGGCGCTCCATAAATTCCATACAGGTGAATTGCGGTCGCGGATGCCGCGGTATTTGAAAGAGAATACACTTTGTTTCCCGATAAATTCATGTTGTTGGCGCAAACGATGCCTATCATGTTTGCCGCGCTGCTCGTTCCTGTATTTGTTGAAGCAGAAGTAATGCTGTAAATCTCGTTGCCGCTAACTGTTTTATCGCCTGTTGAATTAATATTAATCCCATTAAACCTTGCTGTTGTAGAGTTACTGCTCATCGAAATATTCCTGATGATATTTCCGGAAACTTGCGTTGGAACTGTTGTGCCGACATTATCCACCTGCAATCCCACGAACACTACGTTGCCGCTGTTTGTCCATGTGCCGGCAGCAAGCGGTGCATTACCTCCAACATAGTTGCCGGATATCACATGCCCGTCATCTGTGCTTGTGCTTCCGAAACTAATGCCGGTTTGTGCGGTAGTCGCAGTCACCGTGCTGTATAAACTATTATCGCTGATGGTCCAGTTGCTGCCGTTGTTGGTGGCATTGGCAAGAATGCCCGTAGTTGTAAAGTTGAAGATGTTGCAATTCGAAATTGTGTTGTCGCTATTCTCACGGTTCACAAATGCAGTTCCTCCTGAATAAATCGCGTTGGCAGGATATCCCGTTGCATCGCTGCGGTCGCGGATGGTGCAATAATCAATCAGAATATTATCATTTCCTGTTCCTGCTACGGAGTTGCTGCCAATGTACACCGTGCCGCTGGTCGTTGTTATATTCTGCCCTTCAACAGTGAGATATTTCAGCGTGTTGTTTTGCGCATGGTTTAAGAAGTCAATGGTGGGACCCACCGTTGCGGCAGTGCGCGTGTTGCGCAGCGTCCAGAAGCCAGTGCCGCCTGCGCCACCGGGCTGCCCGTCAAAGGTGAGGCGGTCAGCTCCATGAAAAGTGATAAGGTCAGCGCCTGTGCCGGGGTCAGCCGAAGTGGTAAGCATCGAAGCCACTCCACTGAGGGGACGGATATACACCGACCAGGGTCCACCGGTATTCGCCCATTCCTGAAAAGCGATAGGAGCAATTTCTCCGCTCGTTCCCACATACGTGGATTGAAATTCAAAATAACAATCGCAGGTCAATGTTGCGGCATTGAGCGCATTGGCAACATTGTACAACTTCGCGAAATCGCCTGTCGGTCCCACGGTATAATTGCCGCACAAGGTATTGCCGCTTGTAGCCACTACAAAATAATTGAGCGCGTAATTCAGCGATGGCGTTGACTGAATCGTTGTGGAAGGCGCAACCAAATTTGTGAGCGCCATGTAAGCGCCTCCCTGCGTGGCTGATTGCCCGATGCGGCTGGTGGTAGAACTTAGCCCCGATTCAGTGATTCTCACCGTAGTCGTGTTTATCGTAACGGTATTCACCGACATTTCATAAAAGCGGGAGGAGGAGATAGAAGTTAACCCGGGTCCTGCCGTGCCGCCCGTTGCTCCTGCCTTGCACTCGGCTGTGATATTACCCGCAGTGCCCGAAGTGGTGAGCGACACCAACTCGATGGGGCGGTAATTCGCGCCTTCCCCTACAGGCCAAACGTATGTTGCCGCGCTGGCATTATTCGGTATATCTCTTCTTAGCGGACCTTGCACATAAGAGGTAGCAGACCCACCCGAAACCGCACCCGTTGCTCGGTTTATGAGCGTGGCGAGATTGGTGGAAGTGGAAACTAAAATTCCGTTGGTGAGCGTAAGCACTCCTGTTACCGTACCCCCACCGATAGCAAGCGGGCTACCTAAAGTTGCTACACCACTACTTGTCCGGCTCATGGTTAAATTAAAAACCGCCTGCGCGCCCGAAGTAAAAACGAGCGAGCCTCCCATGTTACCTGTTCCCCCGATTACCAAACCTGCAGAAGTGCTGCCGGTGATAGTGCCTGCCGGAGCGCTCAGTAATCCGTTAATGGTTAAAGCCGGGTTAACCGCACCAAGCGTAAGCGTTCCGGCAGTGAGCGTTAGCGTTCCCCCGGTGCCCATGACCAATGCGCTGCCTAATGTAAGATTGGGAGTTGTTCCGGTGCGGTTAAGGATAAGGTTATTGATTTGATTGGTAGCGCCTACCGTTGTCGCATCAAAAAAAAGTGTGCTGCTTACTACGTTATTTCCGGTAACAGTGAGATTGGATGTGACAGAACCTCGGATGCAAGCATTTGCCGAACCAAGGGAGATTGTTCCCTGCAGCGTAAGCGTATTTCCGTTTATTCCAAGCCGCCCGCCTGTCATGGTTAACGTGCCGCTGATGGTTCTATTACTGGGTATATTGATAACATTCGCTGTAATAGTCAGATTTATGTTGACATTGGCAGGGGGATTGGTTGTGGGCCACTCATTCGCGCCTGCGGTAGGAAACGATATTGCGCTATACCAAATTGTTGAAGTGGTGCCTGAATAAGTAATGGCATTTGAGCCCCCTACCGTAGTCAGGTTTCCTTGGATTCTGAGTGTTCCCGCCATGGATATACCCGCTGCCGGAAATTGGGAAATCGTATTCGTACTGGAGCTACCATTAACATGCAATGTGCCTCCCGACTGAACCGTCATAGCCGCAGGCTGACATGCCTGCCCCGTAAGTGTGTAATTCACTGCGCCTCCACTGGCAACCACTACTTGTGTATTTGCCGAAGTCAAGAGACCAGTTGCATTGCCATTTATTGCAATAGTGCCGCTGACTGTTAATATTCCACCGGTTCCAATACCCACAAAACAAACAGTAGGAATTGTCAATGTTCTCGCTGCAGCAATACTGCTGGTAGCACTTGTTAATGCCGTTTGATTAAAACTCAGGCTGCTTAATGTAGTATTCGCATTACAAACCAACCTGGTTGTAAAAATTGTGCTTGAAGTACCTGTTAGTGTAAGTGTTCCTGTTCCTGTAGTTGTAAAAGAAGCAAAGTTTCCAGATGCAGGAATAGATGACGGAATTGCAGTAATAGAAAAAGTGCCATTACAAGTGATGGTAACATCATCCCCAGCCATCGGAGCACCTCCAGGCGACCATACAATTGAAGCATACGCAATGTTTGCGGTAATTGTAACACTTTTTGGAACAGCCCAACTTTCACTCACCCAAAAAATAGTCAGGAGCGCGAGCATTAACAAATTGCGAAAATGGCTCACGCGCAGAGACAAACCTTCCGCCAGCGCGAAAAAAAACTTCGCTTGCACATTGCGCGTAGGTGAAAACACGTAGTTTAAAAATGAAGCAAACTTTGACTGGCAAGTAAAAATCCTTGTATTCATGCGAACAGAAGTTTAGTTATGTAGAAGGGGGAGTCAACCTCAAACTTAATGAAGAATGACCGGAGAATCAACTGTTTGTTAAGTCTTCCGGTGGGTAAAAGGTTTTCTTTTAATCATCTTTTAATCCAACCCGCTCAAAAGTACGCATGGAATCGTTTCCGGTGCGGGTGGTGTTGTGAAAAGTACACATGGAACTAAAGCAGGGATTGCCGGGACAATGTAAAAACCACCCATCATTGTGCGAAGGACGGTCGTTTCTGTTTTAGTGTCGCTGGTCTTGCCTTCAATGACGCTCGGGATTAATTTAATCCCGAGCTCCGAGAAGCAAAAGGAAGTGCGGTTGAAAAAAACCACGCACGGATTTCTCTTGTTCCCAAGCGGGGTTTCGAGAAAAAAATGCGTCAAAGTTGTCCTTTTCAGGGATTTTTTAGAGTCTGTTCAACAAACTGAGTTAAAATGTCTGTGGTCTGAAAGAATGGAATTTATTATTCCTTAATTCAAGCAGCGTTTAAAATAACAAAAGCCTCATCTTCTCAAAGATGAGGCTTTTGTGTTTTCTATAGTTTGGAATTTGGAGTTTGAAGTTTAGAGTTTATTGCGCAGCAACTCCAAATTCAAAACTTCAAACTAATCTTCCACCTTCCTCGGCTTTGACACGAGCACATCGTCAATCATCCCATATTCTTTTGCTTCATCGGCTTTCATCCAAAAATCGCGGTCGCTGTCGGCAGCCACTTTATCGTAGCTCTGCCCGGTGTGGTGCGCAATCACATCATAGATTTCTTTTTTCAGCAGCAGGATTTCGCGCGCGGTGATTTCAATGTCGCTCGCCTGCCCGCCTGCTCCACCGAGCGGCTGGTGAATCATAATGCGGCTATGCTTCAAGCCTGTGCGCTTGCCTTTCACTCCCGCGCACAGCAGCACGGCAGCCATCGAAGCGGCAACGCCCGTACAAATCGTAGCAATATCGGGGCTGATGTATTGCATGGTGTCATAAATGCCAAGCCCTGAATGCACCACGCCATCGGGGCTGTTGATGTAGAGCTGAATGTCGCGCCTCGGGTCGGCTGATTCGAGGAAGAGCAGTTGCGCTTGAATCACGCCCGCCACATAATCATCCACGGGGCTGCCGAGGAAAATAATGCGGTCCATCATGAGGCGCGAGAACACGTCAATTGCCTGAATGTTCAGCGGACGCTCTTCGATGATGTAGGGGGTAAAATTTTTAATGGTGGTGTCAATATATTTTTCGAGGTGCATGCTGTTCATGCCCTTGTGCTTCACCGCATATTTTTGAAATTCGTTTGGGTTCATTAATTCGTTTTTTTTGATGCGGGTAAAATTAACGGAAATCTCTTTGATTCGTCATGCTGAGCAAAGCGAAGCATCTTAGCATTTAGGATAAGGGATTCTTCGCTGCGCAAAGCCTTCGCTCAGAATGACGGTTATGTGAAACAGGAAGAGCAGCTATCACTCCAACTTTCCAAACTCTTCCACCGATATTTCCTTCTGAGTAAGCGTGATTTTCGACTTCATGAAGTCGAGTACTTTTTTATCGGCAAGCTCTTCGTAAGTGCGCTTTGCGTGCTCTTCTTTTTTCAGCATATCATCGGCAAGAGCGCCCAGCATCTTGTTGGTTTCTTCATTATCGGGAAAGCCATAGTAGCTGCCCATCACCTTAATGGTGTGTGCCTTCATTTCATCGGGCGTCACTTCAAGGTTGTTTTCCTTTTTGATTTTGTTCACGATGAGCGTCCACTTCAGGTTTTTCGCAAAGCCGTTGTAGTCGTGTTCCACCTGCTCCATTGTCACAGGCTTCTCGCTTGAAACTTGTATCCAGCGCTTCAGGAACGCATCGGGCAGGTTCACATTTGTATTCTCGATGAACATGTTCACGATGTCGCGGTTCAGCAGTTGTTCTCCTTGTTGCACATAAGCCTTTTCAATTTCGCTTTTCAGCTTCTCGCGAAATTCTTCCACTGATTTCACCGCGCCTTCGCCAAACACTTTGTCAAATAAAACCTGATTCACCTCCGCAGGAATCGCACGGTTTATTTTCGTTAAGTGAACCCTGAAAGTTTTGTTCAAATGCCTGTGGTCAGTCAACTTCAGGTAGTTGTGAATGATTTGCTCCTCATCGGCTTTCAGCGCCTTCATCATTTCTACATCTAAGTATTCGCCCGGCTTTTTTCCCAACAACTGGTCAGCTACCTTGTCTTCAAATTTCTCCAGCGGCACCGCAGTTGAATTTTCCACTCCGCCTTCTTTCACATTTCCTGCTTCGTCAAGTTCCTGAAATTTTACGAATAATATATCATCCTTCGCCACGCCATCTTCCGGGTTCGTCATTTCACCCACGCGCTTGCGGAGGCGCTCCACTTCCTTTTCAACCGCCTGCTCGTCAGTCTTCACAGTGTATTGATTCACCTTCGTTGCATCGCTTAACGCGCTCACATCAAAGTGCGGATGCAAGCCCAAATCATACGAGAACTGATATTCTTTCTGCGAATGAATATCCAATTCCTGCTGCCCGTCATCCAATTTCGGAATGGGGCTGCCAAGAATTTCAATCTTGTTGTCCGTGAGATATTTCGTCAGCTCTTTATTAATGAGGTTGTTCAACTCATCGGCAAGCACCTCGTTGCCATACAATTTTTTGATATGCCCTACCGGCACCATTCCCTTGCGGAAGCCTTTCACGTCAGCCTTTTTGCTCAGTTTCTTCAGCGACTCGCTCACGAGCGGCTCATAATCCTGCGTAGAGAGTTGAATTTTCACCGTTGCGTTTTGCGCGTCAATGTTTTCCTGTGTAATCGTTGCCATCTTTTTTGTTTATAGTTTGGAATTTTAAGTTTGAAGTTGAGTGAGGAACCCGCAAATTCCAAACTCCAAACTTCAAACTAAATCGTGCGGATGGAGGGACTCGAACCCCCAAGGGTCACCCCACCAGATCCTAAGTCTGGCGCGTCTGCCAATTCCGCCACACCCGCTTTTCGAGTCGGCAAAGTTACCAATATTCATTTGAAATTTTAAACCCTGAGGGGGGTTTAAAACAAATTCAGGAATGAAGATAGAGGCAGGATTATTTCTTCAAAATCTCAAACTGCACTCTGCGGTTCAGTTGCCGCCCTTCTTCCGTTTCATTGGTAGCAACGGGCACTGTTTCGCCATAGCCCTTCGCAATCATCCGTGAAGTGGCAATGCCATGCTCAATAAAATAATCCACTACCGCTTTGGCGCGTTGCTGCGAAAGCGTGAGGTTGTAATTGTCGCTGCCTTTATCATCGGTATGTCCTGATAATTCGATTTCAATCTTCGGACTTGTTTTCAAAAAGTCAACCACCCTGTCCAACTCAGGATAAGATTCCGGGCGCAGCGTTGCTTTGTCATAATCAAAGAAGATATTGTTCAGGCGAATGATTTCGCCCACTTCCACAGGCGCGAGGTAGAGGTCTTTGCGGATTTCTTTGTATTCGGCAACCTGCGTTAAATCCAAATTGTCAGAAACAGAAATGTAGCCCTCTGCTTTAGCGCGAATGCCATAGTTCTTTCCATAAGGCAGCACGATTTTGTAATCTCCCGTGCCCGGCTCTGAACTCGCGATGCCCGCTTCTTCACCGCTGGGCAGTATTTCATAAATCACATCAGTATCTCCAACCGGTTTATTTGTTTTCTTATTGTAAACAGTTCCATACACAAGCGTCACTGGGTCGGGGCGCACTTCCTGCGGCAACTTGATTTTAAAAATATCTGTCGCGCCTTTTGAATTTTTGGATGAAACATAATAGGCATAATCGCCCGATGCGGGAATGCGGTAGTAAGCATCTTTCCCCGGTGAGTTTAATCCATCGCCAAGGTTCACAGGTTCGCTCCAGTTTGTCCACGTTGAATCCATGCGCTTGGAAACAAACACATCGTAATTGCCAAAACCGCTTCTGCCGGTAGTTGCAAAATACATGGACTTGCCATCGCTGGCGAGAAAGGGACTCATTTCATCTCCCGCAGAATTAATTGTTGCGCCAAGATTGAGCGGCTTTGTCCAGTTCACATCATCTTCGCGAAAACTCACATAAATATCCCGCCCTCCAATCGCATCATCCATCTCGATGGTCATAAACAATGCTTTGCCGTCATTGCTCATGCTTATTTCCATGAAGTTGTCTTTGTTTTTAAAATCTTTGATTTTCAGATTTTCAGGAAACTCCCATCCTTTCTTTCCCATGAATGAAATGGAAACTCCGCCATCCGTTGAGCCATCGCGGAAGTATTGATTGCCGAGCAACAGCGTGTTGCCGTCAGGCGTAACGGAACAAACGAAGTTGTGATATTCATTGTTGAGTGGGTAGCCTAAGTTCACGGCAGGCGTCCACACGCCTTTGTCATCGAGTTTTGAAAACCAGATGTCGTCATTCTCTCCAAGACTAATATCAAAATTCTGCGGGCTGTTTTTTCGTACGAAATAAATGCTCTTGCCATCGGGCGCAATCACGGGAAGCGCTTCTGCAAATTCAGTATTAATGCTGTAGCCGAGATTTTCGGGCTGCGAATCAAACACCAAGTCAGGCAGGATATTGATTTTTGCTTCAATGGGAATTTCGCTGTCGGAAATTGCAACAGCATCAAGTTGATTATTGCCTGTAACTGCCGAAGGCGTTAATTCAATGCGCACTGCGGCAACTTCATAAACAGTGAGCGGAACTGTTTTGCGAAACACGCGGCTCAGTTCATTTATCAAAGCCGGAGTTCCTTCATAAACAGAATGTTTTAACCCGTTTGCCTCTATGAGAAAGATATTTTTGATGGAGCCGGGATACAGATTTTCAAACACCGCTACCTGCTGCACTTTCATCGGCTTGTCAAAACCTATTTCAATGAACTCCGCTGCTGATTCACCGTCTTTCGGCATCCATGCGCAGGGGCTGTCGCCAGCCTGCGGCAGCACATTGGGCTTGCCAAGAATTTGTTTTGCGGAATATTGTTTCGCGCCCGCTTCAGAACTGAAGGCTTTTACTGAAGATGCAAATTGAATTGTTTGCGCGTTGACTGAAACAGAAACAAGCGCTGAAAGAATCATCAGCGCGCATGATTTCACTAAAACATTTTTTCCCATGGAATACCTGCTATGATTAATACAAAACCTATTGCGTAGCAAATTAATGACCTTCTGTGTTTCATATCATCAATCTTTGCCTTCTTCGACCACACCCTGCCCACCGTAATTGCAATTACTGCAAGCAACATCACCGTGACGTGCTCCACTGCGGCAAAACGCAACGCATCATCTTTCATCGCTGCGCCCATATCCGCCAATGCCGCCCGCACCACGGGGCTTACAAAATAAAGCACGATGCCGATTACAAATTGAATGTGAATGAGCATCAAAAGTAAAAGACTTGACTGATTATCGAAAGGCTCGTATTTCCTTTTTGCAAGATGCCCGATTGCCGAACGGAACAACACAATCAGCAGCACTACTAAAATGAGATATCGCAGGATGGAATGCGTTTGAAGAAGAAAGGGATACATCGTGGTGGGTTTTCACGAAGGTAAGAAGAAAGCGGGATGTTCCCATGTGCCAAATAGCCAATGTGCTGATGTGTAAGTGTGCTAAATAATATTCGTCTATAAAATTCAAAAAGATAGACAGATATGTTATTTTCATTTAGCGTGAATTTTTTTCTCAATGTCTTTTTGGCTAAGAAATCAAAAGAGAGATCCACGCCAGCCAATTGGCACATCAGCTAATTGGCTAATTAGCACATTCGCTTATCGCTGCAATGCCCGGCAGTTCTTTGCCCTTAAAGTATTCGAGCAGTGCGCCACCGCCTGTGGAAACGTAGCTGATTTTATCCGCCATGCCGAGTTGGTGCAATGCAGCTACGGAATCGCCACCGCCTACGAGCGAGAATGCGCCTTGTTGTGTAGCCTCTGCCACTGCGGTTGCAATGGCTTTGGTGCCGTTGCTGAAATTTTCCATTTCAAACACGCCCATCGGTCCGTTCCACAAAATAGTTTTTGATTGGAGAATCGCTTCTTTGAAATCAGCGATGGATTTTTTGCCGATGTCCAAGCCCATCCAGCCTTCAGGGATGCTGCGGCTTTCGGATGTGGTGATGGCGGCATCGTTGGCAAACTTGTCGGCAATTACTGAATCTTCGGGCAGCAGAATTTTTACGCCTTGCTGTTTTGCTTTCTCCAGCAGTTCTTTTGCGGTGGTAATTCTTTCTTCTTCCACCAATGATTTTCCAACCATTCCGCCTTGCGCTTTGAAAAACGTGTAAGCCATGCCGCCACCGATGATCATGTTATCCGTTTTGCTCAGCAGGTTCTCGATGATGAGAATTTTATCGGAAACTTTTGCGCCACCGATAATTGCAGTAAACGGCTTCTGTGAATTCTTTAACACACGCTCTGCATTTTCCACTTCGGAAGCCATCAGCTTGCCAAACATTTTTTTATCAGCAGGGAAAAATTTTGCAACAACAGTAGTTGATGCATGGGCGCGGTGTGCGCTGCCAAATGCATCGTTCACATACACGTCACCCAGCTTTGAAAGTTGTTCGGAAAATTTTTCATCGCCTGCTGTTTCTTCTTTGTAGAAGCGCGTGTTTTCAAGCAACAATACTTCTCCTGATTTTAAAGAAGCAGAAAGATTTACGGCTGATTCTCCAATGCAATCATTTGCAAACTGCACCTGCACGTTTAGCAGAGATGATAAATGCGCTACAATATGTTTTAATGAATATTTTTCTTCCGGTCCTTTCTTCGGTCTGCCGAAGTGCGACATCAGAACCACGGAGCCGCCATCGCTCAAAATCTTTTTGATGGTGGGAAGCGATGCCTTTATTCTTGTATCATCGGTGATTTCAAATTTGTCGTTGAGCGGCACATTGAAGTCAACACGGATGAGGGCTTTCTTGCCAGAGAAGTTAAAACTGTCAACGGTTTTCAATTCTTAAAAAGTTTGGAGTTTGAAATTTGGAGTTTGAAGTTGGTTTGAAGTTTAAAGTTCACGGAACTTCAAACCACAAACTTTAAACTTAAAACTTACCAAGTCGCGCAATCAAATCAGCGATGCGGTGGGAGTAGCCTGCTTCATTATCATACCAGCCGGTGATGCGCACCATGTTCTGCATGACCATTGTGAGGTCTGAATCGAAGATGCAGGAATGCGGGTCGCCAATAATATCGCTTGATACGAGCGGCTCGGTGCTGTATTTGAGAATGCCTTTCATGCTTCCCTCTGCCGCTGTTTTAAAGAAGCTGTTGATTTCTTCGGGCGTAGCAGTTTTCTTTACGATTGCATTGAATTCAGTAACAGAGCCGGTGATAACCGGAACGCGCATTGAACCGCCATGCAACTTTCCTTTCAGGTGTGGAAGCACTTTTCCTACTGCCGATGCTGCGCCTGTTGACGTGGGTACAATATTATGCGTAGCTGCTCTTGCTCTGCGCAAATCTTTGTGCGGTGAATCCTGCAAGCGCTGGTCAGCGGTGAATGCGTGCGTAGTGGTCATTAAACCATATTCAACTCCGAATGCATCATCAAGCACTTTCACCATTGGCGCAAGGCAGTTGGTGGTGCAGGAAGCGTTTGACACGATGAGGTCATCTTTTGTCAGTTGAGTATCATTCACGCCCAGCACGATGGTTTTGATATCACCCTTTGCCGGAGCGGAAATCACCACGCGCTTTGCGCCTGCCTTAATGTGCAATTCCGCTTTTTCTTTATCTGTGAATTTGCCTGTTGATTCAAGCACCACATCTACGCCAAGCGCTTTCCAGGGGAGATTTGCCGGGTCTTTTTCGGCAAGCACTTTCATCAAATCGCCATTGATGCGAATGCCCTCGCTTTCAACAGAAACCTCGCCCGTGAATCTGCCGTGCGCAGTATCATACTTAAAGAGGTGCGCGAGCGTGGGCGCATCGGTGAGGTCATTAACGGCAACGACATCAATATCAGGAAAATTCTTCTTGATGATTCTTACAGCGAGTCTTCCGATTCTGCCGAAGCCGTTTACTGCGAGTTTGATTTTAGTCATAGGGGTAATTTTTGCGTTGCAAAAGTAAACTGTATCACGAGATTATTTTAAAATCTTTCCGCGCAATCCACGCTTTTTCCACCAAAACTTTTTACTTTTGCAATCCCTTTGAAAGAAGGAACCCATCAGGCTCGTTCGTCTAGGGGTTAGGACATCTCCCTTTCACGGAGGAAACACGAGTTCGATTCTCGTACGGGCTACTGGTAAAATGTAAAACCCTTTGAAAACAATGATTTTCAAGGGGTTTTTTTTTTATGAATATGCGGGCTATTCGATAGCCCAGCTTCGCATCCGGTCGGAAAACATCAGGCCACAATTTTTGCAAAAGAACTTACCTTCTGAATATCAGTGGGCAAGCCAATCACGAGCATTTCATCTTCAGTAATGAGCACAGTAGATGCGGGAGGATTATGAATGTATTCGCCCTGCCGCAAAATAGCGATGGCGGTGACTCCGAATTTTTTGCGGAGCATGATTTCTTCAATTGAAAGCCCTACCCATTTTGAGTCTTCTTTGATTTTCAACCGCGCCACATCCATCACGGAAAGAAACGGCATTTGTCCCGTGCTGTGCGAATCGGAAAGCCTGCGCAGCATCTCATAGTTTTCATTGCGGATTTCATGCACTGTTTTTTCGATGTCGCTGTCGGGCACGAGATAATATTTCAACACGCGCGTGAAAATTTCAATCGAGGTTTCAAACTCTTCGGGAATCACTTCATCCGCGCCCAACTTCCGCAGCTCTTCCACATCATTCATAAACCGCGTGCGCACAATGAGCCGCACTTTGCTGCTTGCCTTGCGAATGGCGGAGACAATCATCTCGGTGGCGACAGGGTCATGCGTTGCAACAATTGCAATACGCGCTACATCTACGTTTGCCTTGTGCAGCACTTCTGCGTTTGTGGCATCTCCATAAATAAAACTCTCGCGCTTCATCTTTTCCTTGCGATAGGTTTCAGGATTGAAATCAATTATCACGTAGGGAATCTCCGCGACCTTTGCCGCGCGCGCCACATTTCTGCCATTGGTGCCAAAGCCTACAATCACCAGATGGTCGCGCAATTCGTGATGATGTTCCTTCTTATGTTGTCCCAGTTCTTCTGCATCAGCAACAGCAGGAACAGTTGTGAATCGCGCGGCAATACGCGGAGCTAATTGAATGATGAAAGGTGAAAGCCCCATTGAAATCACTGATACTGCAAGGAAAATCTGTCGAAGTTCATTATCAAGCAATTTGAATTCCATGCCCTGTTGCGCGAGCACAAATGCAAACTCGCCCACTTGGCATAGCGCCAAAGCTGTTATCACCACAGAGCGTCCCGGTAGTTTAAGGAATGCGCCTACGAGCAATACGACAAGGAATTTGAACACCATCACCGCGACAGTTATTCCGAGAATTTTAAATGGCTGATGAATAAAAAATGAAAGGTCGAGCAACATGCCTACCGAGATGAAGAAGATGCTTGTGAAGATTTTTTTCAGCGGGAGAATGTTGCTCATCGCCTCGAGGCTGAATTCCGATTCGGAAATAACCAGACCTGCGAGAAACGCGCCCAGCGCCAGCGACAAGCCGATGCTGTGCGTAATCATTGCCGTAACAAAGCACATCACGATGATGAACAGCAGAAACAATTCGCGGTTGCGCGTATGCACCACATTGTGAATGAGGCGCGGCACAAATTTGCGCGAAGCAACGATGACCACTGCCACCACAAGAATTCCCGCTAACAAATTCAGCACATCAATAATGCGGAAAGGTCGCCCTGAAATCCACGGCAGCACGAGCATGAGCGGCACGATGGCAATATCCTGAAAGATGAGAATGGAAAGTGAAACCCGCCCGTGAAAAGATTCAATCTGATTTGTTTCCTGAAAAAGCTGCATTACGATGGCGGTGCTGCTCAGGCTGAATAAAAAGCCGATGAATAACGCCTGATTCCATGCGTTGCCCGTGAACATCGAAAGCACGAAAAAGACAATGATAGTGAGCGCCATCTGAATAGTGCCGCCTAAAAAAATGAACCTGCGTGAGGTAATCATTTTCTCTAAAGAGAATTCGATACCGATGGTGAACAGCAGCAGCAGTACGCCCACTTCCGCGAGCATCTGCACCGCCTCAGGCGAGCCGACCAACGCAAGTCCATGCGGACCAGCTAACATTCCTGCCACAAGAAATGCTACGATAGTCGGCAACTTCAGGCGCAGGCAGATGTACAGCACAAATGCGGCAATGGCAAGCACCACCGTAATGTCGAGCATGATATTCATGGGGCTATTCTTCGTTGCGTAAAATCAGCGGCAAGTTGCGACTTGTTAATGAAATAAAAAACGCTGCTTTGTTTAATAATGAAAATAATTTACAATTCATTTGCTCGCGCTTCCGCGAATACTGTTCGCGGGGTCTTACAACCCGATTCCGAAGCCGAAACTTAGAGCCGGCTGCCGCGTGGGGTACAAGAGGTTTGTCGTAATGTTAATGGAGGCGAGAATCGTGAAGTATGCTCTATCGCCTATCGGAATATTATAACCGGCTCCGGCAAAAGCATTGTGAAAAGTTTCGCGAATCTCTCCGATGGGAAGACCGGTGCTTCCATCTATGAAGGCTACTTCAGCATTGAGCGGCATATATTCTATCTGCACGAATAATTCTTCCCATACAAAAACACGCGGAAAAACTCTGCCGCCAAAAATATTCGTCTTATTCAAGTCTTGCCACGGTGGTTGGTAGAGGTCTTTGTAGTTGAGGTATTGATAAATGAAGCCCGCTCCCAGCGCAAAGCGTTTGTGAAAACGATACGCCACTACAGGTGAAACATCTACATAAACCACATTCCCGAAACTCGCTCCAAAAAATCCGCCTACCGAAAGATTATTGGGATCGAATTTTCTGTCAGGATTGGGAGCCTTTTTTTCTTTTTTTGTTTCCGTTTTCGGCTTCTTCTTTAAATCCTCATCTTCATAGTCATACTGTGCGAACAGCGCATTTGAGGCAAGTAAGAAGCATGCAAGAAATAAGAAAGTGCTTTTCATCAAGAGTTTTGCTTAAACAAAATTGCAGCCAAATTTAGCGTAGGTTTTTAACAAGCAAGTTCAAACATTGAAATTATAAACGCGGGCATGGTATCATGCGGGGACCGCCCTTGTCGCGCTGCCCGGTGTAAACCACCGATATTTCAAACCCGCCATTGTTGTTGCTCGCATTTTGCAGCGAGGAAACATTCACATCATAGTTCATGATGATGCGCAGTGTTTTGTATTGGAAGCCCACCATAGGCGCGATGGCATCTTTCGGGCGACCTGCCGCGCCCACGAAAACAATGCTGCCCTTAAATTTTCCTTCATTGAGGAAGGTGAAACCTGCAAGCAAATCAAGAATATACTCTTGCGCTTTCTGCTGATACATCCACATGAAGCCGGGTTCCAGATGTACACGGTCGGAAATTTTTGTGTAAGCAATCACATTCACCAACGGGCGCATACCAAGGCGGTTATCCCGCCCGGGGAAACTTTCTTTCGGCTTGTTCAGATGGAACAATGAAAGTCCTGTTGATACATTGAATTTCTTGCTGTGTACATAGGTGAAATGTGTTCCCGCAGATAAATCAATGAAGCGAAGCGCATCTTCATCAGCAGGCTCTGTGCTTCCAACTCCCTGATCGAAAAACAAATTATTCGGGTCCCACTGGTCGTTGAAATGAAGTTTTCCGTAGTCAATGCTTTTTGCAACATAGCCAATACCGATGCCTGCGGAGAGAATATATTTTCCTGAAATGCCAAACGCTTTGTGATAAGCGGCAGATGCTTGAAATTTATTCACCTTCAATTCGCCATCGCCAGAGCGGTCGTTTAAAATCACTAAGCCGACACCAAGCCAGTCTTTGCCGGGTAGCTTGCCGCGCAGCAAAGTCACATCGCCATAGATGGCAAACGTGCGGTAGTTAGAAATATTCGGTGAAGTAGCCCAAGGCCACTGGCTTTTGAAATTGCCGCCCACGCGCCAATCGCCATTATAGAAACCCGTGTTTGATGGACTCGTTGTTAAAGGCGAAGCGAAGAATTGTGTGAAGTGGAGGTCTTGCGCGGAAGACGACAGACGACAGACGACAGTCAACAGTAGAATGATGATGATGTTGCGGGTTGCGGGCTGCGGGTTACGAGACAGATGAATCATCCCCCTGCAAACGCGCGAAGCAAACGCGCTCCCCCTTCGCACACGCGCAAGTCTTACGCACAAGGGGGACATTCCAACACTGATGTCTGACGACTGCCGACTGCCGACTTCCATTCGTAATTCGTAATTCCTCATTCGTAATTATCTAATCAATGTAATGTTTCCTTTTCTCACACCCGTATCTTGTCCGTCTTGAAAAGTTGCTTGCAGCGTATAGACATACACATCCATTTCCTGCTTTTCGTTTTTGTAAGTTCCGTTCCAGCCTTTTGTTTGAATGCACTTTTCAATTTCATTGCACACGATAGCGATGTCGTCTGTTTCAAACACTAATTCGCCCCAGCGGTTGTAGATTTTAAATTCCAATTCAGTAACACCAAGCCCGCGCAGAAAAAGCACATCGTTCATTCCATCGCCATTCGGAGAAAAAGCATTCGGCACGTCAATCACGCCCATAAAGTCAATGCGCAACTGTTTGCAGTAGGTGCTGTCGCAGCCGTTTGAATCGGTTACGGTGATGCAGGGATTGTAAACTCCGCGTTCTGTATATGCGTGAATCACTGAATCGGGAAGGTCAGAGGTTGTGCCATCCTCAAAGTTCCACAGGTAAACGCCCGGTGAGCTTTCATTTAAAAACAGAATGTCTTCATCCAAAGCATACGTTGAATCGCTGGTGGTGAAAAAGGCTGTTGGTCTGTCAAACACAGTGAACGAGCCTGTTGCTGTGCTGCTATCATTGCACGTGAGTGGATTATAGGCAGTGAGCGTGAGTGAATAATTTCCTGTTGCGAGTTCGCCAAATGTCGGGATGGAATCAGTTGATGTTGTGCCATCCCAAAATGTCCATTCATAGCTTGTGGCGTTGATACTGCTGTTGGTGATAGAAAGTTCATGAGGCGGACAGCCATTTGCCGCTTCAAAAAGCGCTACAACATTATTTGGTTGGAAAATCAGTTGCGCGGAAGTATCGGTTGCATTACACGCATTCGGGTTTGATGCGACAAGTGTGATAGTGAATGAATCGGGAGTCGTATAAATGTGCGTTGGATTTTCTAATGTGGAAGTTGTGCCATCGCCAAAATCCCAGAGCAGCGAAGTGTAGTTCGTGCTCAGGTTCGTAAGGCTGATAACGAATGAATCACATTCAAACGCAAGCGTGTCAATTGTGAATGCCGTTGTAACGCGGTCGTCTGATACGCGCACGGTTGCCGTTGTCGAATCTATGATATTGCACGATGCAGAATCAATAATCACAAGCTGAATCGTGAATGTTCCCGTGTCTTGATAAGTGTGCGAAGGATTTTCATCCGAAGAAACATTGCCCTCGCCAAAATTCCAATCATAGATTACTCCACCCACGCTGCTATTCATAAAATCAACCGTGAGCGGCACACAACCAAATGAATCAGGCACAATAATTCCCGCGTCAATCAACGGTTGCAAAGTAATTTCCTGCACAAGCGTATCTATTCCATTGCAGCTCGCAGTGTTCGTAACAACAAGCGAAACATTGTATGTTCCGGGGTTCACATATTCATGCAAAGGAGAAACAAGCGTAGAGGTTGTGCCATCGCCAAAATTCCAAAAGAAGTTTACTGCATTAATACTCGTGCTGTTGAACTGCACGATGAACGAATCGCAGTTGCTGATAATCACGGGCGTGAATTGCGCGGACACGCTGTCATTGCGCACACGAATGGGAATGGTGGAAGTATCGCTGAAGATGATATTATCACACGAGGTAGAATCAATGCCAATCAGCGTGACGATGTACGTGCCTGTATCGCTAAAAGTATAAGTAGGAGAAGCAAGCGTAGAAGTATCGCCTGTGCCAAAATCCCACAAATAATCTTTTGCATTCAGCGCATTGCCATTGAAGGTGACGGTGAGCGGCACACAGCCAACAGTTGCCGGACTTGCTGAAACGCTCACATCCACGCCAATCAATTCAAAGCGGAATTTGATTAATCCTTCGTTGCAGTTCAGGCTGTTGTTGGTGCGCGACCAAACGCCCGGTGTTGTAGGAAAATTATCGAAGCTCCCGCATCCGGCACACACCGCCTGATACATAATGCCGTTTTTATCAAACCTGCTTGTACCGCCATCAACATGGTCTTCTACGCTGGGGCTGCCGAAGTAAGTGGCGTAAGCAAGCGAAGACGCATCACGCGAAAGTACCATGAAATAAAAATCGCTGCCGTCAGTGGAGGGTTGATAGGCATCATTCGTAATTGGAAGCCCGAAGGTGCTGCTTGCGGGAGGAGAATTATTGATGAGCGAAATCAGCCCCGGTCCGCCCCAACCAGAAATGTAGATGTTGCGGCAGTTGTCAACGAGAAATGCTGTGGGCGAAATATCAGGGTCGCCATCGCCTCTGCCGAATACCGTTGAAAGCGTAATGGAAGAAAGATTCGGTGTGAGCGCGGTGAGAAACTGTCCGCTATTTGGATTGCTGTAAACTCCGGGCGACACGGGATAATTTCCTTCCGTCAATCCGATGATATAGATTTTTCCGCTGCCGTCATTATCAATAAAATAGCTTTGGTCATAAGCGTTTGTGCCGATAAAGGTTGCGCTGAGAAGGGCATTCCCGCTTGCGCTGATTTGCGCCACGAAACCATCTGCGCTGCCGCCAAGATATGCAGGATTCACGCTGCCTGTGGTTGCTGGGAAATTTGCGCTTGTCGTGCCACCGCTCACATACACATTGCTTGTTGCATCATCCACCACTAAGTTGTAGCCCGCATCGCTGCCGCTGCCGCCAAGGTAGGATGACCACACTAATGTTTGCAGCGTGGCATTAAACTTAAACACCACCGCTTCCTGCCCGCCACGCGATGTTCCCTGAAACACGCTTGTTGTTATCGGAAAATTGGTTGACATGGTGGACGAAACGCCATAGATATTTCCCGCTGCGTCCACCACTACTTCCCCGCGAAACTGGTCGCCATAATTATAGTAGAGCGGATGCGCTACTGTTTGGTCGTCATTCAATCCGTCATTGTTGCTGCCGCCAAGAAACGTAGAGCCGATTAATGCTGCGCCCTGCGCATTCAGCTTTGTTACAAAAATGTCGGTGCCGCTTACAAAGTTTTGTCCGTTGCTGGGATAAATCACCTGCGTTCCGAAATTGAACGTGCGATCATAAGCGCCACTGGTGGTGGGAAAATCAGCAGAGCTTGTTTCGCCAATCACAACTAACTCGTTTTGGTCGTCAACCACGATGCTGCTTGGATTTTCGCTCTCCACGCCACCGAGATAAGTAGAGTAAATCAAATTTGCTCCCGCTGAATCAAACTTTGTGATGCTCACATCCCAGTCGCCATTGAAGATGCGGTCATACGCGCCAACAGTTGTGGGATAGCCGACATCCTGCACGATGCCGCCAGCATAAAGATTTCCATCATTATCATAAGTAGCAGTGAAGCCGAAGTTGTCAGCCTGCGAGCCGGTGTAAGTTGAAAAAATTAATGTCGGGTCAATCACCAATTCAAAGTCAGGATTGTATCCGTTGGGAAATTGAAACGAAACAGTATTCCCATTTAATGCAAAGCGGCAATCAACCGTAATTTCTTTTCCATTGATGATTTGATACGCATGAAGTTTTTCCTCACGAATAAAATTCACCGAAGTGGAATAATGCAGCGCATTATTTTTCACCGAAAGATGTTCAACGCCTTCGTAGCGCAACTTGATTTGCGCAACATCGGCATGAGGCGCGATAAAAAACACATACTCCAAATGTCCGCTGTCGGCTTTGTATTGCAGGTTGATGCCGGTGTAAATATTTTCATATTGCACCGCCTTGTACACGCGCGCGTGTGCAGCCCACTTTGCAGGGTCGTTGCCAAGAAAATAATTTTCATAATGCTTGTAGCCCTGCAATCCTGTTGCGTTCACTTGCGCGTTGCTGTTTTCAAAATGCACGTTGAACGCATGGTGCTTTCTGCGCCCCTCAGCGGGAACGGCAGCGTGATGCCTGTGGGCATCAATTGGTTCAGAGAGCGAAAAAGTGAGTTTATTGTTCTCAAAAAAAACTGCGCCCGCAGTGAGCCGCAATCTATAAAGCACATTGGCATTCCACTGTCCTTTGTTTTCAGAAAATTGCGGAGCATTATTACTTTTAATATCAGCAGCCGGAATTCCGTGCGCAAACACGCTGCCCGAATAAAGAGCAAGCACTACTGCGCACACAGCGATTTTAAACAGAGGTAAACGCATATAAACTAACCTCTAAGCTACTGATAATTTGGGAAATGGAAGCGTACCCTAATCACCCGCAATACTCACGTAGAAAAATAAACAATAGGTCCGTAAACCAGAAAACGCACGAAACGCGCAAGCGTAAAGAACCTGAATTTCCACACAGGAAAATTTAAATAGCCTGCCGCCATACTGATAAGGGCCGAGGGCAACGGAGTGAACATTCCGAAAATGATAATCACACTGCCGTATTTCAACACCAGCTCGCTGTTTTTTTCAAACCAATTCCCTGTGCTAAGGCGCGGCAGGATTTTGCCGATATAAAAGGAGATATTGATTGCGAGGTATGACAGGCATGCGAGCAGGGAGACGGCTCCCATGAACGCGGGAAAGGAAGTGGTGTCTTTGGAATAGAGAATGAAGAAAATTTCAGGCGGCAGTTGTCCCGGTAATATTTCAAACAGAAAGAAAACTGCATAGAACACCGGCAGGTTCTGGCGGGCAAGGGCAATCAGTTTTTCCAGTTCTTCATGAAAGAAATATTTTCCGGCAAGAATAAGAGCAATCACCGCGAGCAGGTAAACAACCGTTTTCATCAGGTTTTTCCTGATGAATTCTTTTTTTGAAGGCGCTTCCTGTTGCTGCATCTGTTCTTAATGACACTCCGAGAACTCATGCTCGATAAAGGGATCTATTTCGGGTAATTCCATATCGGGATTGAAGCCCACTTCTCCAAGTTTGTAAATATCTTTCAGCTTCACGGGGTTTCCGTTTTCATCTTTCACATCCAACTCGTATCTGAAATTCACTTTTGTTCCCACGGGCGCATGATAATAGATAATCCAAGCATCCCCTTCGCCCGTTCCCACGCAGCCGTTGGAATAGGCTTTATCAAGCGTCTTTGGATTGGTGGTGGGATGAATGAGCGAGCCGAATCGCTTGCCTTCAATCGCAGGTTCGAGCCACGGTATTTGCGGCATCATCGTGTATCGTTCATCATCGCGCTTGGTGGAGGTGTAGCGTTCTCCTGTTACCGGATTCACGAAAATCGGATTCCTTTCCACGCGCACAATTTCTCCTTCGCCAATGGGAGTCTTCAAACTCACAACGCGCTGCGCGGTCTTCAGGTACTTGCTTTCATTTCTTCCCACACGCACACAGAATGTATATTTCACGCTGTCACGCTCGATAATTCTCAGCTTGAACTCAGGAATATTCACATCAATGACGGTATGATTCAGGCGGTCTTGTATTTCCGCAATTTCGGAAGCATCAGGAATACGGATGGAGTCGCCTTGATGCAGCACAACGAGGTCGCGTTGGTCATAGATGAAAATTCCCTGCTCCATCAGTTTATAATAATCGAAGCTTGCGAGTGTGTCAATGATGCGTGGGTTTACGCGCACAAGGATATGTTCTGACAATATGTGTCCGGGTAGAGTATCATAGCGCGTTACGATGCTGTCCATGAACGCAAAATATTTTTTCACGGTGATGTCGTGCTGCACAACGACAACCGGGTCTTGCATCGGATCTTCATCCTGGTTGATAACAAAGAATGTGTCTTGCTCAACCGGCTTTCCGCTTTCTGCAACGGGTAATCGTGCGCAGGAGCAACAGCACATCACCACGAGTGCGATAGAAAAATATCTGAGGAGCATGTATGAGATTTAGATACGTGGAGTGAAGCCGGAATTAATCACTACTTCTGTTGCAATTTCCACTTTTTATAATTCATCAAATCTTTTTCCACCAGCTTGAACGCAACGGAAAAGGCAAGCGCATCGTCCACAAAGCCGACAATAGGCAGCACATCGGGAATCAGGTCTAATGGATTCAGCACATACAGAAGCGTAAAAGCAATGGCGGTAACGGTAAACGATAATATTTTCCGGTAATCACCACGCCAGTAATCTTTGATAAGAGAAAGCATCAGCCGCGCATCTTCGATGTACCTTCCCAGCCGCCCGCTTGATTTGAACTTGTCTTCAATCTCTTCCGCATTTTCCGCCACTTGCTCTACTTCCTTATCGGTAACTTTTTCAGCGCCTCTCTTTATATACTCCGCATCAATCCTCTCTGCTTTCTTCTCACGTTTTTTTGAAGAATCTGTTTTTGATTTTGTCATAAGGTTAGTGTTGCAATGTTGAGTAATTCAAGACTTTTGAGCTATCATTTCCGAAAGTTTCTTTACCTGTTCTTTTGATCCCATCGCAACTAATCGGTCGCCCAATTGGATTTGTGTGTTTGGAACAAGATTCAACTGATATTGGTGATTTGCTTTTTTCAGCCCCAAAATGGTAGCTCCGGTATTCACCCATGCATTTAATTCAAACAAATGAAAGCCGGCACTAACAGCTATTTCGATGATTCGGAAGTTTTCGGTGCCTTGTGTGGTCATGATGTCAATAAATTCATTGATATCAGGGCTGGTGAGGAGCGTTGCCCTCTGCGTGCCGCCAACCTTATCAGGCATAATCACGTTTGTAGCACCCGCGCTTTTCAGCTTTTTAACCGAGCTGTCATTTGATGCCCGGGAAATAATGCGGAGTTGCGGATTCATTTCGCGCGCTGTCAAAACGATGAAAACATTATCTGCATCATCAGGCAAGGTGGTAATCAATGCATTGGCACGGCTGATTCCTGCTGCAATCAGCGCTTCATCATGTGTTGAATCTGCCTGACGATAATACTCAAGTTCAAGACCTGAATCTTCAAACTTCTGCTCATCTTTTTCAATTACCACAAACGGAACATTGCTGCGTTGCAAAGTAATGGCGGCAGAGCGCCCGTTGCGCCCAAGACCGCAGAGGACTGCATGATTGCTCAGTTGGCTGATGGCTTTTTTCATTTTATAGGATTTATAATTTTTTTGAAATTGCCCTTCAAGAAAAAAGCGGGAGATGCTGCCGATAACAAAAATGATTAATCCAAGGTTGAATACAATCAGGATCACGGTAAAAATCTTTCCTGTATCACTCAGCGGACGAACTTCCATAAACCCAACAGCCCCCAGCGTAATCACTGTCCTATAAAGCGATTCAAGGAAATTGTAGTCCTCCAGAATCATATACCCTGCCATTCCGAGAATCAAAATGGCGATAAAGGGAAGCAGCAGAAAATAAAGGCGGAAAAAAGGGCTGCGCTTCATCAGGCTTGGAATAGAGTTTATCCGTTCAGAATCTTTGCAAGGAACAAAACTGTCAGGATTCTTTCATTCGCTTGCTGACAAAAATCATTGTTCCCTTCCTTAGCTGTGATAATAGATTTTTCTCCATCTTTATAGCCCAATAAATCTTATGCTATGGCTGCAACCAATTGGGCAGAGGCTATCCAGCCACTTTAAAAAAAATACAAAGGCAAGCGGCATCCGCTTGATTAAGCAATACAGCACGTAGCGCCCATCACCAAGCGCCTTGGCGGGCGCGCCCATCTTATGACTGTAGTGTTTTGCAAAAGCGCCTTCAAATTGCAGCCAATTTATTTTTTTGAATAAAATGTAAAGCGGATGCTGCTGATCCGGTTGCTCCTCAAAGGTGGAATAGAATCCCAACTGAGCGGTGTTTTTTGGCTTTGTTATCCTGCAACAAATCTGCCGGATTTTTTGCTTTTAACCTCCGAATCTGGCAGATTTTTATCCACTGCTTTTGCTATAAAGCCCAATGAAATCAATACTTGTTAATGTTTTTGAGGGACGAC
>JAWXCB010000061.1:0-88497 GCA_034440455.1 Chitinophagales bacterium
AGCGATGAAGTCATTCTAAGAAACGAGCGACATCAATTGACTAAAAACATATTTGCCTTGATTCATGGAGTATATTTTACTCCGCTAAAATCAAATTGAGTTGAAATCGTTTTAAATCAAAATAGTTCTCAAACCCTTTGCTATCAATATTTTCAAAGAACACTATATTTAAACATCAAAACGCTACTGAGTTCAGATATGAATTCATCACATCAATTTGTCTCTGGCTGGCATTGCCAAAATCGCCAATCACCCAAGCGCGGATGGGTTGTACAGTTCCGGGTGGCGGAGATGTTTTGAAATACATTTCTGCATTTGCCTGAAGAAGCACGGAAGAAGTTGTGCCGATGTCATAATAGTAAATCGTGGTTGACGAAAGTCCGGTGATATGCAGAATGTGTTCTGTTGCGGCTGTTGTTTCTGAAATTGAATTATTCAAGCCTGATAATGCTGTGCCAAAATTCACCTTCCCAACAACAGCTATGTCCGTTCTCCAGCGAATCACCATGCTTGACGGAGTTCCTAATTGCATATAAGGTTCGCGTGTGACTTGTTGGGCATGAGTAGGAATACCCGCAAGAGCTATCAATATAAATACGGAGATTGAACATTCTTTCATGTCTTCTGATTTCAGGCACGAAATATAAAGGCAGGAATTTCTTTAAACGAATTTCGAAAGTGAATTTTTCGTTATCGTTCGGTTAAACAATTTCAATTCAAAACTTATCTCCTGCTTAATTTTTCATTTTTTACATTCGCTGAAAATTAAGTGATGCGTCTTCAATTGCTTTTCATCTTAATCGCTCCCCTTTCATCTGCGCAAACAGTGTTGGATGTGCGGAATTTTGGAGCCGTAGGAAACGGCTCTACCCTCAATACCGCTGCCATTCAGCAAGCTATTGACAGCGCATCGGCATTAGGAGGAGCAGTGGTGTTGCTCACCAACGGCACCTACAAAAGCAGCACAATTCGCATGAAGAGCAATGTAACTCTGCGCATCACTGCTGACGCTACTCTACTGGCTGTAAGTAATTACAGTGACTATCCCGACATTCCTTACAACCGTCCGTCATGGAGCGATACCTATACCAAACGCTCACTCCTCTTTGCAGAGGAAGCCGATAACATCCGCATCACCGGAGGCGGCACGATTGATTGCGCAGGTTTCAATTTCGCGTACCTCCAGACTCCAACAAAACAACGTCCGTTTGGCGTCAGGATTCATGCCTGCATTAACGTCACGATTGACAGCGTTGAATTTAAAACCGCTCCGCAATGGATGGTCCATATCATGCGCAGCCAAAATATTCATATTCATCATATCTCTATCTTCAATCACGGCTTTGGCGCCAATGACGGTATTGATATTGACTGCTGCCGCAACGTGCTGATTGAAGACTGCGTGATTGACAGCAATGACGACCCTATTGCGATTAAAACACATAGTGAAGATACTTGCCGCGATGTGTTGGTGCGCAACTGCGAAATCGCCACTTTCGAGCGTGGTGTAAAAGTGGGCAACGAAAGTCAGGGACCTTTAATCAACATCCGTTTTGAGGATATCACAATTCGTGAAACTGATTTTACCTTGAAATTGCCCCCGCAAAGCGCTGTTTATCTCGCTATTGCCGATGGAGGTTCTGCTGATTCCATCAGTTTCGAACGCATCAATGTTGTGACGAGTTATGACACTCCGATTTTCATCCGCCTCTGTAATCGTGGTCAGCATTATGATACTCTGGCTCCTCCTCCCACAGTTAAGTTTCTGCGCAATGTACTTGTGAAGGATGTTATTTGCACGGCAAAAACTGTAATCCCTTCTTCTATTACAGGCATCCCCGGCCATAACGTGGAGAACGTGCGACTTCAAAATATCGAATTCGTTTCTCCGGGGAATGGTCCGTTGGTTAGTTCTAATGTTCCCGAACAAGAAACCAATCGTCCGGAAAATGACATCTGGGGCGACAGCCTTCCTGCTTATGGTTTGTATGTTCGACATGTGGATGGCTTAGTGCTCGACAGTTTTTGCGTTGAATTGCAAAATCCCGACCAGCGTGGCATGCTCTATTTTGAAGATACATCTGAAGTGGCGGTGATAGGAAAATGTTCGCCTTTTGTATCCATTGGAACTCCTAAAAAGAATGACAAGAATGACCTCCGAGTTTTTCCGATGCCCGCAAAAAATTCATTGCGCATTGAAGGACTGCCCTCCAATGAATACCTGCGCCTCGATGTGATGAATATGACAGGACAAACAGTTTTCTCGCATTGCTTTCAGCATCTATCCACTTATGCTGAATTGGATATTAGCAAGTTTGTTCCGGGCATCTATCTGCTGACGGTTAAAAATGGTAAGCAAACACATTCCGTTCGGTTTATTAAAAATTAGATTGCGCTGCTTAAAGAAAGATGAAGCGGGCATCATGAATGGATAAGTGACTTCCTTCTGTTCTATTAAAATTTTATGACTGCTTCATGTTGTTATTATTGTTGCCGATGTAGTGCTTAATCTCTAATAGAAGGGTTCATTTAAATCTGGAATTACCTAACAATTTCTTAACAGTAGTTTCTTTCAGGAAGGCTCTACTTTTATCGCACAAATATTTACACGCTCATGCTTAGAAATTGCCCTTTGTTTTTTGCCGCACTCTGCTTATTTGCAATCACTTCCTGTTCCGATGAAAACCAAGGATGCACCGACCCGACAGCAACAAATTATAGCCTTGAAGCTACCGAGGAGGACGGCAGTTGTGTCTATCCAAATACCGAGGAGTTTACCATCACGGAAAATGGAACCATAGTAACGGTTGCGGGGAAAACGGATGTTGATTTTACATTTACGGCAGATAAAATCTGGCTGATGAAAGCATTTGTATATGTGCGGGATGGCGCTACGCTCACCGTTGAACCGGGAACAGTTATTAAAGGAGATAAATCTTCGAAAGCCTCGCTGATCATTGAACGTGGCGCGAAAATAAACGCGGTTGGAACGCAAGTTGCTCCAATTGTTTTCACTTCAAGCCAGCCTGTAGGTCAACGCTCGTATGGCGATTGGGGCGGATTGATTCTTTGCGGGAATGCCGCTGTTAACCTGCCGGGTGGGGAGGGTTATGTAGAAGGCGGAGTAGGCTCGTTGTATGGAGGGAATGTCGAGAATGATAATTCAGGAAAATTAAAATACTCCAGAATTGAGTTTGCAGGAATTCCGTTTCAGCCAAACACGGAAATCAACGGGCTTACGCTTGCCGCAGTAGGTTCAGAAACAGAAATTGAATTCATCCAGGTTTCCTATTGCGGGGATGATTCGTATGAATGGTTTGGAGGAAACGTGAATGCGCGGCATCTTGTTTCTTTTCGCGGCTGGGATGATGACTTCGACACAGATAACGGCTATTCCGGCAAGCTGCAATATTTAGTTGCGCTGCGCGACCCGCAGGTTGCAGATGCTTCAGGCTCGAGCGGTTTTGAGTCTGACAACAATCCGGAGGGAAACAGTACGAGTCCATTTACTACGCCCGTTTTTTCAAATGTCAGTTTGTTTGGTCCGCTGGCGATTGCAGGGACCCCTTACAACACTCAACACAATAGCGGCATGCACCTGAGAAGAAATACAAAACTGCGTGTACACAATACTGTCGTTGCCGGATTTCCTTTTGGCATACAGGTGCAACACAACTTCACCGAAACCAACGCGGAAAATGATGATTTGAGAGTGCGCGGCACCATTGTCACAGGCTGCGAGAACCCTCTCAAGCCCGCTGATTTGTTCAGCACATTTGCACCCTATGACTGGTTCTTTACATCAGCCTACAACAATGATACGCTTGCTACAAATGACGAACTGCAAATAGCCGACCCTTTCAATTTACAGTCTCCTGACTTCATGCCAACGGGAAGTTCACCTTTATTAAGCGGTGCAGTTTTCACGCATCCCGATTTACAGGATGCTTTTTTTGAACAAGTAAATTTCATCGGAGCATTTGGAACGGATGACTGGACGGAAGGCTGGACTAACTGGGACCCGCAGAATACTGTTTATTGATTTGTTCTCGCTGAAAATCAGTTTTTAAAAACGTGCGAGAATGCCTTGTCCTTGTGGCGCATCTCCAAAATGTATGAGCCTTTTGAAAGATCATCAACGGAAAGTTGCACCGTATTTAACCCGAAGTGAATTTCATAGCGACCGCTGCGCATCAATTTTCCCGAAGCATCAAACAAATTCAAATTCATCTCCCCGAAGAAATCGGATGTGAGTTCAATGCGGATATAATCGGTTGCAGGGTTTGGATACACTTTCAACACTTCCAATTTCAAATCAGCAACTCCGATAGATGTCGTGTCCTGCGCTCCCAGAAATTCCTTTCTTGCCAACACCAATGTTGCATCCTTATTCAGCACAACGGTGTTTCCTGCAACGTCTGTTTGGCTGCCATTGTTTGATGTGGCGGGATGCTGAAAGGAGAGGAACATAAATTTTCCATCAGGGGTGAACGTGATGCCTGTCGGCTCGCAATCTTTCGGTGTGCCTCCGAAAACCTCAACTGCCGGAGACGATGGTGAATGATTGGGGCGAATTACCCACATATAGTTGCTGCCCCCATCCTGCGTAACCCACAAATTTCCCTCCTTATCAAACGCAAGGTTATCAGGCGAAGAAAACAAAGTCATTTTTGTTCCGCCCGCATGAATTACCGGATACTCGATGTTGTCAACATAGATTTCAAAGGCGCTCACCGATATGCCGTCATCCTGAAAACGAAAAATCTTGTTTTGTCCTGTTGAAGCAAAATAGATTTTCCCGTCTGTTCCGATTTCAACATCTTCAACCCGGTCAAACTTCGTACCGCCAAGATTGGAGGATAGACTTACTGTGTTGCCGCGGTCGCTTTGCGAAGTATTCGGGACCTGCACCCATGAGCCTGAAGTAACTCCTGCATCTAATTTCAGAACATACAAGTTGCCTGAAGAGAGATTTGCCTTGTTTGCTGCAATGAATTTGAAAACAAAGCCCGAGGTTTCGTTATCATCCCCATAGTAGGAAGTAATGCTGTCTTGTGCAAACGTCACATTCTCGTGCTTCATCAACCCCATCGCCCACACTTTGTCGGGGTCGCCATCATTATCCTGGTCTTTCACCTCGCGTGTCGCGGGGTCAATTTCAATGTTCCATCCAAAAGTAGGATAGCCTTCAACATTACACAGTACAGCGAAGTTTATATCGTTTTCTTCACAAGTTATCATCGTTCCCCAGGGAGTGATCCCACCAGAGCAATTCGCTACAGTTCCTCCGGATACAACCGAGCAGTTGAAATGACTGAAGTCAACTGCGCCTGATCCGGTGACTTCCCAAAGTCCGGTAGTCGCATTAAATTGTAAATCATGAATGGAAACGCCACCCGGAACGAACTCGGAATTTACGCAGAGGTACCCGTTTTCGCTGGAGTTATTGATGGGCACATATCCGGTAAAATCATTCCACACACCCATCGTCTTGCCGTCACCAAGTGTTGTACCTGAATAAGTCAGCACCTGAAATGCATGTGTGGCTGGCAGATGAAACAGCACATCCTGACTCACCGGCTCAATACTTTGAAATTCCCCGATTGCCTGACCGTTTGAAAATAAATTGAATGTTACAAGTAGAATTATAGAATAGACGATTTTCATTTTTATTGTTTGGGCCTAAAAATACAATCATGTAAGAGCTATTTTTTGAGATTGAAATTTTGTAACAATTTCTTAACAATTCTATAAGCGGTTCATTTTCTACTTTCGGGAAAGTTTTTAAAAAAGTTACCATGAAAATTTTTCTCCTCGCTTTAGTATTCACTGCTTCGTGTAATTTAATATCAGCCCAAATCACTCTTCCTGCAAACATGTATGCTGATACCGCTCATGCACCCTTCCTGCATGGAGTGGCTTCGGGCGACCCCCCTGCACGACAGGATAGTCATCTGGACGCGCATCACGCCTGACAGTGTTGAGAACAGAACGGTGCATTGGGAAATTGCAGGAGACATGATTTTTTTGCAAATCATTCAAACAGGCAGCCTTGCAACCGATTCAACCAAAGACTGGACAGTAAAGGTTGACGTGAAAAATCTTACACAAGGAACAACGTATTACTATCGCTTCCGCGATGAACAAAATCGCTATTCAGTTATCGGCAGAATGAAAACCGCTCCTTCGGGAAATCAAAGCGACTTGAAGTTTGCGGTTACCTCGTGCAACAGCGTGTTTTCCGGTTTCTTCCATGCGTACAGACGAATTGGAGCGCGCGATGATTTGAATCTCGTAATTCACCTGGGTGACTACGTTTATGATTTCATTGACGGCAATGAAGCAGTCCGCGTGCCCTCTCCCTACGCGCAGCCACCGCAAAATCTTGCCGAGTGGCGCGACCGTCACGAGTATTATCTGCTCGACCCTGATTTGCGCTATGTGCGGCAGCAGCATCCCTTCGCGCTGCTCTGGGATAATCACGACATGGCTTTTAGTGACAAGAATGTTCCGCTACAGGCTTTTATGGAGTGGACTCCGATGCGCCAAATAGATTCTGCTGATTTCAAAAAAATTTACCGAAAGTTGTCCTATGGCGATCTTGCTGATATATTCATCCTCGATGTGATGCTATACCGCGATGTGGAATTGATTGATTCTAACGAATACAGCATTCTCGGCACGGAACAATATAACTGGTTTCTCAACGAGTTGGGTGCATCAACGGCAAAATGGAAAATCATCGGCTCGCAAAAAATGTTCAGCTATTGGGGTGCGCAAAGTTTGGGAGCAATTATTCCCACTCCTGGCGGTGTGCTTAATGTCGCCACCTGGGACGGCTATATGCTCGAAAGAAAAAACGTGCTTGATTTTATTGATGCGAATGACATTGATAACGTAATTATTATTACGGGCGATTCTCACGTATCAATGGCTGCCGACCTCACGCGCGACCCTACCGGGACCAACGGTGAATATAATCCGCTAACGGGCGAAGGGGCGTTGGGCGTTGAACTACTCCCTACCAGCATTTCTCGCGGGAACTTTGACGAATTGGGGCTTCCACAATTGCTGCTTGACGCGCTTTACAGTTTAAGCGCGCAGGAAAATCCGCATCATCTCTATGAAGAACTTGTGGAACATGGCTACGGCATCTGGCATCTTCAGCGCGACAGCGCCATTGCACAAATCTGGTATAACGATATTCTTCAGCAAACGAACAACGAAGAGTTGGGCGCAGAATATATCGTGTATGACGGGGTTAACCACTACAAACGTCCCGGACAGCAATTTCCGGTTGATACCGTTTCCTCCGTTGAAAAACTTCCCGAAGGATATTTTATCTCGCAACCCTATCCGAATCCTGCAGGCGATGAGGTGATGATTGATTTCAGTTTTTCAACGAACGAACAACTATCTGTTCAGATTTACCAAACGCAACTTCTGAGCAAACTAAAATTATCGCGAAGTATGGAGCTATCCATGTATCAGAAAGGAACGATGCGCATCAGCATCGGAGATTTGCCTGTCGGAAGTTATGTCGTTTATATCATAGGAAGGCAACTGGAGGCTACCCGAATATTTGTAAAACAATGAAATGAGGGGCTAACTCTTGATGATGTCGTTGTTCCTTTGCTTTCCGATTTAACTTAATAAACGAATACCATTTGCCAGCAAGTTTTCGGATGTGAATCGCATATCTCAGTTCATGAAACAGCCGAAATATTTACAAAATAATAGAGCTGCCGAATCAACTATAAACCTTTTTCAAGCTTCAATTGGCATCCTTCTGAATGTCATGAAACACGTGTGCTTGCGAATAACTTGAAATGAAAACAGAAGAAAAAATGATGCAGCGAAGAATCTCGTTATCACGCGAGGATAATTTTGAATGCGAAAGTATTTTACAACACAGGTAAAAGATATTGCGGATGTGGTTAATGGTTTGTTAAGAAAAAAATTTGCGAATAGACAAAAAAATAGGGGATGGTGTTTCCCAAACCCCTATTGCAAAAATGCCAAGACGAGAAGTTATGGTTGAAAAGCCGTTACCAAATCATGGGTGTCAGAATATTCCTGCAACTGATGAATTTTTCCATCCTGCACCAAGAATGCTATTGCCCAATCAAATGAAATCACTCTTTGTATTTTTTTGACAATTGCCTCCGTGTAGTCCAGCGCCACCACCCAATCGCCTTGCGAAACAAAGCGCAGCGGTTCATAACGCAGTACCTCCACATTTTCCAATAACTCACCAAAGTAATGCCCAACTGCATATTTTCCAAGCCTGTCGCCACCCCAGGGAAACTCGTTCGGGCGGGGCGTGCTCCATTTAATATCCTCAGACAGTTCGCTGAGCAGAGCGGGAATGTTTCCCTGCTTAAACAGACCGAAGAAATTCTTTACGACTTCAACATTCGTGGTTAATGTCATTGTTTTCATCGTGATTCATTTAGTGTGAAAAAGTATTGTTTATTCATTCGCTAAAGTAAATTTATACCAGCGCAGATTTGATTCATTCGTGGTTAAGGATGGATTATTTAATTGCTACCTGAAAGGTTTGTTGAGGTTTTTCTGCGCGGAGTGATACCAAGAGAGAATTTCACTTCCTTAATGAAAATATAACTCCCTGCTTTTCTACTTCTTTAATGAAGGTTACTACTTTTAACTTCACCAATCATTCAGATGAAATCCGTCATCACCGCAGCATTTTCGGTTTCCTGCCTGCTTTCCTTTATCCTTGTTGCTGCTGTTTCCAAAAATTCCTCCGTTACGGTAATAAGCTATAACATCCGCTATGATACTGCGGACGATGGAGTGAATCGCTGGGAAAATAGAAAGCAGCATGTCGCTGATGTAATCAAATCAAAATCGCCCGACATTCTTGGCTTGCAGGAAGCGCTCCACAATCAGGTGATGGATTTGGAATCGTTGCTGCAAGGATACGCATGGTGCGGAGTGGGAAAAGATGATGGAAAAATGAAAGGCGAATACAGTCCGGTGTTTTTTAAAAAAGAAAAATTCTCTCTGCTTGAGTGTGGCACGTTCTGGCTTTCGGAAAATCCGGACGTGCCGGGCAGCAAAAGTTGGGATGCTGCTATCACGCGCATTGTTACGTGGGCGAAATTGAAAGAAATCGTTTCCGGGAAAATTATTTGCGTATTCAACACGCACTTTGACCATAAAGGTGAAACTGCCCGTCTTGAGAGCGCAAAAATGTTACGCGAAAAAATCGTGCTGATAGCGGGTTACGTGCCCGTGATTATCACGGGTGATTTTAATTCCCGCCCCGGCTCCGCTCCTTATGCTGCAATGACACGCAGTAAACGCGACCCGCTTTTGTTTGATACGTTTGAAAAAGCCGCATTACGCGGAAAAGAAAATTTTACCGGATACGGCTTTGACGGCAAAAACGAAAACCCCGCCAGGATTGATTACATCTTTACGACAGCAGGCTTTGAAATATCCTATTTCGAAATCATCACCACAAAATATACCGAGTATTTTCCTTCTGACCATTTGCCGGTTTATGCGGAATTGAATTTAAATGATTGAAAATTACTATGGCAAGCAAAAGCGTTTTTATCATCGGCAGCGGCATCGCAGGGTTGGCGCATGCCTGGATGGCAGCGCAAAAAGGCTGTAAGGTGACTGTTTTCGAGAAGGATTCTCAACCATCCGGAGCATCGGTGCAAAATTTTGGACTGATTTGGCCCATTGGGCAATCGCACCAAACCGTTCATCTCGCTTTGCGTTCGGCTGAGCATTGGAGGGACATCGCAAGAAAAGCGAAATTCTGGACAAGGGATTCAGGAGCGCTTTTTCCGATTTACACACCGTTTGCCAATCAAATTGCAGAAGAATTTTTGCAAGTTGCAAAGGATTGGGGATACAAAGCAAAATGGATGTCGGCTAAAGAATTCCGCCTACAGTTTCCATTGGTTCAATCCAAAGATTTGATAGGCGCCCTGTTCAGTAAAACCGAATTACAGGTGCAGCCGAAGGAGGCATTGCCAGCGATAATTACTTATTTGAGGGAGGTCTTTCATGTTGAATTCAGATTTGGTCAGCAAGCGCTTTCCGTAGAGAAAAATGCTGTGGTCACCGCAAACGAAAAGTTAGAGGCTGATCTGATTTTTTTCACCACTGGAATTAATACGGATTTGAATGGATTTGAATTTGATACGAAAAAAGTAAATCCCTGCAAACTGCAAATGCTCAGGACGAAAGCGTCCATGTTTTCTGAGTTTAATCTGCCCCCGGTGATGGCGAGCGAACTTTCTTTACAGCATTATCCGTCATTCAACCTGTGCTCCTCCATCGGATTATTCCGCCAGAAGACAGCGGACGAAAACCCGCTCGTTAAAAAATTCGGCTTGAATATCCTGACAGCCTTGCAGAATGACGGAAGCCTTGTGATTGGCGATTCGCATGAATATGGTAAGGAATCAGAATCGCCCGAATACAAGATGGAAATCGAACAGGCAATTCTAAACTATTTAAGTAAAATGCTGAAGATTGAACATCTCCAAATCGAAGAGCGGTGGATCGGACGTTACTTAAAAAGTACGGAAGACCCCTTCATTACGAAATACAATACTCCCCATCACCTGCTCATGGGTTTAGGCGGAGGTGGAATGACGTTGAGTTTCGCCCTCGCTGAGAAATTCTGGAAGGAAGTGTAAAATAGGGATTCATTCCTTTCAATCATCTTCTATCATAATCCCCATTTCCCCGTCACCACAATCGTGCATGACTTGTTGAATGGCGGTGGGTTGGTTCGGCTGGGATGCTGAATAGAAAGAAAATAAGACTTGCCATCGGGCGTGAAATAATCGCCCGTTGTCTCGCAACCTTCAGGACCCACCATAAAACGCATCAGGTCATCAACGCCCGGATTGGGAATTGACAAATCAAGGAAATAGATTTCATTGTACGTTTCATTTTTTGCTACTACTTCAGCGCTTGCGGCCCCATTTTTTCCTCCGTGCGTATCTTCACTGATGATAAGATATTTCTTGCCTTTGATCTCTACCGCTGTCATTGCATCGGGACTTGAAAAGCAAAAGAGCGAATCTTTCTGACTAACCCCGCCATTGAGCACCACACCGATTTTATTGTTAGTTAAGTCCAATTCGAGTATCCTGCCATACGGGTCTGAGAAATCATTTCCAGTTTTTCTGCACAACTCAACAAGATGTTTTGCAGGTTTTCCTCCCAGCATGATTTCCCTGTCAAGATTGAAATTGTCGCTGCCTGATTCCGTGATGTAAAGTTTGTTCCCCACCGCTTCAATCCACTCGGTTGCAATAAACATAGTAGCTCCCATTCGTAACGCCACCTCTGTAATATTCATCAGTGAATCTTCCGCCATCGGCAAAGAAATCCAGCTTCCGCTCTCGCCATCATCACTTTGCCGGTAGGCATAGAGCTGTCCTTTGGAATAATCGCCCTTTTCTTCCGAAATGAATTTATAGAGCGCTGAAGGCTTGTCATCTTCTGAAATGTAGATGGTCTTCCCATTTAAATCGTTTTTAATTTCAACGGTTGCCTCTTTGTCACATACAATCCGCCAGCAGGCTAATAAGAGATTCATTGCGCACCGCGCTGTGCGCAGTATCACAGACATCAGGTTTCAATCATTCCTTCGGAACACTTGCGCTGCCAAAAACTTCTTTCGGCATGTTGCTGATTTCTGAAATCATAAATCCATCAAGCGAATCATTGAAATCGGGGTCAACATTAAAGGCGATGATGCGCGCATTTTGGCTGAAATATTTTTTGAGCAGCACCGGCATTTTCAGGTTGGCAGGTTCCATCTCTTCAATGATCTTGTTGAATTTATTGATGTCGGCTTGTTCAATATCAAGCAGCGGCTCCACATCCAGCCCCTGCCAGTCGGGCTTGAAAGGATTTTTGGGCTTCACATGCGCGGCAAGAGTTTCATCCCAATGATATTTTTTTATGTATGCCACCAGCAAGCTGCGCGAAATTTTTGAATAGCGGCTGCTGATGCTCACCGGACCGATAATATATTTCAGTTGCGGATTGTTACGGATAAAGTGTTCAATGCCTTTCCACAGCAGAAACAGAGGCAACCTGTTTTTCTGATATTCATCCGCCACAAAGGAGCGCCCCAGTTCAAGCGATTGCTCCAGAATATCGTTTAGTGCGTTGTCGAAGGTGAAAAGGCTGCGCAGGTAAAAGCCTTTTTTTCCGATGCTTTTCATAATATAGTCGCCCGCACCAATGCGATAGGCTCCCGCGATTTTTTCGCGCTTTTTGTCCCACAGAAACAGGTGCAGGTAATGCAGGTCAAATTCATCGAGGTCAATGGATTTTAGCGTGCCCTCGCCCACGTTGCGAAAGGTGATTTCGCGCAGCCGCCCGATTTCATTGAGCGTGTGTGGAATTTTCTTTGCTTTGGCGAGATAAATTTCAAAATCGCCCTGCGTACCTATACAGTTCTCGTCCCTGATTTCATCCAGTTCCTGCCTGATGATTTCCGGGTTGATTTTGTCCACTATATTTTGCTCCTGTTTAGGCGCATAAAATTGCTCCACCTCGAGGGCGGAGCCGAGTGAATAGAGTTTTGCCCGCAAAAACCTGCCAAAGCGCTGCGCATTGTCAATGCCCGTTTTTGAGCGAACTATCGGCTTGCCGATGCGCACCCGCACGGGCACCTGTTTATTTTCCACCAGATGCGTGATGAGCCTGCGCACCTTCAGCGCAGGATGCAGCATGCCCAGCAGCCGCGTGATATTGTCATCGAGAAAACTCAGGTAAACCGGTATCACGGGCAGGTCGAGTGCATGGAGGGCAGCGAGCAGGTTTTTATCCCACTTGCTGTCGGTATAGGAAAGCTGCGGAGTTTGAAACCGTGAAATAGCGCCCGCGGGAAACAGCGCAAGGCAGGCATCATCGTGCAGCATGTGTTCTATGCCGTGCGCGCTGTTTTTGCAAAACAGTTTTTTTGGAAGCGATTCTGTTTCCTGCAAAAATTCATTTTTCAGAAATATGAAATCGTCTCTGCGCCTCTGCAATAACTGCAACAGGATAAATTCTTCTATCACACCTGTGGGGCGGTTGCTCACGGTGATGATTGCTCCCTGACGGGGAATGTTATTTATATCCCGCTCGCTCACTGTAATGCGGATATTCGAAAGCAGCAAAGCCGATGAACGGGAAGTTGCCATGCGCTGGATGCCCGCCATCGCAAAAAGCGGGTTGAATGTAGTACTGTTTTTTTTCTGCGGATTATCTTGCATAGCCGGTTATTGACGTGCGTATTTAAAAAATCTGCTGAAAGCCCTCACCAAGCCCAGCGCTTCAAACAGCGCAGAAATATTTCGCTGAATATCGCCATGGTCTAACATGGAGGTGATGCACAGGTGCGATTTCTTTTTTTGCTGCACGAGATGATGATGCAGTTGTACCGATTCGGAGGCGGGAATCACCGCATCATTTCTGCCGTGGATGAATACCACCGAAGCCTGCAAACGGCTCACCTTTGGAAAGACATCGAAAGCTTCAATCCATTTTTCGCGCTGTGGCACTATTTGAAATGCCTGCTCCAGCACGTTTCTTCTGAATGAGGTATCCTTTTCAAACTTTTTCCACAGCACTACATCTGCTTCGTCAGCATCGCGTAGCACATCGGGAAGCATCGCTTTTTTCCGTTTGTAGCCGTTATCTTCAATTGCCGTTTTTATGATTTTCAAAATGCCCGTTGTAGCTAAATCCGTGTACGGAAGAAAGTTATAGAGCATCACATTCCTTCCATAGTCATCAATATCATTGCTATTCATAACGAAATTCAAGCTCTTCTCAATGCTGCTGTAAGTACCCACTGCACAGAGCGAAGCCACCAAGTGCGCCACCTCTTTATCCGCGCAGGCATTCAGCATCATACCTGCTGAATACGATGGGGCGAAAATTGCAATGCGCTCTTTTTCATTGAGCGCTTTTCTTTGTGCCAGCGCTTTGATGACAAGGGTCATTTCCTGCACTGTACGCGGGTTGATATGCAGGCTATCCAAATCATCAAAAGCGACAGTAACCGCGCGAAAGCCAATACAGGCAATCGCTTTAGCAATGTTCAGCGTACGCTCATCCTTATGCCCGTAAACGGAAAAACCGTTCACTACCAAGATGGTTCCTTTGAATTTTTTTCTGCCTTCTTGCTTGAAACAAATCGCGTGAAAAGATTTCACCGGAGTTTCAATGCTGAAATTTTCTGAAAGAATGCCGCGCTCGCGAAAACGTAAAGTGCGGTACACAAAATGAAAGGCACTAAACATGTATTGCGAAGAACGCAGGCAAAGATTCCACAGATGTTAAGAATACATTTTATCTCTGTAATGAATTAGGATCGTATTTGCTTGGGCATAAGCGCAAGCAGCGGAAATTAAAAATCGTAGTGATTCAGTTCGGTTTGTTTACAAAACGCCATCAATTTCTGGTATTGCTGCCGTGTAAGCCCCGTGTTTGTATCAAGCACACTGCAAAATTTTCCATAGCTGATGCCCGCATAGGTGAGCGCACGATGCCGGATCTTGAACTTTAAATTATTCCTGCGGATGCTCTCCCTGTCAGCGTCAGTAAGTTTACAATTAATTTGCCGTTTTAAAGTAGAGCGTGCCATCCTTGTTGCGAATGCGGACAAAATAAAAACAAGCAGGTGAAAAGTAAAGTGAAATTATGATTAAGCCTGCGCTCCTTTTATGCGTGGCTTTCGCTTATCTGCCCTGCGAAGAGTGCATCACCCTGAAACTTGCTACCACTTCATCATCCTCGTCAATAATGCTTAATTCCACATATTCGTCACGCACAATCTTCACTTTGCCAAAAGCATTCTTGAAATTCTTGTTGCCGATACCGTTACCGCCCTGGTTCCAAACATCTTTCTTTAAATTGAAAGTGCCGGTAAGTGCGCCTATGAGTTTCATATAATAAGCCAATTCGGTGCCGGCAACGCTCAATCCGCTGGCATTTAATTCCGGCAAGCCTGCATTCTCGCCATCATCCATCACATTGTGGTGGGTGTCCCCGCTGATGACAATGATATTCCGGAGTTCTTCTTTTTCCAGAAAATCATAGAACGCATTCATTTCTACAGGATAGCCGGGACCATAATTGGAAAATCCCATAGCCATGTGAATGCCGTCATATCCCTTCATGTTGAATCGCTGCAATTTAATTCCGGCATCTATCAACTTATCCAAACTTTTGTTCAGAGGCACTCCGCTTACGATGAATTTCCAATCCGCAGTCGAATTTTTCAATCCTGCTTTAAGCCACTCCATTTGTTTCGGACAAAACATACAATGGTCATCGGGTGGATTGAATTTCCATTTGTTTTTTTTCTCATCATATTCAAACGCATACGACTGACCATATTTGCGCGCGGAACACCTATCCAAAAAGAAAAACTCAGCGTTGCCTAAAACGAAACTGTGATAGATTCCTTCAAGCGTGTCAGGCAAGGCATAGCCAGGAAAAAAATCAGCGTATCCTCTGATAACATTTCTGCGCCATGAGGCAGGAAACTCCGGCTCATCAAAGGTATAAGTAACTCTGAGCGGTCCTTCGCGCACCGAATGGAAAAAGTTTTTGTTAGAGCGACCCCCTCCTCCGCCCACGTAATCATTATCATCATAGATATAATCAATCGGCACATAGCGCAACATTTCTTTCATCACTTTTTCATCATAGCGTTTGTGATAGGAATAAGCCACCGTGGCGTAGTCGGCTGAATAATCTCCGCGAATCTGATAATCGGGATAGGTGTAATCACCCGTGTGCAGCATGAAATAAGGATTGTGTTTCGGCAACAAGTCAAACACTTTCATGTTTTCTGTTTCCTGGCACGAGCCGGTGACGAAAACATATTGCCCTTTTTCTCCTGTTGCGGGAAAAGTTCTGAAATGCCCGTCTATGCTGTCCAACTTTTCATCAGCATAAATTCTGTAGTAATAAGTAATGTTGGGGTTCAGTCCATTCAAGTCAACAATTACCGAATTATCCAATTCTGCTCTTGGAGTTCCCAAGAAAGAAAAAACTTGCTCAAACTTTTCAGTCGCGGAAAGTTCCACTCTGAAACTGCGGGTTTGCTCTGCCCTCAGATACATCTTTGCAGAAGTGGAAGTCACAGCGCCAATCACAGGACCTTGTGTGATATGCTGGGCTTGCAGATTGACAGAGATAAAAAGAAAAAAGAAAAGCCGCATAGAGGTGGCGAAGATACGGAAGGGGGAAACTACAGTCAGGTTGATTTCGCTCAACGGATGGGTTAATTCTTTGTTATGATTTCCGAAGTTGAGCGACCTATTGTGTTGTAATTTTTAAGAAAAATGAATTCATCCGAAAAAGATTTATCTGTCAGCATGGCAAAGGTCAACGTGCTGATGCTTCCTTTTGCATTGGCTACACTTCTTATGCCGGTGCTTTTTGGATTGCTTCACGGAAAAGAGTCGCTGCTGAATGGCTTCGATGACTTTTTTTCGCTCAAAGTATTTCTTCCAGCGTTTGTCCTCGGGATTTTTGTTCACGAATTCATTCACGGATTCACTTGGGCGTTGTTTTCCCCGGCAAAGTGGAGGGACATCCGTTTTGGATTTCAAGTCAAAATGTTCACGCCTTATGCGCATTGTACAGTTCCTTTGAAATTGAGGCACTACGCACTGGGTGCGCTCATGCCTGGTTTGATACTTGGAATTCTTCCCTTCATTTTTGGATTGAGCATGAATAATCCGCTGTTTGCTGTTGCCGGATTCATTTTCACATTTGTCGCCTGCGGTGATTTCTGGATTCTTTATTCGCTGAGAAATGAACCGCGTGAGGCGATGGTGAAAGACCATCCGACCAACGCAGGCTGTGTCGTCTATTATCCTGAAAAATCCGCATGAGCGAATCAACTCAAAGCGAATTTGTAAAACTGATTGAACAGTATCAGGGCTTGATACATAAGGTTTGTCTGCTTTACGCCCGCAATGCAGACGACAGAAAAGATTTGTTTCAGTAAATCGTGCTGCAATTGTGGAAGTCGTTTCCTTCATTCAAAGGAGATTCAAAAATCAGCACGTGGATTTATCGGGTTGCGCTGAACACTGCCATTTCAGGATTCAGAAAATCATCGCGCAAGCCGCAGCATGTTGAAATCGCAGAGCAACACTTTGAAATTCATGAGTCGGAAAATCATCTGGATGAGCAGTTTGCAATGCTGCAAAAGTTGATTCAGTCATTGCCCGATGTAGAACGCGCTCTGGTGATGCTTTACCTCGATGGAAACAGCTATGAAGAAATTTCAAGCGTGATGGGAATTACCATGAATAACGCAAGAGTGAAAATGAACCGCATCCGCGATAGAATGAAATCACATATAAAGGAATGAACAATGGAATTGGATGGACTGAAAAACGTCTGGCAAAATCACTCAGCAAAGTTAGCCGTGAAAGAAAACGTACAGCCGTCCGCCTTGGGCGAAATGCTGCACCGCAAAGCGAACGACCTCATCAGCCGTCTGATACGTAGCGTGTTGTTTGAATATTATTTCACCATCGCTATGCTGATAGTGAGTGCAATCATCTTTCCGCTGACAAGTCATTTGATGGTAAAAATTACTACGGGAATATTAATAATAATTGCGGTGCCGTTTATTTTCATTTACCGCAGCCAGCTTAAAAAGTTGCGCGCATATTTTCAAGCGGAGAGAATGTGAAGGACGCCTTGGAAAAACTTCTGAGAAAATTCAATCGATATCTGTGTTTTTATCGCATCTCCTATCGTGCATTGACGCTTGCTGCATTGATTATCGGTCTCATTCTGGGCGGAGAACTCAGTTACGGTGATAACTGGATGAAAGTATTTCGTTCGCCATTCCTCGCCATCATGCTACTGATGATTCTTGTCGCGTTCGTTTATTTAATGGACAAATTCATCGGGTGGTATATCAGGCGTTTGTATGGAAACTATTTAACCCATCTGGAAACAGTAATCAGAGATTTGGAAGAACCCTGAAATCCTTCTTGCATCCTGTAATGTTTCAAACACCTGTGCTGCTAATTTTTTCAAAAAAAGGGATAATGATGAAAACACTGAACAACCTGCAACAGCCGCTCGAATGAAAATTCAGCAATACGCAGTATATATTGACGAACGGTGAAAAAGTTATCGCAGCCTTCTTTCCAAAATCGAACGGGAAGGAAGGCAACTTTGAATTAAACGGAGAAAATTTCGCGCTTCTGACCGAGAGAATTTAGAAACCGAAAACGATAATTCAGAATGCACAGGGAAATCCGGTGATGATGATTGACAACAATTTCTGGGGAACGAAATCCTTCATCAGCTTTGAAAAAGGAAATAGTTACTTGCTGAAAATACGCAACGGTCTCTTGATAAATCTTGTATTTACTAAAACGGGGGGAGAAGAAATATTCAGGTACAAACTCTCTACCCTGAAATGCAATCCCGAAGTAGTGATGGAGGTGGCTGATGTAAATATTCCAGAAACTGAATTCTGGTTGATGCTGATTGCAGGTGCTTTTTTTATGCAAATGATTCTGAAGGAAAACACGATCAGTGATAAAATCACGATGCTCACAGCAACCGCAGCTATCGCTGATTAGGCTGAACGACTTCTCAGTTCATGCACATTTGCACAACTGCTCTGCTCAATTAATTACATGACGCCTTTTTAACAGCACCTTCATCTGTATGGGGAAGTTTTGCGAAAAACAAACCGCCATGAAAACAAAACTGCTAACCTGCATTTTATTCCTTTTCATTTCATCGCATTCGTATTCGCAACGCTACAAATTTGAATTGGCTGCTGAAGGGGGCCCTGCTTCAGCCGCGTGTGGGGTGAAGGCAGCAAGCAAATGGAGAGACAACTTTCGCTTCCCTCCTTTCAAACCGGAATCGCAATGCGATTCAACACGCCAAAAATTGTAGGCTTCAGCACCGGCATTTACGTGGAGCGAAAAGGATTCAGAATACCCGTTGAGATGCCGGTTTCCGATGCACAAACCCTCACCTATTATTACTGTACGCATTACAACTACGTCACCATTCCATTGATGCTTAATGCAACCGTGGGACACAAGGCGCAGTTTTTTGTGCAGGCGGGCGGTTTCGTTTCTGTATTGTTTCGCATTCATGTTTTCTGTGAGGAGTTGGATTTTGATGGTACAAATCCTGGCGGCTATCAATATGTGGATGCGGGTTTTGCAGGTGGTGTTGGATTGAAAGTTCCGGTGAAAGAGCGTTTAATCTTATCGCTCGAAGCGCGCAACACCACAGGCTTTCGTCAAATCATTAAGAATACAGAAAGCAAAGACGCGATTAACAACACGAACACTACTTTTTTGATTGGAATAGGATATGCGTTCAGGCAGTGGAAGAAGTGACTTTCGTGCTTAGTATAATTTAACTGTTGTTTAACACCAGGCAATATGCCTTTACTTGATAATTCATTAACATTGCTACATCCATTCACTTAAAGCCATCTTTACCATGACCACGCAACAAGTCGTTGACCGTTTCATGGAATTAGCGCGCAAAAATGAATGGGATGTTGCGCAAAGTGAACTCTTTGCCGATGATGCCGAGAGCATCGAACCGCCCCATTCACAGGGATTGCAAAATGTAAAAGGCAAAGAAGCCATTAAGCAAAAAGGAGTGCAGATTCAGCAAGCGATTGAAGCGATGCATGGCGGATATACTGGTGAACCTATTGTTGCTGGCAATCATTTTAGCGTAGCAATGGGCATGGATGTTACCATGAAAGGCATGGGCAGAATGAAGATGGATGAAATTGCCGTCTATCAGGTGAAGGATGGGCAGATTGTGAAGGAACAGTTTTTCTATTGAGTTGCTCTGAATCGAAAACCTGCTGTGCAATCTTTCAACTGGTTGGGCAGTTAGTTTTTCAGTCCTTAACAAACACTTCCCGCAAAGTCCTTCCAGCCTGATTTACTTTCAGGTGATACATGCCGACCGGAAGCGATGAAATGTCCAGTATGTTTTGGTCAGAAATTTTTGCACAGAGTATTCCCTGCGCGTTGTAAATCTCAACAGTAAATGGTTTTTCTTTTTCTAATCCTGAAATCATCAATTGATTGGTAGCAGGATTTGGATAGAGCCGGAGTGCAGAAACGCTGTTTTTATTGACTGAAGTTGCTGAGCACTCCAATTCGCCAATCAGCTTCCATATATCATCGGGCAGCGTGATGCTGACGGCACTGGTTGTGTTATCGCCCATGCGTACGAAAAACAAATTCGATGAAGGACTAATGGAAAGTAACTGCCCGTTTTTTCCCAATGCTGAATACACATCGGCAGGTGCATTTGGCAGAAGATAGCCGGGAATAACAGCTTGCAGTCCGGGCACCATGTAAGATTGTTTTCCATTCAGCCACCACAGGTAGCCATACGATTTGTTCAGGTTTTGCGAAGTGTGAATCATCGCATTGTAATAAGCAGTGTCCGTCATGATTTGTGTGCCGTTCCAGTTGCCTTTATTGAGCATCAGCAAGCCGAAACGCGCCATGCTGCGCGCGTTGCTGAAATACACATTGTTGAAATCCACCATCACAAATCCGCCATTCATTCCGATGGGGTTGCGCACTTTCTGACCGAAGTAAAGATTCAGCGACTGTCCGGTTGCTCCTTCAATCACTCCATCAAGCAACGTGTAAGGCGCGTTGTGATACGCCCAGCGCACGCCCGTTTCTGCAATGCACGTAAGACAAGTGTCATCCGTGCAATATGGGTCACCTCCATCGTCAAGACCTGATGTCATTGTCAACTGATTCCAAACCGTGATTTCATTTTCATCCGCAAGTGAACAACTCGTCCAGCCCTGTCCGAGATATTTTGATGAAGTGTCATTCAGCGAAAGAAGCCCTTCCTGCTGCGCGATACCGACAGTGAAAGAAGTAAGCGTCTTGCCGGCAGAAGCCCAATACCACAAACTATCCTGCGTGAACGAGCCATAATATTTTTCAATCACAATCTTTCCGTCTTTCACCACAAGGAATGCTTTCGTTTCCTGCGCACCAACCCAGTCAAGCATCGAATCAATTTTATCGGGGCACCAATCAAGCGTTGCGGGCGGGAGCGTGTCCCATGTATTGCCTGTGGTGGGAGGGAAGTAGAGTGATTGAGAGAAAACTGTTGAAGCGAAAAATACAGTAATGCAGAGTAATGGTGTTTTCATTTTTTTAGAATTTGCTTTTTTGATTTTTCAGCGACCAATAAGTTTAATTCGTACTTATAAAAAAATTATGCTTCCTGCTCGCTCACATACATCCTGAACAAACTGTAAACCGAAAACGCGCACAGCAAATGCCAGATTCCATGCCCCTGCACTAATGATGACGGGTCGCAAAAGGGCGCGTCTGTTCGCGATAAATTCCAGATAACAAACGCAGTGAGTAGCGACAGCAGCGAAACATAACCCCACACTTTATTGAGCTTCATTTTTCGAGTGTACATATTCAAACCCTCAAACACGATTGTCAGTGTGATAAAAAATGCAAATGCAGTGTTGCCAAAAAAGGAGAAGATGATTTCATACTCCTGAAAATTCGCCCACAAACAAATTGCAAGCGTACTTAAGAAAACAAGTGTGAACTGCAACGGCTTCCATAGAAAGGAACGCTGCATAGAATAAGCAAGCACAAAAGAAGCAATGAGATACATCGAAAGCATGTCAAAAAATCCACCAATTTTTGCCGTGGTGGCATGCAACGCCATCGAACCGGGACCAAGTAATACAGCAAGGCAGGAAAAGAAAGCGCCATAAAAAATAGTGCGCGTGAAACTGTTTTTATTTTGCGAAAACCTTCCTGATGAAAGTTGCCATGCGATTATTAATCCGGCAACGATGAAACCAATATTGGAAAAAGTGTTTGCAGGCTGTTTGATGTAGCCGGGGCGCGATGCTTCACAAAACACATCGCCAATGCCTCCTTCCTGTCCAAACCAGCCATTCACAACGGCAACAGCAAAAAGCAAAACCGACAGAATTGCAGTGAGCAGTGTGATCGGAAAAATAATTTTCCTGCTTGTAGTCATGTAGAAATATTTATCTCAATCTGTGAACGCTTCTTTCACCACTTTTCCCTCCCAGCAATCGGGAACTTGCAATCCCAAAATGTAAGCGAGAGTAGGCGCAGTGTCATACGTGTGAATCGGGCTGCTTATTGATTTCCCTGCAACAACTCCCGGACCTGTAATAATCCAGGGAATGGTTCTTTCCTGTTGCGACCTGCCGCCATGCCCTTTCTTTTTTCCACCGTGGTCTGCCGTGATGAGAAGAACAGTGTTTTCATAGATGCCCGCGTCTTTCAGCGTTTGGACAACGACACCAACAAGTGAATCTGTTTTCTCGACTGAGCGGTAATATTCTTTTGTGCCATGCCCGTATTCATGTCCCGCATGGTCAACATGGTCGAGGTGAATGAAGGTGAACAGCGGTTTTTCTTTTGCTAAATATGCCGCTGTCGCATCCATAGTTTTGTTTTCACCCGCGCAATCCTGCTTCACCGTGCAGACATTTTCTTCCACAAGGCGACCATACCCATCCCAATCATAAAAGCAGGCTATCACCGCATCTTTACGCTGCTCGCGAATTACACGATAAATGGTTGGGAAAATTTCACCTTTGGCATTTCCGCAAAATGATTTTTTCTTCACATCCTCTACTTCCCATTTGTTTGATTTCACGCCATGTCTTTTCGGTGAGGCGCCCATCATCATAGATGCCCAGTTGGGACTGCTCACCGTGGGCAGCACAGCTTGAGCGGAGAAAGAGTGTGCGCCCGTTTTTATCAAAGCATCCATATTTGGAGTATTTGCTTTTAGAATGCCGTCAGGGCTCATGCCATCCACACCGATAACGACAATGTGCTTGATGGCGCTGAAATCGTTCGGAGATTTTCCTCCAAAAAACAAAAGAGCTGAAAGAAAAAAGAAGAGTGGTCGCATAAAAAATTTAAGGTTTTAAAAGGGACACCTGCAAATACACGCCAAATTCCTCCACAAAATTACATGCAATGCAGGCGTGTACTTTCCCTTGCTTGTCATTAAAGGTCACACGGTTGTTGATGGGAAATAACGGCTGATGCCACACGCCCGGATTGATATGAATTCCAAAGGAGCCATCAAAATAGAACGCATGGAAACTTTCAGGCGTGATGTCATCGCCCGGCAGGGCAAGCAGCGCAACAAACGGTTCATTATTTCGTGAGAAAAATATCTGCCCGCCATCGGGATGATAATTTGCCTCGTGCGTGTACAAAAATTTTCTTTCGGAAGGATGTACGATAGTGTCTTCTCTTGCTTCTGAAGGATTGACTGACCATCCGGTGATATAGCTTCTGTTTACTGCATGATTCAATGCATGAAGCACTTCGCCCCGCCATTCCATTTCAAAATCGCCTTGCGTAATGCCTCCTTCGTTTCCAGTGCCGGGCACAACAGGACGCCACTCTGGTGCGGGCCACGTGACAATCTCCACTTCTGCTGATTCAAAATCGGTTACAATTCTTCCAAAACCTTTCAGAGAATCCGTTGTGGCAAGTTTGATTGGAACAGGATGAGAATTAAACTTTGGTTGGCTCATTGTAGTCAGGTTATCTTTCCCAAAATAAATGAATTCACCGGTTCCGCATCGGGTAATTCATTCTACTTTTGAAATCTTAATCATTCTTTAGCATGAACGCGCGCATTCCATCTGCACTCGATGAACTTTTCGGCATCTATGAAAAACGGGGAACGGAAGATTACATCGGAGAAGCCATTTCGCAAATTGAACACGCTGCGCAAAGCGCAGAGTTTGCAGAGAAAAACGGAGAAGAGGAAGCAGTAATCCTTGCCGCGTTTTTTCATGACATCGGACATCTGTGCGGAGATGACGGAACACAAAATGAAATGAATGGCTACGGGAAAATGAGCCATGAAAAAATCGGAGCGAACTACCTGCGCAAACTTGGTTTCTCCGAAACGATTGCACGTTTGGTGGAAAATCATGTGCAAGCGAAACGCTACCTCTGCGTGGTGAAGCCGGAGTATTACCCCAAACTTTCTGAGGCATCAAAAAAGACATTACAGTTTCAAGGCGGAGTAATGACACAGGAAGAAGCAAGCGCATTTGAGCGCGACCCGCTCTTTCAATTGAGCATTAAAATGCGCGCATGGGATGAAGCGGCAAAAGAAGAAAACAAACCGCTGCCTGATTTGTTAGTTTTTCGCACGATGGCGGAGCGGTGTTTGAGTAGATAAAGAGCAATAAAAATTGTCGGCATTCATTGGATAATGAGTACTAAAAATAACTTAGCCAAACAGAATAATCAGTATTATCTCTTTTGGTTTGTGTTATTTGGAATCTGCACGATTCTTTACCAGCAGATACAAGATACATGGCGGCCGAGCTATTCCGGTAACAATAATTTCATTCTTTATATGCTTGGAGTCGCTCCTAATTTTTTTCCGGGAATAGGTTTGCCTGCGATATTTCTCCTATTGATTCCCTTCGTTAAAGCCAAAGAGAGCAACAATATTTGGATGACGGACAGAAGGCACATCACCGGAATCATGATTGCCCTTGGCGGACTGATTACATGGGAATTAATTCAAGGTTTTTTGCCAAAGGCACACTTTGACCTCAATGATATTTTATGGACTTGCCTGGGTTGCCTGACGTTTTATTTTATTTGGCGCATTGTGCCAAAAACTATCAGACAAGAAAACATCCGCATCAATGTGAAAACGGAAACTGAACAAACGGCTTGAGTGATATGAAAATCAAACCACACGAATTGACGGAAAACAATTACGTGTTGCCGGATAGGTTAGAACACAAAGAACTTGTTCCGTTCCTGCGAACTTATATCAAGAAACGAACAAAATATTCGGTCATTTATTACCTGTGCAATTTGATAGTAATTGGGTTTGCCGCTTACTTTTTTGTTCAAGGTCACAACTCATCTGACTATCACTTAGATGACCAATTCACACACTTCGCCTATGGAATTGCTATTGCTTTTGCAATAATTCCCCTGCACGAGTATATCCACGTTTTGGCATACAAATCACAAGGCGCGACAAATACTTCTTATGACGCTAACCTGAAAATATTTTACTTTATGTCTCTTGCTGACAAGTTTGTGGCAAACAAAAAAGAATTTAAAGTTGTTGCCCTCGCTCCATTTTTAATTATCACAACTGCATTGACAATATTGCTATTCATTGTAAACCAAAATTGGACACTCACACTAATCGGAGTTTTATTGACACCTACTGCAATGTGCATGGGCGACTTTGGGTTGTTGAGTTACTTTGAATATAACAAGTTGAAAGAAGTAGTGACATTTGACGACATCGAGAACAAAGTATCCTACTTTTATGGGCGCACAGACGAAAGAAAAGCGACCGCATAACATCGGTTTAGCAATATAGCGGCTGCTCTCGCTAATCGCAGAACATCACCTCCTCAACTCAATCTTCCGCGTCAGCGTTTGTTTGCCGATAGTAATTTGAGCAATGTATTGCCCAACCGGCTGTTCAGACAAATCAATATTGATTTTGTTTGAGGTTTGCTGTTCTGTCACTACTTTCACAACGCGCCCAGCTATATCAAACAGGCGTACTTCCACCGGTTGACTATCGCTGTTTTCAAACCACACTGTCACGATGCCTGTCGTTGGGTTGGGATAAAGTTTGATATTTTCTGATGCGTCAAATACTTTATTCGTTCCTGTTGTGGAGTCAATGAATGTGTTGAGCCACGACTTGCCATCAAATCCCCAAGGACCAATATTCTCCGGGTTTTGTCCGGTGTCAAAAATTAAATGATGCAAAGCGGTTACTGCTATATCCGCTTGCACGGGCGAGAGATTTAACAAAGCCGTATCCACACCGCTCGCATTAAAAATTCCCGTGCCGAGCAGATTGTAGGTGCCCGGGTCGTCCGCATAGATCTGTCCATGCTGCACAGCGTTGCCGCTCGCCACCCACCAGATGTGCCGCTCTTCATAGCTGATGCCGCCATGTCCCGTGCCTCTGCCACCGTGGTCGGTAATGAGCAGCACGAGCCAGTTTTCATCGTTGTAGGTCGGGCGGTTTTTCAAGGCAGTGATGATATTTCCAGTGTGGAAATCATTGTTTTCAATCGCCTGCATGTAGCTGGGATTGTTTGGGTCAAAACCGCTGGAATGACCTGCAAGGTCAACCGCATCGAAATATACGAACAGCGCATCCAAATCGGGGTCTTGCAACTGCTGCACCGCAACGGCTTCGGTAGCAGCGCCATCGCCATCAGGCGTTTTCAGTTTTAAATCCCAGCCGTCATTATAGACGTTGTCGCTCATGGGCGCCCACTCCGTTACCTGCACGCATTTCAAATTGGGGCGCAGCTCTTTCGCGCGTGTTGGAAAATAAGGATAGTCGTTGTAGTTGCTACCCGTGTATGCGTTTGAGAATACGCCATGTTTATTCCACCACACGCCCGTCATAATCGTTGACCACGATGGACCGGAAACGGTGATGCCGAGATGCCAAGCATCATACGTGAATAATCCTTCGGCAATCAGCGCATCAAGATTTGGAGTGTTCGCCTGTTGCAGCGCATCAGAGCGCACACCATCCCAGCCGATGATGAGTACCTTGCGCGTTTGCGATGCAAATGCAAACAAGGAAGCGCAAACTAAAATGGAAATGAGTAAGAACTTTCTATTTTTCATGGTTGTGTTTTTTAAAATTTAGTTGCAAGCCGGTTTTTTTACATTTCAAACCTGAATCCTACTTGTCCCTTTTGGCGGTAAAACTCAGTCAGCACAGGACGTTCATACTTTCCGCGATATTCGATAAAGGGATAGTCAAGCAGGTTGTTCAATTCTACATAAATCGTATAATGCTTTTTGAAACTGTAGCCGCACTTGAAATCGAGCGAGTATGTTTCCGCCTGGAATACGTCAAAGTCAGTGTTCTTATGCAGCAAGCCAATGTCTTTCACTGCAGCGAGATTCAGTTCTTTCAAATAATCACCGGTATAATTCAGGGCGATGCTTGCATCCACGCCATGCTTTTCATAAAACAATGCGATGTTGTAAAGCAACGGTGATTGTTCTGCCATTGGTTGTTTCTCATCCCTGCCGGGCACTTGCATGCGCGATACGGAAAACGTCACATTTGCATTGATTCCAAAGCCGGATAAAAATTTCGGAAGGAAATCAAACTTGCGCTGAATGCTACCTTCCAATCCTGCTACCCATGATTTGCCCGCATTCTCATAGCTTTTGAAAACGATGCCCGTGCGCTGGTCATAATCGGAGCGCGTAGTTGCAAAGATGTGGTCGGTGACATGCTTGTAATAACCGCCAATAGAAAACATGCCTTTATTTCCCCAGAAAAATTCATACATCATATCAAGGTTGAACGAGTAGGCAGGCTTGAGTTCGGGATTTCCGAATATAAATTCAAACTCGTTGTAGCGAATCACCGCGAAGCCGGGCTTTACTTCAGCAAAATTTTGGCGATGATAGGTGCGTGAAATGGCGGAGCGCAGATTACTTTTTTCATTCAGCGCAACATTGATATTCAGCGCAGGCAACACCGCGAGATATTTAATGTCAGTGGAGCGCGGCTCAGAGGGATAATAAACAACTCCCAAAGCAGTATCAATCTGAAAGGCAGTGCTCAGCGTATCTGACTCCACGTTCATACTCGTATGCTCAAGCCGCAAGCCGCCTACCAACTGTACCTTTTTAGAAACTCGGGCATCCGCCATCATGTAACCAGCGGACGAGTATTCCCTGTATTTGTAAGAGGAGCCTACCCATTCTCTGAAAGAGGGGTGCTTATCATTCATCTCCCGTTCGCGCAAGCGGCCGCCATATTGCTCAAGAAATTTTTCACTCTGCTCTTTTGTGAGAAAAGGCATAAACGTGCCCTCGTAAGGGCTTCCATATTCTTTCAGAAAACCACCTTTCTCATCAAAGGGGTCAGTTTCCATATCCATCATGTAAATCGGCTCGGCAGATGATTGACTGGTGATGTTCAGCAGCCATTCGTGAAAGCTGATATTGCGCTCACCGATTTTCAAGCGGAATTTTCCGCCTGCTTTCAGTTCAATTTTTTCATTCAGCTTGTAATGAAAATCCAACTGCCCGATGAAAGGGTCTGATTCCCACGTTGTGTTTAATTCAGAAAAGGCGCGTTTGAATTCAAAGCTGTCTGCAATGAGCGGAGTTGTTATTTGCGGCTGAATATCGCGGTAATCATCGCCTCTGCCATAGGGATTATCATCTTCAATCAGCTTTGTTGGAAAAGGATATTGCCCTTCAGCGCCTGTGTAAGCATTGCCATACAAGTCAACAGAATCAATATCGGTGAATACAAACACATTGCGCAAGCCAAACTCCTGTGTGTAGTATCCGTTGCGTTCATCTTTTGAATTATAAGGCGCATTGCTGTAAGAAAACCTGTTGTAGTAACCCGACACGCGCGCATCAATCGTAAACTTATCGCTTACAAAAAAATTACTGAAGAACTCTCCTCCTGTAAGGTAACGATTCAATTTCCCGTGCAGCGATTGCAGGCGCACGCTTTTGCCGTCACCTGAATCATACACGTACATCGTTTTGCGCTGCCACTTGTCATCAAGCATGCTGCCGAACATCATTTTTTGCCCTAACCTGATTCGGTTGTTCGGCTTGTATTCCCATGCCACATTTGCGCCTATGGTATTGCGCAAGCCGTCATAATCTTTCAACTCAAGGCGGTTTAGTCCATGATTAAAGTTGCTGCCGAAGGCGAGCTTGGAGGCGTGCGCGGCATAATATCTTCCATACCAGGATGTATTTACAACGTAGCTGAATTTTTCATTCTTACTTCGACTGCCAAAAAGAAAGTTGATTGTGCCCGATGGTTTTTGCGCAAGCAAACTATAGCCTGCCGCCACATCAACTTCAAGCGTTTTCTTATCAACCGAAGTGCGTGTGAGAAAATTGATTACACCTCCAACATTGTCGCCTTCCAAATCGGGCGTCACTGTGCGAGATACCACCACATAATCTATCAACTCCGAAGGCAGCACTTCAAACTCGAAAATGCGCGTAGTGTTTTCTTCATCAGCAACCGGCAGGCGGTCGCCATTAATCATGGTGGCTGTCCAGTCGTGCGGGGTTCCGCGCAGTGAAATATTTGCGCCTTCGCCTTTATTGTTTTGCACTGCCGCACCCGCGATGCGCTTCACGCTTTCCGCAGCATTTTTGTCGGGCAGTTTGCTCATGGATTCCTGAGAGAGTACAGTAACCACTTGCGCAGAATTTTTCGTAATGCTGATGGCTTTTTCTTCGCTGCCTTTTTCGAGTTCCGATTTCACAATCACTTCATCCAGTTTCTTATGGTCTTCCTGTAAAACGATTTTGCCTAACTGGAGTGCCACGCCACCCGAAATCTCAATTTGGATGGTATCGGGTTGAAAGCCGAGGTAAGTAATAATCAGATGTTGCTCACCGACAGAAATCTTAAAAATTGAAAAACTTCCATCCTGGTCAGAGGTAATGCCGAGCGTTGTGCCTTTCACTACCACTGATGCTCCGTACAGCGTTTCGCCCGCATTGTCGGTAAGCATACCTGTGACGCTTCCGGTTTGGGCGAAAGCAGATTGAAAGAAAATGAAAGAGAAAAGAGAAAGAAATAATTTCAAGAGGCGCGGTTCTGTTGGGCGCACGAATTTATAAAGAGAGGTGTTAGGGGAATCTTATGGATTGGTTACGTTACTGTTGCGTGCCTTGCCTGCACTTAATTAATTTAATATAGGCTTCCCTCCCCATTTCTTACTTTCAATCCATGAATGCTCCATTGAAACGGCAGTTTAATAAACGCATCTCCGATTTTGAGAAAAATTTCAAGCTGGTCTCTAAGAAGATCGATAAAAAAAATATTCATGCCCTTCGGGTTGCTATCAAACGGATTCATGCCTTGCTCCATTTTTCAGAATTTATCGCCCCGGAAACTGTTCATGCAAAAAAATCTTACAGGAAGTTGAAGCACTTATCTTCAGAAGCAGGAAAGCTGCGCACACTTCAGATGTATGCCTCACTTTTGGAGGAGTTTAAAGAAGGTAAAGAATCGGATAAGTTGAAAATGAAAATCCATGAGCAACGTATTCAGTTTAAAAAGGAGATGCGGCAGTTCAATACAAAGAAGTGGATGAAGAAAACAGGAAACATTTTGGAACAAGCTCTTGCCATTGCGAAGAGCAATGAGATGCTCAAAAAAATCCTTGTATTTGCTACCGGAAAAATCAATCACGCCATCGGGCTTGCAAAGGAACATGAATTTCATGCTGCGCGAAAAGCACTGAAGCATGCCCATTATGTAATGGAAACCATTCAGCGGGAAAGGAAAGCATCCGCGATGCTCCGGATGATTGACCCAATTGAAAAGAAAACAGGGAGATGGCAGGACCTTGTAACCGCAAAACAATTGCTCGATAAGGCAAATCGAAAACAAAAGCTTCATTCTCTTAAATCACGTTTCCAAAAGGAAATGAAATCACTGGACACTCAAATCTGGCAAGATTTCAAAAAGCTCAAAAAAAAAGGGGACTTCTTCCGAAGCCCCCCTTTTCAATCAGCCCCCATTTATGATTAATTAATTACCAGCCTTTTTGTTATTGCTGCGCCATTTGCACGAATCGTTACAAAGTACAAGCCCTCACTCAGATTGCTTAAATCCATTCTGGTGGAGTGGTCGCCAGCACTAAGTTTTTCCTCAGCAGTTTCAAACATCATTTTACCCGCAATGTCAGACACGCGAACAAATACATCGCTCTGTTCTTTCAGGCTGATGTTTAGAGTAGCAATACCACTTGTCGGGTTTGGATAGAGGCTGATACTGCCGAAAGTTGCTGTTTCACGAATAGCGGAGCCGAAGTCAACTGCAACCGACCATGTTGTAGTATCAGAACAATTGTCTGCATTTTCAGCAATCAGTTTCACGGTGTATGTGCCGGGTTCGTCATAAGTGTGCGCGGCATCTTCAAGAATTGAAAATCCGTTGTCGCCAAAATCCCAAATGTAGCTTGCAGCACCCGTAGATGAATTTGTGAATGTTACTTCCAAACCATCTTCTGTGTAAGCTGCATTTGCAACCGGATTCGGATGCACCGTAACAACAACAGCATCAGAAACTCCGGTGCCATCGCACGCATTAGCATTTGTAACGTCAACAGTATAGTTACCGCTTCCGCTTACTGTGATGCTCTGCGCTGTTGCGTTATTGCTCCACAAATATGAATCTGAGGTTGATGCAGTGAGCGTTACTGAACCGCCTGTGCAAAATTCAACATCACCGGCAACGGATACAGTCGGCTTGGGCGCACTGCCTACCGAAGTTGTAACTGTGTTGGATGTGGCTTCGCAGCCGTTTGCATCGGTGTGTGTTACAGTGAACGTACCTGAAGTTGAAACGGTGATGCTCTGTGTTGTTTCACTGCTTGACCATACGTTGCCTGTTGCATAGCTCGATGTTAGATCCACTGAACTGCCTGTGCAGAAGGAAGTATTTCCGCTTGCAGTGATTGTCGGTGCAGTCGGATTAGGATTTACTGTCACGGAAACAGGCGCAGCAACTTCAGAGCAACCTCGCGCGCTGGTAACAGTTACACCATAGCTTCCTGATGTTGTTGGAGCGATGCTCGCAGTTGTCGCGCCATTGCTCCACAAATAAGATGCGCCTGTTGCATTAGTTGTAGCGTTGAGCGTTACCGATTCGCCTTGACAAACTGTAGTGGTTCCAACCGGGGCAACTGAAGCGGTTACAGAATAATCCAACGCGCCATTGTAAACTTGGTTTTGCGGATCCCATTCAGCCCAGCAGCTTGTCCAGTTGTTAGTACCGAATGCGCCCCTGTATGCAGTTTGCGTGAAGAATGAATTTTGCAACCGTGCATTCGTGAAGGATGCTCCGGTGAGTAATGGTGAATTTCCATTCAGTGTAAAATCAGGACTACCGAGAGAAACATTCTTGAATTGTAATTCACCAACTGTGTTGTAAGTCGTGTTATCCCATCCTGCTGTTGCGAACCAATTGGAAATGTTGAACGCTCCATTTGAGTTGTTTGGATTTGCGGAAGTTGCCGCTGCAAGCGTATCCGTCATTTGCGTAAGCACAGAATTTCTGAATTGCAAATCATCATTCGTTGCGTTGCCCTGGGTGGAAGTGCTTTCTATCAGCAAGCCCACCGGGTAACCGATATACACTGAATTAAAAACAGAAGTTCTTGTATTTCTTCTCAAATGCAACGCCCTGCGGTACAAGCTATTCACGTTGCTGTAATTTGAAGTGAACGCATACGGACCTACAACTGTCACATTGGAAAAATTCGGAGAAGTGATGGGCGTATTCGTTGTTCCGGTCGCGTCATTATCCGATTCGAAACCGTTTGAGCCTGACTGGTCGGCAACCGAAGTATCGCGCACTACCAAACCGAATTGAATTTTTCCGCTGAAACCGAAATCTGTATCGAAGTCATCGTCCCAGTTTCTGTAAGCAATCAGATTTTTTGCATTCACCGTTCCGCCAAACCATTCGAAAGCATCATCCCCGGTATAGGAAACCTGCACATGCTCAATCACTGTTCTGCTTCCCACACCGGACATCGTTAACCCGTTGATTTCGCTGTTGGGCTGAAACGGAATGCCACCAAACTCAATGCGCACATAGCGCACCACGCCTGAACTGTCATCATCAACAGGCGATGCGCCACCGCCATAAATTGTTCCCACACCGCCTTCTACAATCGCTTCTCCCTGCGCGGTTCCGTTGCCCGGATTTGCAGGCTGGTTCACTGAGCCTTTCCCGCAAAGAATCAATCCGCCCCAGTCGCCATAGCTTCTCTGCCCGGCAGCTTTTTGTGAAGTAAATACGATTGGTTGTTCTTCTGTGCCATCCGCAATAAGGAACGCATCGCGTTCAACGATGAGTGCGCCCTTCGTGGTGAAGTCGCCTTTAATCAATGTACCCGGCTCGATGGTGAGCGTTGCTCCGGCTTTCACATATACAAATCCGCTGAGGATGTAAATGTTATCGTTGCTCCACGATTCACTTGTGGTGATGTTGCCCGACTTTATAATCTGCGCGTTCGCCCCGGCAATTCCGAAAGCAAACGCAAGCAGGAAGAATAATTTTTTCATGACTGTTTGGATTTTGGTTTTACAATTTTTTGTTGCGGCAAAAGTATTGGCGCACCCTTATCAGTCTTTATCCTGCGTGTTAAGATTGGATTATGGGAATTGGTGATTCGCGTTATGCGAATGTTTAGCGGGTGTTAAGCAGGCAAATAGATACCGGTAAACTTGTGACGAGCAACGCTACGGGTACGAGTTGCGAATGAACTGAAATCAGTACGCGCCAAATCCTACATCTTATATGCCACGCCCACCGTGTAATACTGCCCGACTTTGAATGACTGCATGCGCTGGTCATCAGCGCGGTTGAGTGAGCCATCATCGTTGGCATCTTGTAATAAGAGATATTGGGCATTGAGGATGTTCTGCACGCTGAAGCGCATATCGAAGTGCTTGCCGAAATTTTTGGTGATGGTGAAATCGAGCGTGTTGCGCGGCATCTCCCACACTTCGGGAATGCCGGGCACGCCAACAATCACGATGCGCGGACCAATGACGTTGTAGAGCAGGTTTGCGGAAAGACCGATGGAATCATTCTGGTAATATAGCCCCGTGTTCACCACGTAGGGCGACTGTCCCATCATGGGGCGCTCGTTGTCGTCAGCGCTCGCTTCGGCTGAAAGCTCAACGGTACTCTTTATCCATGCGCCATTGGCAACGATACCGAGGTCGCGGATGAATTTTATGTTGGGCAGCAGCCGTGCAAACGTCTTGCGGATTTCCACTTCGATGCCGAAGCTGGTGGCAGCGTAGGCGTTGCCCCACGTGAAGCTGCGCGTGCCGCCTGAGCCGACACCGGGCATAAAGAATTTTTCAATCGGGTCTTTGAAGCGCTTGTAGAATGCGCCCACGCTGATGATTTCAGCAGTGGTTGGATAAAATTCCCAGCGCACATCGGCATTATGCACCTGCGCGATTTTCAAGTTGCTGTTGCCCTGGTTGATGGCGTTGAAGTTGAAATCATAGAAATAAAACGGGGCAATCTCGCGGAACTCGGGGCGGTTCACCGTTTTGCCGTAGGCTCCGCGCAGCAACATTCTTTCGTTGATGTTGAACGCCACATTCACCGAAGGCAGCACGCTCACGATGTCGTTGTTCACGGCAATCGGCTCACCCGTGATTTCATAGCTGTTAAGTTTTTGCGTGTTGTGCTCAATGCGCACGCCACCGGTGATGTTGAATTTCCAGAGTGGCAGCATCACCATGCCGTAGTAAGCGCGAAGAAAATTCGAGGCGTTGTAAGAATCAGAGCCTTTGGTGTCTTCATCAATCTTCAAGCCGGTGACGCTATTGATGTTTTCGGGCGAAAAAATTGTTTCAACCGGTTGCAGCGCGATGTCATAGTCGAAGCTGGCATAATTGCCCATTGCGTAGCCGATGTTGCGCACGGAAAATTCGCGGTTCTTCTTTTCGATATACGAACCAACTTTGATTCCCGGAACGAACTTCGCATGCTTCTTTGATTGAAAACGCTGCTCAAGATTGAACGCGCCCATGATGAGGTCTTCATCGGTGTTGAAATACAATCTGCCGAGATAGAATGGTTGAGCGCTGAACGGCACGTAAGCTGTGTAAGGTTCATCAGCGGAGGCGGCAACGTCTTTTGTATAACGCGCCCTGCGCCAATCGGGGTCTTCACTTTTACCCAAGCCGTAGCCCATTGTCCAGTCGAATTTTGTTTTTGTGTTTTCAAACTCATGGTTGCCACCCAACTGACCTGAGTAAATCGTGCGCTGCTTATAGCGATAGGAATATTCTTTTCGCAATGTGCCTTCTTCAAAATTTCGTCCGTTGCGCAGCGTGGTTTCGTTGATGCCATCCTGGCTGAAAATATTTTTCAGTTCGATTTTGTGATTGCCTTCTTTGCCGAGTGAGAATGCGTTGTTCTGCAACACGCCAATCTTTGCGCGTCTTGCGAAAATATCATCGTAATAGTTGAACACGGTGTCGCTGGTTCCGGTAACGACATCATAGGTGTTGAAGTCAAGGCGATTGGATTGTGCGAATGCGCTTGTGTTCGTGTAGCTGATGGAAGTGATGTTGCCGAATTTGAGTTTGGGTAATGTCTTCACGCCATTCAATGTGACGTTGGCGCGTTGGTCAGGCATTGCGTTGTTTGTTTCATAGCCCCAGTTGTTTTTCAATGAACGACCGAGCGCATCAAGCGAAGAAGTATCCTCAGTGGGAACATCGCGCACATTGTCGGGAAAGCCATCAGGCAAAGCGCGTAAACCGTTATCATATCCGAGCCAATCGGCCTTCGAGCCGGGATTCATGCTGAAATCCCTAAATGTCGTTCCCTGCCGGAAAGAAGTTTGATAGCTGAGTTGCACGCCTGATTTTTCAGGAATATTTTTCGTGAAAATTTTCACCGTACCGCCTGCAAACTCACCGGGCAAATCGGGCGAAGGAGATTTGTAAACCATGAAACGGTCAATCATCGAACTGGGAACAAAGTCAAAGGAGAAGGCTTTCACATCCGATTCAACACTCGGGGCAAAGGCATTATTTAAAAGAACCGCATTGTAGCGCTCAGTTAATCCGCGCACCACAACGAAGCGGTTTTCAATTACCGTAACTCCGGGAATTCGCCTTGCCACATCGGCTGCGTCCCTATCCTGCGATTTGGCAATTTGGGCAGCGGAAACTGCGGTAACTACCATGTCGGCTTTTTTTGTTTCAAGTAAAACAGCGCTCTCGGTATTTTTTACCCGCGAAGATTTCACCACCACTTCGTTCAACTGCAGCCCGTCATCTGTTTCCATGGAAATATTCACGATGGCGGTTTTTCCCATTTCCACTTTTACATCTTCAATCTCAATCGTCTTGTAGGAGATGTAGCGCACCTGCAATTTGTAGATGCCGGGTTCTACATTGGGAATTTCAAAATTGCCAAACACATCGGTTGCCGAGCCTTTTGATGTGCCGGTAATCAGTACAGAAGCGCCAATAAGGTCTTCGCCATTTTTTTTATCAAGAATTTTCCCGGAGATTTTGCCTGTTTGGGCGGCAAGTTGAAATGCTGATAATAAGACTATCGCTGCAAGGAAGAAACTAAGTTTCATCATAAAAGATTTAATGAAACGAAGGTAGAGAGGAGGGGTTGCTGTGGTTTTAAGCGGATGTTACCATTTCTTTAAATTTCAGCACAAACCTGTCTAATAATGAAATAGTTATTTCCTGTTTGGAAACAGCCTATTTCTTTTGAGGTAGCTTTCGCCAGTTATAGCGTTACATGCTCATCGCGGTTGATGGTGTTATAGTTGTTCTCATTTTCGCCATAGTCCACGCGCATCGAGCGTTTCGTGTAAGCCAGCACAGCGCGGTAATGCCTGATGGTGTCCTGTAATTCGGTGATTTGCGACTGTAACTTGATTATCTTGTCTTCGAGATAACCCATTACGTTAGTGGTATTGTCATCCATAGATTTGGTTTAAAAATGAAAAATTACCTTCTCATTTAAAAAAGGCAGAATAACACCATTTAGACTTTAAAACTTGCTCACACAAAAGCCTCACCCCTTCGGTTGCCAAAAGCTTTCCGCAGGCTATGCCGCCCCCTCTCCTCGTCCGTTCCGGCACGGGCGAAAAAAGAAGTCCGGGCGCACTGGTTTTCAAAGAAAAATTCTTGAGCCATTTTCAATGACTAAATGGTAAAACGACTGATTAGGCGAAGTAATTAAGCTTTAATTTGAAAATTATCCGCATCACGCAGAAACGGCATTTTCTCGCGCACCTGATGTAAGCGCTCTTTGCTTAATGAAAAAGTTTTGGCGAACGCAGCATCCGCTTGTGTGAAAATTATTTCACCCAGCGGGTCAATCAGGGCGCTGTCACCTGAGTGGTAAATATTATTACCATCGTTACTGATACGATTCACGCCCACGACATAACTCTGGTTTTCAATCGCCCGCGCTTGCAGTAAATGCTTCCAGGCAAAGTTTCTGCGCTCGGGCCAATTCGCAACGAACAACAGTAAATCATACTGTAAGTCCACTGTCCACTGTCCACTGTCCACCGATTTCTCATCATTCCGTTGTTTGTCGTCTGTCGTCTGTTGACTATTCCTGCACCACACCGGAAACCGCAAATCATAACACACTAATGGGCAGATGTTCCATCCGTTCAGCGAAACAATGATTCTCTTATTTCCTGCGGAATAATTCTTGTGCTCATCACCTAATCCGAAGAGGTGACGCTTGTCATAGTATTCATGCGTACCATCAGGACGCATCCAAATCAAGCGATTGAAATATTTATCTTCTTCCCGAATGATGAGGCTGCCGGTAATTACTGCATTCGTTTCATTGGCAAGGCGTTGCATCCATTGTATTACTCGTCCGTTCATCTCTTCAGCAAGCGTTTCAGTATTCATACTGAATCCGGTAGTGAACATTTCAGGAAGAATAATTAAATCGGTGGATTGCTTGAATGATTGAATAATGCTTGCGAAATGTCGCAGGTTTTCCTCTGCATTTTCCCAATGCAGCGCAGATTGAATGAGGGTAATTTTTAAATCTTGCATCATGTTTGTCATGCCGGACTCGTTCCGGCATCCCCTGATTTTTGCAAGCAATTTAGTAACTCTTTCAGGGGGATCGCGGAACAAGTCCGCGATGACACGATTATATCTTGCATAGCAGTTCGCCTGCTTTTCTCAGCGTGTCATCTTCTTTCGCAAAACAAAAACGCAACACTTTTTGGTCGCGCTTGTCGGGGTAAAACACTGAAATCGGAATGGAAGCTACGCCAATTTCTTTTGTCCAGCGCACCGCAAGCTCGGTATCGGCTTCATCGGTAATGTTGTGGTAATCGAGCAGTTGGAAGTACGTGCCATCAGCAGGCTTTACCATGAAGCGCGAATCTTTCAGATAGCTGATAAACAGGTCGCGCTTCTTTTTGTAAAAATCATGGAGTTGTAAATATTCGTCTTTGTATTGCATGAAATCAGCGAGCGCCATTTGCAACGGGCGGTTCACGCTGAATACTTCAAACTGATGCACTTTACGAAACTCCTCCATCAAATAATTGGGTGCAAGCACATAACCCAACTTCCAGCCGGTGACATGATATGTTTTGCCGAAGGAAAACACCACGAAGCTGCGTTCCGCCAATTCGGGATAATGCAACACGCTTTCATGACGATGGTCGAAAATAATATGCTCATACACCTCATCGCTGATGATGGCGATGTTCGTACCACGCACGATGTGTTGCAGTTGCTGCAAATCTTCCGCTGAAAGCACAGTGCCTGTGGGATTTTGAGGCGAGTTGACAATGAGCAGCCGTGTTTTTTCTGAAATATTTTTCCGCACTTCCTCCCAATCAATACGGAAGTCAGGCGCAGCCATGTTGATGAACAAGCTTTTGCCGCCACATAACTCAACCGCAGGCGCGTAGGAGTCATAAGCTGGCGCAAACAAAATCACTTCATCGCCCGGATGCACCAGCGCGGTGATGGCGACATAGATTGCCTGCGTACCTCCGGCTGTGATATTGATTTCCTTCTCAGGGTCATAAGTTCTGTTGTAGAGCGCCTGCGTTTTTTCGGCAATGCGCTCGCGCAGTTGAATAATGCCCTGCATGGGAGCGTATTGATTGTCGCCCCGCTTCATGTAATGATGCACGAGTTCAATGAGTTTGGGCGAACAAATAAAATCAGGAAAGCCTTGTGAAAGATTAATCGCCCCATACTCCGTTGCCAGTGCGCTCATCTTGGTGAAGATGGTGGTGGTAGTATGAGGGAGTTTGGATTTAAGTTGAAGTTGGCGAGTCACGGGTTGGCGGGTCTTAATTAATAGATTTCCAACACCCCATATTCTTTAGAGCGAATTATCGTTTCGATTTGTTCTTTATCGCAGTTAAGAACATCTGCAATGAAACGGGTAGTTTGATTGCCGGTTCTAATCATGATTATCTTGGGTGGAAATCCTTTAGCAGAGAGTAGGTAAAAAAAATCCTCGTCATTGGTTACGATGGAATAATTGTTTTTCTTCGCCCAGTTCCAGATTTCAATATCCTTTGCGGGAATAGGAAGTTCTGTTTGTATAACATGTATCGCATCAGGAAAAGAAAGCTGAATCAACTTCACAAGACGCCATGAAAGATTAGCGTCAACGAGCAATTTCATCTGGCAGTGATGATTTTAGAAATATTTTCACGATGGGCGGCAAACGCCAGCGCTGCGCGGATTTGCTTTACGTTCAACTCAGGAAAATCCTGCAAGATTTCATCCATGCTCATCCCTGATGCAAGCCATTGTAAAATATCGGCAACTGCAATGCGCGTTCCTTTGATGCACGGTTTGCCGAAACGAATGTCAGGCGAGATACTGATATATTGTTCGTAGCTACTCATGTGAAATATCTGTGTTGAAATTAGTTGAATTTCATACGGGAAGCAAACCAAACTCATTTGTCAGCACACTCATCTTGGTGAAAATGGTGGTGGGTGTGCGGGATTTTAGAGTTAAGTTGAGGCATCAGATGAAATCTCCTTTTTTGGTCACGCCACCCAGCAAACCTCTTTCTATTTTGTGGGCAGTATCAACTTTAATCACCTCATGTATTACTTTGAATATCTTTTTTGCTTCCTGTTTTAAATCCACGTCTAATAATCCCACACTTACCCCACTTAATAGTATTAGATTGATTGAATAAATTCTCACTCCCCCGTCCGGTAAGTTTAGGAATGTTTCAAAAAATTCCAACGCCTTTGAACCATGAAAGCTGATGGACATTTGGGGCGTAATTAGTATCTTTTTATGCAGATTAATAAGCAATTGTTTTCTGCGCCTAAACATTTGAACCCCATGCCAAGTGATACCTAATAAAGCAAAGGAGCAAATTGCAATTACGACCTCTTCCGAAGCTCCATTTTCAAAAGCGATGTACACAAAACAACTGACGATTAGAAAGTCTTGAAACACCTTGTAAATCAAACTGGTGATTTTCTCCTTAATGAAGAATACTTTCTGAAGATGATTCGATTAAGAACCTGTTAGGAAATAGGTAATTTGATAAAAGCCGCTCTGTAAGAAAAATTGCAACTGCAATTATGAAAGTGAACATGGCTATTCGAATTGCAAGCTATCTACTACAAATACTTCTCCCCCTTCACCTTCTTTATCTCCGTATTAATTTGTTTGATTTCCTGCTCCTTGTCGCGCTTGCAAATGAGCAGCGCATCTTCGGTGTCAATCACGCAGTAGTTTTCCAAGCCCTGCAAGACAACCAATTTCCCATCGGGCGCCATCACCATGTTTTCCTTTGAGTCAAACAACATCACATCTTTCCCGGAAATGGCGTTGCTGTGTTCATCCTTGTCATATTTATCATAGAGCGATTGCCATGTGCCTAAATCTGACCAGCCGATGTCGGCAGGAATCACGAACACATTGTCGGCTTTTTCCATCACGCCATAGTCAATCGAAATGTTTTTGCACAGCGAATAGGCATGGGCGATGAACGGTTTTTCCTCCGGCTTGTGGTATTTCCCGCGCCCATCGTCAAACGCCTCATAGATTTCCGGCAATTCTTTTCTAAACGCAGTGAGAATCGTGCGGATATTCCACACGAAAATGCCCGAATTCCACAAAAAGTCACCGCTTTTCAGAAAACTCTTGGCAAGCTCAAGGTTGGGCTTTTCGGTGAAGGTTTTCACCTTGTAAATCTCCCCGCTGCGGTGTGTATCAATGAATTGAATATAGCCGTAGCCGGTGTCGGGGCGGGTAGGCACGATGCCGAGCGTAACGAGCGAGTCGCTTTCGTCCACAAAATGCAGCCCCTTGCGAATCACTTCGGTAAAAGCATCTTCCCGAATCACCAAATGGTCTGATGGCGCCACCACCATGCTGGCGTAAGGATTGATTTCCCGAATCTTAAACGAGATGTAGGCAACGCACGGAGCGGTATTTTTCCGCATCGGCTCGCTCAAAATCTGGTTGTCGGTAAGTTCGGGCAATTGCTCCTTCACGAGGTCAGTGTATTGCTCGTGCGTCACCACGTAGATGTTTTCTTTCGGCACGATTTGCGCAAAACGCTGATACGTAAGTTGTATGAGCGTCTTGCCGATACCAAGAATATCTAAGAATTGCTTGGGTAATGCCGTTCGGCTTTTAGGCCAGAACCGGCTGCCGATTCCACCCGCCATAATGGCTACATAGTGGTCTTTGTTTTTGGTCATCTACAACTATTTATGTTAAAAGGGTATCAGAACAATAATATTTTGTGAAGATGCCTTGCACTTGCAGGGATTTTATTTATATTGCAGTGAGAAATACGTTAAATAAAAATCATTCCTATCGTTCCAATTCTACTCAATCCCGTTTATCGTTGATTTCCGGTTCTGCGTTTCAGAAAATTCTTAGCGAAGGTAAAGAATTCCATTTTTATCGCATCGTTTCAGACAATAAGAATCGGCTTCACCTGTTAAAGGGGGCATTTTTTAATTGAAAATTTAAGTACCCTTATGTCTGCCACATTAGAAGCGCCTGTAAAAGATAAACTCAAAGCATCCCTCAAAGAATATTTCGGCTTCAAAGCCTTCAAAGGCGACCAGGAAGCTATAATTAAGAGCATTACGAGCGGCAAAGACACCTTTGTACTCATGCCCACCGGGGGTGGGAAATCGCTCTGCTACCAGTTGCCCGCTATTTTAAGCAAAGGCATCGCCATCATAATCAGCCCGTTGATTGCGCTGATGAAAAATCAGGTGGATTTGGTGCGCGGTTACAGCAGCAACGAAAAGATTGCCCACTTTTTAAACTCCTCGCTCACCAAGCAACAGATGAAAGAGGTGCGCGATGACGTGACAAAAGGCGTTACGAAGCTGCTTTATGTTGCTCCTGAATCGCTTACGAAAAAGGAAAACATCGCGTTCCTGAAAGATGTAACGATTTCGTTTGTTGCCGTTGACGAGGCGCATTGCATCAGCGAATGGGGACACGATTTTCGCCCGGAATACAGGCGCATCCGCGACATGATGGAGATGATTGGGCAAGATGTGCCGCTTATTGCGCTCACCGCTACGGCAACGCCCAAAGTGCAGTCGGATATTGTAAAGACGTTGCAGTTGAAAAAACCGAACATCTACATTTCTTCCTTCAACCGCGCAAACCTTTTTTATGAAATCAAGCCGAAGGGAAAGAAAGAGAATGTGCTGAAAAGCATTGTGCAGTATGTAAAGGCGAATACCGGCAAATCGGGGATTATCTATGCGCTGAGCCGCAAATCAACCGAAGAGATTGCTGAGTTTCTGAACGTGAATGGCGTGAAGGCGGCAGCCTACCACGCAGGGATGGAACAACCCATCCGGGCACAGATTCAGGACCAGTTTCTGATGGAAGATATTGACGTGATTGTGGCAACCATCGCCTTCGGCATGGGCATTGACAAGCCCGATGTGCGCTTTGTGATTCACTACAACATTCCCAAGAGCATCGAAAATTATTATCAGGAAACAGGGCGCGCAGGACGTGACGGAATGGAAGGAAAATGCACCGCTTACTATTCTTACAAAGACATTTACAAGCTCGAAAAATTTCTCCGCGACAAAAGCCTTACAGAGCGCGAAATGGGTACGCATTTGCTCACAGAAGTGATTGCCTATGCCGAAACTCCTGTGTGCCGCAGAAATTTTTTGCTCCATTATTTCGGAGAAGACTACAAAACGAAAAACTGTGGCGCATGTGACAATTGCCTGAACCCGAAGGAAACAATTGAAGGAAAAGAATTCATCGCGCTGGCGCTCAAAACAATTGCTGCGGTGAAAGAAAATCACGCGATTCATGACATCGTGAATATTATTGTGGGAAAGAAAACGCAGGAGTTAGTCACCTTCGGCTACAACATGCTTGATATGTTTGGCAAGGGCGCTGACAAGAGCGATACGTTTTGGAATTCAGCGATTCGCCAAGCAATGCTGATTGGCTTAATCGGCAAAGACATCGAAAACTATGGCTTGCTGAAAGTGTCGCCCGAAGGAAAGAAATTTCTCACCAAGCCGCACTCTGTGCCGATTGCGCTCAATCATGATTTTGAAAAACAGGCAACCGAACAAGATGAAGAAGCCGCAGAAGCAAGACCGGGCGCGCTTGATTCCGCGTTGCTGCACTTGCTGAAGGACCTGCAGAAGAAAGCGGGAAAGGAACATAACCTGCCGCCTTACGTGATTTTTCAAGACCCTTCGCTGGAAGATATGGCTACGCAATATCCGATTACGATGGAGGAGTTGGCAAACATCACGGGCGTGAGCAAAGGCAAAGCGCAGAAATACGGAAAGCCGTTTGTAGAACTGATTGCGCAATACGTTGAAGACAATGACATTGAGCGCACATCAGACATGGTGGTGAAAAGCCTCGTGAACAAAAGCGCAATGAAGGTGTATATCATTCAAAACATTGACAAGAAAATTCAACCCGATGATATTGCGCGCAGCAAGGGATTGAAATTGGATGATATCCTCACTGAAATCAAAACCATTGTTGACAGCGGCACCAAGGTTGACCTGCGCTACTACATTGACCAGGTCATTGACAACGACCAGCAGGATTTGATTTACGACTACTTCCGCGAAGCTGAAACTGACTCGTTGGATGATGCTTATCAAGAGTTGAAAGACGAAGGCGTTACGCGCGAAGAATTGCGACTGATGCAGATTAAGTTTCTGTCGGAGGTGGCGAACTGATTTTATCAACTAAGGACGTTTTTAAAAGCGCACCGTTCAGAACTGCGCTTCGCTTTGCATAGTCTTTTATTTTGATGAAAAGCATCTCCTGTATTGTTGTCAGATCTTCCGCAAGATGTCTTCAAGTTACCGCTTAGTTTGTACTTTTGGGCGCATAACACTACCAACAATCATGGTAACAATTAAAGCATTTGCCGGCTATCGTCCGCTGGCTGAGTTTGCAGCGCTGGTTGCATCGCGTCCTTATGATGTGATGAACCGTAAAGAGGCAAAAGAAGAAGCGAAAGAGAATGAGTATTCCTTCCTGCACACCATCCGCTCGGAAATTGACTTGCCTGATGCCCTGGATGACCACGACATGAAAGTATATGAGCAGGCGCGGGAAAATTTTCAGGTGATGCTGCAAAAGGGCGTGTTTTTTCAGGATGAAAAGCGAAAGTTGTACATCTATGAAATGGAGATGGACGGGCAATCGCAAACGGGATTAGTCGCCTGTTCAAGTATTGCAGATTATTTTTCTGACCGCATTAAAAAGCATGAACACACGCGTCCCGTGAAAGAGCTTGACCGCATCAATCACATAAAAGCGACAAGCATACATGCAGAGCCGGTGTTCCTCGCCTATCGCGATGTGCCGGAAATAGATGATTTGATAGACCGCATCACGCGGAAGCAGCCTGTTTATGAATTCACCGCTGGCGATGAAATAAAACATACGTTTTGGGTGATTGATGAGGAGAAGCACATTGAACGGCTAACACAGTTTTTTGCAGAACAGGTATCCTGCACGTATATCGCTGACGGGCACCATCGCGCGGCATCATCTGCAAAGGTGGGCAAAGCCCTTGCTGATGAAAATCCGAACCATACGGGTAGCGAGGAGTATAATTATTTTCTATCTGTAATTTTTCCCGCCAGCCAATTGCGCATTATGGACTACAACCGCCTGGTGAAAGATTTGAATGGCTATACCACGGAAAAATTTTTGCAAAAGGTCTCGGTGCATTTTGAGATGCAATCAATCCCGTCTGTTGCAGCCAAGCCCGACCAACTGCATGAATTCGGAATGTACATAGAAGGAACATGGTACAGACTTGTTGCCAAAGAGGGCACTTATACAAACGACCCGATTGGCATCTTGGACGTAACCATCTTGCAGGAAAATCTTTTGAATCCGTTACTTGGCATTAAAGACCCGCGCACTGATGAGCGCGTTGATTTCGTAGGCGGTATGCGCGGGCTAAAAGAATTAGAACGCAGAGTGGATAGCGGAGAGATGAAAGTGGCGTTTGCCCTCTACCCCGTGAGCATGGAGCAGTTGATGCAGATTGCCGATTCGGGAGATGTGATGCCGCCTAAGTCAACATGGTTTGAACCGAAACTCAGGAGCGGCTTAGTGGTGCATGGATTTTAAAGGATTACTTCATCTCCTCTTTCAAAAACTCCCCTGTATCACTTTTCTTCACGCGCATTTAGCGAAATCTTGCAATAGCTGACTTTTATCACCCGTTTCCGTTTTCAGCACATCTAACTTGTTGCATCAAAAAACGCAGGACATGAATATAAAAGATAAAACGGTCGGACAATTAGTAGCTGAAGATTACAGCAAGGCGGAAGTTTTTAAAAAGTACGGTATTGATTTTTGCTGCGGAGGTGGAAGAACTGTTCAGGATGTGTGTGAAAAAAAGGGAGTTGATTATGCTGTGTTGGAAAAAGAATTGCTGAATACAGGCAGAAAGAATGCTAATGGCGATAATCTGAACGCCAACGAATGGCAGCTTGATTTTCTTGCCGATTACATTGTGAATGTCCATCACACCTACGTGCGCAATAACATTCCCCACCTGTTGGAATATGCCGATAAGGTGGCGAAGGTGCATGGCAACGCCAATCCTGAAACTGTGAAGATTCATGCACTCCTCAGCGAAGTTGCTTCTGAATTGCAGACGCACATGATGAAGGAGGAGAAAGTGCTTTTTCCGTACATCAAACGGTTGGTGAGTGCACGTCAGGAACAGGCTCATCCCGAACAGCCTCCTTTCGGCACTGTGCAAAACCCGGTGCGCATGATGGAAACCGAACACGAACATGCCGGGAATATTTTAAAGGAAATACGCGCACTCAGCAACGACTTCACGCCACCGGCTCACGCTTGCAACACCTATCGTGTGCTCTATTTCAAATTACAGGAGTTTGAGGATGATTTGCATCGCCATGTTCACTTAGAGAATAATATCCTGTTTCCGAAAGCGATTGAGATGGAAAGGGAAATAGAAATGGTGAGTAAGAATTAATCTGTGCGTACTTAACCTTTCATCTTTGCCGGGTCTTGGCGGCTGTCAAAAATGTCAGTAATGTAAATGGTGTTTCCCTCAATGCGGTAGATGATTTTGTAACGGCTTTGTACCAACCTGCGATGTCCCATTTGCAGATGCTCTAAATATTCTTCTTCCTGACCGAGATATGGATGCTTCATAAGCGTATCCGCTTTGTCTAAAATCTCATCTCTAATTTGAGTGAGCTTTTCGAGGTTGACCTTCGGAGACAGAAATTCCAAAACTTCCTGAAGGCTCTCTATTGCCTTGTCGGTATAAACCAGCTTCACTTGCTCAAAAAGTGGTTGGTGCGTTTGACAACATCCTTCCGGCTAAACAGACGACCAGCTTTAATATCCTGCTCTGACTTCAATGCGCGAATCGTGAGTTTTTCTTTCAATGTGGAATCTAAACCTGCTTTTTGCAGCAGCGTTCTGATGGCTTTTAAAACACTGACATCATTCTGTTCGTCAATCATCTTTTTGAGTTCTGTCTTGATTGCTGCCATGCTTATTGTGTTTAGACAAATTTAGAGTTTGTGATTTAAACCAACCTCACCCGCAAGGCGGCTATTATTGAAGTATCATGAAGATTAGAGTGTGATTGTAATTGAGGTGGGTAGCCTAAATTCTAAAGATTTAAGTATTTTAATGAACCATCTAAATTGTATCAACATGATAAGGTCATTTTTTTTATTCACTATTTTAAGTTTTCAGTTAAATCAAAAGGTTGATGCACAGAACCTCACTTTCACAGATCTGAAATATTTTATTTTGAGTGACAATTATCCCCTCTCTGTTTTATCTGCATTTGAAAACAAAAATTTTGAGCAAGTAGATAAAAGTGCAGGATTATTGGGTCATGATAATTGCATCGGATATACCTATCGAAATAACTTCTCGTCCTATAATACCATTCTGACTGTTTACAGTTGCAGTACAGAAACCTATGCCAAGACAATTCAAAAATCATTTACAAAAACTATTTACATTCAAATATTGAAGCCTGATAAAGAAACGTATAGTTACTTAACAGAAAAAATTAAAAGCAACTGCCTAAGCATTGGTGATGTTCAGGGAAAAATAGAAGAATTTACATACACGGTTTATCGCTACAAACATAGTACTGGCATCATTTTTCCTATCAGGAATTTTACATGGGTGATAGAATGTCCTACATAATTTAAGTCTATGGAGTTTAGGCAACTTAGTGTTGTCCGAAAATTGAAAGACTACTCTATAATTTTATTCTGTATCCTGAAACCATTTATGAATTTTTCGTCTCTCGTTAATTAAATCCTCAATTTCCCGTTTATTCTCTTCTAAGAATTCCCCTTTTTCATGAAGTTGTTTTAATCTTTTGTCAATCTCGTCCAATCTTTTCGCATTTATTTCGAATAAGTCCGTCTCTTGTTGGGTTGTGTTTTTCATTTTTTTTAAAACAATGTTGGTCAAACTGGAATTTAAAAACTTCATTGCAACAAAAGGAAAACTATTTAGTATAGACTTTTAATTATTTAGCCCTGTTGGGCGGAACAGTACCACTTCACCCCAACTCCCCTTTCAAAAACTCCCCCGTATAACTTTTCTTCACCTTCACAATATCTTCGGGAGTTCCGGTGGCGATGATTTCACCGCCTTTGTCACCACCTTCGGGTCCGAGGTCAATGACGTGGTCGGCAACTTTGATGACATCGAGATTGTGTTCAATGATTAAAACTGTGTTACCGCGCTCAACTAATTTATTGAGTACATCAAGCAACATACGGATGTCTTGAAAATGCAAGCCTGTTGTTGGTTCGTCAAGAATGTAGAGCGTATTGCCCGTATCTTTTTTACTGAGTTCTTCTGCCAACTTCACGCGCTGCGCTTCACCGCCTGAAAGAGTTGGAGCCGGTTGTCCAAGAGTGATATAACCCAATCCAACATCATGCAGTGTTTTTACTTTGCGAGAAATGCTGGGAACATTTTCAAAAAAAATCACCGCTTCATTAATCGGCATCTCCAATACATCGCTGATACTTTTGCCTTTGTAACGCACTTCAAGGGTTTCGCGGTTGTAGCGTTTGCCAAGACAGTTTTCACACTGTACAAAAACATCCGGCAGAAAATTCATTTCAATTACCTTCATGCCACCGCCTTCACATACTTCACACCTGCCTCCTTTCACGTTGAATGAAAATCTTCCGGCTTTGTAGCCGCGAATTTTTGCCTCCGGCACCAACGCAAACAAATTGCGGATGTCAGAAAATACGCCCGTGTAGGTAGCAGGATTGCTGCGCGGTGTGCGTCCGATTGGCGCCTGGTCAACTTCAATTACGCTTTCAATATGCTTCAACCCGTCAATGCTCACATGCGGAAGCGGTTTCTGGCGCGAGTCATAGAGATGCTTGCGCAAAATAGGGTAGAGTGTTTCGTTAATCAGCGATGACTTTCCGCTGCCGCTCACGCCCGTGATGCACACCATCATGCCGAGCGGAAGTTGTAAATCTACCTTCTTGAGATTATGTCCGGTTGCGCCTTTCAGCAGGAGTGATTTCCCGCTGCCTTTTCTTCGCTTGTTTGGTACTTCGATTTTTTCTTCACCGCTCAGGTATTTTGCAGTCATTGAATTTTGCGACATAAAAATCTTCGGCTCGCCTGATGCTACGATGTGTCCGCCAAGAAATCCAGCGCCCGGTCCTAAATCAAGAATGTAATCGGATGCAAGCATGATGTCTTTGTCATGCTCCACCACCATCACCGTGTTGCCGATTTCTGCAAGTTCTTTCAATGCTTTAATGAGTCGGTGATTGTCGCGCTGATGCAAACCGATGCTTGGCTCATCGAGGATATAAGTGATGCCGCGCAATTGCGAGCCGATTTGTGTGGCAAGGCGAATCCGCTGTGATTCACCACCAGAAAGACTTCGCGCGGGGCGGTCCATCGTGAGATAATCCAAGCCAACATCCAATAAGAATTGCGTGCGCAGGCGTATTTCTTTAATGATGTCTTTTGCGATTGTCTTTTGACGGTCGGAAAGATTAGATTCGATATTGTCACCATTGGATTTCTTTGCTCCCTTTTTCGCCTCACCCTGAAGCGCTTCGCTTTCTGTCCCTTTCCCAGGGGAGAGGGAAGCTACGCCAAACCATTTTGCTAAATCCACGATGCTCATCAGTGACAGTTCTGAAATATTTTTCCCAGCGACTTTGAAATAAAGTGATTCTTTTTTTAAGCGTGCGCCATCACATTCAGGGCAGGGAATTAACGCCATGAAATCTTCTGCCCACCTGCGCAAATTCTCAGAGGATGTTTCAAAGAAACATTGCTTCACCATGTTCACGATGCCGTCAAACTCTTCGGTGAATGAGCGCCCGCTCCACGTTTCTGTCGAATCCAGCAACTTGCCGTTTTTCCCATAAAGAATAAGGTCAATCGCTTCCTGCGGAATTTTTGAAATTGGCTGCGCGAAATTGAACTTGTGTTTCATGGAAAGCGCGCGCAACTCGCGAAACGCATAGTTGTCGCGCAATTCACCCAGCGGAGCAAAACCGCCTTCGTTAATACTCTTGCTTTTGTCGGGCATCACGGCATCCATGTTCACTTCGTAAATCGCGCCCAACCCGCGACAAGTGGGACACGCGCCATAAGGCGAGTTAAACGAAAACGTGTTTGGGTTTGGCTCTTCATACGCAATGCCACTTTCAGTGCACATCAGTTTTTTGCTGAAATGCTGTGTCGCATTTGAATCGTAATCAAGCACCATGCACAATTCATTACCCATCTTGAGCGCAGCCTCCAGCGATTGGCGCAAGCGGTCTTCAAATTTTTCTTCCACACTCAACCTGTCAATCACCACTTCGATGTCATGAATCTTGTAGCGGTCAACCTGCATCTTGTCTTTCACATCGAGCATTTCTCCATCCACGCGCACTTTCAAATATCCCTGCTTGCGAATTTTTTCAAACAATTCGCGGTAATGCCCTTTCCTTCCACGCACGAGCGGAGCAAGCACTGCAATTTTTTTACCTGCGAATTTTTCACGGATATTTTTGAGAATCTGCTGCTCAGTGAAGCGCACCATTTTTTTGTTCGTTACATACGAATATGCTTCGCCAACACGCGCATAGAGCAAGCGGATAAAATCATAAATCTCCGTCACTGTGCCGACCGTGGAGCGCGGATTTTTGTTCGTAGTCTTTTGCTCAATGGAAATCACCGGACTCAGCCCGCTGATTTTGTCAACGTCAGGTCGCTCTAATGTTCCTAAAAATTGTCTGGCATAGGAAGAGAAACTCTCGATGTAACGCCTTTGCCCTTCCGCATAAATCGTATCAAACGCAAGCGAAGATTTTCCGCTACCGCTGATACCCGTGATGACTACAAATTTGTTTCGCGGCAGGCTAACATCAATGTTTTTGAGATTATGCACCCGCGCACCAAACACCTGTAGCTGTGAGATTTCTACATCACTAATAGCGGAGAGTCTTGTTGGTTCTTTCATAGGACATAGGGATTGTATCGCTTGGAGCGATACAATCCCTAATCTTTTTTTAAAAGCGAGTTGTCGAAGTTATGCGTTTCGAGATTCTTCTCCGTCTTAGACGGGCTCAGTTCAGAATAACGAAACGTACTATCAGTAGTTGAATATCTTTTCCAAAGGCAATTCCTCCACCGGACCAATTTTCTCCAGCATTTTCAAATCCACGTTGCCTTTCTTTCCAAGCACGAGGTAGTTGTATTTCTTCCCTTTGATTTGCGCGTTGAAGAAATTAGCGAGGTCGGTGACGGTGGCAGTTTGCATCTGTGTATAAATGTCTTTGCGGATGTCGTACTCCAACCCGCGCCTTTTCGCAGTTTCGTAATTCCAGAAAATGCTTGAGCCGACAATGCGCTCGTTTTCAATAATTTTCATTGCAGCATCACGCGAATCGTCATATTGGCGCTGCACCTGCGGCATGTCGCTCATCAGCGCTGTCATTGCATCTAACGCGGCAGGCAGCTTATCAGCTTGTGTGCCGATGTACGCAATCGCATAGTGTGATTCATTTTTTAAACGCGGAATAGTGTAAGCAGCATACGCAGCATACGCAAGCGCTTTCTGCTCACGAATTTCCTGGAAGACAATCGAGGAAAGTCCGCCACCGAAATACTCACTGAACAAACTGATTTGAGGAGCTAATGATTTATTGTAGAGTTCTCCTTTTGAAAGTAAAATCATTTCTGCCTGTACCATCTCGTAGTTGCAGAAGTAAACTTTATTCTGGGTGGTTTCCAGTTCGGTGAAAACTTTCGCAGCCGGATAATCCTGAAGCGTTTTAGGCACGACATGATATTTATCCAACAGCGGCTTGATTGCCTCCGGTGAATTTTTCCCGTAATAGAAAATGCGGTGCTTATAGCTGGTAAGGCTCTTGATGAGTTCTACCAACTTTTGCGCATCTAAATTTTTTAGTTCCTGTTCTGACAAGATATTCGCGAATGAAGAATTGGGACCATACTTGGCATAGCTTACCATTGCGGAATTCAGAATCATCCCTTTCTTCAGTTTCGCATCTTCACGCTCTTTTAAAATTCCATCCACCATATCTTTCAACGCTTGCGTATCGGGCTGTGCGCTTGCGAGGATATGTTCAAATAATTGCAAGCCATCTTCAAACGATTCATCCAAGCCTTTCAGCGTTACATATACCTGGTCTTTTGAGGAGGAAACATCGAAACTCAATCCTTTTTTGAAAAATTCTTTCTGCAAATCAGCGGCTGAGTATTTATCGGTGCCGAGGTAGGGTAGATATTTTACGGCAAGCGCCAGTTCTCGGTTGTTATCAGCGCCCATATCGAAGATGTAATACAATTCAAACAGTTCGTTGAACTGATTCTTCACGTAGTTGAATTCAATGCCGTCTTTGAACGACTCGTTGCTGATTTCTTTTTTATAATCAACAAACACCGGAGCGATGCGCTCAGATTTCACACTGTCAAATTTTGTAACGAAAGCTGATTGCGTGTCGCGGTTCATCACCACAGGCGTGATTTGCGGCTTATCCACTTTGTGAATTGTCGCATCTGTGCCGATGCGCTTGTAGGACACCACATAATTGTTTTTGTATTGCTCGTTTACAAACTGCACGAGTTCCTGCTTGGTAATTTTTTGCATCTCATTCAACTCGTTCGTAGCAGATTCCCAATTTTGCCCCAACACGAAAGCACCCACAAACTTGTCGGCTCGCGCACGATTGGTTTCATAGGCTTTTATTTGGTCAAGCTTCATATTTTTCACCGCAGCTTCAAGCAGCCATTCGTCAAACTCTCCTTTTTTCAATAATTCTATTTGCGCCAGCAACAAATTTTTTACCTCTTCCAATGTTTGTCCTTCGCGCGGTTCGCCATACAGCCCAAGCATTCCATAATCCGCCATGATGTTGTCAAACGCCTCTGCCGAAAGCGTTTTCTGCTGCTGATTCAAATTCAAATCAACTAATCCTGCTTGCCCGTTGTAGAGAATCGCGCTAATCAGTTTTGTGAATATCGCATCGCGTGAATTTGCACCGCCTGTGCGGAAGCCCACATACACATGCTCTTCCTGCGGACCGAATGATTCTTTCACCACCGGCTCTGTATATTCAGGCTGCGATTCGAAAATGAACGGGCTTACTTCCTTCGGCTGCCAACCGCCAAAATATTTTTCAATCTGCGCCACGGTTTTATCCGGGTCTAAATCACCTGCGAGACAAATCGCGATATTGTTGGGCACATAGTATTTGTCGAAATAATTGTGAATGTTCACCATCGAAGGATTTTTCAGATGTTCGCCTTCACCCAGCGTAGTCTGCGTTCCATAAGGATGGTTGGGATACAATCCGTTTTGCAATGCATCCCATGACTTGCGCCCGTCATTATCCTGCGCGCGGTTGAACTCTTCATACACCGCTTCCAACTCGGTGTGGAACAAACGCAGCACCAATGTTCTGAAGCGGTTGGATTCTATCATCATCCATTTTTCCAATTCATTGGAAGGGATGTCGTTCACGTAAACAGTTTGCTCCACCCATGTGTAAGCATTCGTGCCTTTCGCGCCAAGCGAAGTAATCATCTTGTCATATTCATTCGGCACGGCAAACTTTGATGCTTCGTAAGAGAGGCTGTCAATCTTTTTGTAAATGATTTTTTTCTGCGCGGGGTCAGCAATGTTTTTGTGCAACTCATACATTGCAGAAATGGAGTCAAGCACCACCTTTTCAGCCTCCCAATTCATCGTGCCGATGTCGTGCGTGCCTTTGAACACCATGTGCTCGAGGTAGTGCGCAAGCCCGGTCGTTTCTTTCGGGTCTGATTTGGAACCTGCCCGCACAGCAATGTACGTCTGCACTCTCGGCTCACGCGGATTCACGGAGATGTAAACTTTCAAACCGTTTTTCAACGTGTAAATACGCGCATTCAGCGGATCGTTGGCAACGGATTCGTACGCATACTTTGATTCAGGTTCCTTGGTTTTGCACGAGTACAAAACAAGAATTATAGAAAATACTGCGAGCAGAAGGGTTTTGGAAAATTTCATGGTTGATAATAAATTTTTTCGGGTAAAAGGAATACTACCGTTCAATAAAAATTGAATGATTTCTGAAGTAAAGGTAATGATTTAAGAAATGTTTAGAAAAAGTCTGCGCCTGTCGTTAATCAAATTGTTTTGAGATTTCCTGACTTATTTTCTCAGGATCTTGCCTGTTGTCAATGACTGTGATGATTTCTATTGAATCGGTATTTATCCGGTAGTAAAGAGAGGTTTGTACGTGACGACACATTTGAAAACACTCAAGATTTCCTGCGATTCAGGGCAGCTTTTCGGAAATATTGAAATTCTTTCGATTGATATTTTGAGCTTATTCAGAAATTCAGATTTTGATTTTTTACCTCATTCCGATTCAAGGTATTGCAGAAGCAGTTGAAGTTTAAATTCCGCAAGCGGGGAAAGGTAAACTTTCAACGCGCTCATGAAACCTTCCGCATGAAATCATCAAAGAAGATGCGTCTTCCGCTGTTAAGTTGCTTGATACCAAGCTGAATTTCTTCTCTTTCCTCTTTTGTGAGCGTTGTCCAGAATTCGCTGGTTTCCTTTGTGAGCAGGTCTTTGATTTTTTGAATGAGCAAGGGGTTCTCCATATCAAGAATCAATTTTGCAATCTCAATTTTTGACGCATGAATATCCCTTTAGAAATGTATTTACCCAAAGTTACCATCTTGCGGGAAAAATGTGTGTTTAGATACCTCAATGCTCCAGCTTCAAATCCAACCGCTTTTGCAACTCTAAAATCGCGGGATTTTCTTCCGCCATCTTGCGGAATTTTTCGGCTGCGGTAAAGGGCTTAGATGGTTGCGCAGTTGCTTTTTTTTCCACCACCGCCATCAGACTGATGCCGCGCACACCAAGTTTTGATTCGAGGAATTCAGCGAGTTTGATGCGCTCGTTGTCGAACAGTTCTTTTGACAACTTACTGCCCAGCACCACCGTCACCACCGCACCTTCCACAGCGGGCTTGTTTTGCTTCATCAGATTTTGCAGGCTCACGCGCTTTTCACTTGCCAGCAGTTGCGTGTATTCATTCCACGCGACTTCCAACTTTTCAGGATTGATTTCTGCAAAGGCAGCTTCGATTCTTTCCTCTTTCACCTCTACCTCATCTGCAATCTGCAAATCGGAAAAACTAAGCGAGCCGGTTAAGTTTGAAGGTTGAAGGTTGGAGGTTGAAGTTTCCGGTTTTCGGTTTTCAGTTTTCGGCTTCTCAAGCCGTGAACCGTTTTGATTCAATTTGACTTCCGGTTCACTGATAACGATTTCTTGTTTCTCTGACGACTGACGACTGATGACTAACGACTGCGCTTCGGGTTCTTTCAGCACCTGCGCTATTTCAGCAGGTTTCTTGTAAGCGGCTTCACTCAGTGAGTTTTTTTTTACTTCCGTCTGCGGTTTTTCCTGCGAAAGATTCAGCACGTTGTTGAGATAGCACATTTTTATCAGCGTCAATTCAACATGCAGCCGCTTGTTGTTGCTGTTTTTATAATTCACTTCACACAAGTTGCCGAGGTTCATGGCATTGAGCAAGTAGCCGGTTGGAATCAACGCAGACTGTTGCAGGTAGCGTTGTTTTAAATCGCCCGTTACTTCAAGCAGCGCAACCGTTTGCGAATCTCTGCCCACCATCAGATTCCTGAAATGTTCTTCCAATCCTGAAATAAAATCTCCTCCATCAAAACCTTTGCGCAAAATTTCATCAAACAAAAGCAGCACGGATGAATGGTCTTGAGAAAGCAGATGGTCGGTAATCCTGAAATAATAATCGTAGTCGAGAATGTTCAGGTTGGAGAGAACAGACGCATAAGTGAGTGTGCGGTCGGTATAATTCACCAGTCTGTCAAGCATGGAAAGTGAATCGCGCATGGCGCCATCCGATTTTTGCCCAATGAGGTGCAGCGCACTTTCGTCAGCAATGATTTTCTCTTTTTTGCAAATACCCGCCAAGTACTTAGTAATGTCATCTACAGTAACTCGCGCAAAATCAAAAATTTGGCAGCGCGATAAAATTGTAGGTAGAATTTTATGCTTCTCCGTAGTGGCAAGAATGAAAATCGCGTAAGGTGGCGGCTCCTCCAGCGTTTTCAAAAATGCGTTGAACGCGGAAGCCGAAAGCATGTGTACTTCATCAATGATATAGACCTTGTATTTGCCGTATTGCGGGGGAATGCGAACCTGGTCAACGAGGTTACGGATATCATCCACCGAGTTGTTACTGGCGGCATCAAGCTCAAAAATGTTGAGCGAAGTGGAGGCATCGCCCGACTCGCTTATTTCAAAGCCATTGACTTCGCGCGAAAGAATACGCGCACAGGTGGTTTTCCCAACACCACGCGGTCCACAGAATAAATAAGCATGTGCCAGTTGCCCACCCTTGATGGCGTTTTGAAGCGTGGACGTAACGCTCTCCTGACCTATCACGTCTTCAAACCTGACGGGGCGATACTTGCGGGCGGATACGATGAAGTTGTCGGACACTTTTTATGAAATGAATGAATTTAAAATGGGAGGTTAAAGATAAGTTTTCAGGTGGTTATCGTGCATGTTAAAGTCTAAAAAATCTGCTTTCCGGCTAATTCCGATATTTACAGTCCGTTTCCCACCCGATGGACATCCAGTTAATTATCATTACGCTGCTTTTTTCCGCTTTCTTTTCAGGAATTGAGATTGCTTACGTTACTGCCAATAAATTAAAATTAGAGTTGCTAAGGAAGCAAGGCAGTTTCTCCGGCAGGATGCTGGGCATCACCACTTCTTCGCCCTCGCGCTTTCTTGCCACCACGCTGGTCGGAAACAACATTGCCCTCATCGTACTGGGTATTTCGATGGCGAAATTGCTGGAACATCGCATTGCCTCCTTCCTTCCACAATCCATCAATGGCGAGTTTGGTGTAATGCTGATTCAAACGCTTGTCACCACCGTCATTGTGCTGTTTGTCGGGGAATTCATCCCAAAGGCGCTGTTCCGTATCAACCCGGATAGCACGTTGCGGTTTTTTGCGCTTCCTTTAATTGTCATCTATTGGCTGCTCTATCCGTTGGTGCAGTTGATCGTTTTGTTCACGCATCTTGTATTGAAATTAATATTCAGAATTGATTTCAGCGAAACTCCGCTGATGTTCTCTCATGTTGATTTGGAGCATTTCATCAATCAGTTTGTAAAAAATAAAGAAGAGGATAAGGAAATCAATACGGATATTCTTGAACGCGCGATTTACCTGAAGGAAGTGCGGGCAAAGGAGTGCATGGTGCCGCGCACGGAAATAGAAGGAATTGATGTGAATTCAACACTTGAGGAATTGCGGGCAGAATTCGTCAGGACGCACCTTTCCAGAATTATTATCTACGATGACTCGCTGGACAATATTCTCGGCTACGCTCACCATTTTGATTTGTTGAAAAAGCCCGCGACCATTCGCGATATTCTATTCCCTATAAAAGTGATTCCCGAATCCATGCTGGCAAAAGACATCCTCAACCTGTTCATGCGCGACCACAAAAGCATTTGCTGGGTGGTGGATGAATTCGGGGGTACTTCGGGCATCGTAACGCTGGAGGATGTGCTGGAAGAAATTTTCGGAGAAATCAAAGACGAGCACGACACGGAACAATTCGTTGAAAAGCAGATTTATGAAGATGAATTTATCTTCTCGGGACGCTTAGAGATTGATTACCTCAATGAAAAATTCAAACTCAACCTGCCCGAAGGCGAATACGAAACGCTTGCCGGGTTTATTCTTTCCTACCATGAAAATATCCCCGAGAAAGGCGAGGAGATTTTCATCGGAAATTTTAAATTCAAAATCCTGAGCGTGAGCGAAACCCGCGTGGAAACCGTGAGGCTCAAAGTGCTTCCTCCTGATTCAACGCCAATGTAACGATGCTTGTGTCGTTGCGGACTTGTTCCGCAATCCCCGCATAGAATAGCATTCAGGAGATGCCGGAACAAGTCCGGCATGTTGACGCCAAGCCACTTTTCAAGACAATGCACACCCGAATTTCTGTAACTCGCGTGTTCACTTTCACGTTGAAAGAAGTTACTTTTGCAACTCAAATTTAAATCTCTGTTTATATGGCAGTTATTATGAAAATCAGAAACCGTTTGGGTTTCGTTATTATCGGGTTAATTGGTTTCGCGATTGTCGGGTTTTTGCTACAGGACTCGCTCAGTTCAAACAGCTCGCTGTTGCGTTTTAATGCAAATAATGTAGGTTCTGTAAACGGCAAGGCGATTGACATTCAGGACTATGAAAAAAAGGTGCAACAAGCATTAGAAAATGCGCGCACGCAGGGGCAGGGAAATACAGATGATGCCACAGTGTGGAGCGTACGTGACCAGGTGTGGAGCCAATACGTGAACGATATTTTGATGGAAGAAAAATATGAGAAACTGGGAGTGCTGGTGACCAATGAAGAAATGAAAGACCAATTGCAGGGCGCGAATCCGCATCCGGCAGTAAGACAATCATTTTCCAACCCTGAAACAGGTCAGTTTGACCCCGCGCAGATTTCCTTATTCGTGCAGCGTCTTGAAGAAGATGATGATGCCACAAAGTGGAATCAATGGGAAAATTTCAAAAAATTCTTGCTGGAAGACCGCATGAAAAGCAAATACAACGCCCTCGTGAAAAAGGCGATGTACGCCCCCTCTTGGCAAGCAAACGAAAACTACCTGCTCACAGCTTCAACGGTTGACTTTGAATATGTCTATCTGCCTTATGCAGATGTAAGCGATGGCGATGTAAAGGTTGAAGATAGCGAACTGAAGAATTACCTCAACGCGCACAAAACAAAATATAAGCGCGAAGAATCACGCTCTGTTGAATATGTGAGCTTCGACATTTTGCCCAGCGCAGCCGACACCGCCCGCACAAAAGCCAAGCTGGAAGAGTCGCTCGAAAATTTCAAAACCACGAAAGATGATTCTTCATTCCTGAGCCTGTATTCCGATAAGGGATTTGACGGCAAATATTACAGCAAAGAAGAACTGACCAGTAGCATGAAAGACACGCTCTTTGTGGTTGACACCGGCACAGTACTCGGACCTTACTACGAAGAAGGCTCCTTCAAATTTGCCAAGCTCGTTGACAAAAAAATGATTGCTGACTCCGTAAAAGCGCGTCATATCTTTTTCAGCATCGCAGGCGCAAAATCGCAGGAAGATGTAGGCTTTAAACGGACACAGGCTGATTCAGTTTTAAAATTGATTCAGAGCGGTGGCGATTTCGTGTCGCTTGCGATTCAATATTCTGATGATGAAGCAACGAAATTCAGCGGTGGCGATTGGGGCTGGATAAAACCCAACACGAAATTTCAAACCATCAACAACGGTCTGTTTTATCAAAAGGCGCAGGGCGACATCTTCATGGCTCCTGCTGATGAACCCGGCAATGCAGGTTTCCACGTGATTGAAATCACAGAAGCAAAACCGACTAAACAAGCGGTGCAGGTTGCATTCCTCACAAAGCAGGTAGCGGCAAGCATCGAAACGGAACGTGCCCTCTATGCAGATGCAAGCAAGTTCGCCTCAACCAATAACAAAGCTGACGCTTTTAAAGCGGCTGCTGCAAACTATACGCTGCGTCCGGCAGAAGGCATAAGGAAAAGTTCTTTTTCAATTCCGGGCTTAGGTTCTGCCCGTGATGTGGTGAAGTGGGTATTCGAAGCATCGGTAAATGAAGTATCGGAAGTATTTTCTTTAGACAACAAATACATTGTTGTGCTGCTCACAAAAGTGCAGGAAGAAGGAATCGCTACGCTTGAAGCCGTGCGCACTGAAATCGAAGTGGAAGTGAAGAAAGAAAAGAAAGCAGAGGTGCTGAAAGCGAAAATCACAGGCACGGATTTGAATGCCATCGCAGGCGCAACCAGCAAGACTACAGCAACAGTATCGGGATTGTCATTGGGCAACACGTTCATTGAAGCTGTTGGAAACGAAAGCAGCGTAGTTGGCAAAGCCCTTGGGATGAATTCGGGCGAAACCTCAGCAGGCATCGCGGGAGAAAATGGAGTTTTTGCAATTAAAGTAACTGCGAAAAATACTCCGCCCGCATTAACCGATGCAGGCTCGCAAAAGAAACAACTCGCGCAAACAGCAGAATCGCGCGTTGATTTCATGCTTGCTGAATCCATTAAGAAAAGCGCAGAAGTAAAAGACGAGCGTTTTAAGTTTTATTAATCGCTTTTCGTCAACCACACATTTTCGTTGGGGATAATTCCCGTTTCATCTTCTCTGTTATTTCATTGTTTTAACGATGTAGAGGCGCAAAATTTTGCGTCTCAGTTTGAAATCTTTATCTTAATTCAAAGGTTTCTATCGTTAAAGCAATTATGCAAGAACAGCAACCCTTAGTAAATCGTATTGAGCAAAGCGGCATCATCACGGTCGACCTTGAGCAATTCTATCCTGCCGAACCGATTGCCGAGTTTGATTTGAAAAAATATTTAGTGAAAGAACTCGTGTTGATGGAAAAACTTTTCCGTGAAGAGTTGAAGAAAATAAACTGGGGGGAATACGAAGGAAAAGTAGTCGCGCTCTACTGCTCAAACGATGCGCTGATTCCGTTGTGGGCGTATATGCTTGTTACTTCCTGCTTAGAGCCGTTTGCGAAAAAAATTGTTTTCGGAAATAAAGAACACGCGCTCAGTGAAATTTTGAAAGATGCGATTACGCAAATTGATGTGAAAGAATATGCCGGTTCGCGCGTGGTTATCAAAGGCTGTGGCGACAAGGCATTGCCGCCCGATGCGTACATCGCGGTAACTGCGCGATTGCAGCCCGTGGTGCATAGCCTCATGTATGGAGAACCTTGCTCCACTGTTCCCGTATATAAGAAACCCCAAAAACCCGCATAAGCATGTTTCAGAAATCGTCTGTCCCCATCTACCTGTTTGTCGCGCTGATGATTTCGCTCTCCGTTATTTTTCGCGCCAGCAATGACACGCCTGCGGCAACTCCCGCTCCACAAACTGTTTCCGGCAATGGGTTTTCAAAAATTGAAGCGATTAAACTTCCTGAAAAAATTGCTTTCTCCAACGAGCAAGTGCCGCTGCAAAGTTTTGACGTGCGCGAGCGACTTGACCGCGAACTGCTCGTGAACACCTATTGGCATTCCAACACGCTGCAACTGTTCAAACTCGCTTCGCGCTATTTCCCCGCGATTGAAAAAATTCTGAAAGAAGAAGGCGTCCCCGATGATTTTAAATATCTCGCGCTGGCGGAAAGCGGTTTCCGCAACGTCATCTCTCCAAGTAATGCAGCGGGTTTCTGGCAGTTTTTAGAATCAGCCGGAAAGGAAAACGGACTCGAAATCAATAGCGTGGTGGACGAGCGTTACAATATCGAAATGAGCACGCGAGCCGCCTGCAAATATCTTAAAAAATCGCATGATGATTTTGGCAGTTGGACGCTTGCTGCTGCGTCATACAACATGGGAAAAACGCGATTGAGAAAAACCATCAGCGAGCAAAAGATGGATTCCTACTACGACTTGTTTATGAATGACGAAACCTCGCGCTACGTGTTCCGCATTCTCGCGCTAAAAGAAATTGTCGGCAACCCGAAGAAGTATGGTTTCTATTTGGAAAAATCAGACTACTACGATCCGCTGCTAACGCGGGCAGTGACAGTAAATGAAGATGTAGAAGACCTTGCGGCTTTTGCGCTTCAATATGGCATCAACTACAAAACATTAAAACTCCTGAATCCGTGGCTGCGCCAGCCGTATTTAAAGGTGAAGAAGGGGAAGAGTTACTCGGTGCAGTTGCCGGTGTGAGCGCCTTTCGCAGGTGATTTCGCTAAATTTGAAGAAACGATAGAGCATGTCTGTTCAAACGCTTACGGTTGAAAAGAAAAAATTCGCAGTGATTCCGCTGAATGAATATCAAAAGCTGTTGGAATTGATTGAAGATTTACAGGATTTAGCGGACGTAAAAAAACGCGCCAAAGAACCCCGCGTCTCTTTTGACGAAGTAAAAAAGCACTACCAGAAGAAAGCCCGCAAGTAGCATAGCTTATACCATCATCTTTGCGAAAAGCGCTCAAAAGGAATTAAACAAAATTCCCAAGGCATTTGGCAACAGGATTCTTGCAAAAATCGAAACGCTTACAGAACAACCCCGACAACATGGAAGCATTAAATTGGAAGGCTCTGACAACACTTACCGTATCCGTATCGGTGATTACCGTGTTATTTATTCCATCTATGATAAAGCATTAGTAGTGGATGTGATTAAGATTGACCACCGCAAGCAGGTTTCTTGGAGGTAGTTGCGTCTTGTTTCGCAAGCAGAACTAACATCTTTGTAAGTTACAATCTTGTTTAGCCGTTCGTTCTTATATTCTCCGTGGCTGCGCCAGCCCTACCTGCGCGTGAAGAAAGGAAAGAGTTATTCAGTGCAGTTGCCGGTGTAATTTTCGCTGTCTTATTTTTTGAAATAATATTGTTGTAGCCACCTCTTGAAAAGCGGGTCATGCAGCGTAATCTTTTTCGCGAGCGTATCTATAATTTCTTTGTTGGTTAATGCCTGTTTGATCCTGTTAATATTGGCGGATGTTCCAAGATTATACTTCATCAGGATATCGCGCGAACTGAATTGTTCCGCATCATCGCAAAGCGCCCTAAGAAAATTTACCTGCGTATTGGAAAGCCCGTCAACCATCGCCTGAAAAAGAATGCTGTTTTGCGTGAGCATTGCTTCAAAAGCGGCAGCTACTATTCTTTCATCGCAATTTTTTGTCGTGCGCAGCCAGCAGCTTTGCGCAAACTGCTGCACATAAAACGGATGATTCTCCATCATATCCGCGATAGAAGCGGCAAGGTCAGAAGTGATTTTTTTTCCGGTATCAGCAAATCTTTTGACAATAAATTTTATCCAGTATTCTTTTTCTATTTTCTCCAGAAAGAGCAAGTCTCCAAATTTGTAGAAAGGCATTGATGGGCTGGAAAAAACTTCCATCAGCACATGGCGCTTGCTTCCATACAGGCAATATGCGGCATGTTTATGATGTTGCCAGTGTGAACGCAATTTCTTTTGTAACGCAAGCGGCTCCTCAAAATAGCCGATATTCTGAAACTCGTCAATGCAGACAATCATTGTGATGCCCTTTGCTTTTGAAATAGTTTCAGGTAGATTAATGATTTCGTCAGGATTCCGTTTGAGTTCTTTCCAATCAAGACTGAAAGAAAATTCTTGTGTAGAGTCAGGACTCAGGTTGATTTTTGGAACGATTCGGCTGAAAAACTTCTTCGTGTCTTGTAGTCGCTCTTCCCATTTGCCGGACGCAGCTTTGATTAACTCTCCTGCAAGTAATTGATAAAACTCTTCCTCCGTGCGCACATTGAACAAATCAATAAAACAAAACCTGATTTTGGAATTTTTATGAGCGGCTTCTTTTGCTGCTCTCGCTACCAGTGATGATTTGCCCCACCTGCGTGGGGATGCAAGAACTGTATTGATTTTCGAAACAAAATTGGCGACTAACTGCTCCCGCTCTTTTTCCCTGTCAGTGAAATCCGCGCCTGATGCTATTCTGCCGAAAATAAAGGGAACATGCTGGTGTGCCATTGCGTGTGGTTTTGCTGGGCAAATATAACTTACAACTTTGTAACTTACAACTTTGTAACTTACAACTTTGTAAGTTTTTGAAACACTGCGAAATTTTCAAACTGACTCCGGATTTCATTCATTCACAGGCAGGTTTTTATTCACATCTCCTTCAATCTTCCGCAACTTGTTTTCGCAAATAGAAATGAGTTCATTTGCCTGCTGCGCTTTTGCGGCAAGTTTTTCCAACTGAATATTGCCGTCTTCCAATTCGCCCACGAGTTGTTCCAGCTTTGAGAACGCTTCGCTATACGTCAAGTCCTTTTTCATTTTTTGTTTTTTCAGTCACCACGCTATGAATGATTTCGTTGCGCAGCAGTGTTTGTAATTCCATGTTCTCCGTGATGTCAGCAGGTTCGGAAATGATTTTACTCTTTGAAGTGATGATGGCAAAACCTCTGTCGAGAATTGCTTGCGGGCTTGCGAGTTTCACAATGCGTTTTGCATTTTTCAAATTCTCTTTTGCTTTTTCAAGTTGCTCGCGCACTGCCGCAAAGAAGTTTGTTCTTATGTCAATCAGCCTGTTTTCAAACTCAAAATTGTGCTCTACAAAAAACGAAGCCACTTTGGTTGGGGTTTTTTGTTCACGCGCCATCAGGTCAACGATGCTTTGATTCCTGTCATGCCCGATGCCGGTGAAAACAGGAATCGGAAAATTTGCAACACACTTTGAAAGTTCATAGTCTTCAAATGGACGAAAATCCGTTTGCGAACCACCACCGCGCACAATCGCAACGACATCAAACCGCTCGCGCTCTTTTTCAATTTGCGCAAGCTGCTCAATGATTTGCTTGTGCGCGTTGTCGCCCTGAATTGTCACCAAAAATTCTGTAACTGAAAATGTGTAGCCGTGCTTATTCTTTGTAAGCTCTTGCAGAAAATCACGTTGCCCGTCTGAGCTTTGCGCAGTAATCAATGCAATATTTTCAATTACTAAGGGAAGCGGCAAGCGGTTGTTGAATGTTCTGTACGCCCCGTCATACAACTGAATCGTTTGCGGATTTTCTTTCAGCAGTCGCTCAAGCGTTTGCTGGCGTTCAAGCTCCAGCGTTCCCAGCGTATGCGCCAAATCAATCTGCAACACATCGAGGTTCAGTCCATATACGGGATGAAACCGCACACGCACTATGCAGTTGATTTCAATACCATTTGCAAATCGCTGCTTTGTTTGCTTTTCAAAATTTTCAATCTGGCTGTAATAATTGCTCCAGAATACGGCTCTAATTTCCGCAGTAGTTCTGCCATTTTCCTTCTCAATAAATTTCAGATAGCATCTTCTGTCTGCTTCTTTTCTGGTGACATCCGTTATCTGCGCGGTGATTAGAAATACTTCACCGCCAAAATTTTCCTGAATGGCATCGTGAATCAGTTCAGTAAGCTCCGAGAGTTTGATTTTCTGCACGGTGTAAAAGTAACATGCTAAAATTCATGCGCCAGCCGAATCATCGTTAATCTTCCAATCGCAGGCGCGCCCGGAAATGGCTGATACTTTCCACCAATCAAATTTTGAATGCTGAGGGAGATTTCTGTTTTCTTGGAAAACCACAATTTGTAAAGCAGGTTTAAATCAAGCACATTGTAATCATCCACCGGACCGACATACACTCCCGAGTTTGCAAGAAACGCCTGCTGCCAGCGCCAACGCACACCCGCTTCTAATCCAATCTTTTTGATGTCGTAGCTGAAGTTCAGCGCCACTTTATGTTTTGGCGCGTTAAGTGAGATATAGCCAAACTGCGCCTCCTTCACTTGTATCGTGTCCTTGCTCAACCAGGAATACGCTGCGCCCACGCGTAAATCTTCCGTCACGAAAAATGTCGCGCCTATGTCCATGCCATACACATTGAGGTCGCCAATGTTTTTGTAAGAAACAATCATTTCTCCATTTTCATTTTCCGTTGGCGTGATAGAGCCAAACGGCAACTGGTTGGCAGCCGAACCGAAGATGCGCACGAACTCATCATCCGCACGTCCGTCATTATTTCCAAACTCAGGATTTTGGTCAAGAAATTCCACGAGCGATTGCGGTGTAATTTGTCCAAAAAAAATATTGATGTCGTCCGTATCTGATGGAGTTGTGCCGTAAATCGCTTCGGTGATTGATGAGGAAATAGATTGCTCCAAGGTGGCGGGATCTAAAAACACACCGGGGGAAATCAGCGTGACGGGCGTGATGAAACGCTTCTTATCCATGCGATACGCATCCACCGTAAGCATGAGCCGGTCAAACAACATTCCTTTGTAACCGATTTCATACGTCTGCGTGATGGCGTTGCGGAGCGGGTCAATGTTTCCGATGGAATAGGGAGAAACTTCTTCATCAAATTCAGAAGTGGTGAGATTCAGCGTTTTCACAATATTGAGTACGCTGTCAATATCCGCAGGAGCGATGTTACTAATAATTATATCCGCCACTCCACCGGGTAATCCCGCTCCTATCAAAGCGCCTCTGAACTGATCCGCGACTACCAGTTTTACTTTATCCCATGCAGCGTTGCTTACATCGGGATTATTCAAATCATTATATGCAGCAGGATTTGCAGCAAGCGGTGAGAGATATTGCGGCAGCAAAGGATTCTCATTGATAAACGGATTGTTGCCATATTCAAATTTGAATCCTTCGCGGTTGCCTTCCGCCATCACCGGGATATTTACATACGGCACATATTGCTGAATCACATCAAGGCTCAGTTGTGTGCTGCCGGGCGAATCAAATGCGCGGTTATACGTTGCGCGCAACGTGTGTTTCGCACTTGGCTTGTAAACGAATGCAGCGCGAGGCGAAAAGAAAATCTGGTCAACAAAATTGTGATAGTCACCGCGCACTGCGCCCACAATGCTGATTTTTTTATGCACGTCAAAGTCGCCTTGCAAATACAATCCCAATTCGTTGATGTTGTCGTTGTCTTCGTATTTTCCATTCAGCGTTTCATCTGTATTCGGATTCGTGAGCAACGCATCAAAGCCATACGTGAATCGGATTTGCTTAATCGGTTTATAGCTGTGCTGTAGCTGCGTCACGAAAAATTTACTCTTGTCAATCACGCGGCTGCCGCTGCGCAACAGGCGCGTGTCGCCTGAGTTGGAGAAGTTGGCATAAAACTGAGCGAAGAAATCTTTCCAGCGAAAGCGTGTTTGCGCGTAAAAATATTTCCAGTTAATCACCTGCGATGCGCCCAGCCCGGTCATCTCCACATCGGAGCCATTGCGGAATCCGCTCGAAAAAATCAATTCCATGTCGGGGCGAATTCTGTAATCAAACCGAGAATCAAAACTGTAAGACCGGATTTGATTATCGCGGCTGTTGTCAATCGGACCTTCGAGCGTGTCGTTGCCCGCTTCCGTTTGGCGAATAATAAATACCGAATCCGGCTCGCTCGGGTCAACATATTCCCAGTCGTTTGCCTGCGTGTAGTTCGCTGAAATTTTATAGCCGAATTTTTTATTCGCCTTTCCTGCATGCCACACATTCGTGCTGATGACATCGCGCTCAATGCCGTAAGCGAAATTCAGTTTCGTTTTAAACTGCTCTTTCATATCAAGCGGTGATTTGGTGATGATATGCACCACACCGCTTGCCGCATTCGGTCCGTACAACGCTGATGCGGGACCTTTCACCACTTCGATGCGCTCAATATCTTCCGTGCTGGTGGGAATAAGTTGAAACGCATTTACGCGCAGCGAAGGAACGCTGCCGATACGGTTGTCCACTGCTGTGAAAACCGAGCCGGAGAAAATATTATTGAACCCGCGCGTCACAACATTTCCGCCCACCAATCCTGTCGGGATAATATCCACGCCCGGAATCATCTCGATATTTTTAAAAAGATTCAACGGAATACTGTTTTTGATTTGCGTGGCGCTCACCACCGAAATCGCAGCAGGAGATTCTAAAATTTTCTCTGTGCGCTTTGAGCCACTCACTACCACTTGGTTCAATCCTACTTCCGCCTCTTTCAATTCAATTGCAAGCGGTGAAGCAAGCGTGGCAATGTCGAGTTCTTTTGTGTCAAAGCCGATGAACGAAATCAGAAGCGTACCCGATGGCGGAAGCTGCAAACTGAATTTCCCTTCAATGTCTGTAATCGCGCCAAGCGCAGTGTCTTTCACCGTGACGCTCACGCCTACCAATGGCTCGCCATTTTTGCCATCGGTGACAGTTCCGGAAATTGTTTTTTGTGAAAAAGCGGATGCGCACACGCAGCACAGCGCTAAAATTGTAAGCAAGTTCTTCATAGGGGTACTTTAGAAGTTACCCCAAAATAGAAAAATTATCGGGAGAGAGATAATGCCGTTGCCGCCCAGTGGTTTTGTTTCTTCAAAATCTTGTTTCGTGGCCCGCGCTTAAAAAAGGAAGAGACATCTCTTGATAAAGTGATAAAAGTCACAAAACGCCCCGCAAAACCTCCGCACCTTTGATGCGTGAAAATGAACATGCTGAAAATGATTGGCGTTTGCATACTCTGCATCGGCATCGTTTACAGTGTAGTGAAATTGTTTCAATTGATTTTTTAATCCTTCAAAATAAATTCATCATGAAAAAGAACATGGGTTCTGCCGACCGCATCATCCGCGTAATTGTTGCGCTGATATTTGCTACGCTTTATTTCACCGGAACTGTTACCGGCACGTTGGGGATTGTGCTTGTTGCGCTTTCCGCAGTGTTTATACTTACCAGTTTAGTGAGTTTTTGCCCGCTGTATCTGCCGTTTGGCATCAGCACATGTCCTAAAGAGAAGTAGTTTCTATTTCCGATAGTATTGCGGACTATTGTTGCTTGGTATTCTACACACGAGTGTGGTATGTCGCTGTGAAAATAAATTTGTCAGCTTCACTGCAAGTTTGTTGAATTATGTCTTTCACTTCTTTGTTACCCAGCCATGAATCGCATTGATTTCATACAAAACTCTATCGGAGGGCTGCTTGCTATGACATCACTCAAAGACCTGAAAAATATTACTGACACGTTCAACGAACAAGATGAAAAGATGCCGCTATTCTTTATCGGGCATGGCTCACCCATGAACGGCATACACGACAATGAATTCAGCCAACGCTGGCAGCAGATGGGAAAAGAAATTCCAAAGCCGAAGGCGGTGCTGTGTGTTTCCGCGCACTGGCTCACGAAGGGAACATTCGTTACCGCGATGGACAAGCCAAAAACAATTCACGACTTTGGAGGATTTCCTGATGCGTTATTCCAGGTGCAGTATCCCGCCCCCGGCAATCCCGCGCTGGCAAAGGAAACTGCTGCTTTGGTGAAAAAGACAACCGTGGGATTAGACCACGATTGGGGGCTTGACCACGGCACATGGATGGTGGTGAAGCACATGTATCCCAACGCGGATATTCCCGTGCTGCAACTGAGCATTGACTATCACAAGCCCGGAGAATATCATTTTGAATTGGCAAAAGAACTTTCAGAACTGCGCAAGAAAGGTGTATTGATTATTGGCAGCGGCAATATGGTACACAATCTCGGAATGGTGACATGGAGTAAGCCCGAAGACTATGCGTTTGACTGGGCGATTGAAATGAATGAGACGTTTAAAAAACATATTAGCACGGACGATTTCAAGCCATTGCTGAATTATGAATCGCTGAGCAATTCCGCAAAGCTTGCCATCCCCACGCCTGACCACTACTATCCGTTGTTGTATGTGTTGGGGTTGAAAGAAGAAAATGAAAAAATTTCTTTCTTCAATGATAAGGCAATGATGGGCTCCATTACGATGACTTCGGTGAAAGTTGAAGGAAAGTAATTTCGATTTTCTGTATCATTACTTCCTCAATTCCCTTTTATGAATTACACCGATATTCTTTATTCCAAACAAAATTCCATTTGCTGGATAACGCTCAATCGCCCGAAGGCGCTGAATGCACTAAGCCCGAATCTTGTCATTGAATTGAAACATGCTTTTGATGAAGCGGCAAAAGATGATGAAGTGGGCGTTGTGGTTCTTTCAGGCGAAGGACGCGCTTTTTCAGCAGGCGTTGATTTGAAGCAGATGAATGAAAGCATCCAGGGCGGCAAGTTTTCGCAGGATACTATTTTGAAAACCGGACTGGAGATGATTGAAAACATCCAAACGATGCCTAAAGTGTGCATCGCAATGGTGCATGGCTACTGCTTCACCGGTGCATTGGAAATCGCGCTTGCGTTTGATTTGCTTTACACCGCAGAAGACACACAGTTTGGCGACACGCATACGAAATGGGGCATCCTTCCTAAATGGGGTATGTCGCAGCGGCTTGCGCAAAAAGTGGGGATTATGAAAGCGCGTGAATTATCCTTCACTGCAAAAACATTTTCAGGAAAAGATGCGGAAGCATTCGGCATGGCGAACAAAGCTGTTCCTGCGGATAAGCTGAAAGAATATGTTGAAGGCGTTGCAAATGATATTTTGAAAAACAGCAGGCAGACCGTTGCCGCGTTTAAGCATTTGTATCATGAAGGCAGCCACACCACTTTGCGCGAAGGCTTAAAGACGGAATCAAATTTCGATACGGAGATTACCGACAGAACAGAATTTCTGCGGGCGTTTTTACAGAATAAGTAAGGTTCATTATTGATGCGCGTTTTCAACAATTTGATTATCTTAGTTTTAGATGAAAACAACACTTACCCTCTTCGCGTTGCTGTGGGCTGTATGCTTGCAGGCGCAGACCGATGATAGCGACTCAATCGTCTTCACAATGGTGGAGGAAATGCCAGAATACGCGGGCGGGCAGGATGGATTGATGAAATATCTTGCATCAATCGTCTATCCGATTAAAGCGAAAGATAACGACATCGAAGGAACGGTGTATGCAAAATTTATCATTGAAAAGAATGGAGAAGTCGGCAATGTGGAAGTGGCGAAAAGCAGCGGGGCAGGCATTTTAGACAGTGCTGTGGTAAGTCATGTGCAGGCGATGCCCGCATGGAAACCAGGAACGCAGCAGGGAAAGCCTGTGCGTGTGCAATATGTCGTTCCGGTGAAATTCTATTTATCGGGAGGTTCTCCGCCTCAGAAAAAAAAGAAACGCGATTAGTTGTATGCCGCAGAAGAAATTCATCCTCACCATTCCTGAACCCTGCCACGAGCAGTGGTCGCAGATGACTGTGTGCGGTGCGGGAAGGTTTTGTGGCAGTTGCCAGAAAACGGTTATGGACTTTACGCCACTCTCTAACGATTCGATTGTGCGGATATTGGAAAGTTCAGATGGAAAGATTTGCGGACGGTTTCAGAAAAGCCAATTGAACAGGGTTGTCGCACTTACAGAAACACACCCTTCATTTTTTTTTCGCGGATGCTAAAAATTGCAGCGGGATTTTTGTTGCCAACAGTGTTACATCCGGCAATTGCGAAAGCGCAAATGGACGTTCAAAAACAGAACACCGTCACGCAAGAAAATGCAATCGGAATTCATGGGGCTGATATTAAAATTCACGACAACAAAGAGATTTCTGACTCCGCAAAAAATATTATCTCCGGAATTGTGATTGACGAGGAAAATAAAGAAGCGCTTCCTTTTGTAAGCATTTGGATTGAAGGAACTGAAACAGGAACAACGACAGATTTAGAAGGGCGGTTTATTTTGAAAGTACCCATCGCACTTATTTCAGAAACGGAAATCAAACTGGTTGTTTCATCTATAGGATACGAAAAATTATTTGCTACAATCAAGACGACAGACTTACCCCTGAAAAAAAAGTTTGTCCTGAAAATGAATGGCTGTGTAACTGTTGGCGCTGTAATAGTTGTGAAGGAGGTTGATATGCGTCCACGCCTGAAAGGAATACCCTTTGTTTTTAAATAAATAATCACTTACACGCCTCAATCTTCGCATTCGCCAAATTCAGCGAGTATAGCTTCCCGCCAATCTTGTAGAGATATTCATCGGTGATGTACAGGTCATTGTTGCTGTAAAAGCAAACGCCTTCTTTTTGCGACATCGTGCCAAATGTGAGCGTGTATTTTTTTCCGGAAAAAAACTTATCGCCTTCAAAGCAGGTGAACAACCACAGCTTGTCATGCGAGAGCAACACGAGTTTCGTTTTATCAGGACTGATGTCTGCTGATGTTACCCAATTAAGCAGCATCGGCTCAGGACCGGTATAAACGCTGTCTATCAACTCGGCAACATATTTTCCTTTTGTTGCAGGCACCTTATACACTTTAGAATATCCCGTGAATGGAATCGTGCGGTTTTTTGAAAAAAGATAGAGTGAATTATTGAACCAGATCATCGCTTCCACATCAAAATTTTGTTCGTTTTCAGCAGGCGGAAAAAGGTGTTGGTCAGGAAAAGAAAACTCGATGAGTTCAGGAGTAGCTACTTTATCTTCCTCTTTTGAAGGGTCGCTAATTTTCAATACCTGCAAATCATGCCGCTTGTTGGCATTGTTTCCAAATGCGCCAATGTAGATGTTGCCCGCATCGTCTTTCGCGAGGTCTTCCCAATCTTTGTTTTTCACGCCCACATAAATGGCATCCGAAATTTTTCCTGTTTTATCAATGCCATACAGCACGGGGTCACCGCTGTCATTGTGCGTCCAGATTTTCCCGCCTGCCACAACAACGCCTGATGATTCTTTAATCACCAGGTCGAGCTTGCAGACTTCGGTAAGGCTCACTTGTTGCGCGAATGCAGCCGTTGAAATTCCAAGCCAAGCGAGAACAGATAATCCGTATTTTAATGTTTTCATGCTAAATCAATATGTAACAATGATACGGCTAAATCAAGAGCAGGCGCTGCAATACGCTGCAAAAATGGGCTAACACGAAGGTGTGGAAAGTTTGGAAATTATAAGACGTGCCTTAATATCACCTAAATGAAAATAGTTTGAAACTATCAACGAGGGACTGTCGCTCTCACTTCTTCATAAAAAGAAGTGGCGACAAAGCTACCGCCATATAATAGGTAAACTCCGTCATGTAAGTGTAGTGATAGAAGCTCACTTCCACCAAACTCACCACTATTGCCGAACAAATATTGAAACAGCAAATCACAAAAATCAGCAGTGCATGTCTGTTTGAAAGCCGAGAGCGCAATAACTGAACTCCGCTCCATGAAAACAACACAAGCAGCGCGATGGGCCAAAACCAGTTTCTTAAAAAAACGCGGTTAATTTTCAGGGTATAGAGGTCGTAAATTTTAAAAGCAAAATTTTCTTTTAATGCCGCCTGCCGCTGTGAGAATCCTTGGGCATCCTTTGCATCATAAAATTCTTTGTATCCATATTTTTTCAACTCAATCGGAATTGTATCCGGCACATGAAAACTAAAAAATTGTGGTTTTTGCGGTTTCTTTTTAACATAGATATTTTGATATCTTCTCTCTACTTCGGAATAATAAAAAAGTTGGTGCTCTTTCAAATTCCCATCAGTGAGATAGAGATACAGATTCGTAATAACAAATTTCAAATACTGCTCTGGTGATTGTTTTATAGCAAATGCCGAAATTTTTTTCAGGCAAGGCAGTGACATAATCTTTATACCCGCATGTTTGCAATAAATTTTTGTAAAAAGGAATGATGCGATAATGATAATCGAAATATGCACGGTGAAATTCCTTCGGTTTGTATGCGCCTTTGAGCATGATTTTATCCGCATCCAGAATGCTTTTTTTAATCTCTTTGATTGCATTGTTGTCGCAACCGGAGAAAGAAGAATCATCAATCATAAAAATGATAGTTACACCTGCGAGATTCATTCTTCCCTATGGTGAAATTGAAAATTTTCCAAGCGTAAAAAAATTATAGGATGACAACAAGAGCAGCAAAATCGAAGCAGGCATCAGCGCTTTTAACCAAGCATTCTTATAGCGTTTTGAAAAAAGAGGAAAAGCAGGATAAGCAAAACAACAGGCGCTAAAAAAAGCGCGGAAGGGCGCACAAAAATGATGAGGGCAACTATCGTTGATAGCAAGAACCAATGCTTATTCCGATGGAGAACAGTTTGTAGCCAAAAGGAAGCGAAATAGTCAAGCTCATTGAACACATAACCCCTTAAGCCGCCAGCAAATATAAAAAGAAAGCGCCTTGCCACAAGCGACACTGCAATGTTCTCAATTAAGCCAGAATAACATAATCAAATTTAGAGCGAGAGAAACATTGTAAACTTGCAGGCAGTCGTGTAAATAAGGAAGTTCGCAATTGAACGGTTGCTTCATATGCCCTCAAAAATGCGTTCACACATGAATTGTTTGAGTGAATATTAATTAGAAAGTCCCTAAAAGTGTTAAGTATCTACAAGTGCATCAGAGCTGTCAGTGAGAACGATCACTTCAAAAAATTGCTCTCAATAGCAAAGTTTTGTTTGAACTTCCTCTTCTTTCTAATTTGTTGCTTTTATGGCTTAAGATTATTCCAATATCACTCAAAAATTCTAACCAGTGAAAATTTGATGGAATATAGAGAAGGGGCAATGGTAATGTCTTCAAATTTATTGGCTTCGGGAGAATCTCCTTATAGTGCGCAGAACCAGCCGATTTTCAGCAACAATTACGGAGCGCTTTATCCGCTAATCTGTATGCCTATAATTTTCTTTTTTGGGCCGAACCTGATATTATTTCGGTTAGTCGCTGCCATTTTTATATGGCTCACGTTATTGCTCCTGACGATCGTACTCATTAAAAATAAAGTTCCGATATTATACGTGTTTGCCGGAGTATTAATATTATTTGCATCCTTGCTATACAGCACAACCCCTTTGATACGACCAGATTCTTTAGGATTATTCCTGTTTATTGCAAGCATTTTTTTTCCTTACCTGTACAAATATTCTAATAAAAGCCTGATAGCTTCTGCAATACTGGCGGTGCTGGGTTTTTATGCCAAGCCCTATTTTATATTGGCAGCCCCTCTGTTAGCTTCTTCCCTGCTATTGATTGGGTTATGGAAGAAAGGGGTTATTTATAGCATTCTTGCAGGGGGTTTTTTTACGCTGTCCTTCTTAATTATCAAGCACGGTCAAGAATTTTACTTCTACAATACATTGTATGTAAACATGGCTGCAGCGTCTAATAGCCGTGAATATACTATTCTCCAATTGAGCAAATTTATCAGCATAAACAAGGGATTGTTATTCGCTTTGGGGTTCAGCATTCTCTGTATTCTTTATTCTATATTAACCGAAAAGAAAAATTTGATAACAAACCACTACAAGTCTGCATGGTTACCTCTCTCTTGCTTGTTAGTGGCATCTTTGCTGACTTATTTCAAACTAGGAGGGTACAATGGAGCTTACATGATTTACCTCTTTCATCTCTTGACGCCTTTTCTGATTATTTCAGCTCTTTTATTAGCCAGTTCTTTGAGAAATTCACTTTTTTACAAGATACCCTTATTCATTTTTCTATCGCTTAATATCTATTCCGGGTTTGCTTTTTTACCGGGATTTAATTGTGAGAATGAAAAAGAGTGGAATGAATTGGAAAGCCTGACGAAAGAACATAAACATATACTGTCTTCACCGGTGCTTTCCGTCACTTTACTGCGAAATAATAAACAGATTTATGATTCAGGACTTACTGAATATTTCTATACCGGAGACGACAACAATATAACATCTTTTTTCTATAATAATGAAGAAAAAAGAAAGAGGTTATATGACGACTTGAAAAATGAGATTACCAAAGACGTACAACAACATAATTTCGATCTCATCATTTTTGCCAGAGGCTATGAGAGATTTGTAAGAAAAGGCATCCTTAGCGAGAACTACAAACTTGAAAAAACAATAACCCTGTGCTTGCCCCACACAATGCAAAAGTGGGAATTGGATGTTTATAAGCCTAAAATGTAGAAATAGTTATTTTTTTGAAAGGCGCATCCGGCTTTTGTTTTTAGTCCACATCAGAAAACAGAAAAGGAAATAATTTTTTAGTAAAAAGAAGCGGTGATAAGGCTACCGCCATATAATAAGTAAACTCCGTCATGTACGTATAATGATAAAAACTCACCTCAACCAAACTTACCACTATTGCGGAGCATATATTCACGTTGCAGATAACAAAAATCAAGAGAGCTTCTTTATCTTTTAAGCCAGAGATAAGTAGTTTGATGCCGCTGATAAAGAACAAAGCAATGAGGGATAAAGGCCAAAACCAATTCCTTAGAAAAACCCTATTGATTTTTAGGGTGTAAATATCATACAACTTAAAAAGCGGGTTGTTGATGAGCGCTTGATAGCGTTCTTTAAAACTTAAGTCATCGTGCGCGTCATAAAATTCTTTGTAGGTATATTTTATTAATTGCAAAGGCACTGAATCTAACGCATAAATCCATAAGCGGTCCGGTTTAGGGTAATTATGACTGAAGATGGTTTCATATCTTCTTGCAGGTTCTGAATAATAAAACAATTGATGCTCATCTAAATTGCCATGCACGATATAGTAATAAAGATTCGTGGTGACGAACTTTAAATACTTCGCTGGGTTTTTTTTAATTGAATCAAAACTGATTTTCTTGATACTTGGTAATGCCTCCACATAACCGGAATAGCCGCAGAACTTTACCAGATTTTTGTAGAATGGAATTATATTGTAGTAGTTAATAAAGTAGATCTCGTGGTGAATCCCCATGTCAGAACTCATTTCCAGATTTCGCTTGTCTTCTTCCGAAACATTCGCTCTCATGTAATCTATTGCCTTGTTTTCACATTCAGAATAAGAAGGATCATTGCTTACAAAAGTGACCACGACACCAATCACATTCATTCCGCCCCAGGGAGAAACAGAAAACTTACCTATTGTAAATAAATTATAGACTGAAAGGGAAAATAACATGACCCCTCCGGGAATCAGGAGTTTTAACCAGGCATATTTATATTCTCCTGACCTGAACAAAAAGATTAAAATGAGGATAACAATAGGTACAAGAAAAAGACCGGAAGGTCTCACATAAATAATAGCGCCAAAACAAACAGAGAGAAGCACCCAATATCTATTCTTGTTCAAACAAACAATCAAGCCTCCTACAAATAAAATCAGAAGATTGGTGTATAAGGAATTTGTTAAAAGGGTGGAGTCTTCTTCTATGCTGTGATTCATCATAAAATAAAATATCACAACAGCAGTTGCAGCGTATGTCAGTTTCTTGTATGATGAGTGCACCGCATAAGTAAAAAAGCAGGCGGTCAAAAGTGTGATGATATTCTGAACCAGAATGATACTCATCACTTTATTGCTGAATAACTCAATAACAAATAAAAAAAGCGGATAACCCGGAGTTCGAACATCGAAGAAGGGAACTTTTCCCTCTTGTATCTCTAAAGCAACCTTGAAATAATCCAATGTATCAGAGGTTGAAAAACCTCCGGGAAACGGGAAATATGCAAAGAAGGGAAATCTAGAAACGAAAAAGCAACCGGCTATCGCTATGAAAGATATAGACAGGCTGTATTTCGTAATGTATTTTAGCACACCATCGCCTTTAGAATTTTCCGAAATCAACTTATGCGTGATTTTGTTTCTGAAGAATTTGCTTTAAAAGCGTGGCTATCAGCCCCAGTCCGAACATGAGAATGGATAACAAAAGACAGCCGATTCCTAGAAAATAGAATAAAGAAATTTTTAAAAAAAATGCAACAGCCAAGCTGAACATGCCAAGAAAAATCAGCACACCGCAAAAAACCAGGAAAATTTTTATCGGATTATAGAATAAAATAGCTTCAACAATAAATTGCAGGGTGCGCAGTGAATCATTCACCAGTTTCACATTCGTTTTTCCTGTGCGCTTGTAATAATCAATTGGAATATACTTCACAAATTTCCCTGTCATCATGTATGCAAGCGTTACCGAAGTTGTAAAACTGAAAGTGTTGCTTAGTGTGCCGAAATAAGGAACTACTGTCTTCTTCGAAAACATCCTCAATCCGGAATTAATGTCAGGAATACTTCTTCCCGCAGTGAATTCTACCAATTTCTTTAGAATAAACCGGAGGATACTCTTCTTTGTAGATTCAATATAAAACTTGCCTTGTCGGGCGCCCACCACCATATCAAACCCTTTCTGATATTCCTCATACAATTGGGGGATTTTATCAATCGGATACGTGCCATCCGCATCGGTGATGCAAATAATATCGTTTTTCGCTTTCTGTATCCCGTCTTTCAGCGAGCGACCATAACCGATGTTATGAGGATGCCGCACAACAATAGCTCCATTTTCTTCCGCTAACCGTGCAGTATTATCCTTACTGCAATCATCCACCACTATTACTTCTCCGGTCGTCAAGCCCAATCCTTCCAGCACGTTTTTGCACGCATGAATGGTAATGGCAATTTCGCGATCTTCGTTGTAAGCCGGTATTACGATTGAAATCATTCCTTATTTTTTTGAAATACTGCGATTAAAGAAATCCCCACAGGCGCACCCTTCGGAAAAAGGAGTTTGCTGATTGGAACTACATATTTGTCGAACACATCAATTTCACCGGGCTTTTCCTGCGGATTTTTTTTCATGATTTTGTACACAAACCAATAGCCTAACGCGCCTATCGGATTGAAATAATATCGTTCAAGCATTTTACTGTTGCCGATAGGAAGGGACTCCAAATCAGCTTTTGCATAGCGCTTAAAGTGTCCAGCTGCGCGGTCAAAGTCAGAGTAGAGAAATTGATGAGAAGGGACAAGCAAGAATAAATTCCCTCCAGGCTTAAGCAGCGAGATGAGTTTACTGAAAAAGGCGTTGTGGTCTTGCACATGCTCCATCACATTCATGCAAAGAATGAAATCATACGCGCCCGATACGTTCAGCAAATCAATACATTCAAATTTTACTGCTCTTTTCAGATTTTGATTCTTAACGAAATTGATAGCCGACTCCGAAATATCAATGCTGTAAAGAGAGTTGCAGTTTGCGTTCTCAGTAATAACTTTCGTAAACGAACCAACTCCGCATCCTACTTCCAGCATATCGCCATGCAGGTAAGGCGCAAACTGCTCATACATCCAACGCGTGTAATTTACCGCGCCCGACATCTGCTCCCCGGAAACAAACAAGACTTCATCTTTCATGTTTGTCAATGATTAAGAACAATTGATTCGCTTCAAATCGGGTTTTGAGGTTTAGAAAAAACAGATTGTATAAAATATCTGACAGCATTTCCTGCTTTGCGCTGTACTTGCTTTGCGCAAAACCCGAGTATGTTTTTTCAGGAAAAAATTAATAGCGTGCTTATACAACGTATGAAAAGGCATTCCCCAAAAAAAAAGTTTGTAGCGGATGTTTTGGTATTTCCCCAATGCTTTATCAAGCATTGCGCGATTGAAATGGCGATAGTGCCCCACTTTTTTATCAATCTCAAACAACTTCCCCGAAGGCACGGTGATGATAAGTCTTTTATTTGCTGCTTTGATAAGTTTATCCAACGACTGCTCCCAGTCGCGCACATGTTCCAGCACTTCCGAACACACTACAAGGTCTGCTTGCCGGTTGAGTTCCTGCTCATCCAAGTCAGACACAAACCATTGCACATCGTGATATTTCTGCTTGTTGATATTGATAGCGCTTGCAGAAATATCACAACCCGAGAATTGTACTTTAGCCCCAAGCAGCTCTTTCAATTCTTTGATTAAAATCCCGCTGCCGCAACCCACATCCAGCATGGTATTGATTTGAAAAGAACTTTCTTTAGCAAGTTGCTTAATAATGCGCCTGCGATGCCGCGGGGCAGGCGAGTTTTCAATCATTTCCGCCCATTCGTTTCCAAGCCACTCGGAGTTGTAAAAAACATTCTCTTTAGAATTTTCAGCGCTATTCATGAACCTATTGATAATTATTTTTTAATTCCGCTGCCACTCCAACTCACACCTTTGTAAGGCGTGATGCTAATATCCTTAAATTCATCGGGATTGAACCACGAAACAATTCTTTCTTTAGAAATAAAATCTACCTGGGGTGCATTCAATTTATCAAACACATTCAGCGCGTTTCTGTAAAAAGACAGTTTCCTGAAATTTTGAAAATATTCATAAAACGGCAATGCTTTGAGCGGAAGTAAATAAATCGTATAGATTGGCAAATACATCAATGCGGTGATAATATTCGATAACGTGAGTAATGATGGTCTTGACATCTTTGTGAGAAACCGCTTGCGCAGGGGCTCAACAATTTTGTCAACAAGTTCATTCCCTTCTTTTGAATACACCCACACAATCATTTTCCCGCCCGGCTTCACATGCCGCTTCATGTTCTGAATCGTTTTGTCGGGGCTATTCGTGTGATGCACCACGCCAATGGAGAAAACAATATCAAATTGCTTTTCCAAGTTCATGTTTGCAATATCCTCTTCAACAAACTCAATGTTGTTGAATTTCTTATTCCTTTCCTTTGCAATGTCGGTGGTATTCAAATCTACCGAAGTGATGGATTGAGCAACGGGCGCTACGAACGAGGTGTGTTGCCCGCCTCCGCAGCCGCACTCCAACACGGTTTTTCCCTTGAAGTCCTCCAACGTATTTGGTAAAATCCAATCCTGAAAAAGAAAAAGCTCATCATCCTGAAGCAATTTCCATTGCTCGCTCCACTCAGACTGCTTGACTTGTTTTGTCACTTATTGTGTGTTTAAGGGCAAATCTATTAAAAGCTTTAAACTCATCTCCATTTTCGCTGTGCAGCCACAATCCAAAGGGGGCATTAAATCCGCTCTTCTTCTTTTGCAAGACAAAAGCGGGAAGAATTTCTTTCAGCGCTTCTTTCAAAATGAATTTTGTTTTAAATCCATTCAATTTGAATTCAGCGGGTAATGCAGCCGCATAACAAATCAAATCATAGTCAAGGTAGGGCGCGCGCGCTTCAATACTGCTGTGCATGGAGGCGCGGTCAACTTTCACAAGAATATCATCAGGCAGCCAAGTCATGCAATCAACATAGAGATGCTGGTCTAATTGTTCCAACCCTTTCACTTCGTCATAATATTTTGAAAAAGTCTTGAACGGGTCGGTATCGTAAACCAACTCTTTATATTGAGCGCCCATGATTTGCACACGCTCTTCCGGGCGAAAATGCAATCGCCACGCATAATGCGCCTTCCGGTAGTCGAAGCGCGTGCCGTAAAAAAACTGCTTCGCTTTGTAGCCTAAATTGATTTTCTTTTTTGATGAAAAATAATTGGGCAGATTTTCAGAACTCAGCATTTTCTTTACGCTACCCGGCATCCACCTGAAGTAGTTGTAATACTTATCGGCTTTGTATGTTTCATATCCGCCAAACATTTCATCAGCGCCATCGCCCGATAACACCACTTTCACATATTGCGAAGCAAGCCTTGAAACCTCCACCATCGGAATCAGTGAGTTGTCGGCAAACGGTTCGTGGTATGCGCTCAATGCTTCGATGATTTTGGCTTGAATATTTTCATCGCCAATCGTCAGCCCGTGATGAATCGTGCCGAGCAGATTTGCAGTTTTAGTCGCGTCATCCAGTTCGTTGTAATGCTCGTGCTCAAAACCTACGCTGAACGTGTGCAACTCATTCTTCTTGAATTTTTTCATCAGCGCAACGATGGAACTGGAATCAACGCCACCACTCAAAAATGCCCCAACAGGCACATCGCTAATCAGCCTTCGCTCCACCGCTTTTGTGAGCAGATGAATGATTTCCCGCTGAATCGTTTCCGGAGATTGTTTGTTTTTTGGAAGAAATTTTTCTGCGAAATTCCAATAACGGTGTTTTGAAATTTTCTCGTTTTCAAGAATCAAATAATGTCCGGCTTCTAATTTTTTTATGTGTTCGTAAATGCTGAGAGGTGCTAAAATATAACCAAGCGCGAGATAGCAATTGAGCGCCTCTTGTGAAATCACCTGCGGAATTTGTTTGTTTTCTAACAGCGCGGGGACTTCAGATGCAAAAGAAAACTCGTCTTTCGCATAATGATAATAAAAAGGCTTTTTGCCGAACCTGTCACGGGCGATAAAACATTTTCGGGTTTCATTATCCCAAATCGCGAAGGCAAACATTCCATTCAGCAGATGAAGGCAATCTGCTCCGTAATGAATATATGCCTGCAACAAAACTTCAGTATCTGAGTTGCTGAAAAAGCGAATATTTTTTTTCAGCAGCTCTGTTTTGATTTCCGGAAAGTTGTAAATCTCTCCGTTGTAAGTGATATGATAGCGTCCGTCTAAAGTGGACATCGGCTGCGCTCCATTGCTCGAAAGATCAATAATGGAAAGGCGCGTATGCCCGAGAATAGCTCCGGGAAGCTGCTTCACGCCTGATGCATCGGGACCGCGATGATGCAGCTTTTTGCACATGGCATGAACGAAGCCGGCTTCCCGTTCGGAGTAATTCGCTTTAATAATGCCTGCTATTCCGCACATGCCTGATTTCTTGTTTAAATATCGTTTTTATACCTCACGAACGACTTTATGAAAAACTTTTTTCGCGCCATGCTTCCCATGTCAAAATAATTTCTTGCAACCGACTGCTTATACTTTCTGTAAACCTCCATCCCAAAACCGCTTGATGTTGTGCAGAGCATCCAATATTTTTCTGCAAAAAATCTATCAAACAAATCGCTGCGATAGATTTTAGCTTTTGCATTGCCTGCAATCAGTTTGTCAAACAAATCCAGCAAAGCAAACAGTTCTTCTTTTGTTTTAGGCGCGCTGCCTTTAAAATAATTTTCATAAACATCCAACTCTTTTTCAGAGGGCACAGCGCCCAATTTCATCATTAATTCCCTATGAATATTTTTCACTACCTGCAATTGCTCTTGCGTTGCTTTGATAGATGTCATCTCAGAATGCGTTCTTTTTTTTACCAACGGCTCAGGAAGGATAGTAACCTCACAGTAATTCACCATTTTATTCCATAGCTCATAATCCTGCGCGACTTTATTAACTGTATCGTATTTTAAATTGTGTTCGTCCAGCACTGATTTTCGCAGCATAGCAGCCGGATGCGGAAAGTGGGTTTCAAAAAACAACTTGAATTTGATCTCGTCATGCGTGGTCTTGTAAGGCGGCACATAGTCGTCATTCGTTCCAATGTTTTGCACGAATGTGCCGCATAATCCTACTTCAGAATGTTGCTCCATAAATGCAACCTGTTTCTCGATTCGTTCCGGCAAACTGACATCGTCCGCATCCATGCGGGCGATATATTTTCCCTTTGCTAAATCAATGCCTCTGTTCAATGAAGCGGTGAGTTTGATATTTTCCTCGTTGCTAAAAAAGCGAATTCTGTCGTCTTTGTAAGATTGAATAATACCTGCACTGCTGTCTGTTGACGCATCATTAATGATGAGAAATTCAATGTTCTTGTAAGTTTGATTCAGCACACTGTCCATCGCTTCCTGCAAATATTTCTCCCCGTTGTAAACCGACATCAATACGCTCACTAATGGTGTTTCCATCAGGCTATTGAATTGAATCTAACATACTTTCCAATAGCGGCTTTCCGGGCTGCGGGTCAATATACGCTTCGACAGATTCGTGCGCTTTTGCTCCAAATTCTTTCCATGCTCCTCTTTTATCCCAGGCTCTTTCCAAAGCAGCACTAAACAATATTGCTGTTGCCGCTTCTGCAACAAAACCATTTTCACCTTCGCAGATGAGTTCCGCATTACCGCCTACATCGGTAACGACAGCAGTTCTGCCATAAGCCATTGCCTCAATCAACGCCAGCGGTGTGCCCTCTTCAATAGAAGGCATTAGCAACATGTGATTCGTTTTCCAGATCTCGCTCACATCGCTTGCCCATCCGTGAAACTTCACATTGTCGTTGATTCCAAAATAAGCCGCCAAATCCCGGAGATAATCCAAATCATCACCGGTGCCGTAAATATTTAAAATCCAATCTCTGTTTTGCCAGCTCTGGGCTGACAATACTTGAAATAAAATATCAAGCCCTTTATTTCTGCATTCCAATCTGCCTACCACGGCAAAATGCAGCGCTGCATCAGCCGGATAGTCAAGGATACGCCTGTTTTCTATTCTGCACGGATTTTTCACAACTTGGTAATTTTTAAAATCAGCAGTTGCCAATTGTCTTTTTGCAACATCCAGATTGCGGTGTGAAATGAAATAAACTTTTCGCGCTGCCTTGTAAATTTCCCTGATGCGCTGAAGATATTTATAGGGATAAACCTTGTGCTCAAGATTCGATTGCCCGATGAGAAAATAAGGTTTTCCGCTGTTTTTCAGCAACCACACCACTTCATAATGTTCAACAACATTGAACACGCCTCCCTGATTTACGCAGATAAAATCGGGATTGAAATTTTTGACAGCACTGGAAAATTCATAATAAAAAGAAGGCATCTGAGGGATATTGTTGAGCATTCTCTTTGCTTTGTAAACTGCTTTTTCTATCCGGTTGCTTTTATCGCGTTCCTCTCTGATATTGAGCGCTGCGCCTTTATTTTTTAATGCGATCAGCTCTTTATGAATTGCTCCAGCGCCTGATGGCGCTGAAATGAATACTTCATGTTTTTGCTCCAACGCATAGCGCGCAGCCGCAGCCCACAGTTCTTCACTGCCGCCCCACCTGCTTGCAGGCATCGTGGATATGAAGCAAATTTTCATTCTGGTATTGCGCTAAGATTAGTTTTCAAAATCGGTGAGGCGTTTCAAATGTATAAAATCATTGCCCGAAATAGTTTCCAACCCAATCCATTTCAGCAACGCATTGAATGCTTCAACGGAACTCACTATATCTTCAAACTGCACAATGAGATAATCATCATGTTCGGTTAGTCCGGGTGGATTTTGATAATAGTCCAACAGAAACTCGTTTGCTTTATTTTCAAACCAATTCCCTGATGTTGACTTGGGAACCTTTCCCTCTCTTGTTTTGCGAATCACCAGAAATCGCGGTTTTTCAAACACATGTTTCCAAACGGGAATCAGCACGCTGTTGCGCGGGTCTTTCCAACCCCACGGCTGAGATGCATAGCGCTTGCCGAACAAGTCCAGCACGTAGCCTTTCCATCCATAAGGTTTTGCGCGGTTGAGCCAGCCGAAATGATACAACAAATATCCTTTTGCAGTCCATGGGTGCTGCTCATTGGGCGCGCCATAATTCTCAAAAATGCGCGGCAATTCATTCTTCGTTTGCGCTACCCAATATTCAAGATTGTTTTTCAATTCCAAATCAATGGCTTCTAAAACTTCTTGCTTCATGATATGTTCGTCACCGAACTTTGTACCTAATTGCCTGCTGTAATCGTTGAAAACTTTTGACTCGTGATATTTTCTTGCAGCCAGCTTGCCGCTGTCTTTTCCCGCAAAGAAACCGCAGAACCGGAGCAACTTCGTGATGTAAGAAGTGCCGCCTCCATGCGCGCCTGAAATGATGATGGGCGGCTTGCTGAAACGAGCCTCTGCCATCAGGACGTGATTTTATAATTCCAATCTGCCTCCGACAAATAAAAACCCATGTGCAGCTTTGGCAATTGCCCGTTGCCGTAAAAATCATGCGGCACTAATTCAAAGGAAAACATATCGCGGATATTGAGCAGACCGTCATTGCCTGTTAAGACTCCGAGTTCTAATTGATATAAGCCCGCGACAAGGTTGTTGTTTTTCCAAAGAATCTCGTATGTAATTGTTTCTCCTTTTTTCAGGTTAATGACTTTATCCAATTGATAAAATGTATGCAGTTTGGTAATACATTGCTGATTGCGGTGAATGCCGATGCCGCAGGCGAGATTGCGAATGTCGCGGGGCGTGGTGACTGTAACTTTCACCAGCAAATCATCACCGATACGCAGCACATTCTTATCTGCAAAAGAAGCATTCTCGATTACAATTTCACCTGTGAAACCGTTTTCATTAATCTGAATATGGTTTGTCTTTTCAACATGCCCTGCTACGCTCAAGTAATTGGTAATTGCATCTTCTGAATTTCCGTCAAACATGATTTGCCCGTTGCGCATTAAAATGCTTCTCGGACATAAGCCTTTCACCAACGGCAAGTTGTGGCTCACAAAAATCACTGTTCTGCCTTCATCTGCCACGTCTTTCATTTTTCCGAGACAGCGTTTCTGAAAATCAGCATCGCCCACCGCAAGCACTTCATCTATAATCAGCACTTCGGGGTCTAAGTGCGCTGCCACTGCAAATCCCAGCCGCACTTTCATTCCGCTGGAGTAGCGCTTCACAGGCGTATCAATAAATTTTTCCACTTCTGAAAAACCGACAATCTCATCAAACTTCCTGTCAATCTCTTTTTTCTTCATACCGAGGATAGTTCCGTTGAGATAGACATTTTCGCGCCCGGTTAGTTCCGGGTGAAAGCCGGTGCCTACTTCGAGCAGGCTGGATACGCGCCCTTCTATTTCAATTTTGCCATCCGTAGGCTCTGTAATGCGTGAAAGTATTTTCAGCAGCGTGCTTTTCCCCGCGCCATTCTTGCCAATGATGCCCAACACTTCCCCGTCATTCACATCAAACGACACATCTTTCACCGCCCAAATCACATCCGTTTCTTCTTTATCCTTAAAAGACGCGAGGTTGTTTAAGTTTCGGAATCGCTTAATCGGGGAAGTAAGAAAATCTTTTACTGCACCCGTGAGCGTGTCATTCGATTCATCCTTCACTCCTATGCGATAGCGTTTAGAAAGCCCTTTTACGCTGATTACATTTTTTGACATACTTACTTTAAAGTGCAGTTTAGGAAATCCACGAACGAGCAGCTATTGTTTGTGGGCGTTTCTCCGCCTAAGGCGGAAAATACAAAGGGGTAATTTTTTTTAGAAAATCTTCTATTGTCAGATGAATACCCCTCTTTCTCTCCCCTAAAAGGGGAGAAGCCATCCCGCGTTGCAATCGCTTTATGCCACATCGGCAAAAATCTTTTCTTTATTTCTGAAATAAACTAATCCTGTAAACAACAGCACAACTGCCGTGATGCTTCCCATGCCAATTAAATCCCACGGAATCCTACTCGTGCCTAACAGGCAGGCTCTGAATCCTTCGATTACTCCCACCATCGGATAGAGACCGTAAACTAATCTGTATTTCTCCGGGAGCAGGGTGATAGGCCAAATTACAGGCGCAAGATACATGAGCAATTGCACGAGGAACGCCATCATCTGGTTGATGTCGCGGTATTGAATGGAAAGCGCTGACAGCCACAACCCCATGCCTAATGAAGCCATCACCATGATAACTACTAACAAAGGAATAACAACAACTAAAGGAGTGGGCGCAATGCCATAGTAAAACATCATCACCAGCATAATGACAAACGCGATGGAAAAATCCACCAGCTTGGAAATGACAGGCGTGAGCGGAATAATCACGCGCGGGAAATACACTTTTGTGATAAACACCTGCCCGCTCACTAAGCTGTTTGTAGCATTGGAGAGCGCGGAAGAAAAGTACGTCCATGGCACTAATGCAACGAAGGAAAACAGCGCGTAAGGGATATTTCCATCAATCTGATTTTGCATACCTGCAAACTTTCCGAAGATGATAGTGAAAATCACCATTTGCACCACCGGCTTGATGATTGCCCATGCAAACCCCAGCACTGTCTGCTTATAGATAATAGTCACATCGCGCTTCACCATCATGTAGAGCAAATCACGGTAATGCAACAACTCCGCAACATCTTTTGCGGTGATAAGCTGCCAGGTTTTTCTTTTTGATATTTCTACGCGCACGGGACTGCAAAATAAACCAAATGAGTTTGAAGTTTGAGGTTTGAAGTGTCCTGACGGACTCGTTCCTCCATCCCCTGAAGTTTGGAGTTTGGTTACTGAAGAGTAATCTTCATCATGCGCTGGTTGCGCGGATGCGGGTAATCATTCATCAACTCGATTTTCAATTCGCTTCTTTTTCCTGCATTTTGCAAATCAGCAAAAGGAAAATAAAAATCCTGAAACTCCTTCACGAATGTTTTATCGCCCCCGTCATGAAAGGTGGCGAAATAAATCGTTGTCGTCTTCATCACTTTTTTGATGTTGGAAAAACTTGTTTCAATTTCCTTCAGCGGCATGTGCGACAAAACGCTTTGTGCAATGATGAAATCAAATGTTTTCCCGTTCACACAATCAAAGGAAAGGTCGTTCACCAAATGCAATGCGGGATTTTTTGTTTCAAGGTTTGCCTCTTTGAGAAATTTCCTTCCTTCCTTCAGGATGTCTTCGCTGATATCAATGCCTTCGTAATTGCCTGCATTCAGATACCGGATGTAATGCAGCCCGCCACGCAACGCACCGCAACCAAAATCAAGCAGCCTGCTTTCGGGTTGCAGTCCATGCTTCAGTAAATAGTTGAATTGCAGTTTGCCCATTTCATCCCACAAGCCACCTATTGCGTTCTTCGGGTCGTTCTGTGTGCGTACCTTCATGAGCTTTGCATAATACTCATGGTAGTTGTAGCGGTATTTAATCTTCAGATAAAATTCACGCAGTTTTTCTGTAAAGGAGGGTTGTTCTACCTGTGCCATTTCAGGTGTTGTTGATTGAACGCAATATTAATGAAATGATTCGGGGATTCGATGTTGCGCAGATTCCGATTGTAGGACAAATAGCTTAGTTGTCATTCCGGCTTTATGCCGGAATCCCCTGTAGATTGCAAGCATAAGGGGATGCCGGAACAAGTCCGGCATGACACATTATCGGTGCTATACCCCGGATTCCTGACAGCTTCTTTTGATTTCTTTGGGAATTAAATTACCTCCCGCAAAGTTGTTATCTTTAATTATCCAACAACTTCCCCTTATCGGCTTACGTATACCCACCGAGTGTTTAGTCGTTTTTTAGCCGCCAAACAGCAATGGCTATGAAAAATTTACGAACGATTTTTATTGCATAGCTTTAAGTAATTCATCGTAGAGTGATTCTTAGAAGGCTGAAAAACGAAAACACGTGTAGATAGACAACCTCAATCTCAACCGATGATGTCTAACATGCTCAAAACCCTTGCCGCTGCCCTTTTCGGGCTGCTTCTTCTACCTTCGGCTTATAGCCAAACGGCAGTTCCAACACTTATTTATCCCATACAGGGCGCTGTGTTTCTTCCGCAAACAGTCAGCTTTGAGTGGAATATCACGACCAATGCCGTTGCCTATCACTTGCAGGTGAGCGATACTTTATCGTTCAGCACGACAACCTATGACAACACTTCCATTCTCACCGCGTCTCAAATTGTTCCCGCCTTGCCGAACAACACCGATTTATACTGGCGCGTACGCGC